>CANRIL010000005.1 GCA_947630625.1 uncultured Clostridia bacterium
GCGGCGTCGTTTCCCATGACCTGGACTGCCGCCATCGTCACCGCCTCGCACTGAGTCGGATTGACCTTGCCGGGCATGATGGAGCTTCCCGGCTCGTTTTCGGGTATGAATATCTCGTGCAGCCCGCATCTCGGCCCGCTCGCGAGCCAGCGAACGTCGTTCGCGATCTTCATCATGTTCGCCGCCAGCGCCTTAAGCGCGCCGTGCGCAAATACAAGCTCGTCCTTGCTCGTCAGCGAATGAAATTTGTTCGCCGCCGTCCTGTATTCCCTTCCCGTCAGCTCAGACACTGCCTCCGCGACTGCCGTATCAAACCCGCGCGGCGCGTTCAGACCGGTGCCGACGGCGGTGCCGCCGAGCGCGAGCTCGCAGAGCCCGTCAAGCGAAGACTCTATCATCCCGCGCGCCTTTTGCAGCATTGCGCACCAGCCGCTGATTTCCTGCGAAAACGAGATAGGCGTCGCGTCCTGAAGGTGCGTTCTGCCGCTTTTGACGATCCCCTCATTTTCCTCCATCAGCCGTGAAAACGTCGCCGTCAGCCCGTCTATCGCCGGCAGCAGATTTCCCTCGATCGCAGTCACCGCCGCGATGTGCATCGCGGTCGGGAAAGTGTCGTTGGAGCTCTGGGACATGTTCACATGGTCGTTCGGATGAAGGAGCTTCTTCCCGGCAAGCTCGTTGCCGCGATTGGCGACTACCTCATTCACGTTCATGTTTGACTGCGTGCCGGAACCCGTCTGCCAGACGACGAGCGGAAAATTGTCGTCAAGCGCGCCTGAGCTTATCTCGTCGCAGACGCGGCAGATGATCGAAAACCTTTCCCCGTCAAGCTTGCCGAGCCTATAATTCGCGGTCGCCGCCGCCTTTTTCAGGACGGCGAACGCGCGAATGATCTCCTTCGGCATGCGTTCTTCGCCGATTTTGAAATTTTCAAAGCTGCGCTCGGTCTGCGCGCCCCAGTATTTGTCAGCGGGCACGTTTATCTCGCCCATCGAGTCATGCTCGGTCCTATATTCCATAGAATTTATTTTTCTTCGTGCGTCTCGCCGCCGACATCATTCTTTGTCTTTACCGCCGACATGACCATGACGACAAAATCGAGCAGCGCGATCACAATTATCGACACGGCCGTAAACCGCCAGAGCACCGTCATGGCCCCGAACGGGTCTAAGAATATGATGACGGCGAAGATCACCGTCAAAGCGGCGTTTATCGCGGATATAAGCCACCCGCCGAGCTTCATCCTCAGAAGGTCGACCGTCGTCTGGATCTTGACAAATCCGAGGATCAACATCGCGACCGCGTACAGAAGCGTCATGATAGAGAACGTCGCGATGATCCAGCTCGTTTTGAACGCGAAAAGCGCGCCGGCTGCCAGAAGGAAAAGCCCGGTCGCAAGGTCGTGCTCTCTCATCGCCAAAACAGGCTCAACGCGGAAATACCGCAGCACATAATAGAGCCCCGCGACTATCATCGCCGCGCCGACGGCGATCACGACCCATGACGTAAACCCTTCCGGGTCGATGAGCAGAAGAACGCCGACGAGGATCTCAAGGCAGTACGCGAGAGATTTTCCGAGATACTTTGTAAATTTGTTCATTTTTTACCTCCTGATCATGTATCATTTTTTTCGTTTTCTTTATCTTCAACATATTCCGACAAAGCTGCGTAAAAATCGGGATAATCGCGGCTGAGCTTTATTATCCGTCCCGACGTGTCGAGAAAGCAGTGCTCCGAGACGGCGTCGCACACAAGCTTGCCTTCGCGGTCACGCATATTATATCCGATAGTCATTCTGACCGGACGCAGCTCCTTCACCGAGATCGAGATATACACGTCGTCGTCAAACGTCGTCGGCGACCTGTATTTGCAGGCGACCGACATAACGGGAGAGACTATCCCAAGCTCTTCGAGCTTTGCGTAGTCCCAGCCAAGCCGGGCAAGGAAATCGACGCGCGCCTCCTCCATCCAGCGGATATAGTTGGAATGGTGCGTTATCCCCATCTTGTCCGTTTCGTAATACTGCACCTTGTGATGATACGGCTCCATGCTCCCCTCCGCCTCGCCTTTTGCGTCAAACGCTTTTTTCTATTATACAATAAAACGCCGCCGATTTCAACCTCGGCAGCAGGTGTAAACGATACTTTTGTAAATTTTTCGTCCTCCGAAAATTCCGGACGGCGCGAAGCGCCGTCCGGAACATGAGATGCCGCAGAAAAATCAATAGTTCTCGGCGTGAATTTCAAAATAGCTCTGCGGATGATTGCAGACGGGGCACACCTCAGGTGCTTTCGTGCCGACGACGATGTGACCGCAGTTGCGGCACTCCCAGATCTTAATTTCGCTTTTCTCGAATACGGCTGCCGTCTCGACGTTGTGAAGCAGCGCGCGGTAACGCTCCTCGTGATGCTTCTCGATCGCGGCGACAAGGCGGAACTTGCGTGCAAGGTCTGTGAAGCCCTCTTCCTCCGCCGTCTTCGCGAACTCTTCATACATGTCGGTCCACTCGTAGTTCTCGCCGTCAGCGGCGTCCTTCAGGTTTTCAGCCGTGGTGCCGATGCCCGCGAGCTCGCGGAACCACATCTTCGCGTGTTCCTTTTCGTTGTCCGCCGTCTTTGCGAACAGCGCCGAGATCTGCTCGTAGCCTTCCTTTTTCGCCACGGATGCAAAATACGTGTACTTGTTTCTCGCCTGGGATTCACCGGCGAAAGCCGCCCTCAGGTTTTCTTCCGTCTTTGTTCCCGCGTACTTTGTTGTCTTGTCTGCCATGTTCTTTTCTCCCTTTAATAAATATTTTATTTGTGTGCCGACCTCTTTTTTGGTCAGTCGATTTAACCGAATAAACGGCGCAGAACCGCCTTCCTGGGCGCAAATTCCCGCCCAATAATTTTATCGCGCATCCTCCGCCTTTTCCTTCAGGCATTCGGGGCACACGCCCTCAAATATCATCCTGTGGCGCTCGACTTTAAATCCGGTCGCCTCCTCGACGCCCCCGTCAAGCTCTTCACGGTAAACTATCGGCGCGTCTGAAACGCGGCCGCAGCGGACGCAGAACATGTGATAATGTTTGTCTCTGCGAAAATCGTACCTGTCGGCGGCGGGGACTCTGACGTGCGCTATCTCGCCCGACTGCGCGAGCACGTTCAGATTGCGGTACACAGTCGCGCGGCTGATCCTCGCGTCCTTTGCGCGCACGTCAAAATATATTTCGTCCGCGCTCGGATGATCGTGCCTCGCCCTCACCGCTTCGAGGACGAGCATGCGCTGTTTCGTATTTCTCTGCTGCACTGCCGCCTCCGTTATTGATATTAGGACTTTGTATCATTATATCATCTTCCGCATTCCGTGTCAACACTTATTTTCGTTTTAAAAGACGCGCCGACGGTTGATTTTTCTGCATTGGGGCTGTATAATTGTTCCGAGGAAGGTGAGCGGATGAAAAAATTGCTTCTCACATCGTTTGAGCCGTTCGGCGGCGACGATGAAAACGCGTCCGATGCCGCCGTGCGACAGATCCCCTGCACGCTCGGCGAATTTGAAATACATAAGCTGACGCTGCCCGTTTCGTTCGGGCGCGCCGCAAAAATCGCGATCACGGAAGCGGAGGCGGTCGGCGCGGACGTTGTTCTCTCCGTCGGTCAGGCGGCGGGGCGAGCTGCCGTCACGCCGGAGGCCGTTGCGATCAATCTCCGTTACGCCGCCGCGCCCGACAACGACGGCGCGTGTCCGCACGATACCCCGATCGAGATCGGCGGACGCGAGGCGTATTTTTCAACGCTGCCTGTCCGGCATATGGCGGAGGCGATCTCGGCAGCGACGATACCGGCGGCCGTGTCGTATTCCGCCGGTACCTACGTCTGCAACGACGTGTTTTATTCTCTCTCCGCGCGGTTTTTCGGCACTCCCGTCCGCGTCGGATTCATTCATGTCCCGTCCGTCGGGACGCTCGGGACAGCCGCAAGCGCCGAGGCGCTGCGGCTCGCAATAGTCTCGCTTTCGACGTAAACTCGCTTTATCTCGCGACATAGTTTCACAATTATAAGTACGCCTGCTGCAAAAGGAGGGAAAAGCAATGAACGAATGGGTAAATGGAACATGGGAAAAACTCGACCGGAAGCTGCGCGTCACTTGCGCGCGCAATGGGGACATTCTGCCGTACACATCGCATAACGGCCGCTTCACGGACAGCGCAAAATCAGACATTGCCTGGTGGACGAACGGATTCTGGCCGGCGCTTTTATGGCTGATGTACGCGGGGACAAAAGACGAAGAATACCGCCGGGGAGCTGAGAGCGCCGAACGCATCCTCGCAGGCGCGTTTGCCGAATATGACCGGCTCCATCACGATGTCGGATTCATGTTCCACATCTCGTTCGGCGCGGACTACAAGCTCACCGGCAGCCGTGAGGCGAGGACGCGGTGCCTGTATGCCGCAAATCTGCTCGCCGGACGCTATAACCCGAACGGCGAATTCCTCCGCTCATGGAACGGAGGCAACAACGTCGGCTGGGTCATCATCGACTGCATGATGAACATCCCGCTTCTATACTGGGCGTCCGAGCAGACCGGCGACCCGCGCTACAAATATATCGCGATGAAGCATGCCGACAAGGTGCTGAAAACTCACATCCGCCCGGACGGCTCCGTAAATCACATCGTCGAGCTCGACCCCGACACGGGAGAATTCATCCGCACATACGGCGGGCAGGGATACGAGGAAGGCTCCTCCTGGACGCGCGGACAGGCGTGGGCTATATACGGCTATGTGCTCTCCTATATCCACACAGGCGAGGCGCGCTATCTCGACGCCGCAAAGCGCGTCGCCCACTACTTCATCTCCTGCGTCGCGGCGACCGGCTACGTTCCGCGCATAGATTTCAGAGCGCCGGACGAACCGACACTCATAGACACGACGGCGGGCGCGATCGCGGCATGCGGGCTCATCGAGATCGCGAACAATGTCGGCGAATACGAGCGGAACACATACCTTGACGCCGCGATGAAAATACTGCGCGCGCTCGAGGAAAAATACTGCGACTGGGACACCGACACTGACCCAATATTGACGATGGGCTCCGAAGCCTACAACCGCGGCAGCGATCGGGGACACCACATGTCTATAATATACGGCGACTACTTCTTCGCCGAGGCGATATACAAGCTCCGCGGTGAAAAGCCGCTGTTCTGGTAAAATAATAGCGAGGGAAGAAAGTCCGGTCGGAGCTTCTTCCCTCGCATTTTTGTTTTATAAAATTTTATATACCGCACGGGAGGCTTGCGTCGGCTGCCGACAAAGCGCAAATCGGTGAAATTTTTTCACTCGACGGTGACGCCCGAAGCCGGTCTCTGTGACTTTTCATCCGCCTTTTCGGGCTGTATCATCGTGACGCCGAAATCCTTTACGCGGAGCAGTATCTCGCCGCATTCGCGCACCGACTGCCACTCATATATGTGATAATCGGACGCGACGCCGTACGCCTCAAGCCCAAGCTCGCCCGCGATATAAAGCGCGCGCGGGAGCTGATATTCCTGAGTCACGATGACGACTCTCGACGCTCCGTATACTTCCTTGGCGCGCACGATGCTGTCATATGTCGACTCGCCTTCAAAATCTGTCAAAATGTCCTCGCGCGGGACGCCTGCGCCGAGCGCGTAGCTCTCCATGATCGCCGCGACATTATATCCCTCTTCCTCGCGCTTCTCGCCGCTCATCAAAAGCTTCGGCGCAGCGCCGCTTTTGTAAAGACCGACGGCGCATTCGAGCCTGTCCGCGAGCATATCCCCGATATAGCCATTGCTTTTCGTCTCGCAGCCGAGGACAACGACGCAGTCCATATTGTCAAGCTCTGCCGCCTGCGCCGAAAGAATTATCCCGTCGTCGCCCTTCGCCATAACATACGCGTTTATGCCGAGGACAGCGCCGATCGCCGCGGCGATGCAGAGCGACACTGCCGTCACCACACGGCGGCGATGCCTTCTCTCGCTTGCCGTAAGATTTCCGGACGCCTCGCTTTCAAGCTTCGCAACGGAGAGCGAATGCTTTATCGGCTTCCAGTCTATTTTGCAGAACAGCGCCGCGATCGAGATCGGCACGTACGTGAACATGAATAGCGGGAACGTGAACGCGAAGAGGATCTTCTTCCACGCTGCCGTGTGTATCCGACGCCACTCGGTCAATGTCGTCACAGCGCCGAACACAAAGAGCGTCAGATAAAGATTCGAGACAAGCTGGAAAACGGAACCTGCGGCAACCATCAGGTCGTCGCCCACCGCAGCGCCCTTGACTCCGAGCGCGATGTTGCAGATCGCTGAAATGATCGAGAGAACGAACGCCGGCATTATCGTCATAGTCATGTCGAAGCATGAGAAGCTGCCGCGGAATATGCCGCGTATCAGCCTTGTGCCGTAGCCCTGGAAAACCTGTATGTATCCCTTTGACCAACGGAGGCGCTGCCGCCATGACTGCGCAAACGTGACGGGCTGCTCGTCAAAAAGCTCGGCTCCCGGACAGAACGCGATCTTGCGCCCGCCGACGATCTGTTCAACCGAAAACTGTATATCCTCGGTGAGCATATGATACGGCCAGTCCCCGATCTCGTCCGCCACCTTGCGGCTGAACATAAATCCGGTACCGGACACGGCGCAGCTCGACCCGAGAAGGAAGCGCGCGTGATTCAAATAACGGCTCTCGCGCAGAAACCAGAGCGCGTAGCCCGCGCTTATCCAGTTCGTGCCGAAATTTTTGCTGTTGCGATAGCTTGTTATAACGTCGTGCCCCGCCGTGAACGTGCGGTTCATTTCCTCTATATAATTTGGGGCGAGGATATTGTCGGCGTCAAACACAAAATAGCCGTCAAATCCGTCGGGGTAGTCGTTTTTAAGATGCCTCATGAGCTCCGTCAGCGCGTATCCCTTGCCGATGAGCTCCTTGTTCTCCCGCGTGTATACTACGGCGCCCTCAGCCTTTGCGACTTCCGCCGTGTTGTCCGTACAATTGTCGGCGAGAACGAATATATTTATGAGGCGCTGGTCGTAAGTCTGGGACCTGACGCTTCTTATCAGGTCACCGATGACCTCCGCCTCGTTGCGTGCGCAGATGAGAACTGCGAATTTATGCGGTTTGCTTTCGGTATATATCTTCCTTTTGCGAAAGAACCAGACAAGCGGAATGAAAAGAAACTGATATGCGTAACAGACAGAAAACACTATGGTAATAATATAGTTGATATACCTGAGTGTCTCCACAGCATCAAAGCCTCCCTTCAATGTAATATCTATGGCTGAAAATCAGATCCCGGCGCTCGCGCGCGTTAAAGCAGGGGCGGCAAAACCGTCCGCGTTATTATTTTATATAATAGTCCGAAGGCGTTTTTTTGTCAAGTGTTTTCGGCCTTTTTTATTTGTGAAGATTAAATAAAAATCGCCTTTTGAATATACAGAAAACGTCTATCGGGGAGAGGTTTTTTCATATTTCGTTTTTTCCCGTCACGATAATATTTTTTGCCCTCCCGCCCTGTGACATTCCTTCCGGGAAAGCTCATCCGGTTATAACGACATCCGCCTCTCCCATCTCCGGCGGCTCGAACCGCGACAGAAATTTCGCCTCCAGCCCCTCGTCGACATAGTAGGCACACGCGACCCCGGCAAGCACCTCGCCGTTTCGCCTGTCGATTCGGCGGCGGCGCTCCTTTTCGCCGATATCAAGATAATGAAGCTCGCATTCGATCCCGCGAGAGATGAAAAATTCCCTCGCGGATTCGCGGCTCGCCTTCGTCCAGAAGCCCCAGTCAAGTATAACGCCGACCCCGGCAGCGACGATTTTTTCCGACAGCCCGAAAAGATACGATTGCGCGCCGCGCGCCCATTCGTCGTGCCGCTCGCCGGCATCCTGCCCGAACACGGAAAGCATCAGCTCGTCGCACGACAAGATCACGCCGCCGCGCTCCTCGCGCAGCCGCTCCGCGTATGTAGTCTTCCCGCAGCACAGCGTGCCGCATATGAGCGTTGCTTTTGCCATATCCTACATCTCTCCTATCTCTTTATCCATCCACTCAAATCTGTTTTTCATGTAATTACGCAGATATTCAAGGTGCCCCGCGTACGTCTTGATCTTCACCGTCTCCTTGTTCTCGAACTGCACCTTTAAGCCGAGAATTTTCCAGCGCCTGAAATTTTCGAGCGCCGACGGCGTCAGCACCTCTTCCGCCTCGTCGACCGTTTCAAGTCCCGTTTTCAGCATCAGAGCGCCGACCTCCGCCCACCGCGCCTTGAGCCGAGAGATGAAATTTTCGTCCTTGAGCAGATATTTCATGATATTTTCTTCGATATAATTGTCGGACGCGTCCGTCTTCGGCGTTCCGAGGCAGATCCATTCCGAGAATTTGGCGCTGTCAAGCACGAAATTGCCGAACGCGTAGTCAAAATCCCACGGCGTGCAGAAGTAGAGCTTCCCGCCCTTTTCCTTAAGCAGAAAGTCGCTCCTGCGGAACATGCCGTCAATGTTATATGAAAACTCGTAAAGCAAAAACCAGTCGATCAGTGAATCGACATCGAGAAGGGACTCATAGTCGCCGCCGTCAACGATCGCGTCCTCGACAGATTTGACGTAATCGCTTATGAAATCGAACTGTTCCTTTGTCAGGACATCCTCCTCGGGATTTTTTATGAGAATATATTTAAGCAGCTTATGTGAAAAATTCGCGTAGCCGAAGCTCGTTTTCGTCACCTCGCCGCCGATCTCAAGGAAATAATCGGTGTCTATCTCCGTCGAATTTTCCTCGCCCGGGACGCGCCCCTCGTTTACCTCGACCTGCTCGCTTATCTGATATACTCCCATGTATTCGCCGTTGACGAACACGTCTACCATATACGCGCCCGGAACGAACACGAGCCCGTCAAGCACGGAACCGATCGAATACGCGAGCTTGTTCCTTATGAGCGAGCGGTCTGTGTGGTTGGCGATGAGCGTCCATTTTTTTGCCTTTTTGAGCCCGAACAGCTTGACGCCGCTCTCGAACTTGATCTTGTACGGCTTCTTTTCAAGCTTCCATGAGGAATTCCCGCGACCCCTGATCCCCATCCGCGCGCCGCTGATATCGTCGTAATCGTATGCGCCGTTATAGTCGATGGAAAATGTCCCTCCTATATATTCATCCTGCGAGGTGATCGCAGCTCCGCCGTCCGTCGTGATGTTTACGATCGGGAGCTTATATTCGCTGCTGTAAAAATTGACTTTGTAGCCGCGCGTCTTCCCTTCGCCGTCCGTTATAACGCAGTAACAGCCGCCGTCCGTCCGCAAAACCTCGCTTTTGCCGTCGCCGGAAAGGGCGACGATGATCTTCGCATTGTCGGGGTCTATGTTGTCCGCGTATCCGAGCTCAAGGTCGATGACGTTGCCGTCCGGGACGAACTCGCGGTAGTTTTTCCCGACCTTGACGCGGCCTGATACGACCTCCGTTTTCCCGTCACCGCCCATGAGCGGGTCTGTCGGCTCGCCGTTATAGGAGCGGACGTTCATATACCGCTCGACATAGCCAAGCTCAGGTCCGCCCTCCCATATTACGCCACAGAGGGGCGCATCTATGCGTAATTTACCGTATATAGGCTCATTTTCGGCGCAGCCGACGGCGATTTCCGATTCCTCGTCGGTCAAAATCAATATTTCGCCGTCGGAGTCGATGTTTCCGGAAAACGATATCCCGATCGGCCGCGTCACAACTCCGCCGCCGATTTTAAAGTCGCCCTCACATACGAGCTTTTCAACATAAGGTTTTATACCGAGCACGCCGTCAGACGACAACAGCTCCGCCCAGTCATTTTGCGAGTCGACATAGACCTCCCCGTAGTCAATGCTTTTGCCGTTGACGGACGCGGCGTAGACGTAAAACGGACGCTCTTCAAGAAACGCGCCGAACGGTACCGACACGGTAAAATTCCACTCCGGCGCGTCGCACAATATCCGCCCGCACCGAATCGAATCCGCGCCGTCGTTTATGATCTTCATCTCTCCCGCCTTGCCGGACGCGAAAATAAGATCGCCCTCCGTCTCAAATGTGAACCCGTCAGTCACCCATTCAAACGGCTCGGTCACGGTAAAGTCGCCGGACGCCGTTATGTCGCATATCATTATGACCGTGTCCGCCCCAAAGGCGACGGCGCTTGCGGACGAGGCATACATCAGCTCCCCGTCACCGCCCGAAAGCAGCAGAGAACACGTATATTCGCCGGACCCAAAATCAAGTCCGCCAAGCTCGACAGTATATTTACCGTCTTCAAACACCGGCTCGACTCTTACCGTGCCGCCGCTCCCGTCCATCCGGTCAAAAAGGAGCGACACCGCGACGCCGGGGAGCGTACATTCAACGGTCAGCTCCCGTTCGCCGCCCGCGTCAAAAACCGGATCGAAAACGGTATCGTCAAGCGTTGAAAACAGCGTTTTCCCGCTGCCGGCGCACACCGTGAGCCCTGCCGGAGGATTTTCCGCGTCCCCGCCGATCGTTTCTCCGCCCGTGGCGGCGGGATTTCCTGTGGCGTCGTGCTCCCCAGTACCGGCAGGGCCGCGCCGCATGAAGAGCGAGACAGGTATGATCACGCACGCGGCGATCACCGCGGCGAGCGACAGCGCAAGCGCGATAAATATTATTTTTTTGCGCTCAAGACCGCCCATGACCGCCCCTCCCGGCAAATTTTTTTGATGCGTTTTTGCGAAAATCCGCACGCATAAAATTTTTCGACAATATTATATCAATTTTTCGCCGCTTTGTAAATATCGTTATGTTTCCTGCCGCGCCTTTAATGAACGCGCGTTTTGAATATTTCCCACGCGCGAAACCAAATGCGCGGCCTGCCGCAATTTTCTGCCGCAAGCCGCGCCCGAATTCCTCATTTATTGATTAAACGATGTCACGTCCAGAGCTCGCGCCAATCGGACGCGCCTTCCCACAAAAACACCTGTCCCTTCACAAGGCGGCAGTTCCTGTCCGCGCGGGCGAGGGCTTCCATTTCCGCGTCCGTAAGCGGATCAGAGCATACGGCGTCAAGATTTGACCTGTACTGCGCCTCCTTGACCGAGAACGGTATCGGGACAGCTCCGCGCTGACTCGCCCACTTAAGACACACGGCAGCCGGATGAACGCCGTGCGCCCCGGCGACGGTCTTCACCTCCGGCAGCTCCATCGCCGCCGCGTCGTCCTCCGTCCTGTCGCGCTCCGGGCGAGACGGGGAACCGAGCGGACAAAATCCGATCGGGCGTATGCCGCGCTCAAGCGCGTACCGGAACAGCTCCGGCTGCTGGAACGCGGGGTGAAGCTCCATTTCAAGCGCGGACGGCATGATCTCTACGTGCGGGAGCACCGCCTCAAGCTTTGATACCGTCATATTTGAAACCCCTATCGCGCGGATCAGCCCGTCGCGGTACAATTCTTCGCATTGCCTATACGTCGAGATAAATTCATCGACCGAGAACGGCACCGAATCTTTATTGCGCGCGTCTCCCGCGCAGCCCGGCGCGTGATAATTCGGGAACGGCCAGTGTATGAAATAAAGGTCAAGATATGAAAGTCCTAAAGCTGAAAGCGAGCGCTCGCACGATTTTCTCACCTCGCGGTGATGGTCATTCCACACCTTCGAGGTGACGAATATATCCTCCCTGCCGACGACTCCCTCATCAAACAGCCTTTTAAGCGAACCGCCGATCTCGCGTTCGTTCCCGTATACCTCGGCGCAGTCTATCAACCGGTACCCGTATTTTACCGCGCCGTAAACGGCGTTCGCTATCTCGTCCGCCGTATATTTATCAGACCCGAACGTTCCGATCCCGATCGCCGGCATCGTGTGGCCGTTATTCAGTATGTACGTATGCGCCGTCATCGTCATTCACCGGGGAAAACGACCGCGACCTTGCCGCATTTTCCGGACGCCATAAGCTCGTATGCCTCTCCGGCTTTCTCAAGCGGGAACTCGTGCGTTATCAGCTCTTCCGGGTGGATCCCCCATCTGACGAGCAGCTCCACCAGCTCCTCCATCTTCCATAAGCTCGTGACCCACGAGCCGTATATTGTCTTCTGCCCGTGAATTATGTCGGGGCTCGGCGTAAACGAGCACGTCCCGCCCTCTCCGACGAATGCGATCTTCCCCCATTCGCGCGTGCCGCGGATCGCGAGGACCCGCCCGGGGTCGGAGGCGGAAGCGTCTATGGCGCGCTCGCACCCTTTGCCGCCAGTGACTTCCATTATATGCCGGAGCGCGCTTTCGTCCGACTTGAACACGTAGTCGGCAAGACCGAGCTTTCGGCAGAGCTCGATCCTGTAATCGGAAAGCTCGACGCCGATAAGCGTTCTCGCCCCCATCGCGCGGCACAGCATCAGCGCGGCGAGCCCGACAGGGCCGAGCCCCGTCACAAGCACCGCGTCCGCGCCGGAAACGCCGATTTTGTCAATAGCCTCATACACTGTCCCGAACCCGCACGCGACCTGCGCCCCGTCCTTATACGACAGCTCGTCCGGCAGCGCGATCAGGTCCTTTTCGTCGCAGAGCATGTAAGGCGCCATACCGCCGTTTCGCTGCCAGCCGTATGCGGCGCGGTACTTGCTCTTGCACGAAATATAATACCCCCGGCGGCAGTCATAGCAGACGCCGCAGCCCGAAATGTGATATACGATCACGCGGTCGCCGACGCCGAACCGGCGGCACCCCTCTCCCGCCTTGACGATAACGCCGCACGGCTCGTGTCCCGCGACCGTGCCGGGAATGTATCCTTCCGCCCCCTTGCCCGTGTGCTCACGGTAAATGCAGCGAATGTCCGAGCCGCAGATCGTCGTCGCCCTTGTCGCGACAATGACCTGACCGAAGCCGGGCTCCGGCACTTCAAATTCGCGCAGCTCAACTGTTGAATTTCCGGGCAGGATCGCGCCCGTCATCGTCTTCGGGATAATGATCTCGTTTTCCATATGCTTTCCTTACATTTTCATAAAAATTATGCGCCCGTCCGCCGTCGGCGCACTTTTCCTTTTATAGTATACCATCGAAATGATCAAATCGGAAAAATAATTATGCGACTTTCTTTTGAATATTACGGTTATTTTTTTGTTTCACCCAATCTCAAAGGCGCAAGCGCCGCCCCCGCGGCGCTTTTATAGCGGGACTGTCAGCGGCTCTTTCCGGGATGAGTCTTTTTCGGCGCGTATGCGCGCTTCCCGCCGCGCAAGGCGGGAATTGTTAACAATTTGTAAACTTGATGAAAAATCATTGAAATCAGTTTACAGGCAAAAGAATTGGTGATACAATAAGCGGCAGCGGCAATTCCCGGCTCAGCCGAACCGGCAAGTCCTTTAAGGGAGGGTCTATGAACGACAGTTACACTGAAATAAACGACTTTCACTCCCCGTCGAAAGAGGAGTTATCCGCGCTCGCAGGCTCTCTTGAGCGCGGCGAGCCGACGCCGGCGCCGAAAGCACGAGGCAAATGGCGCGAGCTGACGCTTGACAAACGTCCTGCCTCGCTGCGGCTCACCGTCGCACTGCTCGTTTCGTTCGCGTTCGCGTTCACGTTCACGCTGTTCGGGCCATATGAGCTCTATATACAGAGCGAACGTTATCTGACATTCCCGTTTTCCGACTTTGCGCTGCCTATGGCGCTCGTCGCGCTCGGCGTCTTCGCCCTGCTCTTCGCCATCCTTTCGCTTCTGCGCGGAAAGCTCTACAACTACGCAGTCTCCGTCGTCTTTGCCGTAACGATAACAGGCTACATTCAGCGCAATTTCTTAAATATTGACCACGGCGCGCTCGACGGGCACGCGATCGAATGGACAAAATTCGCGCTTCAGGGCGTTTTAAACTTCGTATTCTGGTGCCTCATGCTCGCCGCCGTGCTCGCGCTCTTATATTTCAGCCGCAAAGGCTGGACGAACACGGTGCGCGCGCTGTCGGCGTTTCTCATAGTTGTGCAGACCGTCGCCCTCGTCTCGATGTTTATCACCGACCCGCCGAAAAAGAAGCCTGACGACGTTATTTCGTCCGACGCGGACATATATAACGTAACGACGGGAAACAACGTCATCTTCTTCCTGCTTGACAGATTCGACAACGTCTACGCGGACGCAGTCATGGACTCAAATCCGCAGTGGGAGGAGGACTTAAAGGGCTTCACCTACTACCACAACTTCACCGGCAGCTACACGCGCACGATGCCCTCCGTCACCTATCTGCTTACGGGCGTCAAGTGCGACTACCTGATCCCGTATAACGATTACTTTAAAGAGGCGTGGTCGAGCTCGAAGTTTCTCGTCGACATCCGGGACGCGGGATACAAAAGGCGCATTTACACAGATCAGTCATACGCGGTCGGGGACCCCGGAAACCTGCTCGGGCTCGCCGACAATTTCATAGAAAACAAGCAGACGACGAACCGCGGGAAGATGCTCCGTTATATGCTGAGCCTGTCCGCATACGTTTACAGCCCCGAGCTTTTCAAGCCTTACTTCGTCGTCTACACGGGCGACCTCGCCTCGGTCAGCACGGCGGAGCGCGACGACCTCTCGGTATATAAGGTCAACGACCCCGCGTTCTGGAACGGATACCGCGACGACGGGATCACGGTCGAGGACGGCGCGGGAATGTTCACATTCTATCATCTGTCAGGTCCGCATGAACCGTATCTGCTCGATGAAAACGGCTACAAAATGGACAAGTCCTACGAGATAAAGGACTTATACAGGCAGACGACAGGCGACATGAACATGATCTTTGCCTACATTGCCGAGCTCAAAGAAAAAGGGCTTTACGACAACACGACGATCATAATTTCCGCCGATCACGGGAGGACCGGCACGATGACGGCGCTCAACGATGTCCGCTGCCTTGCGCTGTTCATCAAGCCCGCCGGGGCGGACGGCACACAGCCGATGAAGATATCGCAAAAGCAGATCTGTCAGGACAACCTGCGCGCCTCGATCATTTCATATTTCGGGCTCGACGCGTCCGCGTACGGCAGAACTATTGAGTCCATCGGCGAGGACGAGGACGTAACGCGGTACTTCTATATGCAGGGCTCCGACGAGGAGCGCCGCCACCGCGACGTTGAGATCGTCACCTATGAGATAAAGGGAGACGCAAATAAATTTGAAAACTGGAAAGAGGTCGGGCGCGACCCGATCCGCTACCCATACTACGACGCACACTGACGAAAAGGAGCCGTCCGAGAATGGAAACGCAGTTGTTTTTTATGATATCGATCCCGCGCGCCTCTGTGAGCGCGTACATAGACCCGTCCGCGATGACGTACATCATTCAGATAATCGCGGGCGTCGCGATAGCGGCGGGAGCCGCCTTCGGCTTCTATATCCGGAAGCTTAAGCGCGTGTTCTCAAAGTTTGGCAAGGATAGTGACAGCGACGACAGCTGGGACTACGACGAGGACGATGACGACGACACCGGATTCGGCGACTACGAGCTCCCGGAAGAGGCTGCCGCCACACCCGCCGGACAAACGGCGGAGCCGACGATAAAAGCTCAAAACGATTCCGTAAAAATCCCCGATTATCTCAGCGCCGCGCCTGAATACGCGGAATCGGTCGAGACTCCCAAGCCCGACATATACGACGAAACGGGCGGGGAGGGCGGACTTCTCGCCGAGAACCGGGAGCTGCGCCGCCAGCTCGCGCTTGAACGCGAAAAAGTCGAGATACTCATGCGCGCGCTTAACGTCTGCACCGAAAAGCGCGGCAAATAACTGCGGGGGGCACGCGATATGGAGATAATAAACACTCTTGTGGGCACGCCGCTCGGCTGGCTCATGCGCTTCTGCTACTACATCTTCAACGATTACGGGCTCGCCATCATCATCTTCACTCTGCTGACGAAGGTCATAATGTTCCCAATCTCGCTGCTCGTGCAGAAGAACTCGATCAAAATGGTGAAGATGAAACCACGCCTCGACGCGCTCCGTTATCAGTACGTCGACGACAAGGACGCGTTTATCGACGCGCAGAGCGCGCTTTACAAAGAGGAACATTACAGCCCGATGGCGGGCGTATGGCCGCTGCTGCTCCAGCTTCCGATCATATTCGGCCTGCTCGACGTTGTATATAAGCCGTTGAAGCACATCCTTCACGTCGCGCCCGCCACGATAGATGCGTTCGTTTCAAAGACCGCCTCGCTCATGGGGATGACAGTCGAGGAGCTTGGTTCAACGGCGCAGCTCACCGTAGTCGAGAAGGTCAGGGCGATGCCGGAGGCGTTCTCCGAAATTGCCGGTGCAAACGATGTGATCTCGGCGATCAATTCCCTGAAGATGGATTTTCTCGGCTTCAACCTCGCCGAGACGCCGAATATAGCCGTCCTGAACGCCGTCTTTATCGTCCCGATCCTCGCCGGGCTGTCGGCGCTTTTGATGTGCGTGATACAGAACCACATAAACGTCCTTCAGATCGAGCAGAGCCGGCTCTCACAGTGGGGCATGACGGCCTTCATGATCGCGTTTTCCACGTTCTTCGCCTTCATCGTCCCCGCCGGCGTCGGGCTTTACTGGACGTTCGGCAACCTTTTCTCCATCATCGTCATGTACCTCGTCAACGCGATATATTCTCCGAAAAAATACATCAACTATGAAGCGCTCGAGGAGATGAAGCGCACCGCCGCCGAAGAAAAGGTCGAGGCAAAAAGAAACAAGGCGCTGGCGAAAAAATATTACCGTGAATTTTTCGCTCCCGACAATATGCGGGAGATGAAGCTCGTCTTCTACGCGGAGGGGAGCGGATATTATAAATATTTCGAAGCGATAATAGACGCACTGCTCAGAAAGTCCGACCTTACGATCCACTATGTCACAAGCGACCCCGACGACGCGATCTTCAAAAAAGGCGAGCCCCGAATCCACCCCTATTATGTGGACGAGGCGCGGCTCATTTCGCTGATGATGAAGCTTGAGGCCGACATCGTAGTCATGACGACGCCCGATCTTGAGAAATACCACATCAAGCGCTCCCGCGTCAAGCCCAACATCGAATATATCTACGTCGATCACGGCTGTTCGAGCCTGAATCTCACCTACCGCACCGGCGCGCTCGACGCGTTCAACACGATTTTTGCCGTCAGCCGCGAGCAGGCGATCGAGGTCCGCGCGATGGAAAAGCTGCGGCACACGAAGAAAAAACGCATCGTCGAGGTCGGTTACGGTCTGCTCGACAACATGATCGCCGAGTATGGATCGAAGGAACACGTCGAAAACGAAAAAAAGACTGTGCTGATCGCCCCGTCCTGGCAGTACGACAACATCATGGACTCATGCCTTGACGAGCTCGTCGCCGCCGTCACCGGGCACGGGTACCGCGTTGTGATCCGTCCGCACCCGCAGTACGTGCGCCGGTTCCCGATGAAGATGAAGGAGATCATCGAAAAATACCGCCCGAACTTCTCCGACGATTTTATAATAGAGACGGACTTTTCCTCAAACGTCACGGTCTACACCGCGGACGTGCTTATAACGGACTGGTCAAACATCGCGTTTGAGTTTTCGTTCACGACGGACAAGCCCTCCCTCTTCATCAACACGGAAATGAAGGTCGTGAACCGCGATTATAAGAAGATACCGCTGACGCCGTTTGACGTGACCGCGAGGGCAAAGATTGGACGCGCGCTCGAAAAGAGCGAGGTCCCCGCGGCGGCGGACGCAGTTGCCGAGCTGATCGAGCACGGCGACGACTACCGCGACCGCATACGCGAGCTGAAACAGAGCCATTTTTACAATCTCGGCTCAAGCGGCGAGGTCGGGGCTGATTACATAATCGCCCGCCTGCGCCGCCGCGCGGAGAGGCGCGCAAAGTCAGCGGCGAGATCAGCGACGCCGGACACAAAATAAAAAATTTATTGGGGGGGAAGCCCGAAACCGGCTTCTCCCCCTCGTTTTAATGTATCTGTTTTGCGCGGCGGGAAAAATTATGCGCCCGCCGTGCTTTTTTTTCGCCTCGATCACCGTCCGCCCTCGCCGGCAATGAACAGAACGCCGAGCGTGTTCGGTCCGCAGTGGCTCGATATGACGCCGCCCGCGTGCGTTTCGAGTATCTCGTCGAATATGCCGAGCGCCTTGAGCGTTTCCTTCGTTTTTTCAACGATGTCATGCGCGTCCTCCCTCATCGTGTGCGTGACGAAGACGCGGCGCGTTTCCGCCGTTTTCAGCTCCGGCAGAAGGTCGGCAACATAATTCTCGACGACTCGTCCGATTTTCCCGCGGTACTTTTTGTCAACGTCCATTTTGCCGCCGGAAACCACGATCTTCGGCTTGAGCGAGAGCAGATTCGCGGCGAGCGCCGTCAGCGGGGAGCACCTGCCGCCGCGCTGAAGATACGTCAGCGTGTCTATGACAAAGCTTGCCCGAACGCGGGGGTTCACCTCGTCAAGAGCCTCGGAAATTTCGTCAAACGACGCGCCCGCGGACACCATATCCGCGGCGTAGAGGATCAAAAGCCCTATCCCGGTCGACAGATTGCGCGAATCCACAACGCGGCAGCGGCGGCAACCCGCCTCCTTCGCCGCGATTCGCATCACGTTATTCGACGTGCTCATCTCGCTCGAAATGCTGAACGCGATTATTTCATCGTCCTTGTATTTCCCGAACAGCTCCGCCGCGTCCTCGAGCGACGGCGCAGCCGTTTTCGGCGTCTTTCCGACGCTGTCCGCCCACTCGAAGAGCTCCGCCTGCGTCAGCTCCCCGTCGCGGACGCTCCTGTCGTCGAGAAGGATGCCGAGCGGGAGGATATCTATATCGTATTTTTTAAGCAGCTCCGGCGAAAGGTCGCACGTGCTGTCCGCAATTATCTTTATCATGAATCAAAAACCTCCGGGTTTTAAACTTTGAGTCTGCTCGCCGCCGTGTCGTCCCCGGCGGTCTTATTCAACAAAAGACAGTATACCATAATTATTTGGCTTTGTCACCATATTTTTTAACGCTTATTCGTTTTGGGCACAGTTTTTTTGCGCGCATATAATGTGGCGAGGTGATTTTTTATGTACAAACACCGCGGCGGCGCGTCGACGGACGCCGTCAGGGCAGCCGAAGAGATCATAAAATACGCCGAGGCGCGCGGCGCGAGCGATATTCATCTTTTGCCCGGCGGCGAGAAGTCTGAGCTCCGCATACGTGTCGACGGCGTGCTTTTTCGCGCCGCCTTTTTGCCCGCGGAGCTATTTTCCCGCATTTCGTCCCGGATAAAGGTCATCGCAAGCCTCGACATAACGGAACGCCGCCGCCCGCAGGACGGCAGCGCGCGCCTCAGCGACACGCTTGACATCCGCGTCTCGACGCTTCCGACAGTCAGCGGCGAAAGCATCGTCATCCGGCTGCTCGACAAGCGCCTCTGTTCAGGCACGCTTTCTGACCTCGGCATGTCGGATGAAAATCTCCGCCTTTGCCGTGAGCTTCTCGATTCAAAGAGCGGCCTGCTGCTCATCGCGGGACCCACGGGCTCCGGGAAGAGCACGACGATGTACGGGATAATAAAGGAGCTCGCCTCGGCGAGCCTTAATATCGTAACTGTCGAAGAACCGGTTGAATATACTGTTACGGGCGTAAATCAGGCCGCCGTGAACGCGCGCGCCGGGATGACGTTTTCGTCCGCTCTGCGCGCCGCGCTGCGGCAGGACCCGGATGTCATCGGGATCGGAGAGATCCGTGACGCGGAGACATCCAAAATCGCGCACAGCGCCGCGCTTTCCGGGCGTCTCGTTATTTCGACCGTACACGTCGGCGCCGCGGCGTCACTCAAAGACAGACTCGCGATGCTCGGCACACCGTGGGAACTCACGGCGAGCGCGCTGCGCGGCGTCATAGTGCAGCGGCTGCTCCGGCGCGTCAGCCCCGAACGCGCCGGCGTCACGGGCGACGGCTGCAAAATCGGCTCAGCGCCTGTATTTTCCGGTCGAACGGGCGCGTTCGGGATCGTAAGCTTTCCGCCGCGCGGCCCCGAACGATTTGTCCTCGCGGATGAGGCGCTCGCCGCCGACTGCAAAAGGCTCGCCGAACTCGGCGTTACGACGGAAGAGGAGGTGCGAGGTGCGCTTTTTCAAATTTAAAAGACCTCTTTCCCCCTCCCGGCTCTCGCTTGCCTCGTTTATGCTGTCCGCCTTTCTTCGCGCCGGTATAACAACGCTTGACGCGGTATCTGCCGCTGCCGGTTCGCTTCGCGGACGGGCGGCGCGCGCTTTTGCCTCCGCCGCGCACGATATCGGCGCGGGGCGCTCCCTTTCGGACTCACTGATGCGCACGGGCGCATTTCCGGAGATATTCATCGAATCCGTCCGCGCGGGGGAGGAAAGCGGCAGGCTGGCACGCGTGCTCTACTCGCTCGGCACACATTATTCAAAAAGGAGCCACGCGCTCGGTGCACTGCACGCCGCGATGCTATATCCGGCGCTGCTGGTCGCGCTCAGCGTCATCGTCGTCATCATCGTGATGACGCAGCTCATGCCGTCCGTGATCTCCCTGCTCGAAGCCGCCGGAGCGCCGCTTCCGCCGTCAACGTGCGTGCTTGTCGGTATATACGATCTCGTCACCGCCCACTGGCAAGGGATCGTCCCCGCGCTTGCCGCCGTCTATATCGTCCTCGGCGTCGCCGTCAACACACCTGCCGGTGCGCATGCCGTCTCGCATCTCAAGCGCTCGATCCCGTTTGTCGGCAGTGCCGCCGCCTACGCCGCCGCGGCGCGCTTTACGGAAACGCTCCGAATGCTGTTGACCTCCGGCGTCCCCTTCCCGCGCGCCGTCTCGCTCGCGGGCAGGGCGTCCGGCGACTGCCTCATCATCCGCGAGACTGAAAAAGTCGCCTCTCTCGCCGAGGCGGGATATGACGCGGGCGAGCTTCTGCGCGGCTGCCGGAGCCTGCCCGCCGCCGTGCGGTATGCGGTCGCCTCCGGCATCGAAAACGGACTTCCCGGCGCACTCTCTGCCGCCGAGGAGCTCGCCTTCTGCGCTGCGGACGCATCTGCCCGCCGGCTGCTCGCCGTATCGGAGCCGCTTGCCGTCATCATCGCCGGTATATTCGTCGCGTTTATTGTGATCTCGATCTACGCCCCCATTTTCTCGGTATATGAGTTTGTCGATATGCTTTGACTTACAGAATAACATGTGTCTGTAACAATATAGGAATACGAAAATGAAAAGAACAGAAAATAACAAAGGATTTACACTTGCGGAGCTGCTCGTCGTCGTCGCCGTGATCTCGATTCTGCTCGCGATCGCGACCCCGATTTTTTCATCCCACCTCGAACGCGCCCGGATGGCGGTCGACATGTCGAACGCCCGCAGCGCCTCGTCAATGGCGTACACGGAATATGTGCTCTGTCACATGGAAAGCTCTGACGAAAAGAAAACACTGACCTACACCTTCGGAGTCGACAGCAGCGGTAATCTCTATATTCTTGAACACACGGACGAGAGCGGGGAAACTCAGTCTCTCGCCCCTCTCGACGCTGATATAGAGGAGATCAAGGCTCAGTCAAAAGCGCTGACCGGATTCCCCCTGACAGTAACTATCAGCGGCGGCAGAGTCATGGACAATTCGTGGCTGACCATCATTGACGAAATGGGATGACGTGACATTTTCAGTTACTGCGTCGGCGTCCGCGTTCTGCCTCGGCGCCGCCGCCGTCTATCTTATCCCGCTTAAAACGCGCGCCCGGCGCGCGGCGGCGGTCTTGTGCGGCGTATCGTTTGCGGCAGCACGGCAGAAGTTCGGCTTCGGTACTGACTGCGCCGCGCTCTGGGCGCTTTACTGGCTGCTGACCGCCGCGGCGCTTTACGACGCGAAAACGATGGAGATACCGCGCGGCATATTTGCCGCAGCGCCGTTCCCGTTTTTGGCTTTTCTGCCGTGCGCCGCCCGCCCGTGGCACGCGTTTTTATGCGGCATCCTCGGCGCGTCAACGCTCGGCGGCGGTCTGTTTTTGCTGTCGCGCACGCTTGAGGCAGCCGTCGGGCAGAAGACGCTCGGCGGCGGCGACATCAAGCTCTTTGCGGCGATCGGACTCTATCTCGGCGTATTCAAAGGCGCACTTGCGGCGTCGATCTCCTGCTTTGCGGGGATTTTATACTGCCGCGCGCTCCGCATAAGGGACGGGGTCCCGTTCCCGTTCGCGCCGTCGATCGCATTCGGCGCGTTTGCCGCCTCGATCTTCGGGGACGAAATTTTGCGCGCCGCCGCATTTTTCATATAGGACGCCTCACATCTGACCCCGGCGGACGGGGTGCCGCTTTTGCGGCTCCCCAGTCTGCCGGGCGTCTTTTTTTGCCCCGGCATTTTGCGCCGCCGACCGCACAGTTTCCCGACATAGACGTGTTTGCAGACGTGTTTATTGTTGATTTATGTGTGCCGAGGTGGTATAATTGACTAAATAAAAAACATTCGGCGGTGATTTTATGGGCAAGGTTAAGGTAACAAACAGGCGCGTCAGCATTCCGACGTATGAGATCGGGCAGTACGACAAAAACCCGATGTTTCTTGAAAAGCGCGTCTATCAGGGGTCGAGCGGGCGCGTCTATCCGCACCCCGTCTGCTACTCCGTCTCGGACACGAAAAGCGACCGCGTCTATGACGCATTCATTCTGGAAAACGACTATATTTCAGTTATGATCCTGCCAGAGCTCGGCGGGAGAATACAGCGCATATTCGATAAGACGACCGGCAGCGACGCCGTTTACTATAACGAGGTGATAAAACCCGCGCTCGTCGGGCTGGTGGGGCCCTGGATATCGGGCGGCATAGAATTCAACTGGCCGCAGCACCACCGCCCGTCTACATTTGACCCTGTCGATTTCACGTCGGAGGAACACGACGACGGCTCGGCGTCCGTATGCGTCGGCGAGACGGAGAAAATGTTTCACACCAAATGCACGACCGTATTTACCCTCTACCCCGACCGCGCATATCTCGAAGTTTCCGTGCGCATCTACAACCCGACCGCGATCCCGCAGACGTTTCTGTGGTGGGCGAATCCAGCCGTCGCCGTCAACGACGACACAAAATCCATCTTCCCGCCAGATGTCACGGCCGTCATGGACCACGGCAAGCGCGACGTTTCAAAATTTCCGATCGCCGACGGCGTATATTATAAAGTCGACTATTCGCCCGGCACGGACATTTCGAGATACAAAAACATCCCCGTGCCGACCTCATACATGGCGTACCGCTCAGGGTATGACTTCATAGGCAACTACGATTTCCGCCGCCGCGTCGGGCTGCTTCACATCGCCGACCACCATATCTCTCCCGGCAAAAAGCAGTGGACGTGGGGCTGCGGCGATTTCGGGCGAGCGTGGGACCGCAATCTGACGGATGAAAACGGCCCCTATATCGAGCTTATGACAGGCGTTTACACAGACAATCAGCCCGATTTCACGTTCATCAAACCGTACGAGGAAAAGACGTTCCGCCAATATTTTATGCCCTACCGCGAGGTCGGCGACGTGAAAAACGCCTCGCTCAACGCCGTGATAAACATCGAAAAGACGGAAGACGATGCGGTCGTGACCGTGTACACGCCGACAGGGCTTAAAGACGCGCGCCTCGATATATTTGCCGGCGGCGAGCTTGTAAGCTCGCTTCCTCTCTCACTTGCGACGGCGGAAGTGTTCCGCACGAAGGCGCACACGGATGCGCCGTATGAAAAACTAAGCGTTTCGCTCACAAACGGCGACGGCGCGGTCCTTTCCTTCACCCCGCCCTCTCCGTCCGGCGAGGTGCCCGAACCCGCGACTGCGATCCCAGCACCGGAGGCGTTGCCGACGAACGAAAAGCTGTTTCTCGCGGCAACGCACCTCATGCAGTACCGCCACGCGACATTTTCACCGGAACCGTATTTTCTCGAAGGTCTGCGCCGCGACCCGGGCGACATAAGGATCAACAACGGATACGGCAAATACTTATACGAAAAGGGCAGATTTGCCGAGAGCGCCGAGCATTTCAGATCGGCGATCGCTTCCTCGACATGGAAGAACCCGAATCCCTACGACTGCGAGCCGTTTTATAATCTCGGGCTCGCGCTGCTCGCCATGGGCGACGAAGACGGCGCCTACGACGCGTTTTATAAGGCATCTTGGGACGGCGCGATGCAGGCGGGCGCGTTTTACAGTCTCGCGGAGATCGCTTCCCGACGCGGCGAATTTAAAGCGGCGCTCGAATTTGCCGAGCTCTCGCTCGTCCGCGGCACGCACAACATGAACGCGCGGACGCTCAAAACGGCGCTTCTGCGCCTGACGGGCGAGCCGGAAAAAGCCGCGTCATTTGCAAAAGAGACGCTTTCCCTCGACCCGCTTGAATTCGGCTGCCGATACGAGCTCTGCCTGCTTTCAAACGACGAAGACGAGCTCGAATCGTTCCGCACGCTGCTGCGCGGCGACGACGACAGCTATATCACGCTTGCCTCCCTTTATCTCGACGCCGGTCTTATATCCGACGCCGACAAAATCCTCGCGCTCGCTCCGGGCAAAAGCCCGATGATACATTACTATCGCTATTTCGCCGCCGGCGCTGCGGAAGAACTCGAACTTGCCGAATCGTCCTCCCCGCTCTACTGTTTCCCGAACAGGCTCTCCGACATCGCCGTGCTCGAGCGCGCGTCGCAACACGGCAGCATGGCGAAATATTATCTCGGCCTGCTGCTCTACGACAGGGGAAGATGCGAGGAAGCCGCGGCGCTCTGGGAATCGTGCGAAGACGCGATATCGCTTCCGACCGTACACAGAAACCTCGCCCTCGCTTACTATAACAAGCTGCACCGGCAAAGTGAAGCGCTCGCCGAGATGGAGCGCGCTTTCGCAGAGGACGAAACGGACGCCCGCGTCTTTTATGAGCTTGACTGCCTGCGCCGCGAGCTCTGCACGCCGCCGAAGGAGCGTCTGCGCCTCCTTGGGGAGCACCCAGAGCTTCTCCCGCTGCGCGACGACCTTTATACGGAATA
The DNA here is from genome assembly GCA_947630625.1 of uncultured Clostridia bacterium. Classification (GTDB taxonomy): domain Bacteria; phylum Bacillota; class Clostridia; order Oscillospirales; family CAG-272; genus DTU064. The sequence goes on from CANRIL010000005.1 coordinate 24,945, forward strand.
CATAACGCTTTTAAATCTCTGCGGACAGCCCCGCCGCGCGCTCGAGCTCATGTCAGCGCACAAATTCCATCCGTGGGAGGGCGGAGAGGGCAGGATCACCTCGCAGTACCGCATAAGCCTCTGTAAGCTCGCGAAAAAGGAGCCCGAAAACGCCAGGGAATATCTGACCCGCGCGCTTTCGTACCCGGAAAATCTCGGAGAGGGCAAGCTCGCCGGCTGCCTTGACAACGACATATATTATATGCTCGGCAGCGTCGAACGCGACGATGACAAAGCGGCGGAATTCTACCGGCTCGCCGCGCGCGGGAACGGCGCGCTCGGAAAAGCCGAATACTATAACGACCAGCCGCCGGAAATGATGTACTACGCGGCGCTCGCACACCGCGCGCTCGGTGACGAGGCGGAGGCGGCGCGCCGGTTCGGGAAATTCGTAAATTACGCCCGCGCCCACTATAACGACGAGGCGCGCCCCGACTATTTTGCCGTCTCGCTGCCCGATTTTCTCATATTCGAACACGACCAGGCGCGCAGCAATAAAGTACATTGCCGCTTCCTCGCCGCCCTCGGTCTTCTCGGCCTCGGAGATACTGACGGCGCCGCGGCTGAGGCAAAGGCAGGGCTCGCGCTCGACCCGGCGCACGCGGGACTCATCGACATTTTGACCGAAATCGGAGGCAGAAATGATAACGACTGACATATCCGGCGCATGGCGCTGGGAAACGGACGAACACGACGACGGCATCCGCCGCGAGCTTTACAGATGCGAACTTAAAAACGACGGCTTCATTCTTCCGGGCTCGACGTGCGACAACATGATCGGCAGAAAGCAGGAATTATACGATTCCCTCTCAAAGGAAGCCGCGCGCGCCCCGCGCGAAAGATACGAATATATCGGCGTTCTGTGGCTCTCGAAAAAGATCCTGATACCAAACGCGGCGCGCGGCAAGCGGATCAGTCTTTATTTCGAGCGCGTCAACATTTCGTCCGAGCTGTGGCTTGACGGCGTCCGCGTCGGCAGGCGCAAGATCGGGCTCTCGACGCCGCACATATACGAGCTCCCGCGAAATACCGAACCGGGCGAGCACACAGTCACGCTGCGCATCGACAACCGCAACCTGCTCAATTTCGGAGACATGGCGAGCGGCTATTCGATAGACACGCAGGGCATCTGGTGCGGCATTATCGGCGAGCTTAAGCTTATTGCCGAGGACATAATACACGCTGAAAACATTGCTGTCTACACGGACGGCGCCGACATCCGCGTCAAAATGACCATTGCCTCCGGCATCGAAAAGCCGAGCGATCGGGCACGTGCCGATGTGACGCTGACCGTCATCTCGCCCGCCGGCGAGATTGCGGCGAAAGAACGCTTCTCCCGCGTGCTATATAATTCGCGCCAGCCCGAAACGTTTGAACTTCATATTCCGTCTCCCGTTTTCTGGGACGAATTCTCTTCCGCGCTCTATACGCTTAACGTTGACTGCAACGGGGAATCAAAGTCCGTGCGCTTCGGCATACGCACCGTTTCCGTCCGCGAAAAGCGCCTCTTTATAAACGACCGCCCTCTCTCCCTGCGCGGTACCATCGACTGCGCCCAATACCCGCTCTCCGGTTATCCGCCGGTCGAAAAATCGGTCTGGGAGCGCAATTTCAGGATCATCAAAAGCTACGGGCTCAACCACGTCAGATTTCACGCGTGGTGCCCTCCGTCAGCGGCGTTTGACGCCGCGGACGAGGCAGGGATTTACGTATCAGTCGAAATGCCGCTCTGGATAAACCGCGACGTGACGCCGCTCGAATACGGCGACGACGCGATACATGACATGTACTACATGCGCGAGGCGCGCGAAATTTCAAAAACTTACGGCAATCACCCGTGCTTCATCATGTTTTCAAACGGAAACGAAACGATGGGCAATTTCGAGCTGCTCTCCGAGATCACAAAAATGATGCGCGCCCTCGACCCGCGCCGCCTCTACACGCTGACCTCGAATTTCGACCGCCCGATAATGGAATGCGAGGACTATTTCTGCACGCAGCGCGCGTACGGACATGACGTGAGGATACAGAGCCTGCATGAAAAGATCGCGGAGGGGACGTATCTTGATTATTCGGACGCCGTGGCGGCATCCCCGGTACCGGTCGTCTCATTTGAAGTCGGGCAGTACTGCTCGTTCCCCGACCTCACCGTCTGCGAACGCTACACCGGCAGCATGCTCCCCGTCAATTTCGACGCGATCCGAAAGCACATGACATCTCGCGGACTTTATCCCCGACTTCGCGACTACGTCGCCGCCTCCGGCGACCTCGCCGTCCGCCTCTATCGCGAGGATATTGAAGCCGCGCTGCGGACGCACGGCCTCGGCGGCTTCCAGCTCCTCTCGCTCACCGACTATACAGGGCAGAGCACCGCGACGGTCGGGCTGCTCGATGTCTTTTTCGAAAGCAAAGGCTTCATCGAGCCGGAAGCGTTCCGCCGATTCTGCTCCGACGTGGTCCCCCTTTTAAAGTCAAAGCGCATATTCAAAAATACCGAGCCGTTTGCGGCGGAGCTCGATCTATACGATTACGGCAAAGAGCCGATACGCAGCCCCGTGTTCCGGCTGAAGATCAGCGCAGACGGAACGATCATACATGACATAACGACGGAACAAACGTCCGTCTGTCTCCCGCTTGACATGATAACGTCGCCGACGGCGCTCGACGTAACGCTTTCGGTCGGCGAACATGAAAATTCGCGCCGCGTCTTCGTTTTCCCCGAACCGACCGACGTGCCCGAACCGCTGATCGTCAAAGACGCATCATCGCTTCGCCGCGTGATCGAACAAGGCGGACGCGCAGTTGTCACCGCCGATATTCTCTCATCCCCTACGCGCGGCAGCTTCATCCCCGTCTTCTGGTCGCCCGTTCACTTCCCGACCGACCGCCCGAGCGGCTATATCATAGATGAAACTCACGCTTCCCTCGCCGGATTCCCGACAGAACGGTATCCCGATTACGAATGGAAAACGCCGCTCGATCACTCAAAAAACGCCGATATTACAGCTCTCGACGACTTTGAGCCTATAATCGAGGTCGTGCCCAACTTCGTCGACTGCACGCGGCGCTCGCCGCTGTTTGAGGCGCGCGTCGGCGGCGCGTCTCTCCTGTTCTGCGGGTTTGACCTCTCGCTTGACGACATCCCGACGCGGCAGCTCAGAAACAGCATATATTCATACGCCGCCTCCGCCGCGTTTGCGCCGAAAGCGGAGGTGTCGCCGGACGCGATCTATACAGTATTCGGGATTTAACGCCCGGAGGGAAATCATCCGCCGTCTCTGCATGGTCAAAACCGTCTGTCGGGCGGAATTATAAAAACATCAACGAGAAAACGCGGGACGAATATAGGTCTGTTCTCCCGATTAACGAGAACGTCCCCTATCGAATTCAAGAAAAAAAAACAGTTCCGCTCCATTGAAAACCGCCGCCGCGTGCGCAGATTTTCCGGTTTAGGCCGCAGAAGGGATTAATTATCCTTGCATTTTCCGTTTTTTTGTAGTATCATTATCTTAATAAATACGTTTTTTGTTTTGAAAGGCGTCTCTTTATGAAAAACCTGAGATTAAGAAAAACGATATCCCTTTTCCTTTGCCTTATCATGCTCGCCCTGCCGGGCATGATCTCCTCATGCGCCGGGGACGGCGGCGACGGCACAGGAACATCCGCCGGTTCCGGCACGACCGCGGAGACCGACGCGCCCGGGACGGAGGAGATCATCGACCCGTCGCTCATAGTTACGCCCGACAGCGTCAATATCGACACGAAAATAACGATATCCCCGCTCAACGCCTCGACAAACAACGACGGCTTGTTCCAGGGCTGGGGCACGAGCCTTTGCTGGTGGGCGAACAGGATCGGATATTCCGATACGCTCTCGCAGCTCGCCGCCGACCTCTTCTACGGCGACGACGGGCTTCGCCTCAACATTATGCGCTACAACATCGGCGGCGGCGACGACCCGACGCACCACCATATAACGAGGACGGATTCCGCCATCCCCGGCTGGCTCGTCTGGGACGAGACAAAGGGCGACTACGTCTACGACTACGACGCCGACAAAAACCAGCTCAACGTGCTCAAGCGCGCCGTTGACGCGGCAGGCGACAACGCGCTCGTCGAGGTATTCTCCAATTCGCCCCCGTACTTCATGACGAACAGCGGCTGCTCCTCCGGAAATACCGACGCAAACGTCAACAATCTGAAATTGTCCTCGTACGAAGAATTTGCCGAATACCTTGCGCATGTCACAAACTACATACAGAACACGCTCGGCATCAAGGTCGCGAGCGTCGCGCCCATGAACGAGCCGAACACAAACTACTGGGGCGCCTACAGCGACAAGCAGGAGGGCTGCCACTTCGACGCCGGCTCTGCGCAGTCAAAGATAATCACGCTTACGGCGGAGGCGCTCAGGCAATACGACCTTGACAACGTCATAATCTCCGCAAGCGACGAGACGAGCACCTGGAAGCAGATCGAGGAATATCACTCATACTCGCCCGACGCAAAAGCCGTCATCGGCAGAATAAACACGCACTCCTACGACACGAGCAACATCGCGGAGCTCGGTCAGCTCGCCCGTGACGAGGACTTTGTCCTCTGGATGAGCGAGGTAGACGGCAGCGGCACCGCCGGGCAGAACGCGGGCGAAATGGGCTCCGCCCTCTGGTTCGGCGAGAAGATAATCTCCGACATAAACGGGCTTTCGCCGTCCGCATGGATCATGTGGCAGGCGATCGACAACCACATCTCGAAAGACGGCTACAACGGCAACAAGGATTTCGGCATGGTCGACGTAAACGGGGGATTCTGGGGGCTCGCGGTCGCGGATCATGACAAAGAGGACATAATCCTTACCCAGAAATATTACGGCATGGGTCAGTTCACGCGCTATATCCGTCCGGGATACACGCTCATAACGTGCGGCTCTGATTCGCTCGCCGCATATGACAGGGAAAACGGAACGCTCGTCGTCGTGGCGATAAATCCCACATCGGCTGACAAAACGGCCGACATCGACCTCTCGCTCTTTGATAAGATCGGTCAAAGAGTCAAGGTCGTCCGCACAAGCGGCGGCACAAACGGAGGCGAGCAGTGGGCGGAGCTTGACGATATTCTGGCGTATGACAACGGCTTTGTCGCGACGCTTAAGGCAAATTCCATCACGACGTACATAATGGAAAACGTCGAGATGGGCGAGGTCACGCTTGACGAAATTTCGCTCAAGGACGCAACCGTCACCGGCTCGACGCCGTGGAACAACGGCGCCGATGTCGCCGCGAACGTCGTTGACGGCAGTCTCGGCTCCTTCTTCGATGGGGTTGAAGGCGGCTGGCTGCAGATCGACCTCGGAGACGAAACCGAATTTGACGTGCTCGGCTTTGCGCCGCGCTCCGCATATGAAGGGCGCATGGCGGGCGGAATTTTCTACGGCTCAAATGACGGCGAGAACTGGACCCCCATATATACTGTCGAGGGAACACCCGCCGGAGGCCTCAACTACGTCTTCCTTGACTCGACGTGCAAATACCGCTTCATCCGCTACTCCGGCCCCGAAGGCTCCGCAGACTTTTTATGTAATATAGCCGAGATCATGCTTTTCAAAAAGGCATAGACCGGTATAATCAAATCACCCCGCGCGGGAGGACGGCAAAATGTCCTCCCGCGCTTGTCACACGTTAAAATGCCAATTATACACGAAAAAATGGAGGTGCGAGTATGAACGCCCGGACGCTGCTTTCAGCCGACCACGACCGCTCGGTGCCGTATCACGTTATAGAGGACTTGAAAATAAATAATATCTTCTCCGAGCACACGGCGCATATAATGACGCACACTTGCGGGCGGGACGTGATACTAAAGCGGCAGGCGCTTTTTTCTCTTCTTGAGAAAAGCGAGTATAGAGAATCGTTTTCGTCGTTTCACCGGGAGCTGCTCGATGTGCGGCGGCTGACGGCGATGTACAAAAAGACGCCGCAGTCCGCGGCGAAAACTTATATCCTCGCCGCGCTCGAGCGGCGCTATATCTCCGCCTGCCGCATGATGGCGCCGCTCCGCGGCTGCGAGCTGACAGACGCGCTTTACGACTTCTGGTGCTGCGGGGAACACGAAAAGCTGCTCGATTCCGTAAGCCGCGCCGTTGAAGCGGCAGCGCCCGACTTGTCGACGCTCTCCCGCTTTGACCTCTCGTTTCACGAAAAATCGTGGCTGACTGCCGACCTTGAAAGCGTGCCATACATCGAAACCGTGCGGGAATGCGCCGCCTCCCTCGGCTTCTCCGTCGACGGCGGCGCGCGAATGAGGACGCACCCCAACGGTATCACGGTCAGCGCCTCGATCGACGCGCCCCTCTGCGCGTTCTTTTCCGCCGAGCTCGAAGGTGCGTCATCCGCGCTCGTCCCGTTTAAAGCGCTGCTGGCGGACGAGCTTTCAGCGCTGTCGGCTGAAACCTCGTTCTGCCTTGAAATATGCGAATTCATGGACGGAATAAGATCGCGCGGGCTGCCGCTCGCCTTTCCACGAATCGCCGGGGAGCGAAAATATTTTGCGCGCGGCGCCTGCGACCCGACGCTGACGCACAAAAGCGCCGCCGAGACGGTGCCGAACGACATCGACTTTTGCGAAGGGGAGGAATTTTATTTTCTGCTCGGCGCGAACGGCGGCGGGAAGACGACATATCTGCGCACCGTCGGCGTGAATCTGCTCCTGTTTTTGTCCGGCGCGCCGATCGTCGCCGAGGACGCCGAAATATATCCGTTTCGCGGCGTCAACACACATTTTCCCGTCGACGAACGCTCCCTCGGCATGGGCAGGCTCGACGAGGAACGCGTCCGCGCGGACGCGATGCTCGCCTCCGCCGACCCCGACGATTCATTTTTAATATTCAACGAAACTTACAGCGGCACCGATGACAAGCTCGGCTGCGAGCTGACGAAAAAGACCGCGGACGCGCTTTCGGAAAAGCACGTCTACGGCATATACGTGACGCATTTTCACGAGCTTTATTCCGCCGGCGGCGGATATAATTTCCTCGAAGCCGTGGTCGACGAAAAAAACGGAAACGCCCGCACGTACAGGATCGTGAAACAAAGCACAAAGCGCGGTTCGTTTGCCTTCGACATCCTGAAAAAATACGGGCTTGACCGCGCCTCGCTCGAAAGGAGGGACGCAACATGACGCATGACCTTCTCGCTTCCGACAAAACAGGCGTGACGGGCGAGAGAACATTTTACCACCTGTCGCTCGACATAACGCTTTCCGGCATAATTTCAAATGTCTCCGCCCGGGCGCAGTTCAGGGACGCCCTCGCCTCGCCGCTCACGTCCAAGGAGGAGATATTGGAGCGTCAGGCCGTCGTCGCCGACCTCGGCGCGCGCCCCGGCATGCTCGCCGCGCTCGTCAGGCTGTCGGAAGAGTTCGACGCAATAAAATCGTCGTGGAACGAATACAGGCGCGCAAAATATACGGCGGAGGCGCAGAAAAAATCGCCGTTAGTCTCGGCTGAGGAGCGGTGCTCAGTCTCGGCGGTAACGCTCTCGGAGCTGCTGTACTTCGTCCGCGACATCAAAGAAACGCTCGAAAAATTCCGCCCGTCGTCCACATCTCTGCGCGCCGTCCTCGATGATGCGCGCAAAGTCGCCGGCGGCGAGCGATTTGACGCGCTTATCTCCGTCTGCGGCGAGCTTGAGCACCGGGCGCGGCTCGCGCCGATCGATCTGCGCATAACGCTTGACGAGCTCGGAAGGATACGCACGGCGGAGCTCGTCGACCACAAATATCTCAAGGTCCCCGACCCGAACGCGCCCCAGAAACGAGCGTGGTTCCGAAAACAGGCGCAGGATGAGATGAAATGCGAGCACGTCACCCCGACGAAGGAGGACGCAAACGAGCTTTTGCCGTCGCCGTTTGTCGAGCTCGCAAACGCGCTTGACGACATCTCAAAGCAGATCATCGAGCAGTATTCGGGATTCTGCCGCTCGCTGCCGTTTTTTGCCGCCGCCTCGGAATATATCGCGTTTCTGACCGGCCGCGGCGTAGGATTTGTATACCCGACATTTACGGACGGCAAATCGGAGGTCACAGAGCTTTACGATATCGGGCTGCTCGCCTCCGCAGAGGACGCCGCCAAAATCACGCCGCACACCGTTAAGTCGGAGGCGGGCGGGATCGTCGTCACCGGCGCGAACGGCAGCGGGAAGACGACGCTTCTGCGTTCGCTCGCGGCGGCGCAGCTGCTCGCGCAGTCCGGACTCCCGATACCGGCAAGCTCAGCCAGGCTGCGCGTCTGCACCGCGATATATACGCAGTTTGCGGAGGGCGAACGCGACGCCGGCGACAGCGACGCCGGCAGGTTCGAGCAGGAGGTGCGCGAGCTGTCGCTGCTCGTCGAAAAAGCGCCGCCCGGCTCGCTCGTCGTGCTGAACGAGACGTTTCAGTCTACGTCATACAGCGAGGGCGCCGAGGGACTTTACCATATCCTGCGCTATTTCGGACGAAGGGGAATTTCTTATATCCTCGCGACCCACATCGGGCAGCTCCACGGGATGCTGCGCGGACAGGCGCTTTGCCTGCGCATGAACGACCGCCGCGAACCCGTGCCCGAAGAATAAACACGCGGCGCAAAAGGGAAAAACATTTCCGCCGCGGGAAAACACAGTTTTGTGTCTTTATTTTTCGGCAAAATGGCTGAAATCGCGGCATGATGCACGATTGCAATTTGTGAAAAAACGGCTTATACTATATACAGTACAAATTCAAATAAAGGAGTCTTCAACGATGCTAAGACGAGTCAGAACCGAAAACGGATGGGTACGCGGCATTGAAGCCGCCGACCCGAGAATAACATCATTCAAAGGGATCCCGTTCGCCGCGCCGCCGACGGGGGAAAACCGCTGGCGCGCACCCCAGCCCGCCGCGGACTGGGAGGGCGAGCGCGAATGCTTCCGCTTCGCGCCGATATCGATGCAGGACACGCCCGGCGTCGGCGGCGGGCTCTATGACCGCGAATGGCACGTCGACCCGGAGATCGACATGAGCGAGGACTGCCTTTATCTCAACGTCTGGACGAACGCAAAGCGCGCGGACGAAAAGCTCCCCGTCCTCGTCTGGTTTTTCGGCGGCGGGCTTCAGTGGGGGTACACGGCGGAGATGGAATTTGACGGTGAACGGATCGCGAGGCGCGGCGTCGTCGTTGTCTCCGTCAACTACCGCATAAACGTCTTCGGCTTCCTCGCGCACCCCGAATTGACCGCGCAGCAGCCGGACGCGCCCGCAAACTTCGGCAGCCTCGACCAGCAGGCGGGGCTCCTTTGGGTGCGCCGCAATATCGCCGCCTTCGGCGGCGACCCCGACAACATCACGATCGGCGGTCAGTCCGCCGGCGGCGGCAGCGTCATGTCGCAGCTCGCGTGCCCCGCGAATAAAGGACTTTTCCGCCGCGCCATCGTCGAGAGCGCGCTGATACGCAGCCCATACGCCGGCGGCGGGATATCGCGTCCCGCGACGCTCTCCGACGCGGAGCAGAACGGCGTCTGTTTCTTTGATTTTCTCGGCGTCAAAACGCTCCGTGAGGCGCGCGCGCTCGACGCCGATTTCATCAGGCATAAATATGCCGAGTTCGCGTCCTCGCACCCGCGGTTTTATACGGTGCGCGACGACGTTTTCAACTTCGGCGACCCCGTCAACCTCTTTGCGGCGGGCAAATGCGCCGATGTCGACATCATGGCGGGCAACACCGCGGACGAATTTTTGAGTTTTATCCGCGCCGAAGACGACGACGCGTTCAGAAAAGAGGCCGTCCGCCTGTTCGGCGGCGATGCGGAAAAATTCCTCGCCGCGCCTGAGGCGAAGCGCACAGACGGGCACGGCAGATACGCGTTTGTAAACGGGATCGAGGTGACCGTAAAGGCGCTCTTTGAGCGCGCGGACGCGCTCGGCTCACACTCCCGCCGCTACTACTACCGGTTCGATGTCCCGATGCCCGGCGACGACAACCCCGGCAGCTTCCATTCGAGCGACCTCTGGTTCTTCTTTGAAACGCTCGCAAAGTGCAGCCGCCCGCTCACGGGAAAATACTACGACCTCGCGCGGCAGATGTGCAATTACTGGTGCAACTTTATAAAGAGCGGCGACCCGAACGGCGTCGACATAGACGGCGCTCCTCTCCCGCGCTGGGAGCCTTATTCTGCCAAATCGTGCGGCGTCGTCTTCAAGCCGGACGGCGTCGGGGAGCTCGGGGAGGACGGCGATTTTCTCCGCGTCCTCATCGAACACGTAAAGGAGACGGTATAACAAAATGACGAAAAAACAGCCCATAAACCCGTATCTTCCGCCGTGGGAATACGTCCCCGACGGCGAGCCGTACGTTTTCGGCGACCGCGTCTACGTCTACGGCTCGCACGATCTTTATAACGGCCACGTATTCTGCCTCGGCGATTACGTATGCTGGTCGGCGCCTGTCGACGACCTCGGAAACTGGCGCTATGAGGGCGTCATATACCCGAAGACCGACGACCCCGTCAACCGCGACGGCTCCATGTGTCTTTACGCGCCCGACGTGACGCGCGGACCTGACGGGCGCTATTACCTCTACTACGTGCTCGACCACGTCAGCTTTGTCTCCGTCGCCGTCTGCGACACGCCCGCCGGGAGATATCGGTTTCTCGGCGTCGTCCGGTATCCCGACGGAACGCCGCTCGGAAGCGCGCCCGGCGACGAGCCGCAGTTCGACCCCGGCGTTTTAACGGAAGGCGACCGCACGTATCTTTATACCGGTTTCTGCGGACACGGCGACAAGAGCCGGCACGGCGCGATGGCGACCGTGCTCGACAGAGATATGCTGACCGTCATCGAACCGCCCAAAATAATCGTCCCCGGCAGCTCATACAGTGCGGGAACAGGCTTTGAGGGACACGCGTTCTTCGAAGCGCCGTCTATACGGAAATTCGGCGACACCTACTTTTTCATATATTCTTCCGAGGTCATGCACGAGCTCTGTTATGCGGTGTCAAAGTCGCCGCGCGAGGGATTTTCATACCGCGGCGTCCTCGTCAGCAACGGCGACATCGGCATCGGCACGTATAAGGACGCAAATCTCCCAGCCGCCTATATCGCCAACAATCACGGCTCCGTCGTCGAGGTCGGCGGCGAATACTTCATTTTCTACCACCGCCACACAAACGGCACGTGGTATTCGCGGCAGGGCTGCGCCGAACGGCTGACGCGCACGCCTGACGGCGGATTTTTGCAGGCGGAAATCACCTCTCAGGGGCTCTCCCCGTCGCCGCTCCCATCAAAGGCGGAATATCCCGCCTATATCGCCTGCAACCTATATCTTGCATCCGCTCCGCACCGCTTCGGCGGCGACTGCCCGAAAATCGTTCAGGACGGGCGCGACGGCGACCATGAGATCGGCTATATCGCAAACGTCGGGAACGGCATGGTCGCCGGATTCAAGTACCTCGACTTTTCGGGCGTCACAGCCCTGACCGTAAAGACGCGCGGCTACATACACGGCGAATTCGAAGTCAGAACGTCGCCTGACGGTCCCTCCCTCGGCTCCGTCCGCGTCTATGGCTCCAATATCTGGCAGGCACACACCGCATCCGTCCGCGTACCGGACGGCGTTCACGCCGTCTACCTCTGCTTTTCCGGCACGGGAAACGGTCACTTAAAGTCAATAGAATTTTCGTAAGCACGCAGCCGCTTGCAAACTCAGTGCGCGAAAAAATCCCACACGGGAACGAATTCACGTCCCCCGCGTGGGATTTTGCTTTTTTCAGCCGCCGCCGGATTTCCCGGCGCATGATCACGAGGCTTTACGTTTCAATATAATGGTCTGTCGGTATATCTCCCTCAAGGTCAATAAATACACTGATCAAATTCTTCGGTATATCCTTAGTCTCACCGTACCAGACGAACTCGTCCTCGACATCTCCACGTGTTGCCTCCATAGACTCTTTGTATATGTTGATCTGAATGAGATTCATTCCGGGATAAATAACTAACTTTCCTATCCATTCATCATCGCTGTTATACAACCTTAAGATTTTCGAGCTTTCATCAGTTAATTCTTTAACGCCATAATCTTTTCCGTCTATTCTGACTGTTCCGGAAGTATGCCGTCCGCCCTTAATTGTGCGGCGTACATATAAGTTTGCGGACATGCTCGAGGTCGCCTCGGCTCTGTCCGTCAACGGAATATCAAACGCAACCTTTCGCGGGAAAAAATATATTATAGCGGCAAGACATATAATGACGATAACGCTTATTATGATGAGCTTCTTTTTGTTGACCTGCATGGTTATGACCCCCTTCAATAATATATATCAGACATATTCACGTCCACCGTATGGGATTTATTTTTTCAGCCGCCGCCGGACTTTCCGGCGCATGATCACGAGGCTTTACGTTTCAATATAATGGTCGGTCGGTATATCTCCCTCAAGGTCAATAAATACGCTGATCAAATTCTTCGGTATATCCTTAGTCTCACCGTACCAGACGAACTCGTCCTCGACATCTCCACGTGTTGCCTCCATAGACTCTTTGTATATGTTGATCTGAATGAGATTCATTCCGGGATAAATAACTAACTTTCCTATCCATTCATCATCGCTGTTATACAACCTTAAGATTTTCGAGCTTTCATCAGTTAATTCTTTAACGCCATAATCTTTTCCGTCTATTCTGACTGTTCCGGAAGTATGCCGTCCGCCCTTAATTGTGCGGCGTACATATAAGTTTGCGGACATGCTCGAGGTCGCCTCGGCTCTGTCCGTCAACGGAATATCAAACGCAACCCTTCTCGGGAAAAAATATATTACGGCGGCAAGACATATAATGACAATAACGCTTATTATGATGAGCTTCTTTTTGTTTACGTTCATAATTATGCCCCCTTACATTTTATATGCGGCTGCCGTGCATGCGTCTGCCGCATTTGTCATAAGCCCCATATCAAAGCCGGATTATTTTTCTCTGCATTAAATTATAGCACGCATTTGCAATTTTTTCAAGGCTTCGGGCTTACATATTTTTATAAAAAATAGTAACTTCCCAAAAATAAACGCGACGGCGTTCAAAGCCGCGCTCATGTCGGAAAGTTACAAATTTTATTCTGATTTGTCTGCCTTTTGCCCTGCCGCAAAGATGCGGCGGCAAAAATATGATGCGGGGAATATCAAAGCTCCGATTCGCGGATGTATTCGGTCAGTCGCCTGTAAGCCTCCTCCATACCGACTTTCGGCTCCCAGCCGAGCGCCCGCAATTTGTCGGAGCACAGCCGCATAACGGCGTCCGGCGCGTACCCGAACGCGTTGCCATCGGGGATATCATATACGACGCCTATTCGCCCTCCGGCGACCGTCCCGGCGACAAGCTCCGCGATCTCGGAAATCGTCCGGCTCTCAGCGTCGTTGCAGACGTTATACGCCTGACCGTTTTCGCCGCGGTCAAGTATAGTGAAAAGCCCCCGTATCGCGTCCGTCGTGTAGCAAAAGTTCGACACCGACCTCCCCGCTGTGTGAAGCACGATGTCGCGCCCCGAAACAGCCGATCTCGCAAACTGCATCGGCGCGCGTGTATCATTCAGCGGCATACCCGCGCCGAACGTCTGCGCGAGGCGCGCCGTCCGCGCGGGAACTCCGTATTCGGTATAATACGACATGCACAAAAGCTCCGAGACGCGCTTTCCCTCCGGATACGAGGAACGCGGGCTGCAAAGGTCAACATATCCGAGCTTTTCCTCAGTCACGGGATTCTGCTCCGCCGTTGTCGTTCCGTATACCTCCATCGAGGAAAGATACAGAAGCGCCGTGAGGTTTTTCTGCTCCCGCGCGAGCTCGAGCACGTTTTCGGTCCCCTTCACCGCGACGCCGAACGTCCCGACCGGGTCGTCCACCATCAGCTTCGATGTCGTCACGGCGGCGCAGTGAACGATATAGTCTATCGGCTCGTCTATAAAAAACCGCTCCCGCACGTCGCCCTTTACGAGGACGGCGCTTTCACCGAGCACAGCCGCCCCCTTCCGCTCGTCCCTGACGAGCGCGAGCACGCGCGCGCCCGGCGCGATTTTTTTCAGCGCCCGAACAAAGAGCGAACCGATAAGCCCGGTCGCCCCCGTGACGAAAAACGTCTCTCCCGAAAAAGACGACGGTTCAAAGCTCGCGTCGACGCCAATATTTTCAATATCAGAACAGAATACCGGCATGTCCCCCTCCTTGATCTAAACCTTCATATCCGTTATCGCGCCCACATATCGCCTATGGTCGATCACGACATACGCGAACAGCGCGAGCGCGATCATATATCTCGCGATGCGCACGCCGTAGAGCAGGCTGCACGAGAGGCACGCGAGCGTTACTATTATAGACAAAAGCGCGATTACGCGCGCGTCAAATATTTTCTCCTTCTCGACGGCGCGGACGTTTCCGTAGTGCATCAGCGCCAGCACGATGAACGATATCAGCGTCGTATAGCTCGCCGCGACGTATCCGAACGCGTTTATGAATACATAGTTTAAAACGACGTTCGTCACCGCCGCCGTAATAGTCGCGAGCATTATGCGCACCGAACGCTTGTGAAAAAAGCTGACGTGCGCGAAAGCGTCATATACGATGTGCATGAAGACGCCCGCGACGGTCGCGGGGACGACGTAGACGCCCTCCATATATTCGTCGGTCCCCAAAATCATTATGACCTCGGGCGCGAGCAGCGTCACGATGACGCAGAATATTCCGATCAGTGTGAGCAGCGTGTTCGTGTTTTTTCTGATCGAACCGTAATTTTTTCGTCCTAACTGTTCATTGACGAACGGCGTAAACGTGACGCACAGCGCCGTCCACAAAAGCGAACCGACGGTTGAGATCGTCGCCGCGAGCGAATATATTCCCGCCTTGTCCGTGCCGACCATGCTGTCTATCATCAGCTTGTCGGTCCCGTTCAGGAAAGCAAATCCGAGATAATGCGGGATGAGCGGCAGCGCGAATATCAAAGCGCCGCGCCAAAGCGCGCGGTCAAACGGACGCTTTCCCTTTGAAAATATATACACGGCGAGCACCGCCGCGACCGAAAGATTGACCGCCCCGGCGCTCCACAGCCTGACGACGCCGAGATCGACGCCGCGCCCCCGCATCGCAATAACAGCTCCGACCGAGACGAGCTGCGCCGCGACCGCCGTCCCGACCGTGACGAAAAACGTGACCTTGTAGTTGTACTCGTACTTTTGCTTATATGTCCAGAAAACGACGGCGGGATTCAATGCGCACGTCAGTATCATCAGCACCATGAGCGGCGCCGGTAAATTAATGACGCTGCGCAAAAGCCCCCACGCGGCGAAAATCACGCCGCCTGTCACAATTGAGGACGCCGCGACGAGTCCGAGCATCGAGGAAAGATACCTCCACCTGTTTTCCTTGTGCTCGTACATGCCGACGCTCAGAAGCCCCGGCTTTATGAGCGTCAGCGTGGCGATCACTGATATTATAGCGTAAATCGCGTTATATACCGAGACAAGCCCGTATTCCTCGGTAGACAAAAGCTCCGTGAATACGGGTGTAAAAATGTAATTTATCCCGCTCGTCGCGAACGAAGCGATCCCGAACGCGATCGTCGCCTTCAGATTGCTCGCCTTGCCCGCGCTCATCTGCCGTCTCCGATCCACTCAGTCGCAAAATCGTGCGTCACGCGCTTGTCCTCCGGCGGCAGCTGCATATAGTTGCCGCCGTACGTATTTTTAAGGTGCTCGTCCCATTTCTGCGGCGCGAAAAATTTTCTTCCCTCAAAATCGACCGTGAGCGGCTCGTTGAAATCCTCCGGCGTGAAATAAAAGTCGTAATTCACGCGCTCCCAGTCGGTTATGTCGATCCCTCTGCCGCATTTGTCAAAATCACATTTTCTTGTCAGCTCCTCGGCGCGGCGCTGAAATTTGTTGTTTTTGTTCCCGAACAGCGTCAATAGCAGCTTTTTCACACGGTTGCTCGCGGTCTTTTTGCCCGGCATATAATATGTGTCCGCGCGCTGCATCAGCTTGCAGAAGAAAAGCTCCGCCTGCCAGAGCGGGTGCAGATACGGATGCTCCCATATCCCGTCGACGGCGAATAAATCTATCCAGACACCGAGGTTTTCAGGGTATTCCCTGATATATGTCGGATACGCCCTCGTCCGCGTGTCGCAGACCCGGGCGGCAAAATAGTGAAACTTCGGGTCGAGGTCATAGTGCAGAACGGTCAGGTTCTCGCCGATTTTTTGCCCCTGCCTCGCCGCGTCTATGAGCTTATCGTAATCGGCGCGCGGCATAAAAATATCAATATCGTTATCCCACGGAATAAATCCGTGATGGCGCACAGCGCCTAAAAGCGTTCCGTATGCGAGGCAATACCGCAGTCCGTTTGCGACGCAGTAATCGTGTACCTTTGACAGTATCTCCGTCTCAACATTCTGAACTTCGCGAAGCGTCAGCATCGGATCTTTCTCCTTCCGTGTAAGTGTTTTCGAGCTGTAATGAAAATTCAAGGCACATTATGGCGATCGTATAAAACATCCAGTATTTCCTCGCGTAAAAGCACGGGTCGAGGAATCCGAGCACGGCGAAAAACAGCTGCATTCCGAGGGCGGCGACGTTGAGCATCACGACATCCGGCGGCAGCTTGTCGCGCACTTTCCTGATCCTCGCCGCCTGACGGAAAGCCGTATAAAGCAGCCACACCGTCGGGACGAGCCAGAGCGCCGTGCCTAAAAGCCCCGTCTCGCAGAGGTGCTGTAAGTAGTCATTATGGACGTTTGAGACATCGCCGTGTTCTAAAATGAACGCCGACGGGATATAGTCCTTGAATCCGAAAAATCCGATCCCGAATATCGGCGCTCCCAGAAACAGACCGAACGCTATCACCCAGAGCTCCATTCTTCCGGACGTGATATCGCTTTCGCCGCCGAGAAGCGCTTCGAGTCCCTTGCCGCCGCTCGTAAAGATCTTTTCAAGCGTTGTGACGTATCTTGAGAGAAATCCCATCCTTCCAAAAAAATAGAGCAGCAAAACGATGAAAACGACCGTAAGCGGCAAGAGCAGAATTCCCGCAAGCTTGCGCACCGTGAGGCTCCTTTTCCTGTACACAAACGCAACGATGACAAACGCCGCCGCAAGCGAGATCAGCTCGCTTCTCCTTCCCGTCATCACCATTCCC
This sequence comes from uncultured Clostridia bacterium, assembly GCA_947630625.1. Classification (GTDB taxonomy): domain Bacteria; phylum Bacillota; class Clostridia; order Oscillospirales; family CAG-272; genus DTU064. Next base: position 42,164 of record CANRIL010000005.1, read on the forward strand.
GCAACTGCGACAAGCGCCATCACGGCAGCGCCGGCGCGTGCGCGCGTTTTTTCCGGGGAGAGCGTATAGAGCCTGCCGAGCGAGATCAGAAATGACAGCGCGAAAACGTAGTTCGCGTAAGTATATCCGCCCGCGATCGGTATACTGTAACCCTTTGCCATATATGTGTCCGCCTCGGCCTGCGTCGCCTCGGACAGCAGCGGATAAAAAAACGATTTGTAAACGTCGGGGAATATGCTGAAAAACAGCGTCGCAAGCATGAAGGCGACGCTTGCCGCCCCGATAACGGAGAATGACGCGCGGACAGCATTCTTGTCATACGACGAAAATATCACATAGACGAAAAGTATGACCATGGCGATCAGATACGAGATCGAGTCGCTGTCGTGCTTCGCGTTCGGCAATGTAAGAAACACGACCGTAACAGAGATAAGGAACATGTATATCCCCTTTGTTCTCGTGATCCTGACCGTGCTTTTGCCCCAAACGTCAAGAATAAGCAGCGCGCACAGCGCCGCGTATCCTATGACCTGCCTGACTCCGAGGTCAGTATATATGAAATACGTTGCGACAAAAAGGGAAAGGATGAAGAAGGAATTGTTTCTTCTGTCCGCTTTTCCCGCTATTCCTAACCCGATCCAGTTCATAAATCTAACCCTTGTTTTGTCCGTCAGCCGCGGCAAAGATCGATTATTATCTCCGCCGTCCTCACGGTCGCCTCGCCGCTCTCGCAGCCGCCAAGCTCTTCTATGTGCCTGCGTATCTTGCGCGCGCTCTCCACACTGTCGTATCCGAATATTATCTTTTCAAACGCGTCCATTTCCTTGGCAAACGGATACGGCCACGTCTCTATCGGCGTATAAAATTCGCGTTCGCCCGCGTATTCGCCGAGGTCGGGCGTATATAAAAATCCCGGCTTCCCCGTCAGCGCGAAATCCCATATCGACGAGGAATAATCGGTTATAAGTACGTCGCTTGCCAAAAGCAGCTCCTGCATGTCGGGGTACGCCGTAACGTCGATGACATCCCCCGTTCCCGACTGCGATGTAAGATAATAGTGCGCCCGGAAAAGTATCTTCCACTCTCCGCCGAACCGCTTTTTGAGCGCCGCCGCCGTGCGGCCGAAATCGAGCGAATACTTATAGTTCATGTCGTGCCTGAACGTCGGCGCGAACAGCGCGAGCCTGTCCCCTTCTTTTGCGCCGATCGCCTCGCGTATGCGCCCCACGTCATCCCGCCTGCCGTTCAGGAGCATGTCGTTTCGCGGCATGCCGCATTCGAGCACCTCGCCGTGGTAGCAGAACGAATTCCGCAGCGTCATTTCCGTGAACGCGCGGCTGCTCGAAAGATAGAGGTCTACGCGTTTATGCTTGTTTATCATGTTGCGGTCAGTCCCCTCGTCGGTGTCCCGCCTGAAAAGGCCGACGCCCTTGTAAGCGCCGCCGCCGTGCCACGTGTTTATCACAAACTGCCCGCGCCTTTTCGGCAGTATCGACCAGCTCTCAACGTTGTCGACGACGACGCGCGAGGTCAGAAGATAATATAGGTGCGGGATGCTTTTGAAGCGAACGCGCCGGATCCTGCCGTCAAGCGACGAAAACTTCCGGGGCTCCGAAAACGCCCACACGATATCGAGATTTTCCCCGCAGCCGAGCAGATATTCGCATATATATTTCGGGCTGCACGAATAGCTTTTTCCGCTGTACGCGCTGAAAAACACCCTGTTTTTCTTTATCGGGAATATGAAAAACACGGACAGAAGCGCCCTGCATATCCCAATGACGAAATTTTTCATTCCGTCCTCCCGTCCTTCGCCGATTTTTTATTTATCCATTCCAAAAACGCATGCGCCAAGATCGACAGTGCAAACATTATTGCAGTCAACGATATGAAAGCCGCCCGCCATTCCGTCCGTATATAAGCATATGATAACGTCGCCATTTATAAAAACGACACACCCCTGCTTTTGATATCCCGGTACGGGACGGCGAAAATCAAGTGCGGGATGAGCACGCGTGAAAGCCGCCTTTTAAAGAAGCCCGCGCTCGATCTTTCGTATGAGTAGTAAAGCCCTATCCCGGACAAAAGCAAAAATATGTCAACTCCGACGTTGCCTATCGAGGCGAATCTGAAAAACAAACTCGTCTCAAATATCCCGTTCGCCGTATTGTTGTCTATGATGTGCCCGAGCATGACTAAAAGACACGCAATTCCCATCAGCTCCGCGCGATACTCGCCCGAGTATGCGCCACGTCTTCGCCGCCGGCTTATTCTTCGTTTTTTTCTTCTCTTGCACGTGAAATACCGAGGTACATATAATAATCGGACGGCGTCGTTACCTTTATGTTTTCCTGCTCGCCGAAAACGGTGTGCAGCCGCGCTCCGTAATATCTCATCATAGACGCGGAATCAATAAATGTGTGATTTCCCTCCGCGATGCTCTTTTCGTGAGCGCCCAATATCTCCGAGAGCAGGAAGCACTGCGGCGCCTTCGCCATGCGGCAGAGGTCACGGTCGAGTATTTCCGTTATCTCCCCGTCCTCGTCGACCCGGATGACCGTTTCGATCGCCTTCGTCACGGTGATCGCGCTGCCGTATTCGAGGACTCCCTCGATGCAGCGCACGATCGTGCCTTCGTCAACGAGCGGGCGAACGCCGTCATGTATGAGCACGACCGCCTCACTGTGGCGTTTTTTTATCTCGCATAGCCCGTTATACTGCGAATCGAGCGCCGTGATCCCGCCGGGGACGATGGAAACGACCTTTTGCAGGCCTGCCCCATGTATGAGCTCCCACGTGTGATCTATCCATTCCTCCTTGCAGGCGATGACGATCTCGTCTATCATGCCGCACCGCTCAAACACTTCGAGCGTGTGAATTATGACCGCTTTGCCGTTCCATTCGAGGAACTGCTTCGGCACGTCTCCCCCCATCCGCGAACCGACTCCGCCCGCGAAGATGAGCGCCACATTATGCAGACGCATTTTTGCCCTCCTTTGTTTCAACGCAGTAGTAGATACCGCGGAACTTGGTGTAGGGCTCCGTCGTGCTGACATAAACCGTATCGTGCTTGGCGACACGTTCCTCTACCGGCGGCAGCTTCATATAATCGCCCCATATCTTTGTAAGGTACGTCTTGTAGCCCGCCATGACCGGGATTTTGTATCCTTCGAAATCAAGATAAGTAACGCTGTCAAAATCCGCCTTCGGATGGCGAAGCAGCATACCTTTGATCGACCCGATCAGCTCCGTCACCTCTTCGCAATCGTCCCACTTATATTTTGTCATGCGGCGCTCGGCCTTTTTCCAAATCTTATATCTGCGTGACGGCGACTTTACGAGCGAATACACGACTCCGGCTGCCGCACGGAAAAATTTTCCCTTGTTGTCCGGCAACCGCTGAACATTAAACAGGCTGAACACGAACGCGTTATAGAGCTGCCACGCGCGCTTCAGCTTTGATTTCGGGCAGCCGTCAATCGGCATTATCTCGACCGCCATGCCGTGGCAGATGTCGTCGTTGACACTGTGCCTGTTTATCTCCGTCGTTCTTACGTCCCGTATAGACGCTCCGCCGTCGTGATACACATGGTCCCTGTCCGTCCGGCAGTACGCGTACCGGGAAGTATCCGCCTTCTCCCCCCAGATCGTCGCCAGCCTTTCATAATCGGGGCGCGGCATGAAAAGGTCTATGTCGTCGTCCCACGGGATGAAGCCGTGGTGACGGACGGCGCCTATAAGACAGCCGCCGCAGAGATAATATTTAAGTCCGTTTTCACGGCAGAAGCCGTCAAAGTAGAGCAGTATCTCCAGCATCTTCTGCTGGAAGTCGCCTTTGACCTCGCTCAAAACGAAATCCTCCGATCCATGGTTATTTCCCCGCCGTATAATTTTTTCCGCAAACGGCTAAAAGCGTCATAAACAAAAGCTTTATGTCGCCGAAAAACGAGAATTTTTCGATCCCGCGCAAATTCCACCCCATCTTAGATGGCAGTATCTTTTCAATATAAACTTTGTCAACGTCAAGAGCCCCTTCGAGCAGCGCGTCTTCGTCCTTATAATAAATCGAGGTGAGATTTGTAACTCCCGCGGGCAGAAGCAGCGTCGCCATCATTTCGGGCGTATATGCGGCGACATATTTCGGGACCTCCGGGCGGACGCCGACGAAGGTCATCTTCCCCTCAAATACGTCGATGAGCTGACCGATCTCGTCAAGCCTGCATTTTCTTATTATCCTTCCGACCCGCGTCACCCGCGCGTCTCCCCTTACAGTTACGAGCGAGCCTTTTTTGTCAGCCCCGTCGCACATGGAGCGAAATTTGTGTATCCGAAACGTCCTCCCGTACTGCGTGACCCGAATTTGCCTATAAAATACGGGGCCCCGGCTGTCGATCTTGACGGCGGCGGCAAGTATCAGAAAGAGCGGCGAAAGCAGTATGAGCAGCACGGAGCTCCCCGCGATATCAAATATCCGCTTAAAGACAAGAGACACGCGCTTTTTTCGCAGTATATCGTAATAGTGCCGCACCTCAGGCAGCCTCATGTTTTCCGGAAGCTTTTCCCATTTGCACGGAATCATCAATGCCTCCCCGGCAAAGCGTTTGTTTGCCTATAATATTTTTATATATTCCCGCAAAATATCCGTATAATTCTCTATGATGTAGGAAACGTCCTCGTCGGACAGCAGCGTATGCAGCGGGAGCGTTATACAGTTTTTGAATTTGTCATACGAATGCGGATATCGCGCGATGTCGAATCCGAGCTTTTTATACGCCGTGTGCATCGGCAGCGGCTTATAATGTACGTTCGTGGCAATGCCGCACGCCGCCATTTTCGTTATAATCTCATTCGCGCCCTCGCGGTCGACACCGGGAACGCGCGTGATATAGAGGTGTCCCGACGAAATCCTGTCCTCCCGGTAGTGGTCAAGGACCTCGACGCCGAGCGGGCGAAACGACGCGTCATAAGCGCCGATAATGTTTCTTCGCCGTTCGAGCATCGCCGGGTACCGCTCAAGCTGGGCGAGCCCTATCGCCGCCATTATGTCCGTCATGTTGCACTTGTACCATGTGCCGACGATGTCATATTCCCACGCGCCGAGCTTCGTCTTTGAAAGCGCGTCCTTGTCCTGACCGTGCAGCGAATAAAGCTGTATGCGGCGATAAATTTCCGCATCTGAGCATTCGTCGCCGCCGAAGCTGCGCCACAAAAGCGCCCCGCCCTCAGCGACGGTGAAATTCTTTACCGCGTGAAACGAATACGCGGTAAAATCGGCGACATTCCCCACGGGCGTACCCTTATATGACGCGCCGAACGCGTGCGCCGCGTCCGCTATGACCGCGACTCTGCCGAGCTTTTTCTGCATAGGAGACGCGGGACAGAAAAGACCGCGCTTTCTCTCGACAATTTCAAATATTCTGTCGTAATCGCACGGTATCCCGCCGAGGTCGACGGGTATCACGGCTTTTGTCCGCTCCGTGATCGCCGATTCAAGCATGTCATAATCAAGCTCGACCGAGCCCGGCTTATCCGTGCAGTCGACAAGGACGAGCTTTGCCCCCGTATGAACGACGACCGAGGCGGACGCCGTATAAGTGTAAGCGCACGTTATGACCTCGTCCTCCGCCGACCCGCCTTCCTCAGGCCCAACGCCGAGCAGTCTGAGCGCGAGCTCAAGCGCCGCCGTCGCGGAATTGAGGCAGACGCAGCGCGGCACGCCTTCGCCGCCGTAACCGTTCACGCGCGCCGCAATCCTTTTTTCAAGCTCCTTCGTCCTCGGTCCTGTCGTTATCCAGCCGGAGCGCATCGCCTCGGCAACATATTTTATTTCGAGCTCGCCAACGTCTGGCGGGCTGAATTTTATGTTTCGTTTTTCCATTTATCCATTGCTCCATAGGCGCCGCTACGCCTTTATTTCAGCATCGCGCCGACAACATCAGCTCCGCACGCCGTCAAAAGCCCCGCGAGCTTGTCCGTCTCGCGCCTGTCGGAGACTCCCTTCGCCTCCGTGAGCAGGACGGCGCGGCCTTCAAGCTCCGACAGAAGCCCCGCGTTATATACGGGATTCGGGAACGGTTTTACGTCGTACCCCTCCGGCATAAACGCGCCGAGCCTGTCAGCGACCGCCGAAAGCTCGTCCGCGGCGAGAGTTCCCGTCACCGCCACTGTCTTTTTATCCGTCCTCGCGCGGAGCGCGGCTGCGACAAGCTCATATACCTTGTCTTCGCTCTCCGCCGTCTCTATGTCTCCGGCAAATGCGTCGAGCGAGCGGGAGAATTTCCCCTTTCGGCTCTGCGCCTTCGCGGAGCGGAGCTGTCCGAGCACATAGACTCCGTATCTCATCCCATATTCTTTGGCGCCGCGCAGCTTTTTGTCCGTCAGGAACTGCACGAAAACGACGCCGCAGAAAAGGAACCCGCCGAGCACCCCGCCGATGGCCGCCGTCAAGAGTACCGACTTTTTGCCCGGTCTGCCCGACATTTCCTCAAGCTCGGCGCGCTGCTCGTCAAGCGTCTTTTGCAGCTTTTCTCTCGTGTCCTTCAGCGTCCCGATCCTGACCGTGTTGCTCTCTATATCGTTTTTCCACGACATCGTATCTTCGTGAAGCGTGTTCGTCATGCGCACCGCCTCGTCGATGCGGCCGTTAACATTTATGATATCGCCTTCGACCGCCGAGATCTGCCCGATAAGCTCCACCCGCTCAGACGCGGAAAGCGATTCGTCGGACAGCGCCCGTTCCGCCTCGGCGAGCGTTTTTTTCAGCGTCGCGAGCGTTTCGCGCATATCCTTTAGCGAGGACTCGTAATTGGCTATTATCTTTTCGTGCGAGGCGATTTTTTCATTGTTCGCCGCGATATTCCGCTCGCAAGCGGCGATATCGTTGGCGTTGTTTTTAAGCGAAGTCTCGCTCGCCTCGATCGTCTCCTGCATTTCCTCGATCCGCGTCTCGCCCGCCGCCTTGCCGGGATTAAGAACTCCGCGGTAAAGGCCGAACAGCAGCGCGCCGATCAGGACCGCGGCAAAAAACCACACCCACTTGCGGAGTGCCGACGCGAAAAGCGCCCGCAGATCAACGTTTCCTTCCGTCTGTGTGCCATCGAAGCGCATGTTTTCCTCCTTGTTTTCGGGAAAAATGTACTATGTCTCCCCGGCTCGGTTTCGGTTTCGATCAATATTAAAGCCGGTAAAAATCTCATTATATTATACACTTATTCAGAAACAAATGCAACATGATTCGCCCGTTATATTTGACAATCCCCGCCGCCCGCCGCCTCCGTGCCGCATACATTTTCACAAAACCAGCCTTTTCCCACGCGCCGCCGCACACGCAGACAGCCGCTCCGGCTTTTGGCTTTTTTGCCGACTATGCAAACGTTTGCGGGCGCGATTTTTGTGAGATTTTGACGCGATCCGCAATTGAATTTGCGCCGCTGCCGCAGTATAATATGTGAGGTAAAAAATTGTTTCGTACATAATTTATGATATGGGAGTTATTTATGAAAGATCATGACTCCGGAACGGAGAAGACAGAAGGATCTATCGGCTGCCGCCGCGCGCGGCAGCCTCTCCACACAAATAGCGCCGGACAATATCGCAGAGAGAGATCAGCGAGCGCAAAAACGCTGCGCCCTCACCACACCCACAGCGCGGGACATTATCGCGTAAGATTCAGCCGTCCCGCCGCGGCGGGCGCTATCGCGCTGCCCACACGACGCAGGCCCTCCGCAGACGAGCTTTTGCACGCGGCCGAAGCGTTTGTAAAAAAGAACACCGTCATGGTGATCGCCTTCTTTGCGGCGCTTCTCACATCTCTGATCGTCCCGGTCGACAGCGCATATCTCGGCTACTTCGACTTCAAGACGCTCACATGTCTTTTCTGCGTGCTCGCCGTCGTCTGCGCGCTTAAGGACATCAACTTCTTCTACATGCTCGCGCGCCGCGTCGTCCGCATTTTCAGAAACGCGCGGATGAGCGTGCTTGCGCTCGTATATATCACCTTCATCGGCTCGATGCTGATCGCCAACGACATGGCGCTTCTCACGTTTTTGCCGCTCGGATATCTTGTTCTCTCATCGACCGGCAAAGAAAAATATATGGCGTTCACGTTCATCATGCAGAACATCGCCGCCAACCTCGGCGGAATGCTGACTCCGTTCGGCAACCCGCAGAATCTTTACCTCTACACCAAATTCAATATACCGAATCTCGAATTTATGTCGATAATGGCGCCGCCCTTTATCCTCTCCGTCATCCTGATAACTGTATCCTGCATCATATTCGTAAAGCCGGAGCCGCTTTATGTGGACGACGAAAAGATAACGGTCGACCCGCGGCGCGCGTCCCTTTATCTCTGCCTTTTCGCGCTCGCGATAGCGATCGTTTTCCGCGGCATACCGTACCTGACGGGGCTTTTTGTGATCCCGCCCGTGCTCTTCTTCGCCGACAGAAAGGCTCTCCGCTCCGTCGATTATCCGCTGCTCTTTACGTTCGTGTTCTTTTTCATCTTCTCCGGCAATATGGCGAGGATCTCCGCCGTCCGCAGCTTCTTCTCGTTTCTGCTCGGCAAGAGCACGCTGCTCTTCAGCGCGCTTTCATGCCAGTTCATCAGCAACGTCCCCTCCGCCATTCTGCTCTCGCAGTTCACGGATAATTACGCCGACCTTCTCTGCGGCGTCAACGTCGGCGGCGTCGGCACGCTGATCGCGTCGCTTGCCAGCCTCATCACGTTCCGCGAATACGTGAAGCACAACCCCGGCGAGGCGCGCGGTTACATATTGAAGTTTTCCGCCTTCAATTTCGCGTTTCTCGCAGTTCTCGTCGGCTTTTTGTTCATATTGAAGTCGATATGAAAAATTCTATATAAAAACCGCCGCGTGAGGAGAACTTTTTTGAGTTCTCCCCACGCGTTTTTTCAGCCTCTCTCACGGAACTCTGTCGGGGTGACGCCCTCGAACCGCCTGAAAACGGCGCAGAAATAGCTGACATCGGAAAATCCGCAGGCGGCGGCGACCTCCTTTACGCGCATCTCCCGGTTCGAAAGCAATATCTCCTTGCTTCTCCCCACGCGGACGCCGTTGATGTATTCCGTGACGGTCACGCCAGTCAGCGATTTAAAAATGATCGAGAGGTGCTGCGGCGTCACGCCGATTTTCGAGGACAGCACGCCGAGCGGCACGGGCTCTTTGTAATGTTCGTCAATATACGCAAAGACAGGACGCAGCCTTTCCGCGCGCGCCGAAAGTGAGGCGCCCTGACTGCGCGACGTGCCGATATATATTTCAAGAAGTATCTCATATACGATCCCGGACGCGGCGGCATACTTCATAGGGCCGCCGAGCGTCGCCGTTTCGTATAGCTTTTCTATGAGCTCCGATATCTTAAACGGAACTGCGACCGAATATACGCCCGAACACTTTGCCCCGATCACGCGGCTGACAAATCCGCCAATCCCGGCGCCGGAAAATACGACCCAGTCTACCTCCCACGAGTCGGTGCGCGCGTAATATTCGTGCGGCTCGTTCGGGAACAGCAGCATCCCCTGCCCCTCGCCGACGGGATATCTGCGCCCGCGCAGCAGCAGCTCCCCCTCTCCCCGGCGGCACATTATCCACTGATAGTACGGGTATATCCACTCCGTCTCTCGCCTGCCGCCCGGTCTCTTCACGTGCTCCTGCTCGTAGCGGCAGCCGACCCCGGCAAAGCCGTATTCAAGCCGTTCGCGGTACTCGTCCGTCACCGAAAAAAACATTCTTTTCATGATCTATACCTCCGGTCATATCAAGTATACGCCCGCGCGCCGCCGCAGTCAATCATATCTTTTAAAATAGTCATATAAATATTAAAAAATTATGATTGAACAACGGTTTTTGCTGATGTATAATTTAAATATAGACATACACCGTTTTATGGAGGCAGACATGAAAGCTCTTCTGCGCGCCTTGGCGCTGCTCTTCGCGCTGTCGTCGGCGCTGATATTTGCCGTCGGCTGCAGCAACACCGACAAAGCCGATGATGAAACAAACAATACCGACACCGACATGGGGGGAAACATGGCACGACAAATTCTTAATTTCAACACCGGATGGCTCTTTTCGCCGTCCGACTTCAAAAACGGAGCGTCCCCTGAGCTTGACGATTCCGCGTTCGAGAAAGTCTCGATCCCGCACGCCAACACGCTCCTCACCGATCACAAGGGACCCGGATTCGCGGATCAGATCGAGTCCTACCGCTTTGTCTCGTGGTACCGCCGCCACTTCACGCTTGGCGAGGAATACAAGGGTCGCCGCGTCGTCGTCGAATTTGAAGGCGTCGCGACCGTCGCCGACGTATACGTGAACGGCAGCGCCGTCGCGTCGCACAAGGGCGCATATACGGGCTTTTCCGTCGATATCACCGACCACATCAGGGAAGGCGACAACGTGATCGCCGTCCGCGTCGATTCCGAACGCCAGCCCGGCATCCCGCCCGAGGGCGGATCTGTCGACTACTGCGTATTCGGCGGCATCGTCCGCGATGTCAACATGATCCTGACCTCCGAAACTTATATCGACGACGTGTTTGTAAAAACGCCTGACCTCACCGCCGACGCCGGGACCGTCAGCGCGGAAACGGCTGTCACAAACGGTGCCGACAAGGCGCGTACGCTCACGGTCAAAACGACAGTCCGGGATAAAGACGGCAATATCGCGGCTGAGCTGACTGATTCGCGCGAGGTCGCCGCGGGCGGAACGGAGACGTTTTTAGCCTCAGCATCAATAAGTTCCCCGCATCTCTGGAGCACCGACGACCCTTATCTTTATACAGTGACCACGAACGTCAGCGACGGCGGGACGATACTCGACGACTGTGTGACTACGCTCGGGATGAGGTGGTTCTCGTTTGAGGAGGACGGCTTTTACCTGAACGGCACAAAGACCGAGATCGTCGGCATCAACAGGCACGAGCAGTGGCCGTGGCTCGGCAGAGCCGTCAACGATAAGCATCAGCGCGCCGACGCCGACCTGATAAAGGACACCGGCTTCAACGCCGTCCGCTGCTCGCATTACCCTCAGGACCCCTCGTTCCTCGCACGCTGCGATGAGATCGGACTGCTCGTATTCGAGGAAGCGCCGGGCTGGCAGCACATCGGCGACGGCGAATGGCAGGACATTTACTGCGACAACATCCGCGAAATGATACTTCGCGACAGGAATCACGCCTCGATCATAAGCTGGGGAACGCGCGTCAACGAATCGTTTGACAACGACGCGCTCTACGAGCGCTCAAACGAGCTCGCCAAATCGCTTGACCCGACAAGACCGACGCACGGCGTTCGCCGCATGGAATCTTACGCGGACAGCCATTTTCTCGACGGGGAGGACATTTTCGCCGTCAACTACACGTACCCCGAAAAGCCGAATCATACGCCGTTCATAATCACCGAGCACTCGATGGACTGGTACGCGGGACACGGATTTTCGTGGGCGTCCGACGCGGACGCGCTGACGTTTACGAAGTCGTTCGCAGAGGTCGTTGACTATTATTTCGGAAACGAATACTGCTCCGGCGGCTTTGCATGGAGCATGTTCGACTACGATAACGAGGTCAACTACACAAACACCGACAACGTATTTTACAGCGGCCTTTACGACATATTCCGCATACCGAAAATGCCTTCGTACTTCTATCGCTCGCAGAAGGACCCCGCCGTTGACCCCAATGTCTATATCGCAAACTACAGAACGTCCTCCTCGCCCGAAACGGTCACCGTTTTCTCGAACTGTGACGAGGTCGAGCTGTTTGTCGGCGGCGAGTCCGTGGGAAAACAGACGCCCACATTATACATGAATCTGCCGCATCCCGTATATGAATTCAAAAACGTCCCGCGCGGGACCGACGAGCTCCGCGCCGTCGGCTACATCGACGGGAAGGAAGCGGCGTCATACACGGTCACATATCCCGGCAAGCCCGTAAAGCTCGTGCTCGAGCCGCAGTATGACACGATCACCGCCGACGGCTCCGACTTCACGAGCGTCGCCGTCTACGCCGTCGACGATAACGGCTCCGTCGTCCCGCATGCGGAAAATGAGATAAAGATCACGCTCACGGGCGAGGGGCGCTTCATAGGAGAGGAAACGATCTCCTTTGAGGGCGGCAGCGCCGCGTTCTTCATCGCCTCCGTTTACGGCAAAACGGGGACCGCGTCGGCAACAGTTTCGTCAGACTCGCTTGAGTCCGCAAGCTGCGAGATCAAAATCACGGAATTCACCGGCAATATAGTTCCCGTCTCTTCCTCAGACGGGACGGAGGCTCCCGTTCCGTCAACTTCGCTCAGCATCAACGACAGCGAGACGGGCGCGGGGGAAAATCTCTTCACATATTCGGGCAAGGGCTGGATCGGCGGAGCACAGAGCGGCTGCTATTTCCTTGACAACCACTATTCAAAAACGGCGGGTGACTCGGTCACGATAACGTTCACCGGCGACCGCTTCCTCTGGTACGGCAGCACAGCCCCCTCGCACGGGATCATGACGCTCTCCGTCGACGGCGGCGAGGCAAAGGAGATCGACTGCTACTCAGTCGAGCGCACAGATTCGATCGTGCTCTTTGATTCGGGCGAGCTTGGGGGAGGCTCCCACACCGTTACGGTGACGGTCACCGGCAGGAAAAACGCCGCAGCAGAGGACTGCTATGTGAACGTCGACCGCATCCGCATTTACGGCGGAACTGTGCAAAATACGGACAGAAAGAGGTATTCGTTCCCCACCGATACGGTAAAATCGACCGGACGCGCCAACAACGGCTCCACATATGAGTGGTGGTCGGATACGGCTCCGCTGCTCTTCTATGTTGATACCGTCAACGCGGGCGAGCTTCAGTCGATCAGCATCCGCTTCGGCTACGAGCTCGGCGGCGCGACGCTTTCCGTTTACGCACTCGATAACGGCGGCAAGCCGCTGACGGCAGCGGAGCTTGCGTCGTTCGGACGCGACCCCACCGCGCTCGGCGACCCGATCGCGTTCGTCAACATGAACTCCTCCGTCCAGTGGAGCTACGGCACCGTACATTTTACATCTGACGATGTCGTCTTCGAGGAGGGGGCTGACGCGTTCAGGATAACGGACGGCGCGCCGCTCGATGTCTCGGGCGCGCCCGCATCTGCCGCGCTCGTCGTCATGATCTCCGGCTCTATCGGCTCCGGCACATACTTTGACTATATTATGACGGAATAACATCATTTAACCCGAAAACCGGCGCGTGGAAGCCAAGCTCCCCCGCGCCGGTTTTGTCTGCGTATATTCACGCGTCAGCACCCCATCATTATGTTAAGTATCTCCCTGTCCGTCTCCCTCATGCCGTCGCGCGCGAGGCGGGATACGTTTTCGATCGTGTTCTCGATCCCCTTTGTGACAATGCCGTCGCCGCCCGTAAACTGGCTGCCGTGCATGTACATATACATGCCCAGAAGCCCCGCGTCGACCGCGGACGCGATTTTGGCGGCGCAGCTCGCCTTCGCCCCATCGCACACGACGCCTGAATTTATAGCGACCGCGTTCACGATCGTGTGCGCGATCTCGTTATATCGTCCGCCGTATAGGTACGTGACACCCGCGCCCGCCCCGCATCCGGCGCTTATCGCGCCGCAGTATGCGGAAAGGCACCCGATGCCCGTTTTGAGGCGGACTGTAACAAGATTTGAAACGATAAGCGCGCGGTAAAGCTCGTCCTCTGAGACGCCGAGCTCGTTTGCATATACGATCACGGGCAGCGACGCCGTCATACCCTGGTTCCCGCTGCCGGAATTTATGACGACGGGCAGCTCGCATCCGTTCATCCTCGCGTCTGACCCCGCGGCCGCCCACGCCTTCGCGCGGTTTGAGACGCTGTTCCCGTTCGTCATCATCAATATCCTGCCGATACCGGCTCCGTAATCGCCCGTAAGCCCCGCCTTCGCGATCGCGGTATTGTATTCGATCTGCCGCGCTATCACATCGCGAACCTCGTCGAGCCTGACGTGTTCGGCATAATCGACTATTCTTTCTATGGACAAAAGGCTCCTGTCTGCCGCACCGTGCGCCTCGCCGCCGCAATCGCCCAGATATAAAGTCTGCCCGTCCCGCTCGACAGAGACAATGTTCGTGTGCGAATCTGCGAGCGTCACCTTTGAGGTGTGCTCCCCTGTGCGGACGAGGACTATTATCTCAAACAGCCGCCCGCTCTCCGATTTTGTGACCGTTATCGCGTGGGAGGCAAGATATTCCGTGATCGCCCGAACCTCATCTTCCGTCACCGAGGCAAGGACTTCGAGCTGCCGCGTCTCGTCCCCCGCGACGAATCCGGCGGCTGCCGCCGCCTCGATCCCGCGAAGCCCGCCCGTGTGCGGAACGATGACGCTCTTGACATTCTTTATAATGTTCCCGCTGACCGTTATCTCCGCCGATTCCGGCAGCGCCCCGAGCGCCCGCCTCGCCGCCGCGGCAGCATAAGCGAGCGAGATCGGCTCGGTGCATCCCATCGCGGGGATCAGTTCTTCCTTCAATATCGCCGTAAACGCGTCGCTGACGTTTTTATCCATAATTCGGGTTTTCCTTAGGCAACAAATACTTTCACAATTATATTGTATCATATCGCGCGCGCCGTGTCCATATCGAAAAAATTCCGGGCGACATATATTTTTGCCGTCCGGCTTTTCCTGCGTCGGCACGCCCCTGATTTTTACGGACAATTTACGCTTTTTCGGTTGAAAAGCGAGGCGAATGCTGATATACTTTTATAAAAGCAAAATATTATTGAAAGGACAATAGTACACATGCTTAAGACAAATTCAATAGATTTCAACAAAAAGACCGGCTTCATATGCGATATGGACGGCGTGATATATCACGGCAACAAGGTGCTGCCCGGCGTCGGGGACTTCATCGACTGGCTCCACTCCGAGAAAAAGGAATACCTCTTTTTGACGAACAACAGCGGCTACACGCCGCGCGAGCTGCATCAAAAGCTCGCGCGCATGGGGCTCGATGTGCCCGAGGAACGCTTCTACACGAGCGCGCTTGCAACGGCGGCGTTTTTAAAGGAGCAGTCCCCCGGCTGTTCCGTCTTCGTCATCGGCGAAGCCGGACTTCACAACGCGCTCTACGACGCGGGCATAACGATGAACGACGTTGACCCCGATTATGTTGTCGTCGGCGAAGGTCATTCATATTCGCTCGACTCGCTGACGAAGGCAACGAATCTCGTGCTCGCCGGAGCCAAGCTGATCGGCGCGAACTCCGATCTAACGGGACCGATCGAAAACGGGATCGCCCCCGCCTGCCGCGCGCTTATAGCGCCGATAGAGATGGCGGCAGGGACGAAGGCATACTTCTGCGGCAAGCCGAACCCGCTCATGATGCGCACCGGGCTCCGCATGCTGAACTGCCACTCCGCCGACGCCGTCATGGTCGGCGACAGGATGGACACCGACGTTATCTCCGGCATGGAGAGCGGCATGTCGACCGTTCTCGTCCTCTCCGGCGTCTCCACGCGCGACACGCTCCGTGAATACGCGTACCGCCCGACCGTCGTGCTTGACGGAGTCGGCGACATCGTTGCCGCCGCCCGCGGAGTGAAATAACGAACAGGTTATTGCAGGAATATCAAAATGTCGTCGGGCTCCCTACGGAGCCAGTGGATTGAAATGACAATAAGTATAACGTTGTGCCGTCCCCAACGGTCGGGCTCCCCGCGGAGCCCGTGGATTGAAATCCCGCTAAATTGTCAACGTAAATGCAAATATTTTGTCAGGCTCCCCACGGAGCCTGCGGATTAATTTACAAAGCGCAAAGAAAAAACAACTCAAAAAATATACCGTGGAAAAATCATCGTCACTGCTTGACATTTTGACGCGCGGTGCATATAATTAGTTGGTTTTAAATTTGCCGCTGAGGAATTCTGACATGAAAACACGTGTGATAATGAGCTGTCTCGGAGTTTTGATAGGGGGTATAAGCGTCGGCATGTTCCGCACGGCGGCGCTCGGCGTCGACCCCTTTCAATCATTCATGAGCGGGCTCGACATCATGTTTCCTATCGGATTCGGGACGCTGTACGTGATCGCAAACGCCGTCCTTTTGCTGTTTTCCCTCATATTCGACAGACACAAAATCGGGCTCGCCACGCTCATAAATCTGACCCTGCTCGGGTACGCCGCCGAGTATTCGCAGAAATTCTTCGAATTTATCCTCCCCGACCTGTCGCTCATCCCGTCGCTTCTGCTGCTCATCATCGCCATCGTCGTGATGTGCTTCGGCTCAGCCATGTACTTCAACGCCGACCTCGGCGTCTCTACATATGACGCGATATCTCTGATCATATCCGAAAAACAGTCGCGCGTCAGCTTTAAGGTCTGCCGCGTGCTGTCTGATCTCTGCTGCGTCGCCGCCGGTGTGATACTGTGCCTTCTCGCCGGCTCGTCCTGGAGCGACATCGGAGCCTATGTCGGCATCGGCACGATCGTGACCGCGTTTTTTATGGGTCCTCTCATCAGTTTCTTTTCCGGTCTTCTTCCGTACGGCAAAAAAGAGGACGCGAAAAAAGCAGCCGCGGCAAAATCATAAGCGGCAAGTATATAAAATCCCCCGCACTCGCGGCCGTGCATCTGCGCGCTTCGCCTGCATTGCGGGGCGTTTTTTTATTGAGCTTTGAGACTTTTTGTGATATACTTGATTTATATAGGATCGCCCGCATGAGAGGAGAAGACGTATGACGCCCTGGAATTCCGTTCTTGTATTTATCAGCAGCACGTTTCTCGACATGCACGCCGAGCGCGATCTGCTTGTGAAACGAGTATTTCCGTTTTTATCGCTGTGGTGCGAAAAGCGCCGCATAAAATTGACTGAAGTCGACCTGCGCTGGGGCATACGCGAGGAAGACTCGCAGGAAAACAACCGCGTCGTCAATGTATGTCTTGAAAATATAGACCGCTGCCGTCCGCTGTTCCTCTGCTTTTACGGGCAGCGGCGCGGATGGGTTCCAACATTGTCGGACGTGCCTGATCCTGTGCTCAGGGCGTTCCCCGGACTTGCGGATAATTTAAGGGAAGGGCGCTCTATCACGGAGCTCGAGATCATACACGCCATAAGCGGCGGCAAAGACTGCGACCCGTTCTTTTTCTTTCGCGATCCCTCATTTCTCGACAGTATAGACGACGCGGCAGTCAAACGTGAGATATACGCCGGCAGCGAAGAAGACGAAGAAAAACAGCGAAGCTTTCGCGACTATATAAAAGCCCGCGTCAGGGGCGACAGTATTTTTTCATACACGGCAAGATGGGACAGAAGTCTTTGCACCCCGGAACTCAGAGCCAAAGCTCACCCTGGCGTCTCGCCGCAGCGGCTCTGCCGCGGCAGGCTGACCGACTTTATGGTCGGTGAAAGACGGCTCGAGGACGTTGTCACAGATGTACTGAAAGCCGCAATTCTGCGCCTTTTCCCTGATCGCGCCGAGCCGGTCACCTCCGGCAGCCGCTATGAACGGGAAGCGGACGCTCAGGAGCGGTTTGTTATGTCCCGTGCCTTCGAATACGTTCCGGGCGGCGGGGCTGAGGATATACTGTTTAACGATTATATCGGTCGCGAGGACAGCGCATGCCCGTTTGTTATTGCGGCTCCGTACGGCACGGGGAAAAGCGCGTTTCTCGCGGAGATGGTGCGCTGCCTGCGCGAACGAAGCGACTGCACGGTAATATACCGCTTCATCGGCGTCAACGGAGGCTGCATCGAACACGGACTTGTCACGAGCCTCATTCACGAGCTGACCGAGAAGGGACTTATCGACAAAAAAATGCTACTGTCGGATGAAAACGCGAACTTTGTGAGTTTTCCGACGCTTCTTAAAAATGCAGCATCTGCGGCAGGAAAGCTTATCCTCGTTCTTGACGGTTTGGATCAGCTTGGTCTTCCCGTAAATATGCTCGACATCCCGTTTGAACGTATCGACAGCACACTTAAAATCGTGTTAAGCTTCTCAACGGAATCGACCGGAGCCCCAGAACTTATTACGCGGATGCAAATGCGCGATATTCCCGTGATCGGGCTTGTAAATGACAAGCCCCGCCTTCGCATAATGGCGGAAAGTTATCTTTCACGGTACCTGAAGGCGCTGAGTCCGAACATGCTCGATGAAATTGTCAGTAATTGTCCGGACTTCAACCCGCTCTTTGAAAAGATCGTTCTGTCTGAGCTTCGCGTTTTCGGCTCGCATGACGAGTTGTCGGAAGAAATCAACAAATACAAGGGCAAATCCGTCGTAGAGTCGTTCGGACAGATGATATCGAGGATGGAGAACGATATCACTTATTCGCTCCCCGCGCTCGGAAGCTCAGTTCCGATCTTCCTCGGACTGCTCGCATGTTCAATAAACGGACTTTCGCTCCGCGAACTTTGCGACACTGCCATGGTGGAGCTCAAATCCGACAAAGAATACCCAATGTCTTTGATCGAGGACGCCGCATCCGTTCTGCTCGCCGGTGTGCGAGACTTTGTCGCGCTCGACGGCGAACGCTACATGATCAGATATGAATCACTTTCAAAAGCGATATCCGTCAAATACGGATCGGGCATGCTGAAACACAAGTTAGCTCTCGCTTTTTATTTTCTTTGCCGCTATAAGGCGATCCTCGGCAGCACTGACAGCGGCGACCCGGAGGAAAGAAAGCTCGTTTTGTCCGAGCTCCCTGATTATTTGTGGCGCAGCCTTCAGCTTGACGGGCTTGACATGCTGCTTCGCAGCTACGAATTTATTCGCGCGAAGGTAAAATACTGCGGCATATACGAGACATTGTCGGACTTCAGCCACACAAATGATCCGGACGCGCTCGAAATAAAACGTATACTGCTGACGATTGCGGCTGACATTCCTGCGGAGGGGCAATTTGACGAAGCTTTATTTGCAGGTCAGCTGATAGGAAGGCTCGACTCACGCAAGTACGGGAAGCTCCGGGCATCGATGAAAAAAGCCGTAAACGTCAAGTGGTCATCTCCGAGCGGAAAAGCGTTCCTGTCGGCAGGCATAGTGTGGAGCCGCGTGCTTCCGCAAGACTGCGCTGTTTGCTGCATATCCTGCCTTGACGAACGCGTCAATATCCTTTGTCAGAGTACCTCGGGATTTGAATTCTTTCAGCTGAATATAAAGACGGGTGAGATCCGCTCCCGCCTTGTCGGGGATCAGGCTCAAAAAACACAGCTTAAGAAGTGGAAAGAGGTTAAGCACCCGGAAGTGATCCGGACGGGGTATGTAAAACAAATCAAGCGGCAGGGAGATCATGTAAGCTGCCGCGGCAAAAGCATGATGAGCCTTTATGACAACTTACTCGGCTACTACGCCCGCCCAGATCTTTGCTGCGCATGCAACGGCGATAATTATTTCATCCTGCGTGACGGTGTGCTTCACATATACAAAAGGACGGGTGCGCTCGCGGAACGGCGCAAAGTCGCAGACGGCGCCGCGGAAATTTTTGCCTCCTCGGACGGCGTCGCGCTGCTGCATGAAAACAGTCTGCTAGAATTATACAAAATAAGCTTCGGCTCTGTCAGCGGCGTGCACACAAAACTTTTCGGCAAAGATCATCGGATCCGCGGTGTTCTTGACCATTGCTTTATTCTCTTTTCCACCGACGAAAAACGCCTTGTATATATTGATATCGACGGCAATGAAGTCGAAAAGCGCCCGGCGTTTTTGGAAACTCACGTCTTTTCAGGCAGCGTTTTGTTCTCTGACGTTTATGCGGTGGAAAAGAAAGGCCATCTTACGACAGTGTACGAGCTTGAAACAGGCAGGGAACTCTTAACGACGGACGCGGTATCTAACGCCGATATGATCAGCCTGACCGCTGATGGTCACTTAGTCGCCGCAGTCGGAATGCGCATCATAGCGTCCGACATCTCCGGCGAAAGCATATATGATCCGCCCTCCCGAAGCTTGCCTGTCTATGACATCTGCATTTCAAAACGCGGTCTTTTCGCCGTTGACAATCACGATATATATAATGTGCGTGCGCTGCCGGACGGCAGCAGGCTTGATGACGGCGTCGCTGTCAGTCATATAAAAAATGACGGCGAGCTTGACAGGCTTCTGCGCCTCGCAGATGTCCGTGCGGCGCAGCCCTTCGGAGACGACGGCACATTTCTGGCGCTTACGGACGAGTTGACCGCATTTTGCATCGACGGCTCCGAGGTTACTCGCAAAACAACGCTGCACGTAACGGATCATTCGGTCAGCCATTTCGCAGTACTCGGCAGCTGCGTCGCCGTCGTCTCGAAAGAGCATGTGCATATATTTGACCTCGCCGCCTTTAAAAATTATTACAGGGATCAACTCATTTATGAGCCGGACAGCAAGTATATTGTCAAAATTCCTATCGGATTCAGACCGAAGCATGTTGTCGGAAACGGGCAAGACTTTGTTCTTTTTGTCAGTCACGACGGAGAATATAAGCTGCTTTTTTCGCAGCGTACCGGCAAGGGCACGTCCGTCAAAATGTCAGGCACGGGCACGTTCGGCCGCCTCGCTTTCGTATCGGCATCAGGCGATATCGTCGCCTCAGTCAACAGCTCCGACGACAAACTGAAGCTTTTTCGTGCGGCAGACGGGAAGCTTTCAAAAATAAGCGAAATAACGCTGACGCTCCGCAATAAAGAAGTGCCTGTCGCATGCGTATGCGGCACACTCAGGAACAGCGATGACATTCTTGTGCTGTGCGCTTCCTGCACGACCGGTTCAACACGTGTCATCCGCGTTTTCTCAGACGGAAGCGGCGAGGCATCAGTATTTCACTCGGACAGGCAATTCAGCACGATGGAAGCGTTCGGAGCACACACCGGAAAGGTGTTTTTGCGCGGCGCCGACAGGCTCGGAGCCGTAATATCGGTTTAAACCGGTTAATCGTTAAAACTCGTCTCATATACGGTATATTATTGTCGGAGCATACATTTATGGAAGACATAAAAAAATCACAACTGTTTGAAAATACCCCCATCCCGAAGGCGGTCATGACGCTTGCTATACCAACTATCATGAGCTCGCTCGTGATGGTGCTCTACAACCTCGCGGACACATATTTTGTCGGCATGCTCAATGACCCCATACAGAATTCGGCGGTGACGCTTGCCGCGCCCGTGCTTCTCGCGTTCAACGCGGTGAACAACCTCTTCGGCGTCGGCGCGTCAAGCATGATGAGCCGCGCCCTCGGCAGAAAGGATTACGAAACAGTCAGATGCAGCTCCGCCATCGGGTTTTACTGCGCGCTTTTTTCCGCTGCACTGTTCTCGGTTTCATTCGCCTCATTTGCCCCGGCGGGCTCCGCGTCCTCGGCGCGGACTCCTCGACTGAGGTGGCGACGGCGCAGTATCTGCACTGGACTGTCACCTTCGGCGCCATCCCGTCGATCCTCAACGTCGTCCTCGCGTATCTTGTCCGCTCCGAAGGCTCGTCGCTGAACGCCAGCATCGGCACCATGAGCGGCTGCGTCCTCAACATGATCCTCGACCCGATCTTCATCCTTCCGGGCGGGCTCGGCATGGGCGCTGCCGGAGCCGGACTCGCGACGTTCATCTCAAACTGTGCCGCGTGCGTCTATTTCTTCATTCTTTTGGCGGTGAAACGGGGAAAAACGTACGTCTCGATAAGTCCGCTGCGCATAAGGTTCAGGCGCGACATTATTTTCGGCATCTGCGCCGTCGGAATCCCCGCCTCGATTCAAAATCTTCTGAATGTCACGGGCATGACGGTGCTCAACAACTTTACGTCCGCCTTCGGCTCGGACGCTGTCGCGGCGATGGGCATAGCGCAGAAGGTCAACATGGTCCCCGTGCAGATCGCCCTTGGCTTTTCGCAGGGCATAATGCCGCTTGTCGGCTACAATTACGCCTCCGGCAGCATAGACAGGATGAAGCGCACCATCACCTTCGCCGCGAAAATAATAATATCGTTTATGGTCGCGGTTTCGATCGGATATTACATATTTGCGGGGTCGCTTTCGGCGCTCTTCATGGAAAATCCCGCGGTCGTCGCATACGGGACGAAATTTCTGCGCGGGCTCTGCCTCGCGATGCCGTTTCTTTGCATGGATTTTCTCGGCGTCGGCGTGTTCCAGTCGTGCGGCCTTGGTAAAAACGCGCTTTTGTTCGCGATTTTGCGGAAAATAGTGCTTGAAATACCCGCGCTCTGCATCCTGAACGCGCTCTTCCCGCTCTACGGGCTCGCATACGCGCAGTTCTCCGCCGAGCTCGTCCTCTCCGCCGCCGCCGTGCTCGTGCTTTACCGCCTCATAAAAAAGCTTGAGTCGGAGCACTCAAAAACGGAAACTGCCGATTCTGAGATATCATAATTAAAATCCGGGGAAAGCCGTAAAAATGCTCTCCCCGGTAATTTTTATGCCTGACTTTTTTCCTGTACGCCATGTGTTTTAACACGGCTTCAGCCGAGTTTTAATATTTTAAAAAAGCGCACGGCTCTATATCTGCAATTCCATACCGTCATACGCGATCAAAAGTCCGCGGTTTATCTCATCTTCGACCGCGTGCGCGTATGAAAGCCTGCCGTTATGGGAAAAATGATTTGCGACAAAGACCGTATCCGCGCCCGCGAGTCTCAGATCGCACAGCTTCTGCCGGAAAATGAGGTCGCGCTCGATATTCATGTGCCCGCGGTAGTTGATGTGCTTTATCCCCTCGGTGCAGTCCATTGAAACAAGGTCGAAAAATATTCCCATTTCGGCGATCCTGTAAAGCGTCCCGTCGGGCAAAACGTCCGTGTCGTGCGCGTATAAGAGCGTCTTTCCTCCGTGAGTGACGATATACACGAGCGGCTCCTTCGTTGAATGTATCGCCGAGATGGGTATCACACGGTACCCTTCAAATTCGACCGGCTCAAACGGAAACGCCTGCCTGAAAATGACTCTCCCGTCGTCTGTCACCTTGTTCCCGCCCCTGCGAACCACAATATCGCGGACTCCACCGCTTCCGATTATCGTTAGCGGCGGCAGCGCCGGATCAAGAATTGCGAATCCGTGCGCTCTCGCGTCTATATCTTCGGGGTACAGGTGGTCGGAATGCGTGTGCGTTATGAGGCAGTACCGAATTTCAGTTATGTCCATCGAGTACCGCAGAATGTGCGCGTATGTGTCGGGGCCGAAATCGAGCAGCAGCTCGTCGTTTATGATCGCCTGACACCTCGTCCTTATCTCCCTGCCGCCGGCAGCCCGCGCATTTTTACATATATCACACTGACAGAATATAGCCGGAACGCCCTCGCTCGCGCCCGTTCCGAGAAATTTTATCTTCATAATGACGCACCTCCGGGTGGCTTATGTCATTTATAATTTTACCCGCCGCCGCGCGTTTTGTCAACTTGAAGGGCATATTTAGTGAACCGTTATCAGGCGTTTTGCGTAAATCACGCCCGGCTGTGTGGTCACAGTCCTCCGCGATTCGGTTCCACGACCGCCGACATTCTCTTTGCGTTAAAAATTAATATTTTGTCTGGACACACTAATGTACGTGTGGTATAATATCATCACGGATTTGCTGCGCAAATCCCAAAAGCGCGCAAGCGCACTTTTGCTGCGGCTTCGCCGCAGACTCGACATTGACGGCCTCGCAAAAATGCCCTTGCAAGCAAGCATTTTTGCTTCGTGGTATAATGTCTTCACAGATTTGCCATTCAAATCCCAAAAAGATTACGGATGATTTGCATCGGCTCCGCCGATGCTCGCCGCTGCGCGGCGGCGATTGAACTTGCGTTCAATCGAAATCATTTATTTTGATAGCTGATCGGGGTTTGATATGCAAGTACCAAAAGCTATATTTTTTGATTGATTCGCGGCGATTCACAGAATTGCGAAAATGTTGCTGCTTATTATAAAAATAAATTAAAACGGAGGTATGATCATGTTCAGCACAGTCAAATTCGGAGGAAATTTGTGCCGTCTGCGCAAAAGCGCGGATACGTCACAGTCCGAGCTCGCCCTAAAGCTCGGCGTTTCGATAGAGGAAATTTCGCGATATGAACTCGGCGAGAGCTTTCCGGATGTAACAATGCTCGCCCGAATCGCGCAGACGCTCGGCACAACGACAGAGGAGCTGATCGGCGCCGGCGAGCCGACGCCCGGCGAGCTTCAGATATTGAACGGCGTCGCAAACGGAACCGAGGTCGGGGCACACGGCATCGAGGACATTACAGGCGTCGCGCCGCTGCTCAGACCGAGCGTGCTCGAAAAGCTTGTCCGCAGCTTTTCGGCTCACGGGATAGATATATCGTACGTCGTCAAGCTCGCGGAATATCTCAACGATCAAAGCGTGATCTCGCTGCTCGAGGAAGCATCTCCCGACAAGCTGAATGAGGAGCTTCTCGGAAAGTTCGTCCCTCTGCTCGACGAAAGATCAAAATCCGCCATACTCCAGCGAATTCTCGACGGTGAACTCGACTATCATTTCATTCGCGTGCTGCTCCCGTACGCGTCATATTACATTGACTCTCAGGTCGAAGCCGCCGTCGTCGAAGGTGCGCTTCCGTGGGACGCTCTCGACATAATGCGCGAAGCGCTTGAAGAGCGCCGCGAACTGAATCGGGACAAATAAACTGCCGCCCCCCGCCAGCAGCATGGGAAATTAATATTGATATAAACGAAAAAGGATGACGCATAGACAGATCGCCTGTGCGTCATCCTTATCTTTTTTACGGCTGTCCGTTCCCGCGCCGCCGGTTGCTTCGGATCAAATTTTTAAGAGGTCGGAAACTTATGAGGACAGTATCAATTAAAAATATCCGCGATAGTCGAATCTTAACGGTTTGCGGATTAAATCCTAATACGGGAATATGTCCGATGTTTGTTTTTTGCCGCAGTGGGTAAACACGTCGTCGAGTAAAAATTGACGCGTCAATTCAGCCGTATCATTCGGCGCGGACGCCAAATTTTCACGGCAAATCCGCGGGCATTTCAATCCATGCCGGGGTTGGACTGAAATATTACGTATTACGTTACGTTTACGGTTACACAAAATAGAGTTCCCCGTCGGGAACCCGACTTCATATTATCCCGCAAAGGGGGGTCATGGGCTCCGCGTGGAGCCTGACGCGTCAGGTTGTTTGCTTTCGTCGAATCGCGTTGATTTCAATCCCCAGACTCCGCGTGGAGCCTGACGACCCCGATAAGCAGATATACACAGTTAATTTTGCATTTCAATCCCCAGGCTCCGCGTGGAGCCTGACATAATATCACAGTGTATAAGCACTTACAAGATCATTTCAATCCCCAGGCTCCGCGTGGAGCCTGACGACAGTGGTACATATACGGCGGACGCGGAGACGGTCATTTCAATCCCCAGGCTCCGCGTGGAGCCTGACTGTTTATGACGGTCGAGCCGCAGCCGGACGAATCATTTCAATCCCCAGGCTCCGCGTGGAGCCTGACGCGCATGCAGCGCGGAAGCGGAGAGGGCATCAAATTTCAATCCCCAGGCTCCGCGTGGAGCCTGACGGTTGACAACGGCGCAATTGCGGTTGTCATTATTATTTCAATCCCCAGGCTCCGCGTGGAGCCTGACTGCGCCACGAAAGAAAAAACAAGCTCATGCAACAGATTTCAATCCCCAGGCTCCGCGTGGAGCCTGACCGCCTGCGTGTGCGGTGTTGCAGCTTTAAGTGTGATTTCAATCCCCAGGCTCCGCGTGGAGCCTGACGCCGTCTTCCGTCTCCGCATTAGTGGGTACGGATACATTTCAATCCCCAGGCTCCGCGTGGAGCCTGACTACAAGCTTTACATTGTCATTTTCTACGACCGGACATTTCAATCCCCAGGCTCCGCGTGGAGCCTGACCAATAGCTGGTATTCGCGGAGTAGCAGCCGCAGGTATTTCAATCCCCAGGCTCCGCGTGGAGCCTGACTTAATCGCGCAAGCTCGGCACAAGCTGTCTTTGCATTTCAATCCCCAGGCTCCGCGTGGAGCCTGACCCCGACGCGCGCATATTCAGCCGTGCGCGGTTGCATTTCAATCCCCAGGCTCCGCGTGGAGCCTGACTTCTTCTCTATCTCGGCGCAGAACCGACGGGGCATTTCAATCCCCAGGCTCCGCGTGGAGCCTGACTATTCATCGCCTCCTTATCTGCATTTCTTTTCTCATTTCAATCCCCAGGCTCCGCGTGGAGCCTGACCGCAAAGGGGGCGGTCTGCCGTGCTGTGAGCGCATTTCAATCCCCAGGCTCCGCGTGGAGCCTGACAATGCGTGGACGCAAGCGCAACAGAAGCCTTGCATTTCAATCCCCAGGCTCCGCGTGGAGCCTGACCCGCAAAGGGGGCGGTCTGCCGTGCTGTGAGCGCATTTCAATCCCCAGGCTCCGCGTGGAGCCTGACCAAGCTTCCTGTCGTATCAATCGAGGATGGAGAATTTCAATCCCCAGGCTCCGCGTGGAGCCTGACGGATGGGAGACGGTAGAAACTACTCCAACGCGCGATTTCAATCCCCAGGCTCCGCGTGGAGCCTGACCTGAATCGTCGATTCCGAAAGAGCCTAAAAACGTAATTTCAATCCCCAGGCTCCGCGTGGAGCCTGACATCAAGTACGGCATACCCTTCCGGCGCGATAACAAGCATTTCAATCCCCAGGCTCCGCGTGGAGCCTGACTGTATCCGCCTGTGTATCCGCCGACCCGTTCCGAATTTCAATCCCCAGGCTCCGCGTGGAGCCTGACACGCCACAAGCGGCATGACCTACGAAGACTGGAATTTCAATCCCCAGGCTCCGCGTGGAGCCTGACGCAGTTGGATCGTCGTCATCGTCGCGCGAGCGGTGATTTCAATCCCCAGGCTCCGCGTGGAGCCTGACATGCGTGGGATGGCGCAAAGCGGCGGAAGTTATCGAATTTCAATCCCCAGGCTCCGCGTGGAGCCTGACCTTTCAACAGATCAAGGCACTCTTCGCCGTCAAAATTTCAATCCCCAGGCTCCGCGTGGAGCCTGACGAGCATCTCCGTCGCTATTCGATTTCCTCCCAAGTATTTCAATCCCCAGGCTCCGCGTGGAGCCTGACGGCGCGAGCCGGTCGGTCGCAAGACACTAAAATTTTATTTCAATCCCCAGGCTCCGCGTGGAGCCTGACTCATCGTACTTTTTTGCATATATGGCGCTGTCAATTTCAATCCCCAGGCTCCGCGTGGAGCCTGACTTCAAGCCGCTGCACGTCGGCGGCGCGGCAACTATTTCAATCCCCAGGCTCCGCGTGGAGCCTGACGACACAGGCGCTTGCGGACACACTAGCGGAAAGCATTTCAATCCCCAGGCTCCGCGTGGAGCCTGACATCCATCGGCTGAGCTTGACTCCGGACATATGGTATTTCAATCCCCAGGCTCCGCGTGGAGCCTGACTACTCGGTGGTCGGCTCACGGCTGACCCCGAGTTATTTCAATCCCCAGGCTCCGCGTGGAGCCTGACGTGCGCCCCCTTGCGTGTGATTGATAACAGTGTAACATATTTCAATCCCCAGGCTCCGCGTGGAGCCTGACACGGGGCGCAATACCTTTATTTCTTGGCTCTTTATTTCAATCCCCAGGCTCCGCGGGGAGCCCGACAGCAAACATGCACAAACACAGATGGCATCATTGCGCACATTTGCACAAAAAATTATATCGTTTTCGCCGTGCACCGCTTGATCCATCTTGCTTTGCACGTCCGAAAGCAACATTTTACGGTGCGAACATATTGGCATTTTTATGTTCGCTTCACGTTCGCACGCGGGCTAAACTATAAGCGGATCTGTCACATCGTATCCCTCTTTTGACCCGATGTGCTCGACCTTCCCCTTATAATTATTTCCAAGATAATAGAAGCGAAGGCTGTCCTTTTCCTTGTCTATGATGTCTTCGAGTATCGCCTTTACCTGCCGGCATTTCGCGGCGTCAAGATTGCACTCGAACACCGAATTCTGCACGCGCTGGCCGTAATTCAAACACTCCTTCGCAACGCGGCGCAGCCGCTTTTTTCCCGCCGCTGTCTCAGTATTTACGTCATAAGTGATGATAACAAGCATGTCTGCCTCCTACTTCCATAAAAACGGCGGGTACTCGTCGATATCGCCGCGCAAATGCCGCGCCAGCATCATCGCCTGAACATACGGCACCATGCCCCACTCAACTTTTTCGCCGAGGTACGGATGTTTGATGATATCCTGCTTTTTCTTTTGCCACTGCGAAAGAAAGCTTTTTCTTGCCTCGTCCGTCATAATTACGGCGCCGCTCTCTTTTCTGATAAACGAATCCTCATTGACGATGCCGAGATTTATCATCGACAGCACAAACCTGTCCGCCATGACGCACCTAAGCTCCTCCATCATGTCAAGCGCAAGAGACGCACGCCCTGGGCGGTCTGTATGCAGGAACCCCGCATAAGGATCAAGCCCCACCGTTTCAAGGGCGCTCTGGCACATGCCTGCGAGCAGCGTATATGCAAATGACAGCATCGCGTTGACCGGGTCTTTGGGAGGGCGGCGGTTCCGTTCCGAAAATGAAAATACGTCTCGGCGCCGCAGTATCATCTCATCAAAAACAGAAAAATATTCCGACGCCGCGACTCCCTCAATGCCTCGCAGCTGCTCGGACGAGATACAACCGCGGGCGGCCTTGATGTAATTGTCGAGCAAAGCCGTCGCCGACCTGATCCTGTCAACATCGACTCTCACGGAATAGTCGCGGCATACACGTTCAAGCACCCACTTCGCGTTATATATTTTGCCGACAATAAAGTTTCTCGCAATGAGAATGCTTTTGCTTTCGACATCAGCGACTCGGTACTGTTCGCGTCTCAAAAGGATATTTCCGCGCTGTTTTCCGGACACGCGCGCAAGAAATTTCCCGTTCGGGGACAAAAACGAAAGCGCAATATCCCTGTCGGCACACGCACCCATAAGCGCGGGGCTCGCGCCTGTATATCCAAAGGTCACGATCCCTTCAAGATTATGAAGCGGCACGCGGGCGATCTCGCTGCCCTCCTCTGTTACGACCACGTTCTCCCCGTCAAGCGACAGATACCGTCCGGCTGATGTAACATAGAGCGTATTGAGCAATTTTTTCATTCAGCCGCCTCCTCGCTTTTTTCAAAGATCGTGTCGTCGATGTATTTGCCCGCGCTGCGCTTTTTTTCGAGCGCCGGTATGCACAGATCGCGCAGCGAACATGCGCTGCATGCCTTGGTACGCTTCCCGCGCGGCGTTATTCCGCGGCGGTATAAGTCGTGCATTTCATCGACTATATGCCCGACTTTTTCTCTCAGCTCAGCCGTGAATACGACCCTCTGCCTGCGCCTCGTTTCGGCATAGAATATGGATCCCTCCCGAATAGCGCATGAAAACATCTCCTCAAGGCAAAGCGCCTGAGCACACAGCTGGAGTATATCGATGTCGTCCGTTTTCGGCGAACCGCGCTTGTATTCAACCGGAATTATACTGTATATCCCGTCATACGCCGGCAAGAAAACTGCCCTGTCGCTTTCGGCGTCTTCGCGGTGGAATTCGACAACATCGCATTCGCCGGACAAGCCGAGCGTGCGCGACGACACAGGCATTGCCCGCGAAGTGATAACATCGCCGCGCCGCTCCACTATTGACGGATCATGTGCGCGTTCGTGAACGAGATGTCCCTCAACCGTCCGCAGATTTTCGCTCCACTGCTCTTCAACATGGATAAGTCCCCACTGACGTTTGCAGAACGCGTAATGCTGAATTCCCGACAGCTACAGATAATCCTCTTCCTGATACAATCAGAACACCTCTGGCGAAACGCACCCTTCAAGCGCTTCAAGCGTAACATCAAAATCGTCAAAGCACGCGGGACGTTCCTTTTTCGGTGTGATCTTCACGCTGTTGTGTACTCTCACCGTCGGGACAGCCGGCGTCTTTTCCTCATGCTGCCACCAATATAACCGCTCGACCTGCATGCTCCCCTCCGGTCTTGCCGAGGACGCGTCATTTTCAAACAGAGTCCTGAGCGCTTCCTTCATCTTTTCGGCGTCCGCCTGTGAAAATCCCGTTTTTTCCGCAAGCTGGACATTGACGCTTCCCTTTACAACATAAAGCCCGAAAGCGACCCGATGCTTCGTTCCAAATGTATCGGACGCTTTTCCTTCTGTCGACTCGCTGTTTACGCTTTTTGAAATTTGCATGCTGACGATCTCGACCGGCATGACGCTCATCGCCGGGTGCAGCGAAACGGGTCCGCGCACGCCCACAGATACATTCGTTCCCTTAAACGCGAACACCTGCCCAAACATACGAACATCCGTCCATGTCCTGCATGCGATCTCTGCGAAGACATCCCTGTTTGCGTTTTTGCCCTTTGCAAGCTCCTTTTTGAGTTCTTCGCAGCCTTCAGCCCTGTCATGAAGACTCGTATAGCCGTCATCTTTTCTGTCATCGGACTGAACGAATATTTTTTCACCCATATCCTGCATGCGGTTTCTTATTTTTCTCTTGATGCAGACATCCGATATCTCGCCATATCCGTCAAAGCTTTCGCGAGGGCGGTTCCCGTTCAGCGGGTCGCCGTTCGGATTTGCGTTCGTTGCCGAAATGAGAGCTACAAAATCAATTTTTCCTTTAAGATCAGTCATTGTGAGATTCCTCCTCGTTATTATTTTTCGTTTTCGCTCTGAGATCGTAAGCCTGATGATAAAAACCGAGCAGATAAAGCCCGTCAAGCGGCGTGTCATCCGCAAAGTTGTTCTCATCAAGCGACTCGCAGATTTCCTCGATCAGGTGCTTATATTTGAGCGCCTCGTTCTTATTGAGCTTCTGATAATAAGGTTCCATACGTTCCGCGATGATCTTCCATGTCCTGAACGGTTTCAGCGAGAATGCGTTCATGTACCGTCTGGCGTTAGTCTGCCTTTCCTCATTTGGCTCAAATGTCCTGTACTCTACCCTGTCGGCAACCGCAAGCAGCCTGCCGAAAAGGTAACTTCTGTTTTTGCTTTCCGTGTTAAGCGACACTTTCCACTCCTCCTTGCTTCCGTTTTCAATTTCTTTTTTCTTTACCATCGAACATGCGAGAGAAAGCATTCTCTCCCATTCGATTTTATCTGCATATGACAGCGGTGACGACGCTTTTCTGACTGCCGTACGCACCATATCGAGCGGCAGCGGCTTCCCGAACACGATGCACGGGCGGAGCCTGTTGCAAACGGTCGGCAAAAGCTTGTCGTCGCCATACAGCATATCGGCGATATCCTTGACGCTCGGCATGCCGTAATATTTGTGCTTGTCCTTAGCGCGGGATATGTGTATAAGGCCGCAGTCTTTATGCCACCGCTCGATGTTATCGAGATATTCAGTTCCCGGCAGGGACGCCGCCTCAACGACGGAAAGCCGTCCCGGCGTAGCCGCGTTCACCGCCATAATGACAACGCTCGATGAATACTGCATTTTGCTGCGGTACCCGTCTATGGCAGAGATAAATTTCGCCGCTGCCGCGCTGTTCGTCCAACCTTTTTCTTCATCTTCATCATCCGCAAAAAGCGCCGCAGCCTCACTTATATCGTCTGCGCTGTCATTATAGTCGGGGACAGAGGCAAGATCTGACTCCCACACGACGACGGTCAGCCCGCCGTAATTTTTTCCCTGACGACGTATTATCCATTTCAGCGCATTATGTATATTTTGTGACTCCTCATATCCGACGGCAAACGCCTCCTCCTTGCTTGCGAAGCGTCCGCGATACGTAAATCCGCTGTCGTCGTTTGCAGATATGAGCTTTGCGTTGTCGCCCTCGTTGCGGATTTTTTTCGGCTGCAGATACGAAACCGGCACGACTTCCCCCGTAAGATACGAAAGCTCCGGTTTTCCCGACCGGCTTTTGACAAATCCGACGTACGCATCCCGCAGTTCATCATCGAGCCAGCATTCAGGCCGCTGACTGCTTTGTCCGAACTCGCCTTCTACCGAAAACCTCACAAACGAAAGCTGCTTTATTTCCGGGATCCTGCCGTTTTCGTCAGCCTCAAAGACTCCGGCGGACAAGAGATCTTCTATCGTGTGTTCCCGCAAAACGTATTTGTATACCGCCCGCACCTTTTCGTGTGAAAATTCGGACTCAGCCCACGCCTTTATTCCTTCAAGATACTGGCGATGCTTCTCATTCGCGTTTTTGTCCGGGACAGGCGCAAAATCGTTATATCTGCCGTCAATATACGCCAGATTGTCACAAAGCGGATGCGCCGCCGTGCCGGACGTGCGCGCGGCGGACTCCTCGGAGACGGGGATCACCGTCAGCGCGTCATCCTTTGCCGCCTTGAGCGCGCCTATAAACTCGCCGTTCTCCGTTATTCGGACGGTTATATGCGCTTTAACTGTCGTGTGAAACGGCGGCAGCAGGACCACCGTTTCGCCGAATCTGCCCTTGTCGGGCTTGCCCACAAGCGATCTTTGCCTGTCATAGAGGTCTAAAAGTTCACGTACCCAGTTCATGCCTCCTCCTCCCCGGAACATGCCCCGACGTAATTAAAGTTGCCGTACGCTTTGCCGAACGGCTTGATCTCCATGTCCTTTATCCGGCGCTTGACGGTACATTCCTCTGGGCGGGGAAATACTATCACGCCGTTTTTCATCACAGCATGGAAAAAGCGCACCGTCATTCCGCCCTTATCCTCAGGCAGACGGGCCTCGTCCGCATACGTTATGCCGTGATATACAAAGCCGAAGTCGATCTCTCTGTCCTTGCCGTCCGCGCCCTTGTCATACGCGCCCTCGCCTTCGTCAAAGACGCACGGCGAAACATATCCCTGGCACTCCCTTGTGCCGAGGAAAATGTCCCTTCTGCCGCCTCGCGCCACCATGCGCTTGGCGATATTGTGGTGCTTGTTCTCGTTTCTGTCGCCTTCGAGCTCCGGTCGGTTCATGTTCCATTCAAAATGCGCCCTCACACGGTATCTTACATCCTTCAGATACGTGTAGTAAGACAAATCGTTTCCGCCGCTGTACGAGATCGGGCGTACGCCTACCGATTCGGTAGATATCGGGTTCATGATCCTTACGGCGTCGATGATCCACTCGATCGTAGGCTTCCAGTAAATACTGTGGACGACGCCCTTCAACGCCTCGTATGTAGGCACCGGGTAGGAGAGCTTCTCGCCTCCGATGCGCGTCACCACGTCCGAGAAAAGCGCCCTTCTTCCCATCAGTTCAAACTCGATCCTGTTTTCATGCATTCTGCCGCTTCCTTTCTTTTGTTGTAATTTATACGCTCATGTACGGCATCAGATCCGGAGTTTCCGTGATGCCGACACGGTCATTATAGTATCTTCCGTCGAGTATAAAAATCGATTTGTCCCCGGACATTCTGATCCCGGCTGAAAGCTTGTTTTTCATGCTTTCCGATATCGAAACCGTATATAAACCGAGCTTTCGCAAAATCTGCTTTCTTTCGCCCGGCTTCAGATGTCCGCTCTCGTATTGCCTGAGCAGTTCCACAGCGTCCTCGGCTTCAACAACGACGGGGAATTTCCCGCCGTCCTCTATTACGTTGAACTTCTCCCCTGCCGATGCAAACGCCTGACACAAAAGATGTCCGCCGCTTTTTCTCAGCAGCGCGCGATTGCCGGAGAGCATATCTACGATCGAAGTAGAAACACCGTTCACGTTCGTTTTATAGCACAGCTCCGCCTGACGGCGCCTGTATAGGACCTGAAAATACATGCCGACGTATTTCTGAGAATCAAGCCGCTCGCCGTCTTTTTTGAATCGGCGGTATTGGTCGAGCACGTACATCATCGTTTCCTGCGCGGCGCGTATATCGTATAGACTACCCAACCTTTCCGTCTCGTCGTTCATCCTGACGATATAAACATGCCCTTTTTCGTATTCGGCATGGCGATTGCAGCGCCCGGCAGCCTGAACAATGCTGTCAAGTCCGGCAAGCGAACGGATCACGCATCCGAACGACAGATCGACCCCCGCCTCAACGACCTGCGTGCTTATACATATTTTCGGCTTGCGCTGACCGTCTGCGCGTTCTTTCAGCTTCGCGATGACAATTCTTCTGTTTGCCGGATACATGTTCGTTGAAAGATGGTAAACGTCGGCGTCGCCGCCGACCTTTTCCGAAACGAGCCTGAATATCTCGAGCGCGCAGCCCTTTGTGTTTGCGATAAACAAAACGTCGCCGTGTTCCCTGGATTTCTCCGCAATATATTCGGCGGCGAGTTCCGCGTCCATCCCATGCGGGGACAAGCTCGTGTCGTCGTGTATTTCGGTACGTATAAATGAGGGTGCGAATCCTGCGCTGTCGACCATTTCGTCAGCCTTCAGAAGGCTGTTCTTTTCTACCATGTCGAAGCACGGCTGTGTCGCCGAGCAGAGCACAAATACAGAGCCGGCAAATTCGGTCAAAAAGTTGACCGCAAGGCAGAAAAGTTCCGTCACATTTATCGGGAGCGCCTGCACCTCGTCAACGATAATAACACTGTCGCACAAGCTGCCGAGCCGCCTCACGCATGCCGTCCTGCCCGAGTACAGCGTATTAAGGAACTGAACCGCCGTCGTCACAACGATCGGCACGCGCCAATCCTCCGTCTCACGTTCGTAACGCGCCTGTGCGTCCTCATCTTCGATGCAGACGCTCGAATGGTGCTCAAGAACAATATCATCGCGTCCCACTGCATGTCTTATCTCGTCCGCGTTCTGCTCCGTTATCGACATATACGGCGCAACGTATATGATTCGCCGCTTGCGGTGTATCTTTGCGTATTCGACCGCAAATCTCAGCGATGAAAGCGTCTTTCCCGCGCCTGTCGGGACATTTAAGATAAACCGTACACCGTCAGACGACGCAGCCTCAAAGCATTCATCTGATATCTCTGCCCGAAGCGCATTTATCCCGCTCATATCCGTGAAGCCTTCAAGACGCCTCTTTATCGCAACCGAGCATTCTTCCCAGATTTTATCAATATCATAGCCGCCGTCCCCGACGACGCCGTTCATAAAATCTTCCGTGCTGCGCCTGTCGGAATCCATAAGTATCGACACTAAGAGGCGTTCATACATTCCGAGCCAGAAACGTCCGCTGCCGTGTTTTTCGCCTATATCGGCGGCTCGCCCAACGATATGCTTCAACAGCTCGTCCGTCTCGCGCACGGCATCGCGCAGCAGCTCGTCAGTCAGCTCGCCCTTAAGCTCCCGCATCAGATTCTGAAAGCATTCCTCCGCGCACGTTTCAGCGGATTTGCCGCGGCGGCGCTCGACGAGAAACTTGCCGTCCTCCGCGCTGTAAGCGTCACAGAGCCCGTGATGAGAATAGATTGCAGCCGCCGCGAGCTCGGCAGCACCTGATTTTCCCATCAGCCGTTCGGCGGCAAGACCTCCCGGGGTCGCGTGGTCGATTTTTTTATCCTGCCCTCCCCCACTGCCGCCTCTTATGTTCGCTTCAAAATAATCAGCCCATTTGCATGAATACTTTCCGCAGTCATGCAAAAGCGCCGTTACTTTTAAAAGCGAGCGCGGCAACCCGGCGGCACATCGTTTCATCGCCAGCTCTGACGTTTCGATCAGGTGCTCTCTGTTCGATTGGTATTTTTCATTCAGGGGATCATAATGAGAATTAAATTCGTTCCGATCCATATCTGCCGCATCAATTCCTTTGCCTGTTGATAGATTTATTAGAAATAAGAAGGTATAACTACTTATAAAGTCACATATGTGAAAACCTTTGTTCCTCTTGTGGTTATAATAACACACAATTTGTCGTTTGTAAAGGGGTTTTAGGTAAATATTGAGTTAAATTTTTCGAGAGAATATTCTTGACTGTCGAAACGAACGGTAGTATAATTATTTTTGCAAGATGTCATCGGCTCCACCGATGTGGATTGAAATTAGGTAAATATGGAGTATGGCATAACGCCGACCTGAAAGCGCCCTCCTGCAATTGAGCGGGAGGGCGCTTTCAGTTATATTAAATTCAAATGCTGCTTATCCCTGCTCCTGAGCGGGCGGGGGATCGCCTTCGGGATCGGTTACGGGTTCGTCTTCGGGTTCGGTTACGGGCGCCGTTTCGGGCTCGTCTATCAGAAGCTCCACGCTGCTGATGCCGCTTTCGGTTTTTACGAAATTCGTTATCGTCTCCCTCTCCGCGCCGGTGAGCGGTTCGGACACGCGGGCGAGCAGGAGGACGTAGTTCCCGTTCTCCCCCGCCATCAGACCGCATTTAACGTCTGTCAGATTTGTGAATATCGCCGCCGCCTTTTCGGCGATCGAAGCGCCGTCGACCTGTCCTTCAAGCTTTTCGGAAAGAGATTTATTCTCCTCGTTTGCCTTTTCAAGCTGCTCCTGCAATTCGCGGATCGTATTATCACGCAGCGCGATCGTTATCTTGTCGCTGTCCTCATCTTCGATCTGCCTGTTCTGCATGACGCGGAGCGTGTAATCCTCAAGACTGTAATCGGCGAGCTTGTCCTCGAGCTCGGACACCCTCGAATCGGACAGCTCGACGCCGACGAGCGAGACTGAGATGGTGCGCTCGATATTGTCAACGCGGCTGCCGACAAGCTGTGTGTCGGCAAAGACAAATTCGGAATTAAGATAATTGTTTATGTTGCGCTCAAGTATCGACGTATAGACCGTGTACGCGCCGAAGAGCACGCTCGGAACGACTGTGACGACGATAAGCGTCGTGATTATGCGGTTTATGCGCTTCTGCTTCTTTAAGTCGAGCTCCTGACGGTACGGGACGCGGAGCATCCGCGTCACGAGCAGCGCCGACAGCGCGATAAAGAGCGTGTTTATGACGAACAGATAAAGCGCCCCGAAAATAAACGTCGCCTGCTTCGTTGCGATCCCGTAGCCGACGGTGCAGAGCGGCGGCATCAGCGCGGTGGCAATTGCCACACCGGGGATAACGTTGCTCGATTTCTGCCTCGTGTTGCCTATCGCGCCGGCAATTCCGCCGAAAAGCGCGATAAGTACGTCCCAGAGCGTCGGGGATGTGCGCGCTATCATCTCGCTCGTCGCCGTCGTCAGAGGCGAAAGCGTAAAATACACGGTCGAGGTGATGAGGCTGATCGCAACCTGCGTCGCAAAACGCGCCGCCGCGTGGCGGAGCATCGAAAGATCGCGTATCCCGAGCGAATATCCCATCGTGAGAATTCCGCTCATCAGCGGCGAGATCAGCATCGCGCCTATGATGACGGCGGTCGAGTTCACGTTCAACCCGATCGACGCGATCAGTATCGCCAGCATAAGTATCCACATGTTGGCGCCGTGGATGACGGTGTTTTCCTCCATCATCTCATGCAGCTCGTCATACGACAGCATGTTGCTGCGCATGTCGAGCAGGCTTGAAAAATAATTCTTTATAATGTGTTTGCCCTGTCCGCTTTCGCTTTCAACGTCAACACTGTTTTTCCCCTGACCGTTTCCGCTTTCCATATCGATCGTCTGCCCCTTTAAGTCAAATTTGCAGCGGCGCATACGCGC
The DNA here is from genome assembly GCA_947630625.1 of uncultured Clostridia bacterium. Classification (GTDB taxonomy): domain Bacteria; phylum Bacillota; class Clostridia; order Oscillospirales; family CAG-272; genus DTU064. The sequence continues at coordinate 79,628 of CANRIL010000005.1, forward strand.
CTTTATTGTATTATATCACTCCTGACACGCCGGGACAAGATTTATTTAACTTTTCATTTTCCCGTTCTGCGCCTTACAAGAAAAGCAAAAACGAACGCCAGCGCGGCAAACGCGCCGACAAATATGACCGCAAACGCATATTTCCCGCCGAATGCGGCAAGCTCCGCCGACCGCGTGAGCAGCCTGCCGCCCGCCAGCATCGCGGTCACGTCGACATATTTCATCGCTTGCTGCCCCATATATAAAAGCGCATACGGCAAAAGCGTGAACGCGGCAGCCGAAAACAGCGCCGGCGGCGTCCTTTTCAGCGCAAACGACGCTGAGCAGCACAAAAATGCGAGCAGCACGTATGGCAGGATGCGCAAAAGCTCGTTTACGACGAGATACGCGCCGACCGACATGCCGCCGAGCGAGCTGTAACGTTCGAGCGAGGAAACGGGCGCGCCGAGCACCTTTGCCAGATAATCCGTGCGAATTATGCCGTAAATCAGGTCGGCGCCCTCAAATATCACGGCGAGCGCGAGCGAAACTGATGCGGCGGCGGCGAATCTCGCGTAGAAAAGTTCTCTTCTACCGCGCTTCGTCGTCCGCAGTATGGCGGAAAATTCGCCCTCGGAGCTCTTTTTCGCATAGTCCGCCGCGTACATGCGCGAAAAAACGATTATAATCGCGGCGAGCAGCAGGAAATTGACGTTGCGGTCGAGCAGCCGCAAAAGCATCGTCTCCGGAATTATCCAGCCGGTTATCCCCGTCTCGCGGCGCAGCGTTTCAAGATAATCCATCTTGCCGTTCAGCGATTCAAGCGACGAGATCCCGCTCAGAATTTTGTCCCGCGAGATCAGAAATTCCTTATACTCGTCCCAGCTTATGTTGCCCTTGCCGTATTCGTCCGCCATATATTCCATTCCCTCCGGGGACGCAAGGAACTTCTGCTCATTATAAAACGAACGTATCTGCTCGGCGCTCTCCTCTTTGTACTCGCCGAAATAATTCTCCGCCGCGAAATTCTCGTATTCGAGCCACGTGGACGAGATCGGCGCGTCATATACGGACGACGACCGGACTATAGACAATATAAATAAAAGCGCCAGCAGAAAGAGATTTCCCGGAGACATGAGCCTGCCGAGCTCCCAGCGGAAAAGCGATGTCCCGCAGCGGCAGCCACGGCGGCCGCCGACACGACCGCGCAGGAGCGATGCCGCCGAGTCCGCGCGCGACAGCAGCCATGATTTTATCGCGCCAAGCCTGCCAAAAAGCCCCCGCCGTTTGGGCGTCGGGATGAGAGTCCGCCTGCCGCCGAATACGATGAGAACGACCCCAGAGGCAGCCGCGACCGCGACGGCGGCCAAAACCGAGACGGCAAGCGTGCTGTAATAATGGCCGAAAATAAGTATCTCTGAATATCGCGATATGAACGTCTCGTTCGCCATATCGACAAGATTCGGGACCGCCGACGGAAACGAGCTGACCGCGACATTCAACGCTATAAACACAGCGCCGGCGATATACGTCGCGGCGTGCGAAAACGTCAGCGCCGGTACGACTGCCGCCACGCACGAAAACGCTGCCGCCGCGAGCACGCGCATCAACACGAGCAGCACAAAATAACCGCCGACCGTGACCGGATACGGGCAGTCCCAACGCATAAACTGAACGTTCATGTCAACGGGCGACAAACCCGTCACCGCATACGTCGTCACGATCTCGGCAGCCGTGAAAAGAAGCGCCGCGCCGACGGAAACGATCAGAAGCGCGCCGAATTTCGCCGATGCCGTCCTTATCCTGCCGCCGCGCGTCGTCCTTATGACCGGCATAAAGCCGACGGAGCGGTCGTAAAGGAATATAACGTCCGCCGCCAGCAGCAGAAACAGGAACATAAACACGGGAAATTCCGTATAGTAAAGCATTATCTCCCAGCCGTACTGCTGCCCCTTTTTGAAGCTGATATTCTCCTTCAGCGACGTGTATACGGAATTGAAATGGCGCTCGTATTCATAAACGGGCAATTCTGTCGCCCCTGAATTTTCGCAGCGCCGGATAGCTCCGTTTGTCACCTCGATTATGTCGTCAATATGATCGACGACCATATTCTTTATGTTATCGAGATTTTCATATGAATCGAAGAAAAAGCCGTCTATCACGGGCGTCCCGTCGGAGCGGTAATAGCCGAGCTTGTCTTCGTATGTGACGCCGTGCTCGGCGAGCATTTCCTCGGTCACGCGGAAACCGACAAGCTCCTCATCCGTCATGCCCGCCTTTATCTCCTCCGAAACGCGGTCAGCCTCTTCGCGGTAGCGCATATAATCCTTCCGGATCGCCTCTATTGCCTCCGGCTCCGTATCTATACGGCGGATGAAATCGGACAAAAGCTCGTTTGCCTCGCGGTCATAGTTCGACGCCATAAAACTGTCGGGCCCGATATCAAGATAATAGTAATAAAAAGCCGAACCCGCCAAAAGCAGCGCGAGCAGGACCCACAGATACCGCACACCGGACAGCTTTTTCAGTTCAAACATCAAAAGCTTCATCTGCTCGCCTCCGATCATTCAGGCCTGCGGCTGTGGCTCAGCACCGACCACTTGCCCGTATCCGTATCAGCTATGCACATCGCCTCATAAAAGCTGTCGTCCGGAACAGAGTCAAGCTCACGATAGCGCCAGCCCTCGAAAAGTATTTTCCCGTCGGCAGCGTCCGTGATGCTTATAGCCGAGACTCCGTCGAGGGAAACGCACGCCTCGGATTTTTTCGTCCCGGCGTCATAACGGTAAATGACGCCGCTGTCGTATGAACGCGGAACGACGTTTTTGCCGCCGACCGTCACCTCGCCGTATTCCTTATATTCATAGATATTGTAATAAAGATCCCCGTCCCCGGGCATCCATTCGAGAACGCCTTTTGCGACGAGCGACTCACCGGCGGGGATATCGTCGAGCCTTACGGCGTAAACGTCGGACGATGTAACTACCGCGTTTATATCGGAAACGTCTTTGACGTTCCGCTCGAAATACAGCACCCCTGAATCGACATACGCGCGTTTGCCTACCGACTCAAATCCGCAGTCATATACCTCGCGAAGGCCGGAAAAATCAGCCTCGCAGCTGTAAACCTTGCCGCCCGAATCCTTCATATATATTCTTCCGTCCATGATGCCTATAAGGTCGGCGCGCGTGCCGCCGTCAAGGTACGCGCACTCGCCCGATCGAGCGTCGACAGAACCGATCCTGCCGTCGCCGCCGGACATATATATTTTCCCGTCAAAAAATATGCTGCGCGTGGTGCCGTAGATCTCCGTATATGCGACGTTGCGCGACTTGCCCGTCGCGGCGTCGAACACCCTGACGGCGTCCATCCTCTGCTCACCTCTGTCGAGCGGCTTGTTTTCGCCGCCCTCGACCGTATATAACCGGCGAGGCCCTATCATATACACGAACGGGAGCGCTCGCCCCTCAGGCTTTACAACGAGCGTCGAGGTCACCATATATTCCGGCGCAGCCTCGCACTCGGGATAATAGTGCCGGCAGAGCGGGTCTATGCACGCACGGTAAACCTTGCCCGGCTCAGAAGAATATACGCAGTAAAGCCCGTCCCTGTCCGCATAATACGCGGAATCCCCCGCGAATGAACTTGTCGAATAAACTTTATCTCCCCATTCGATCCTCGCGCCGCAGCCCGCAAGGCAAATGGGGAGACAGACAAGCAGCAGAACGGCGGCGGGCAAAATATGCTTTTTTATGTAATTCACCTTCGTTCCCTCTCTTTTATTTTACCTGCTTAAGCTTCCGCATATATCCTCATGCGTCCTTCGGCAGACGCGGCGTAAACTGTTCATCGAGGTAGATGAACCGGTGCGTTTTTGCGGAAAACGTGTATTCAACATACATCGTCATTTCCGTATCGTTTAATTTTCTGATCAGCTCGGGGTCGTCCGGCATATCTTCAATGTCAAGATCACCCGTCCTCAGCTTTGCGCAGTATACTATCCGCTCATCATCTATATACCGGACATCGCATACAATTATGCCGTCAAGCGAAAAGACCTCTTCCTCCCGACCTGTTTTTGTATCGTATCTGCAAAGCGAACTTGATGCGTAATCATAAATCGGAATATTCTCCGAATCCGTATATCCTTCCGGATACATATATGCGAAAATACCAACGTGCGTATAGTATATGTAGTTCCCGTATTTTACCATCCCTTCGCCGACCTCCTCGGAGATGACCTCCGGGGGCAGCTCTCCCGTAAGCTTATATCTATATAGACTGTCGCGCCCGGGATAGTTCTTTGTATCTTCGTTGAAGCGCAGATACATATACTCGTCATCAAACAAAGACAAACTGATGACATATTTCGACTCATAATATTCCTTCGCGCGCCCGGCATCGAAAAGGGCGCACATTTCCTCGCACCCGGAAAAATCCGGCTGCATCCTAAACAGGATCCCGCTTTGCGATATCGCATACAGTTTGCCGTCGTTTATGCCGGCAAAATAGACGCCCTCCGTTATGTCTTTATTTTCCTCGTTGAAATATTTTGTCTCACCCGTCTGCGTGTCTACGCTCCATAGCAGAAGGGTTTTTAAGTCTTCCTGACTTGCGCTGTCGTTTACATATATTTTGCCGTCATAATAGAATTCGCCTCTCAGCCATGGATACCCGAGCATTACCGCACGGCGGACGCCCGTTGTCATGTCATATTCGAAAAGTACACTTATTTCCTGGGTCAATTTGTCCCTCCAGTTGGTACAGTACTTGCCAAGCTCAGCTGAAAGGTCAATTGAGTGACCGCCTATTTTAACATCCTTTAGCGAAATATTCACAAGATAATAAATGATCCTGTCGCCGGTCGTCCTGTCGTCAAATGAGAACAGCACCGAGACATTGTGTGCGGGACACCTTAAGTCTCTATGCTCGCAGCCGTCGATGCGGCATAAAATCTCAGGTTCCGTGTTATCTACGTAATTCCAAATATACTCCCTCCTTGTATCATCTTTTTCCTCAGTGTCGTTTTTGCTGCCGCCCCCGGCTCCCGGTCTGTTATTATAGTCGTCAAGGTAGTTTTCGTCATAGGGCTCAATAAACATGCTTCCTTCCGCGAGACGATCGTCATATACTATATCGTCTTTCGGTCGGAATTCATGGCTGCCCACCGTCGGCGTCAGTATGTGCAGCGCCTCCAGCTTTGCTTCCTCCTCCGTCATCGTTTCGCTGCCCGCGTTTTCCGTCGTCCCGGCTTCCGTGCCGGGTCCGCCTGTTCCGCTGTCAGGCGCATCTCTGAGGCTGCACGCGCACAGCGCAAGTGCGAGGATAATGAGCAGAGCCGCCGCCAAATATGAGCTTCGCTTCATAAAATACCTCCCCATACTGTTATTGATCAAGGCAAATTCCGCATTTTTTAATCGCAAATCAATGCCGGTAAACATTATATCTATATATGAATTTGCCGTTTTTTTCTATTGAAATTGTAGCATATTTTGTTATTTACGTCAATATATTTTGCGGATATTTATCTATATAATTTGCAGATCATATAAAAATTTTGCTGCCGCCTGCGCGATAATCAAGCTAATGTAATCACATCAAATTTCTGTTATTTCCGTGCAGGCCGCCGTCCCGCCGGATCATATCACACGTCGCCGCGCCGCTTATATCCCGGCGCAGATCGAATAAACCCGCCGGCTGCCAGATGATGGCTGCCGGCGGGTTTGATCTGCCGCAATATTTTCGGTCATTCTTCCTTTTTGCCCGTCCTGCCGGAGAGCTGCTTATTGTAGTACATCGAATCGATCCCGAGAACGACGCCTAAAAATGTGTCCGCCGCCGTTATCGTTCCTACTATCTGCCCGCCGAGCGGCAGTCCCCAGATTTCAGACAGTGCAAAATACAGCGTGCCCGCCGCCGGAAGTATAAGCTGCGCGACCCACTTGATGATGTCATAAACTTTACTGTTCATCATGTCCGATGTCCTCTTTTCGGTTTAATTGCATTTTGCCCCATCCGCATTATATTCGGCGTCCGCCGGAAAAGTCCCCGATCGCCGCCTGTTTTTTCGCGGCGCCGTTGACGGCGAACGCCGCGGCGGCGAGCGCCTCCGTCAGCGCCCAATATGCGCCGTATCGCATGAAAACGACGACTATTATCGGCAGCGCGCCGAGCGGCGGCTTCATCCCGATGGCGACGGCAGGCTTTGTCCATGACGAAAAGCCGTACCGCCAGCTTATGAAAAGAAGTTCGGACGCGAAAATTAAACTCAGGACGACGGACGAAACGACAAGCGACACCGCAAGCTTGCGGCGTAAATACTTCCCCCTTTCGTCCCTGAAGAGCGCGGAGGACAGAATTCGGTCATATCCCGTCGTCCGCTCGGAAAACACATACGGCAAAACAACCGTCAACACCGCCAGCGCGGGGATAAAATCGACGCCGCGCGCAAAAAGCGCGCGCCACCCAAGGTCGTAGACGAGCGCGCCGTCTATGCCGGGGCGATATTCCCCGATAAAGCGCAGCTTTTCTTCGATGCTCTCATATACGGTCAGCATAAATTCCGCCGACGATGCGCGCTTTACGAGCTTTGAATATTCCTCCCCTGAGATTTCCCCCGCCGCGTGCTTTTCGCGCGCGCTATCCCTCGCCGCCAGCGCCTCCCGCGCGTCAGCGATTTTCATTTCAATATGCGCGCTCTGCTCCTCAAACGTCATCTCCGCCATATCGTCAACGGTCTGCCTGTACGCCGCCTCCCACGACGAGGTGCGGCTGCGGGTCCCCGTCACGAGCAGCGTTACGCTCAGCGCTGTCAGCACCGCGACCGGGATCACGGCACGCGCACAGCACGCGCGGCGGAATTCATAATATATGAGCTTGTGCCCGCGTCCGCTCTCAGTCCGACCGCGTTTTTTTCCGGACGCGCGGACGTTCGAATATGACATAACGCCGAAAACAAAGCACGCGGAAAAGACCGCCGCCAATGCCAGAAGCAAAGCGACGGCAAACACGGCGCGCGAAAAAAATACGCCTCCGCCGAATCCTATGCCGCTGTACCTTTTCAGAAACGAATCCGACAAAGCGCCGGTGAACGTGAAATTATATAAAAACGAGAGCACGTCCGTGCTGTTCGCATATATGGTCACATCGACCGAAACGGCGACGATCGCGGCGAGCGCTGCATAAACGGCGCGTTTGAGGAAAATGACCGCCACCATAGACAAAACGCCGAGCGCGATCGACGCCAATATTGATATAAGCAGCCGCAAAGCGACGCCGCCCGCCGCCGTTATGTCATACGGGCAGCGCATATACGCTTCAACAGATGCGATCGGCGCACCTCCGCCGTTAAATCCGACCGAAATGTACACGCCCGCGGCGGCGGACACCGCCGCCAAAAGATTAAACCCAACCGCCGCCGCGCCTACGAGCAGCAGCTTTGAACACGCAATACCGCGCCTGCGCTCCTTAAGCGACAAAATCAAAAGGTCGCCGCGCACCTCAGCTGAGGCCACGATAAACGCGACGGCGGCTGTCGCCGCCGTCGCCGAGACAAACGGCGCCGACATAGACAAAAGCTCACCCCACCCGCGAACCTCGGCAGAAACATCGTTGTCCGTCAATGCACCATAAAGGCCGATAACGTTTTCCTGAAAGCGCGCGGGCGCGCTCCCCTTGTCCGCGATCCGCCGATAGTTGAGCTTCGCGTCGTAGATGATATCGTCAAGCGCGGAGGCATAAATTTTGCCGTAGCCGTCAGGCTTTTCCTCATGGCGCGCGAGCAGTCCCGACATAATGCTCACGATTAGCAGCAAAATCGAGATCACGGCGAGCGAGCGCGCCGTTGCCTTTTTTAGTTCAAATTTTATCATCTCTGCCCCCGTCCCCGCCGAAGGGCGAGATCGCGGTGAGCGAGCGAGCCGCCGCCTTTTTTAGTTCAAATTTTATCATCGCAGCGCCCCCGTCCCTGCCGAAGGGCGAAATCACGGCGAACGAACGCGCCGTCGTCTTTTTTAGTTCAAATTTTATCATCTCTGCTCCCCGTCCTCGCCGAAGATGGCGAGATAGCAGTCTTCAAGCTCGGGGCGCACCTTCAAAGCGCCTGGGGCCGGACATTCGTCCGATATCACGCGCACCCCGTCGCCAAAGGCGCGCTGTTTTGCGCCGTCCGGCGCACACGTTCCGCGCGGCAACTCCCAGCATCTGCCGTCAAAGCTTTCGCGTATCCCGTCCGCGCTTCCCTCGGCGGCGATTTTTCCGCGGCGAAGTAATATGATCTTATCTGCAATATCTTCGACATCGGAGACTATGTGTGTCGAGATAAGGATCGCCGCCGAATCGCGCTTTTTCCTTATATAATTTTTGAAAAGTATCCTCTGCATCGGGTCAAGTCCCGCCGTCGGCTCGTCGAGCACGACAAGCTCCGGCGAGCCTATGAACGCCTGAGCGATCGCGAGGCGCTGCCTTGTCCCGCCCGACAGTGCCCGGACGCGGACGCCGCTGTATTCGCCGAGCTCAAACGCTCCCGTCACCTCCCGTATCTGCGCCCCGCCGTCTGCGGCTCGGACGAGCTTCGCCGTATAGTCAAGCATTTCGGCGACCGTGAAATCGGGATACATCCCCGGATACTGTGGCACAAACCCGATCCTGCGCGTGCCGGTCGATGTGAGCGCGACCGTACCCGAATCAGGCTTCAGATTTCCCGTGATGATGTTGAAAAGCGTCGTTTTCCCGCTGCCGTTAGGACCCAGGACCGCATAAACGCCGCGCCCGAACTCATAGCTGAAATCAACGAGCGCGCGCGTCTTTTTATAGCTTCGACTGATGTTTTCAAGTTTCAGCATAACCCCTCCGTCACCTCTCCGCCATGCGGCAGTCGCCCGTTTTTACGTTTACGATGAGAATATGATCCCTCTGCACGCTGATGTTGCCGTGCTCGTCCGCGATTTCATCCGCTTTGTGGTGACAGCGGATGACAGTGTATTCGTCCGTGTGATAGTCGCAGCCCGGCTCCGCCGACGCGAACCCGGAGGAAAATATCACATCTCCCTCAGTCTTATAAACGCTGCGCTTCTCCCCGTCATACGAAACGAACACAAGCTCGTTCGCGTCCTCTCTCGCCGCCCCGGCAGTGAAAAGATATCCGCCGAGCGCGGGGAAATGCTGCACGCTGTAACCGTTCGTGAAAAACTCCGCGATCTCGCCGCTCTCGCCGTCCGCGCGCAAAAGGCAATAATATTTGCCGCCGTAAGGCTCACCCGTCGCAGGGTCGATCCCCGGATGATCGTATATGATCGAAATTTCGTCCCCGTCGACCTTGAACGACCTCTCTGCCTCCGGCCTTTTATCCCTGAGATCCGCGTCTGTTGAAAAGCAGCCGTCCACACCGCCCGACGAAAAATAAAGGCGGCCGTCCCGAACGTCTTCGAGAACAAGGAAGCTGTCGACCGGCTCCCCGTTCAGCCTTTCGATTATCCCCCCGTCAATGTCATACCGCATAACGTTCCACGACCCCGCCTCAAATGTGACGCCGCCTTCGTACCTCGATGATGCTCTCCGTGAAATACACGTGCCCGTACGCCTCGCGCGGGTATCGAACCTCTCCGTCCGAGCGATATATAATAGGGCGGAATATCGTCGCGCGCACCGGCTGAGAAGGCGCAGGCGGAAAGGATAAGACAAAGGATAAAAACTACGGCGGCGGATTTTTTTATGTCCGTGTTTCCTTTTAATAAAGCTGTATATTGAAGTTTTCGCATGTTTTGACGTTCAAAAGCGTTATGTATCTGTGCGCGTACTCTGTCACCGGGTCGAGCGGCGGCTCTGTTTTGACCGAAACGTCGGAAATATAATATCCGTATACCATGACCCAGTCGCCGGCATTCGTCTGTTCGGTCGTCATTATGCCATCGCTCGGCAGCCCGACGAAGTAACCCGCCCCGGCTTTATAAAGCTGCCGCTTTTGTCCGTCATACGAAATGTGCCATATCCCGTCCGTCGGCAGCTCGCGCCCGGCGATATAATTATCGTACAGGTCGACGACGTTCAGTGATGTCTTATAAAGGAATCCGTCGCCCGACGGGGACGCCGAGAAAATGAGATTTTCGCCCGACATAACTGTTTCGCGCCCGCCCGTTTCCCCGTTTACGCGGTAAAGCTCGCTTTCGTTTTTCGACCAGTCCGTCTCGTATCTGTATCTGTACCCGTCGAATGTAGGATACGGGTCGATGTCGCACGCCTCCCTGTCGGTGAAGTCCGGCAGCGTCGAAAACTCTTCATCTCCGCTCCACAATAGCCGCCCGCTGTCTGTGTCTGCGCCGACGAGCATGATATCGGGCTGTTCCCACGTCTGCTCCGTCAGCTTTCGCGTCTCGCCCGTAAAAGGGTCGAACCTATAGAGGCTGTATGTGTAGTGCCACGCCGTCCCGTCGTCGTCAAGCGTCTCTTCCAAAAGCTCGGACGCGAGAAAATAGAGATATCCGAACGCCTCGGACACGTTCCATATCTCGCCGTTCGCGCGCATGACATCAAATTCGCCGAAGTCCTCGACCGTATAGCCGTTTTCGTATACGATCGTTACCACGCCCGAAATAAGGTCGTACATATAAAGGTTGCAGTCGGGATCATAGTCGATATAGTCCTCCCCGTCGCGCTTCCCCGTGCGCGCGGCGCCGGTAAAATAGAGGCGCTGCCTGTCGTGAGAGACGACAAGGTTGTATTTATGGAACACCGGGCACTCCGGCGCGTCATGCGTGCAGACGGGATCGGGGCAGACGACGGAGACACGCCTTCCCGCGATGTCGGCGCGCTTTATAAGATGGCCGTCCTCAAAATATATAAATCCGTCGTCGACCATCGTCCCGTAAGCCGCCGGGTCGTGAGCGTCGAATTTGTCGCCCGTACTGCAGGATGACAAGATCGGGAACGCAAAAATAAGTGTGAGCGCAAACGCGATTTTTAAAATGATCCTCTGCTTCATGCCTCAGCTCCTTTTTTATCTGTCTTTTTTGCTGATATAGACGAAATCCCGCGCCATATGTTACATGGCAAATAAAAAATTCTGCAAAACGCCGTTATAGCGCATCCCCGCGCCGCGTAAAAAACGCCCTCTCCCGTCCGCTTTTGAATTTCTCCGCCGCACTAATCATCGTGTCCGCCCCCATAACCTCAAAGAAAAATCGCCCCGAAAGCAAAAATCCGGGACGATTTCATAATGCCAAAAATACATTGCTTTTTTGACAGTTTCGGCGTACAATTAAAGATAGAACGGAAGGGAATGGCATTGGCACGAGGTTTTACCCGGATGACAAATGCCGGGGACGCCGATTTCTTTAACGCCGATTCAGGGTGAGGATGAGGCGCGGCAGAATATGAACGAAAACAGGGCTATAAGCAAACGGGAAGTTAAAAATGGTAGTGACAAATGACATGCTTTTAAAGTTCTATTCCGATATCGGGATCTATGAAGACAGCTGGAATATAACATGGACGTATTTTGAGCATTTAAAGAAAACCGATAGGTTGAGGCGCGGAAACGGAGATTATATTGACGTGGCGGCAACGTTTCTTTCCGAAGGTAAAGAAGGTAAATTCAAAGAATTTTATGAATGGTTTATTAAACAGAAACCGGGCAAAATGCTGTCGCTGAAATACCTGCCGAAAAGCGATGAGCTGAAAATGCTGACTATCGCGCCCGCAAATGCGGCAGAGGCCGCTTTATTGGAAAAGTGGCATCTGCTTGTCTCATTTTACGCAATGGAAGAATACTGGGGAGCGGAAAAGATCGAGGACTTCAGACCGAAGTGGTTAACGGACAAAATATATGAAGATGCAAGGCACCGATCCGGAATTTTGAACAGAACCGGCTGCCGGGAACTGCTTTTATGGATGTATGAGGCGGCGGTCGTGAAAACGGGATCAAACGATCTTTATCTCGTGCGAGATGAGATAGAGAAAGGCACTATTGACAGCGATAATATATGGAAGGAAGTGTCCGGCGGCAGACCAAGTTGTTTACGTGAAAAAATCTATGGGCTTATTGAAAAATACTATGAATCCCATCATGATCAAAAGGAGTGAGAATTAAGATGAAATACATTGTACTGTGGCTGGCGGGGCGCGAGATCGGGCGCGCCTATCCCGACCGCTTCGTTGACATGCTGCCGGAAAATCCCTTCGGCGTGAGCGCCAAGAAATTTTACGACGACAGCTTTTACTCGATCGCGAACAGCAGCACGTTTGAAGAGCGCTTCCAGCGCGTCACGGAGGGGAACTACATGTGCTTCTCCAAGCCCGCGCTGAGGCTGTACGCGTTTGAAACTGGCGACTGAAATAATTCACTAAAGCGGCATTGAACATAGCACCCGTCAAACGAAATATTAAGTTTTACCCCCTGCAAGGCAAAGCCTTGCAGGGGGTAATTTTCATATGAGCGCCGGGCACGTCAGAACGCAGATATCTCAACGTCCGTGCCGTCCAGCACCTCTTTAATTTGGTCATACTGTTCCACAGCACAGATAACCTTTTTCAGCGCCGGCATCCGCCGCAGCGGCTCCCAATCATCGACATATACGCCGCGTATCGAGAGCTCCTCGAGCGCGGAAAACTTCGTCAGCGGCTCAAGATCGACCGTCAGCAGCTCAAGGCTGAAATTGTCGAACGTGCGCACTTCGAGATGCCTGAGCGTGTCGAACTGCGAAAGCCCGTCAAACGACTCAAGTCCGGGCGTATCGACGTAAAGCAGCTCAAGCCTGTCGAGCTCGTCAAGCTGTCCGTAGTCCGTAAAGCCCTCAACCTGCCACATATAAAGATACCTCAGCTGCGACAGACGCCGCACGACCGAAAACTGCTCCGGCGAGATCAGGCTGACTATAAACGTGTTGAGCGTGTCGATCGACTCAAGCGGGGAAAGGTCAAGGGAGGCGGGACATTCATAAAGATTTATACGATATAGCGTATCCGAATCCGCAAGCGGACTTAGATCCGCTGCCTCCGTCGCGCCGATGTCAAGGGCGGCGAGCTTCATCCCGGCGAGCGGCGACAGATCGCTCACCGGATTGTCGCTTATCACGAGGTTAAAAAGGCTGTCCATTCCCGCGAGGGGCGACAGATCGCTTATATTGTTGCCGTGGAGCGCCAACCGTTCGAGCCTGCTTCCGCGGAGCGGCGACAGGTCGCTTATCTGCTCGTCGCACACCGCGAGCGTTTTCAGATTCGGCATGAACGCGATATCCTCAAGCGTGTCGATAGTCCCGTTTTCCTCAATATGGTCGGAACCGATCGTGATCGCCTCGCCGTGCGTCATCATATCGTCCCAATTTTCAAAAGACTTCCCGCCGCACAAAAGCAGCGTTTCAACGCGTTCGAGGTCCCCGTACGTGACGTTTCCCTGCTGAAGCCCCAGTATGCGGCACACCTCCGCCTCTATCGCTGAGCTTGAAAACGTATACGTCGCCGCCGCGTCCGGGATGTCGCGGCTGCCGCCGATCTCGGCGTCCGTTTCATCAGTCGTAGCGGCGTCGGTTTCAACGTCGGTTGCCGCGTCGGTTGCCGCGTACGTTTCGCCGTCCGATAGGGCGGCTGTACTTTCACTTTCGCCTGTCTGAACGAAAAACGTCCTTGCCGCTTGCGCGCAGACAGCCGCGGCGGCGACGGCGACAATAACCGCGGCTGCGATGGCAGCCGCGCGCAAAAGCACGCGCCGCCGCTTATACGTCAGCGATTTAAGATCATGTTCAAGCGCCTCGACGCTGCTGTATCTGTCGTCGGGGTCAAATCTGGTGCATTTGTCGATTATGGCAGCGACCGCGCCCTTTCCCGCGCCGCGGCCGAGCTCGGACTCCCCCGTCAGAAGCTCGTGCATCAGCACTCCCATCGAATAAATGTCGGAGCGCGTGTCCGTCTGCCTGTATCCGTACTGCTCCGGCGGCGAATACAGCGGCGTTCCGAGCACGTGAGTGTCCTGATGGATTTCGGGGTCAAACCGCCTTGCTATGCCGAAATCTATCAGGTATATCCCGCCATCGTCTGTGCGGACGATGTTTTCCGCCTTGATATCGCGGTGAATGACGGGCGGCGACTGATTGTGAAGCCGCTTCACTATCGCAGAGACGGAGAGCATTATTCCGACGACCTCATCCGTCGGCAGCGCTCCGCGCTTCTGCATATAGTCGAGCAGCGTCTGTCCGGCGATGTATTCCCGCAAAAGATATGAAGCGCCGTCATATTTGAAAAAGTCAACGGCCTCCGGCATCCCCTCTCCCCGGAGCTGCGTCAGAAACTCATATTCAAGGGATAAGTCCTCAACGTTATCCCCGGAGCGCTTGAGGACGAATAAAGCTCCGCCGCCGTTTCTGCGGAGCAGAAACGTCTGCCTGTCCGCGCTGCTTTTGAGATTTGCGATCACCTCATACTTGTCCGAAAGGCAGGGCGGGAGAATACCCGCAAATTCCGGCCCGAAGCTGCTCACAGCAAAGACTCCTCTCCGAGCGACAGCAGCGCCTCGTTCGTTTCGGTCAGGTTCATGTGCTTTGAGAGCGCGTAGATTATGACGGCGTCGCGCCTCACTTTCGGATAAAGCGCTCCCCTCTGCGCCGAGCGGAGCAGATACTGCGCCTCATCGTATGTGAGTCCGAGAACGACCGAAAGCCTGAGCACGATATCGCGCCCGGGCGCGCGCGTGCCCTCGCATATCTGATATGTAAACGAGCGCGACAAAAGCGACGCTTCGCTCAGTTCCGGCACCGTCATGCCGCGCTCCTGCAAAAAGTCAAAGATCGCCACGGGAAAAGTTTTCGCCTTCGGATAATTTGAAAGCTCCTTGACGGCATTCTCCACATTCGGCATTTTCTCTATTATGCGGAGAAGCTCCTGAGTATCGTGACGCGTCATTCAAACCTCCATTCCGCCGCGCAGCGGCACGGCTGATCGATGAAATTCCGTGATCCTGCGATCCCGGATAAATATAAATAAAATATATCACAAATTCGTCGTGATGTAAACCGCCGAATTAAGGCCGGTTTAGGAAAATGATCCTATTATAAAGTATACCCGATCAGGCGACATCGTTGGTATGCAAGCTGCATACTTTTCAGAAGAAGTTCATGTTTTCGCAAAAAACCGACAAAAGTACGCATCCTGCATACCAAACAAAAATCGACAATTGATATAATAATCTTAACTGTATAAATGTCCGTTTTCGACAAACGCGGAGCGGACAAAGCGATAAAGGAGTATACGAATATGACCTTTGGCGGCGCCATCAGCCACGTGTTTCGAAACTACGCAAATTTTTCCGGGCGCGCGACGCGCAGTGAATTCTGGTACTTTTACCTCTTCAATACGCTTGTCTGGGTCGGCATCTTTGTGCTGTGGCCGATTGCGATAGTGCTCGCTCCGGCTTACGCCCTTGCGGTCATGATCCCGAATCTGGCCGTTTCGGTAAGGAGGCTCCACGACACGAACAGGTCCGGAGTGTTCCTGCTTTTCTCGCTCATCCCGCTCGTCGGGATCATACTTCTGATCGTGTGGTTCGCTGAGGACAGCTACCCGGGACCTAACGCTTACGGCTACAGCATGCAGAATACGGTCACACCGGGATACAGGAACGCGGCGCGCGGCGGCGCCCTCGGCGTGCGCTGCCTTGCGGGACCACTTCAGGGTCACACATACACCGTCAGCGCCTCCGGCGCAACGATAGGCCGCGACGCAAGCTGTTCGATCCGCCTGCCGGAAATGACGCCCGGCGTCAGCTCCCGGCACTGCATGATACAGTACAAAAACGGCTCGCCGATCATAACAGACCTCGGCTCCACCTTCGGAACGTTTTTGTCCGACGGGCGAAGACTTCCCGTGCAGTACCCGTTCCCCGCGCACGTCGGGATGCGCTTCTATCTCGGCGGCGGCGAGGTTCAGTTCGAACTCGTAATGATGTAAACGCGTCGGCGTCTGCATTCCTGCCGACGCCGGCTGAAAAAATTATAAACTTCGAAAGGATCATTCTTATGGCAGAAGTAAAGCAGAAGATCATCAGCTGTCCCAACCACCATTTCTACGACGCAAACAAATACCAGAGCTGCCCTTACTGCAGCGGCGGCGCAGGGAGCTTTCAGCCCACTGTCGACCCTTACGGCGGCGCCACGGTACCGCCGACGGCAAACGACACACCGGCGGCTGATATCGGCTATCAGGGCGGCTACACGATGCCGCCGGAAATGATGGAAAATCCGGCATCCGGCTCCAAAATGAGCCGCACCGTCTTCGTTGACGACTCCACGCCGACAGGCGTGCCCTCTCCGGTCGTCGGCTGGCTCGTTTCCCTCGCAGGTCCGTGCCGCGGCACCGACTACCGCATCCACACGGGTTATAACTACATCGGGCGCGAATACGGCGATGTCGTTATAAACGGCGACATGGCGATCTCGGCCGACAAGGATTCCGCGATCGCGTACGTTGCGAAGCTCAAGCGGTTCTATATCGCGCATGAGCAGGGCAAAAACGTGCTTATGGTAAACGACGTTCCCGTGATGGGCGGCAGCACGGAGCTGCATTCCCACGACCGCATAACGATAGGCAACACGCAGCTTATTTTCATCGCGCTCTGCGGTGAAGAATTCAGCTGGAGCGACGCGGAGTGACCCGATGAGTCTCATCAAACTGCTCCTTACGTCAACATCATCGGAAGCGGAAACGACCGCGGCAAAAACGATAGCCGAGACGACTGCCAGGGTGACTGAAGCCATATCAAAGGTGACGGACGGAGCATCGGAAACGGGGGAAGCCGCAAAGAGCTTCCTTGAATCCCCGCCGCCCGCGTTTACCGTGACCACGATCGTCGTCGCGGCGGTGCTTCTTGCAGCGGCGGCGGTGCTGACGGTATTCCTCATCCGCGCGAACAAGCGCGCCAATGCCGCCTCGGAAAAGACGGCTCCGTCAAAAGGCTCCGTCAGAAGCGTCGCCGTCGGCAAGCTCCACGAGCAGGGCGCGCGGGATTATCAGCAGGACTGCTTCGCCGTGTCGGACACGGCAATGATGCACGACCGCGGCATACTCGGCGTTGTCGCCGACGGCATGGGAGGCCTCTCCGACGGCGACAAGGTGAGCCAGGCGATCGTTGAAGCCGTGCTCGACGGATTTATGGAGCTCCAGAATCCGAAAACGCACGAGCAGGCGCTCCTCGCCCTTACTATCCGCGCGATGACGGCGGTCGACAGGCTGCTGGGACCCGGCGGCTACAGGCGCTGCGGCTCCACGCTCATAATGGGGTATCTGCGCGGAAACGGCTTCTCCTTCGTGTCTGTCGGGGACAGCCGCATATGCCTCTACCGTGACGGCGAGCTTCTCCAGCTCAACCGCGAGCATATATACAGAAACGAGCTCGCGCTCAACGCCGTCAACGGCGAACAGACGCTTCAGAGCGTCTATACAGACAAAAAAGGTTCGGGGCTGACGAGCTTTGTCGGCATGGGAAAACTCAAGCATATCGACATGCCCGCGTCCCCGATAAACGTGCGTCCCGGCGACAAGCTCATGCTCATGAGCGACGGCATCTATAACGCCGTCACAACGGCGGAGCTCAAGGGCGCGCTCTCACATCCTGCCGCCGAGGCAGCCGAGATCCTGCGCGGCATTATATCGGGCAAAAAATATCCCGATCAGGATAACTATACAGGCGTGATCTTTGAGTGTTTGGCGGAAGAGGCGCCGAGAAAGATGCCGGAGCGCGCTCCTGAACCGGCTCCCGCGAAGGCAGAGCCGGAGAAAAAGCAAGCGGGCGACGTACCAAGCACATCGGCGCCGGAGAACTGATATTTGGAGGAACAGGCTTTGATCGAGACAGCATATTATTCCGACATAGGCGGAAGACCGTATAATGAAGACTCCGTCAAAATCGCGGAACGCGAGGGCGGGACTCTGCTGATACTCTGCGACGGTCTCGGCGGTCACGGCGGCGGAGACGTTGCGTCGCGCACCGCGGTCGAGCTCGTCTCTGACAACTGGAACGGCACGGCGGAGCCTGCGCACCTCGAAAGTCTGCTTATGGCGGCGCACGAGAAGATATGCTCGATGCAGACGCCCGCATGCAGAATGAAATCGACCGCCGTTGCGCTCGCCCTTAAGGACGGCGAGGCGGCATGGGCGTTCGCGGGGGATTCGCGGCTGTATCATTTCATCGACGGCGTGCTCGTCTCGCAGACGCGCGATCACAGCGCCTCGCAGGTCGCGGTTTTCCTCGGCGAAATAACACAGGAGCAGATACGTTTTCACTCGGACAGGAGCAAAATTTTCCGCGCGCTCGGGCTCGAAAGCGAGCTTTCGATCGACACCGCATCGGAAACGCTCACGCCCGGTCGTCACGCCTTTCTGCTCTGCTCCGACGGCTTCTGGGAATACGTCATAGAGGCGGAGATGGCGTCCGAGCTCAGGCTCGCCTCGTCGCCGGATGAATGGATCGCCTCTATGAGGAAAATACTCTCAAGACGCATACCGGCAGACAACGACAACAATACGGCGGCTGCCGCATGGATCGAAATTTGACATGATATTACGACAGGAAGGAAACAAACATATGAAAAAAAGACTTTTTGCATTTTTGATTTGCGCCCTCATCCTCGTCCCGACGCTCCTTTTCGGATGCTCATCGGGCAGCGCAAACGGCGTAAAATCGTACTCCGACGCTAAAAACGGCGTCGTTGTAGTTGAGGAACGCTTCGGAAACGGCAGCGACTGGCTTGACGTAGCAGCTTTCGGTTCCGGTTTTTTTATCGGCACACCCGGCGAGGATGTCCAATATGTGCTGACAAATCATCACGTTATCAGTGATTATCTTGCTTTAGACGCCGGCAAACCTGTAGATATTGATCTCGGGGACGGTGTCGTTCTGGACGGCCTGAAAGCATATTTGCGAGTGTACTTTGACTCGGAAGACTATGCAAACGCCTATATCGTTGCATATGACGAAACAAAGGATATCGCGCTTCTGCGCATTGAGAAGCCTACAGACAAGCGCATACCGCTCGTGCTGCAGAAGCCGACCGATGATAATGTCGGCGACCCCGTATATGTGCTTGGCTTCCCCGGCATTGCGGACGACGGAGATCTCATCGACCCGACATCAAGATGGGGACTTTCCGACATGTCCATCACAAGCGGAACGCTTAGCCGTCTCGTCACTGAGTCCGGCACAGGCGTGCGCCGTATTCAGACGGACGCCTCGATCCAGCACGGCAACTCCGGCGGCCCGATGGTTACTGCCGACGGTAAGGTCATAGGCATAAACACCTTGACGGCAATATCTGCGGAAGGCATTGACATTGAGAAAACAAATTATGCCGTCAGCACCGTCGAGGTCATGGAGCTGCTCGACAAGAACAACATCAAATATGAAAAATACGACCCGAATGAGGTCGATGTAGGTCTTATCATCCTGATCGCCGCGATCGCACTTGTCGTGATCATCGCGGTCGTCGTCATCATCGTTGTCGTAGGCAAAAAGTCGAATAAGACAGCCGCGACCGCGCCGATGCCGGAACCGGCTCCCGTTCCTCCGGTCGAGCCGCGCACGCCCGTAAACAGCGATGATTCCGGCTTCCGCGTCCAGGGCACGAGCGGCGCGCTGAGCGGAAAGCGCGTCTACGTAAGCAGGAGCCAGCCGCTCGTCATAGGCCGCGACCGCGATTCCTGCAATCTGACCGTTCCCGAGGGAACGCCCGGAGTGAGCCGTCAGCACTGCGCGCTGTCCGTGAAGGACGGCAGGCTGTACATTGAAGACCTCGGCTCGTCCCACGGCACATTCATCGCCCCCGGCAGAAAGCTCGCCGCAAAGGAACCGATCGAGCTTCACGCAGGCGACACCTTCTACATAGGTTCACCGAAGGAAAGCTTCGTCATTGACGTAAAGAGAGGACAGTAATATGGCGGTATTTTTCTGCCCAAGCTGCATGGAGGAGATCAACGGCACTGATAAGTTCTGCTCCCGGTGCGGCAAAAGTCTCTCCGTCAGGGCAGAGAGCCATCATATGCCGATCGGTACGGTGCTGAAAAACGACGGCAGCAGACGCTCATATTTATTCGGGCGCGCGCTCGGCGAGGGCGGCTTCGGCATAACATATATCGGCCGCGAGCTCGTCTCCGGAAAAAAGGTCGCCATCAAGGAATATTTTCCCGCGATGTGCAATCCGAGCCGGCTTGAAAACGGCGAGGTGCGTCCGATATCGCAGAAGGTCGACGTATTTGACCGCGGCAGGAACAGCTTTCTGAGCGAGGCCAGCATGCTGAGGGCGCTGAACGATGTGAGCGGGATCGTTCATGTTATGGATTTTTTCCGCGCGAAAGGAACCGCGTACATCGTGATGGAATATCTGAACGGCGTAACGCTCAAGGATGTGGTGAGCGGTTCGGGACCCATGGATTACAGACGCGTGCTCGATTTGTTCATGCCGCTTATGCAGAGCATCGTGCGCATACATGAGGCGGGCGTTATACACAGGGATATCGCGCCTGACAACATCATGCTGATGCCGGACGGGACGCTGAAGCTCCTTGATTTCGGATGCGCGCGCTCGGTCGAGGACGGACGGAGCATGACGGTCGCGCTGAAGCCCGGCTTTGCACCGATCGAACAGTACACGCGCCACAATCAGAACGCGTCGACCGATCTTCACGCTTTATGCGCGACTATGTACTACTGCATTACGGGCCGCGTGCCGTTGGCGGCGACCGAAAGATCATACGCGATGCTGAGCGGCAAGGCAGACCCGATGGTGCCTATATCGTCACTCGGGATCGATATCCCCGAATATATCGACAAGGCGATCCTGAAGGGGAGCGCTTTGCAGCCCACGGAACGGACGGCGAGCGTCGGCGAATTTCTGGCGGAGCTTACCCCGCAGCAATCAACGACGTTCACGCCCCCGCCGGAGATGGAAAACAGAACAACGGCAGATCCCGCCCCCGCGCAGACCTTCCGCGATCCTGCAGTCCCGCCTCCGCCGGCGCCCAACATGGCGTCCGGAAGTCAATTCTGGGAAAAATACAAAACGCCGGCTCTGATCGTGCTTGGGATCATAGCGACGGCAGCTCTGATCGCACTGATATTCAGCAGATTCTGACGCTTTTGCCGATATCGGAGCATATTACAACAAGTCTGATACCGGCATTGCGGCAGAGGATCAGCAAAAGACCGGTCAAAGGAGTCAGCGTATGGAGAAACGGTATTGCCCATATTGCATGAGCTTGCTTAAGGACGGCGACGTTTGTCCGTCCTGCGGGCAGACAGCGGGCAACTACGTCCCGTCGCCGCATCATTTGCCGCCGGGGACGATACTTCAGAACAGGTATCTGATAGGACGCGTCCTCGGGGAAGGCGGCTTCGGGATAACATACATAGCATGCGACCTGAATCTCGAACTCAGGGCGGCGATCAAGGAATATTACCCCGTCGACAGGGCGACGCGCAACAACACCGCGTCAAACGAGGTGACGAGCTTTGTCGGACCGACGCGCAAGAGCTACGAGCGCGGCAAGCAGCGCTTCCTGAATGAAGCACGTGCGCTCGCGAGGATGGAGAAGCAGTCCGTCGTCGTCGGCGTCAGGGACTTTTTCGAGACGAACAACACAGCCTATATCGTCATGGAATTCGTCGACGGCGCGACGTTCAAGACGCTCGTCGAGCAGCACGGCGGAAGGATACCGCCGGATGAGCTTTTCAGATCGATCGAGCCAGTGTTTTCCGCCATCGGCGCGATGCACACGATGGGACTCATCCACCGCGACATCTCGCCCGATAACCTGATGATGGAGAACGGAAGCGTAAAGCTTCTCGACTTCGGGTGCGCAAAGGATACGACCCAGAACGAGGGAACGCTCACGCTGACGCTGAAGCACGGCTATGCGCCGCCTGAGCAGTACACACAGTCGGAGCCGAAGCCGGCTATGGACGTTTACTCGCTTTGCGCGACAATATACTATTGCCTCACGGGAAATATCCCTCCGTATGCGATGGAGCGCAGCTTAAACGATAAGCTCATCCCGCCAAGCAAGCTGGGCGTCGATATATCGCCCGCGAGGGAAGCGGCTCTTCTGCGCGGACTTGCGCTGCGCCTTGACGAGCGGTTTGAGTCGATGGAGGAGCTCCATGCGGCGCTCTATCCCGTCGATGACGGCAGGCACGGCCGCGACAGGCGAAAGCACGCCGTCGGAAAGACCGTCATGATGACCGCAGCAAAAAATGTCCCCGAAGCGCCGAAAAAACCGCGGACTCAGGAGACGCCGAAAAAGACGGAGCTCCCGTCTATACCGAAAACGGAGAACACCGCCGACAGGGGCGAGATACCGGCAACGGCGGACACGCCCGACACGCCCGGAATACCGGAAACATCCGGAACGCCGCCCCTGACGGAATCAAAGAGAAAAGTAAAGGAGCCGAAGCCTCCGAAGGAACCGAAAGCCCCTAAAGAACCAAAGCCTCCGAAGGAGCCAAAGCCTCCGAAAGAGCCGAAGCCCCCGAAGGAGCCGAAAGCCCCGAAGGAACCGAAGCCCCCGAAGGAACCGAAACCTCCGAAGGAGCCGAAGCCCCCGAAAGAACCGAAGCCCCCGAAGGAACCGAAACCTCCGAAGGAACCGAAAGCCCCGAAGGAACCGAACCCTCCGAAGGAACCGAAAGCCCCGAAGGAACCGAAGCCCCCGAAAGAACCGAAATCCTCAAAAAAGCGGCCGGGCATGATCATCATCTGCACGGCAGTGATCCTTTTGGCGGCAGCATTTGTAATATGGTTTGCGATATCGAAGTTCATAGGCACGGGAACGCCGGCTTCGACAGGCGACAGCGGATCAAGTCAGGGCGGCAACTTTCCTTACAACGGCGCCGTGACTCCGGCGTCGGTCAAGTACGGAGGGCTCGGCGCGCCAAGCGCTGATGCGGAATATGTCGTCGTAAGCAACAGCCAGATCGTTCACGACGGCAAAGGCGCATGGAAAAACGATCCGGAACATCTTGCGTCGCGTGCGTTCGATATGGACAGTACCACATACTATGACTGCGATGAATTCTCCGAATATAAGCACAGCGACAAGGAAATGATCGGGATTCCCGGAAACGGGACATTTGAAACGGGCTATGTCGGAGCCAAATTCGATTCGGCCATAAACATCGCCTTCATCCGCTTCTGCCCGAGGGAGGACTATTCCGACCGAATGGTCGGCGGCAGCTTTGAGGTTTCCTCGGACGGCGTCAACTGGGCAAAAATTTACATAATCACAAGCGCTCCCGCAAATAACAAATTCACAACCGTCTCGATCACGCTGAACGGACCTGTGAGCTATGTACGTTACGTCGGTCCGCAAAACAGCTACTGCAACATAGCCGAAATCGAAATATGGACAGAAGCAGAAGCTGATGAGAACGATCTCTACGGCAGCGTGGGCGTCGGCGCCTGGTGTACGGCAAATTCGTTTGACAATCTCAGGGTAACGTCGAAGGACGGAAAAATTCTCTACGAAAACGATTTTTCCGATCCGAACACCCTCAGTGATTTCACACCTAAAAATGAGTCGAACGGCGATTGGGATACGAACAACGCATCGAAGGATTGGAGCATCCATGACGGAATTCTGAGCAATTCAGCCGACTATGTCTCGGGCGAGATCATGGTCGTTTCCGACTATATCGGCAGCAAAAAGTGGTATAACTACACGCTAGAGGTCGATTTCCGGATCGACAACGGTCAGGAAGGGTGCCTATTGTATATCGCGTTTCAGGATGACGAAAACTTCGTGATGTACAACATCGGCGGATGGTCCAACAATGCAACCGCATTCGAGCCCACACGGGACGGTCAGAAAGTGACTCAGGAAAAAACGGACGCAAAATATGACGCCGGCAGCTGGCATCATGTCAAGATCGTGGTCAACGGATCATCCGCAGACGCATATGTCGACGGCATGCTGATGAATACGCTCGTCTGAATCCGCGTTTTGAAAATTCACCGAAGGCCGCAAACAAAAAATTCTCCCCCGCATCGGGAACATTCGATCCCGATGCGGGGGCTTTATTTCGGTCGTGGCGATATCCCGCGGAAGCAGACGCGCGCAGCGCCGTAAGCAAAGAAAAGGCGCAGGACGTACCGGAAATCTTATTTTCCAAACAGGTCGGCATGCGTGCCGGTATCTACAAGTGTAAGCGTCAGAATGTCGTTCTCTATAAGATATATCAGCAGCCAGTCGGGCTTGATATGGCATTCCCTAAATCCCGCAAAGCTGCCTGACAGCCCGTGATCGCGATATTTTTCATCGAGCTTCTGTCCCCGGCGCAGTGTATCAACTACATTGTCAAGCAGAGATAGGTCGAGCCCACGCTTTTTCATCAGCTTATAGCTTTTTTGTATGCGGCTGTAAACTTGACTTGATACATGTTCAGTCCTCAAGCGCCGCTTTCAGCTCTTCCATATCGGTATATCCCTTTACATCGGGATCGCGCGATATGCGCCTCGCCTCAGACATTGCGGCAAGCGTCTTTTCGCTGAACTTCGGAACTTCGACCGCAAACGGCAGTCCGCCGCGGAGAACGCACTGATGAAGGAACATATTCACCGCCGATGACATATCTATGCCGAGATCGGCAAACAGCGCCGTCGCCTGCGCTTTGATGTCTGAGTCGATGCGAACCTGAGTCGGTGTTGTAGCCATATGATCATCTCCTTTCGGTTACAACCATATTATACGCGATTTCGTTTACATTGTCAAGCATATATATGACAAATATATGGATATTCGCTTGAAACATATCCCATAAAAATGACGGCTTGTTCTGTCAAAATTTGCACCTTCCGTCAACTATATGACTCTATGCCGCTCTATCCAGAAAAGAATGTCGCCAGATGCAAGTATTCCTCTGGCCGTACCAAGACCGAGTCTGGCAAGCTCGCCCGATATCGTTTTGACCGAAGCATTATTCATTTCAAGCGTGACAAGCATCGCCAAAACGCCTATGCGCTTGTTTCCGTCGACAAACGGATGATTTGAGATAAGCTCAAAGCAAAGGCGCGCGGCTTTTTCCTCAACGGTGGGATAAAGCTCCCTGTCTTCATATACTTCGCTGACACTGTGAACCGACGACTCCAAAAGACCTTTATCCCTTATCCCTGCGTCGCCGCCGTATCTCTTTACAATAAGCTCATGAAGATATATTATCTCTTCAACAGAAAGCACCGTCATTTCGCAAGCTCCCGAAAAGCGTCGTCATATCTGTCCATGATGGACCCGGCAGCGTCTGTCAGCTTTTTCTTCCGTTCCTCTATCGCTGACTGAATGCCTTCGTATTCGTCAAATCCCACTACAATGTATTTCGGCTTGTTGTTTTTTAAAATCACCGCTATCCCTTCATCATCGACGATGCGGACGACCTTTGAAAAGTTCTGATTCGCATCCGTCATCGAGATAAGCGTGTTTGTGTTCACAGTCATGAAGTTTTCCCCTCGTCTTTTCGATTTACTGATATTATCATACACCATTATTAGGATAAATGCAACCTATATTTACGGAATTGCTGTCCGATATGCGACGAGGTTTTACCTGCTTTCAAATATCTGAAATTGGTTATCCTGCTCCTAATGAGGCAGAAGCTGCCTATATGGGACGAAAGTGATTTTTATCCTCCATGATGAAAATATTTATACAAATGTCGGAGCTTTCCCGGCAAAGCGAAAACGTCCGTAAACAAGAATATCCTCGCAAACACCCTACGTCGCGTCGGCGTCTTGCATTTTCCGCAGCTCCCGACAGAATTTGATCGCGTTCAGCTTTCTCCCGTTGACTCCGGCATCCCAAAAATCATAGTATAAACCCGCATCCAATTTTTCTTCTTCTGTCATGTCGATCCTCCTCACTTGATCAATTTCAGCAGCTGACCTATATCTGTTTCAGGCAAAACGGTTTTCAAGTGGGCGATGATACGCTCTTTCGACTCTTCCGGCTCTCTGCAATACGCAGAGGTCGTGAAGTCATACCCAAGCTGCGCTTCCGGCGTGGAATATTTCGCCACGCCCCAACCGTAGGTTTTACCGTGCTTGTCCTGCATATAGACGAAATCCGCAACGCTGATATAAGTCTGCATTTGCAGCCGGGTGATAACCGTATCAAAGCCCTTGTTCCCGCCCTTGCGGTAATTGCAGATATCCTTCAATTCCTTTGACAAGATCGCGCCGTGTTCCGAAACGGCGTCAAAAATGGTCTTATCTCTGTGAGAAGCGAGGCCGTCGTCGTACCGCGCATCGAAATCATACCCGTCACGTCTGTAATTCGCAAAATCAGGAAACCAATCCCGACTCACAAAGCCCGCTTTTCCTCCGTAAAATTTCCCGTATACGCATCTGCCGCTTCTGGCAATGGGCCCCTTCCACTCCCACGGACCATCCACCCCGTCAGCAAACCACAGCTCACGGGGACAGCATTCCTCAACGGAAAATCCGGGAATGCGATTTTCAAAAAAAGGAAGGAAACCCACGTCCTCTACGAGTCTGATCACATCGTCCGCCGATCGGATCTCAAACAAACGCCCACCCATTTTATTGCCTCATTCCGTCTCCAATTTCCAGCCGTAATCACCGTGATAGATCATTTGCCGTGTCATTCCGCCGTCAATGCAGATATTTTCGCCCGTGATGAACCCCGCCTTGTCCAAACAGAGAAAAAGCACCATGTTTGCGATATCGAGCGGATTTCCTACCCGATGAACCGGCTGCTGGACGGCATCGGGTCCCTCGTAGTTTTTGTATGATGTATCGATCCATCCGGGGGAGATGGAGTTCACCCTCACTTTCCCCGCTAAGCTGACGGCAAGCGCATGGGTCAGGGCAGAGATCCCTCCCTTGGCTGCCGTATAGCTCTCCGTCTGCGGCTGGCTCATGCGGTCGCGGGACGAAGAGATATTGATGATCGAACCGCCTTTGCCGAAATACGGCGTAAACAGTTTCGACAGGTAAAACGGCGCGGTCACACCCACCGACAGAGCATATTGAAATTCTTCATAACTGCATTCGTCTATCCCGCGCATAAGGGGCAGGGCATTGTTTATGAGATAATCAATGTGTCCGTAAAGTTCGATCACATGCTTCGCAAAAGCTTCCAAAACGAATTTATCGGCTATGTCACCGACAAAATGATCTCCCGGCGCTTTGTCGATCACGGCGACACGCGCGCCGCACTTTTGAAATTCCCCGGCGATGCACTTTCCGATCCCGTTTGCGCCGCCCGTGATAGCGGCAACTTTTTCCTCAAACATGTTCATCCCTCCGATCGTTTTTGATGTCCTATTGTAACATAAAAAACGGCCAGAAACAATGCACACATGCACCAGATAACCGGTTCCGTCACAGCTGCGCCCAAGTAACCGACAGCCGGCACAAGGAGGGCGGCGGAGATGATCTTGACCACCAATTCAATGGTGCTGGAACTGATGATCCTTGAATACGCGGACAAGAAGGAAGATACGCAAGCGATCCTGAAACCGATGACCCTTGCGCTTCTGATGCACGTTGCAAGAGAATATCGCAATATATCGGTGAAAACAGAAAGTCAGTCTTTGTCTGACCGGATCATCCGTTATATCGGCGAACATACGGGTCAGGTGACTTTGGGGATGACTGCCGCACATTTTTCCTATCACCCCAATTACATCTCATTCCTGCTCCGGCAGAAAACAGGCAGGACGTTTTCTGAAATATTGCTGGAGCAGCGGATGGACCGGGCGTTGGCGCTGCTGAAAGGAACCAGCCTTTCCGTTGAAGAAGTATCCGAAATGGTGGGCTATAATGACACCAGCAATTTTTACCGGGCATTCCGGGGATATTATCATGTATCGCCAAGAGAATATTTCAAGGCAAAGAAAGATTAAACGATGAACGAAGGCAAAAAGTCCGCGTTTTTGAGGATCAATTTTCAGTTCAAATATTCCATTAAATGCCTATCAAAAACAAACGTCCGTCTCCGATACAGCTGACACATACCAGCCGTCGGAAACGGACGTTTGACCTTATATTGAGGAAAGATACGTCAAGGCTTAATGGAATTACAGATGGATTTGAGATGTGATAAAAAAAACAATTCCTAAACGGTTCTGCATCACAATTTCGGCTTTTCAACGAGAAAATGCCACTGCCCGGTATGTTGGGCAACGGCGTTTTCTTATAAATCATTTCGCTTTATTTTTTCGCAATATTACATTCAAATAATACCCGGCGCAGACGAACAGCCCCATGATGGCAACATAATCGAGCAGGAATATTGCAAGCGGCTCTTCAAAATCAAAGAAAACGAAGTGATACCGCAGAAGCATATAATTTCCGATGTCCCGTTTTACGAACGCATACGCACCATAAGCGGCGATCATGACCGCCATGCCGCGGAGCGTCCATGTCCGAAACTTCGAGGGTTTCTTTGTGAGCTTTCTTGCCATGCCCATGATCCCGCCCCAGTGAAGGCCGAGATGCAGAGACAAAAACACAAATCCCCAGTATGCCGAGAGCATGTGGACCATCCGGAGGGCGGCGCTGAATCTGTGGACATCCAATCGAAACACATAACGGGACAGCAGAATACCGCTGATCATGGAGCCTGCCATAGAAAGAAGTACGAGCAGCATCAGCACCGTCCCGAATACGCGGATCGGCGGATATTTCCCCCGAAAGAGGGTTCTGCACCATTTTATGTTCAGGATATGGTGCAGAACAAACAGCAGGAAAATGATGACGCCGAGCCATTCGTGTGCCGCCTCGCCTATAAGAGAGTACGCCATCAGGAGAAGCAGCGCCGCGGTCATGAAAACATCGGTTATGATTTTCAGGATCTGCTTCGGCTTCATCGCGAGTCTCACGGCAGCTTGCAGTAAGCGTCGTCCGTCACAGCCTCGCACCATTCCGTTTTTCCGCCCTCGCCGGGTACTTCAACGGCAAGGTGCTGGAACCAGCAGTCCTTCGCCGCGCCGTGCCAGTGCTTGACGTTTGCGGGGATGTTGACTACATCTCCGGGGTGAAGCTCCTGCGCCTCTTTGCCTTCCTCCTGATACCAGCCGCGACCGGCAACACAGATCAGCATCTGCCCACCGCCGTTTTTCGCGTGATGGATGTGCCAGTTGTTGCGACAGCCCGGTTCAAAGGTCACGTTGAAAACCGGCACCTGCGTTGTGGAAATGGGCGCGAGGTAGCTCTGCCCGATGAAATACTGCGCGAACGCATCATTTTTGTCGCCCACGGGGAAAAACGGAAAGATCTTTTGCCGGTGCGGCTTCATCTTCGCCGTAGATTTCCGCGATCAGCGGAAATGCGCTCCACGCTTTGGGCCAGCCGCAGTAAAAGGCAAGCTGGGTGACGATCTCCACCGCCTCCGTCCTGGTGACGCCATGTTCCTTACCCAAAGCAAGGTGACTTTTGAGCTGCGGATAAAGACCCGCCGAGAACAGCGCCGCGATAGTGACCATGCTTCTGTCTCTTGGCGAAAGTTTATCTTCCCGAGACCACACTTCTCCGAACAGTACATCGTCATTCAGCTCCGCGAATTTAGGAGCGAGAGTGCCAAGTATGTCCCGTCCCGCCGTTTGTTTCTTTGCCATATCTTTTCCTCCTTATCTGCACTCATTGAGAACCGCCAGCAGCTCGTCCTTCGTGAATTTCTTGCAGCAGCCAGCCGTTAAAACGGTGCTGTCCGCGACAGCCTTATAATCCGTATCGGTTGGAATGCCCATTTCCGCAAATGTTGTCGGCAGACCGACTTCTTTGATGAACGACGCAAGAGCATCAATAAAAGCGTTTGCCAGCTCTGCCTCCGCCTTTCCGGCGGGATCGACGCCCCACACATTCACGGCGAGACGTGCAAACTGCGGCACGGCTTCGGGGAGCATATGGCGGTAAAGGACGGGATGGATCACCGCAAGCCCCTGCCCGTGGTTGCAGTTCGTGTATGCGCCTAACTGATGCTCGAGCATATGCGCCTGAAAATCCGTGACCTTGCCGATCTTGAGCATCCCGTTTTCACCCATCGCCGCCGCCCATACAAGCTCGCTCCGTGCTCCTATGTCCTGCGGATCATTCAGCGTCGCCCGAAGGTTGCGGATGATATTGCGCTGGCAGGCTTCGTTGATCTCATCGGAGAGGTTCGTTTCTCTCGGCACGCCCATATATGTTTCCATACAGTGGGAAAGCGCGTCAAAAGCGCCGGAGACAACCTGACTCATGGGCATGGTCATGGTATAAGCCGGATCGAGGATGGCAAAATCGTAAAAAGCACCCCAGAGCGCGCCTTTGATCTTCTTTTCCTCATTCGTGATGACCGCGCCGTTGTTCATTTCCGCACCGGTGCCGAAAGCCGTTACGACCGCGCCCATCGGGATGAATTCGGTGGGGCCGCCATGCTGTACGGTTTCCAGTTCCCACAGATCGCTGTCTGTCTTTGCCTGCGCGGACACGACTTTGCAGCAGTCGATGACGCTGCCGCCGCCCACAGCTAAAATGAAGTCGATCTCATTCTCGCGGGCAAGGCTGGCGCCCTCCTGTACTTTGGCGTAGGTGGGATTGGACATGATACCGGAAAATTCCGTGACATTCTTTCCGGCAGCGGCGAGAAGTCCCATCAGTTCATCGTAAACGCCATTCTTTTTGATTGACCCGCCGCCGTAAGCGAGCATCACGTTCTTGCCGACCTTTTCAAGCTCTGCGGGCAAGCTCTTTCTCGCCGCTTTTTCCCCGAAATAAACCGTTACGGGATAACGGTATGTGAAGCTGTTCATTCTGTCCCCCTTATCTGCCGAAGCGTCCGTGGAGCGCCCGGACGAAGTTCGGATCGAAATGATCAACGATCTCGCTGTGACCGATATCAAGCGGCGCGATTGCCGCCATTTCCTCGTCCGTGAGGCAGAAATTCCAGATGTCGAAATTCTGCTCCATGCGGTTTCTGTGGGTCGATTTCGGAATCGCAACAACTCCGCGCTGCACATTCCAGCGAAGGGCGACCTGTGCCGCGCTCTTGCCGTACTTTGCGCCGATCTCACAGAGCACCGGATGGGTGAATATCCCGTGTTTACCTTCAGCAAACGGGCCCCACGCCTCCGGCTGCACCTCATATTCTTTCATCAGTGAGATCGCTCCCGGCTGCTGGAAGAACGGATGCAGCTCCACCTGATTAACCATCGGCAGAATTTCCACCGTCTCGCAGAAATCAGCCAGCACATGGGGATAAAAATTGCAGACGCCGATGGCGCGGATGCGGCCATCTTTGTAAAGTTCTTCGAGCGCCCTCCACGCGCCGTAGTAATCGCCCATGGGCTGATGAAGGAGATACAGGTCGAGATATTCGAGTCCCAGCTTTTGCAGCGAGCTTTCAAACGCTTTCTTCGCGCCCTCATAGCTTGAATCGGACACCCACAGCTTCGTGGTGATGAACAGATCATCCCGGCAAGCGCCGCTTTTCCGAATGGCGTCTCCGACCGCTTCCTCGTTTCCGTAGGATGCCGCCGTGTCGATCAGCCGATAGCCCACGCTGATGGCGTCGAGAACCGCCTGCTCGCACTCCTTCGGGTCGCGCATCTGAAAGACGCCGAATCCCTCCATTGGCATTTTCACACCGTTGCTTAAAATCGTGTATTCCATGATCGTACCTCCGACATTTTTTATGCTGCTCCCTGACCGCCGTCCACGGCGTAGACAGCCCCGCTGACGTAGCTCGCTTCCTCAGACGCAAGGAACGTAGCCACGCTTGCGATTTCTTCAGGCGCTCCGAACCGTCCGCACGGGATCGTCGCCGCGATTCCCTCCTCGTGCGCCTTTGCCGCTTCATCGGAAAGATTGGTCACGTTCCAGATGTCGGTGCGGATCGCACCGGGAGCAATGGCGTTGACCCGCACGCCGTCTGCCGCAAGCTCCAGCGCCCAGCAACGGGTGAAATTCTCCACTGCGGCCTTTGCGCCGACGTACATGGAAAGGTTCGGCGCACGGTGCGTCGCTCCGACCGTGGAAATGTTGATGATGTTGCCCTTTGCGTTCAAAATCAGCGGCAG
>CANRIL010000006.1 GCA_947630625.1 uncultured Clostridia bacterium
CTTTTTCCGTGCTATATGCCGAAGTGAGCGTAAATCTCATGAAAGGGTATGATATCGGGGTAACTATATCATACAAGAAAAAACTATGAAACTCGGAAGTCAGATACGCGAGCTGAGGCGCGCGGCGGGAATGACACAGGAGCAGCTCGGAGAAAAACTTATGGTATCGCCGCAGGCGGTTTCAAAATGGGAGCTTGATACAGGTTTCCCGGATATAAATCTCATACCGATGATGGCAAATCTTTTCGGCGTCAGCATTGACACGATCTTCGGCTTCGACATCGAAAAGCGCGAGGAAAAAATAGAACAGCTGCGCCGGGAGGCAGGCAAATATTTCTGGGACGATCCGGAAAAATGCGAGCAGATGCTTCTTGCCGCGATAGAAAAATACCCAACGTCGGACAGCCTGAAGGCCGATCTGCTTGATCTATACATCACAAACGCAAAGGAAGACAAAAAAGACAAAAAGGAAGCATATCTCACGAAAGCGGCGAAGCTGGCGGGACAGCTCATCTCCGAGGCGTCGGATGTATTTTCCCTGTGCCGTGCAAAGGAAACTCTCGCTGAGATTTACCTCCGTCAGGATCGTTACGATGACGCGAAGAAGCTGATAAACTCGCTGCCGTATATGTATCCTTATATGCTCAGGGACAAAATGCGCGTTACGTCAGACTGCCTTTGCGGCGAGGATCGTCTTGCTGAGGCGAAGGAATGGAAGGTGATGGAGACACAGGAACTGTTTATAGCGTGTGCACGTGAAGGAGAAGGCTATTACGAGATCGGAGACTACGAAAGCGCGATCCGTTCCTATACTGAAGCCATAGACGTGATAGAGCGGTTCATGAAGACGAAAGAAGTTTCTTATGACGCGTACCCGATCCGTGGCACACAGTCGAATCACTGGAGTCATTACCTCTGCATCGCGGCGTGCCACTATAAGCTCGGTCGTAGTGAGGAATGCGGACGCGCCATCGACCGCGCGCACTACATCATCACTCACGCGTGGATAGGCGACGCCGTTTGGGAGAGCGATCCCGACTACTATCTCGATGTATACAGGGAAGAATACCATGAGCTCAGGCTTGACGAATATCGCCCGCTTGAGATATGATGTCACGGCGGCGCGGATCAGATTATACACGATAGATACATCCAGAATAAGTTTCCGATGTTCGCACGATGACATAGGGTTGTCTGATTGCCGACTCCGAGCGCGTGTTTCAGACACACGAAAATAATACGCTTTTTAAAAAATATAACCTATACAGCGAAACCCCGCACGGTCATGCTAACAGACCGTGCGGGGTCATTTTGATCAATTTTATCGAACTTGCTTTTCTGATATTTCCATTATAACTTTTTCGGAAACTGATACCGCAGAGGAACACTTCGAGAGTTTTCTTCTGCCGTGTATCAAATTCTGCATAATGAGATTATTTGCTGTGCTTCTTGACCGCATCAATGATGTCGCTGACGAGATCGACATTCTCCTTTGATAATCCCTTCATCTTGTCGCTTACGAGTGAGTTTCGTATCTCATAATCAGCGTCTATCACATCACAGAGGACAACGTCCGCAGATACACCGAGAGTGTTTATGATGTTGATGAGGATTTCGAGAGACGGCGTTTTCTCCCCGCGCTCTATCGCACCGTAATATGTTACGCTTATTCCGGCGGCCTCGGCAATATCTTCCTGACGTTTCTTTTGACCTTTGCGAACCTTTCTAATGTTCTTTCCGATCGGTGCAAAATCCATGATCATATACCCGTATAGATTATTAATTACTCTATCAGTATAGATTATTTTGAAACCAAAACGAAGAATCTATCAGATAGACGCACAATCTATTAGGGTAGATTTTCGAACGGATTTGTGATATAATGTATCATATCTATCAGAGCGTATGACATTCTAACAGATATTATTTCGGGATTAGTCTGTCATGCCGTTTTGTTTATGGGAAGGTACATATGAAGAGTAAAGTATTATTCGCTATAGTTACTTTTGTTTTGATCACATTTATATTGTTTCTTACAGGCTGCAATAAGGCAGTTGATTCTGTAAGTCAAGAAAGCGGGGGAGAATCTACGCTTTCGGATAATATAGACACCTCAAAACAGATAGATTCGGAAAATCCCGACACGATTGCAGAGGTAACATATATTCTAAACAGACATTCAAAGAAGTTTCATTATCCCGAATGTTATGCCGTCGAGCTTATGAACGAGAGGAATAAAGTTTATTATACCGGCAGCCGGGACGATATATTGAAACGAGGTTACGTGCCTTGCAAAAGATGCAATCCGTAAATATGAAAAATTGAATACGGAACAAAGTATATGGAAGCGGAATTACCCGAAGCCCACCTCGCCTGATTTCTCAAATTCACAGTCATTTTTGATGGTTTTCCGCACTTGCTTTATCAAGCTGATTAAAAAGCGTGCCCCGCTTCTCATGGAGCACGCTTTTTCGACAGTCTGAGCGCCGCAGATGTTGCGGCGCTTTCTCTTTGTGATCGTTAGCTTTTCACCCTTCAATAGGGATCAGAACATTTTCATCGAGGGCGAATAGTTTCCCGTCCTCGAATTCATATCCGGGAATCGGGTTAGATTTTTCTTTTGCGAACTGAAATCCTATGCCTTCGCTGAAGTAAAAGACATACATGAAATCATCGTCAAAGCACATCGCACGCATATCACCTTTCCGGACATAGATTCCTTCCGCCGCGGTATTGCCGTCGGAATCCATTAAAGAACACGTCTCATTTGAAGTATCCAGTTTGAAATAAGGCGTGCTCGTCTTCTCTTATTCGATTGCATTGTTTGTATCAGGGGTGGGTCTGTTTACAACAATATCGTCTTTGATCGGGAAAACATCAAACGTTGAGCCGGTAGTGATCGAACCGAAGCGGATGCTGCTGCCGCCTCCGACAGAAAGCTCAAACAAGTCCGAGAATCTTTCAAGGTCTGTGAAGTTGCGGTTGCTGCCGCCCAAAACGGTGAGAATATAGTCCCTGTCTGTATTGGCAGAATAGCCGGGAATATATAAAACCGACTCGGGGAACATACCGTCGTATGTCGTGGGATCTCCGCCAACAAAGAGGATCGCGTCGGCGCCGGTGAAGAAAGCCTTAGGCGAAGACAGCGCCTTCACGCGATACATAATTATCGTGTGAATATCATTTACTGCCTTTTCGTTGTCAGGAGAAAATTCATCCGAAACAGAAGATATCTCAGCGCCTTCTAAAAGAGGGAAGCGCTGCGCCACTTGAATCATAGACGAGACGGACCCAAATTCGCGAAGGATCACCTTATCATATTCCGTATAGATACGAATCGAATCCTGAATGATAAAGTAAACCTCTTCGGTCGTAAGTGAGTGGATGACCTCTTTTTCATAATTACTCTGCCAATAATTGTCAAGATACTTCTCGGAGATCACTGTGATCGTTTTTCCATCCTCGCTGATGTCGTACATCGCGCCGAATTTTTTCTGCATCTCCGATTGAGACGCAGGGGTGTCATCGCCCGCAATAATATTGCTGTCAGCGCTGATCTGACTTCCCATATCATATGCCTTCGCATCTCCGTTTGCGGCCGCAATGACGTTCATGCACCCGATGAGAACGATAGAGGATGCAAAGAGAAGCGCCAGCACAATACTGAAAAATTTAAAATTGTTCTTCATACCCTTATACCTGCCTTTCGATAATTTACTCATGGAGCCCTCATCCTTTATATGTATTGTATCGAAAGTGTATCACCGATTTATCTCCAAGTTATTGCCGACTTGTAAAAGTCACAATTATTTTTGTTCCCTTGCCGATTTCCGATTCGAAGCGCATTTCCGCTTTATGCGTAAGCACGATTTGTTTGCATAATGCAAGTCCCAAGCCTGCGCCGCCTTCCGCACGGGAACGGGACTTGTCGGTTCGGTAAAACGGCTCTGTTATGTGCAGGAGTTGTTCTTCGGTCATCCCTTTGCCGTTATCCTCAATGACCGCTTGACGCTCTGAGCAGGATATCTTCACCTTGCCGCCCGCAGAGCACGCCTTGATCGCGTTTTCGGTAAGATTATAGAAAAGCATCGAGAGAAGCGTTTCATTGCCTTTGACGGTCATGGGCGATGCGTCGCAGATGATCTCAACACCTGCTTTCCCGGCTCTCATTCGGAGCTTTTCCGCAATGTCGGAAAGGACAACGCCGAGGTCTATATCAGCCATCTCGATCTCATTTTCACGTATGAACGCGCCGTCAAGCAGGATTTCGGAAATCTTTTGCAGACGCTCGGATTCCGACATGATATACTTAGCAGCGATCAGTCTGCGCTCTTCTGTCGTATTTGCCTTTTCAAGATATTCCGCGTATCCGTGAATGCTCGTCAGCGGCGTGCGCAGCTCGTGAGCCATGTTGTCCACAAGCATCTGCTTCCTCTCGGCTTCGAGCATTTTTGTTTTCGCTTCACGCTCAAGAGCTTTCATCTGCTCATTGATCTTATCGAGCATTAAATTAAAACTTTTGGCGACAAGTGTAAATTCGTCGTTTCCCTGTTCTTCGACTCTTGCTGAGAAGTCACCGGTTTCGATCTTCTCAGTCGTCACACGCAATGTTTCCAACGGGCGGGACAGCTTTTTCAGCACAAAATACAAGACAACGGCAAGAACAAATGAAACGATGCCGGCAGTAACCGAATAGATCGTCATAAGTGAACGAAATTCCGAATCAAGAGATTCAACATTTTTTGCGATGATCAGTTCGTACCTGCCGTCGCAGATCAAAGCTGAGATCAGGATATGTCTTTTTCCTTCGAGGTCTGCATGGACCAATGTGCCTTTTTCAACAGAATATGCGTCCCTGAAATTTGAATACAGCTCCTCTGTTCCTTCTTTAAATGCAATGAACAGCCCTTTTTCGCCGTAATGAGCTCCGTATGACTGCATCAGCAGGAAAGGAGATGTGCCGGGGTTCGATTCCGTAAATACATCATAGTCGCGTTCAAATGACATCGCGATATAATATTGTTCCGCCGCGGCGGCAGTCTCTGCCGCATCAATATTTTTCCGATAAGTGTAGAGCGTAAGAGACAGAATGCCGACATTCAGGCATATGAGAAATATCACGAGCGTGAATATATATGTTTTTTGCCAAAATCTCATTTTCATATCTCGAACCTGTATCCCGTTTTATATACGGTTTTAATTCTATCCGAAATCCCTAATTTCTGACGTATCCTTTGGATATGAACATCAACTGTGCGGGAATCTCCTTCGTAGTCATAATCCCATACAAGTCTCAGCAGCTTCTCGCGTGTCAGCGCAAGATTGCGATTGTTGATCAGCGCTTCAAGAAGGTCAAATTCCTTCGGCTTCAATTCTACTTCCGCGCCGGACTTAAATACTCTGCGATTGTTGAACTCGATCCGTATATCGTCAAACTCAAAAACTTTTGGGTCTGCTTTTGTTCTGCGAAGCACAGCCTTTACGCGCTCCACAAGTTCAACAATGTCAAACGGTTTCGTGATATAGTCATCGGCTCCCAGGCGCAGCCCTTTGATTTTATCTGCCGGCGTCGATCTGGCTGTAACGAAGATCACAGGAGTTCCCTCGATATATTCCATGATCTCAAAGCCGGAATACTTGGGAAGCATTACATCAAGTATGATCAGATCATATTTGAGCTTCAGCACTTCTTCAAGACCGGCTTCGCCGTCAAACACCTGATAACAATCGTGTCCGACTAATTCAAGATTGAATTTCACAAGGTCGTTTATCGCTTTTTCGTCCTCGACTATAAGTATACTTGCCATGATTTTCCTCCCGTTATTGCATGTGATGATGAAATAAAGACTTCCATCCCCATGCAAACGATAAAAGGCTGCCTGAGCTGCGTTTGGTCAATGAAACGATTTGCAGACAATATCTGCCATTCAATGAGAATGGATGTCCTGCGAATGATGTTCGTTTTATAACGTCAAGCTCCTTTTCACCTGATAAAGCGGAGTCCGCTTTATCTTCCATGCGTTATTATACCACCGACTTGTTGCCAACTTATTGCGATATAACAAAAATCCCGCACATTTTTATCTGTGCGGGCTGTTATTAAATGGAATAGAGCTGCTTTAGAAACCGGGTTTCAACATTGGCTTAAATAATGAGTTCGCCAAGCCGGAGATTTACTCAAAGGCTTTTGCGGTTAAGTATAGTCACAATATGTGATCGTAAGGCTTTCTTCATACAACCTCCGTTATTGAAGCATATTGATGAAATCCTTAACAGTGTCCTCCGTGTCAGAATTAATTACATATATCAGAGAGTCTTTAAAGATGCTGGCCTGATACGCACCGTCAACAATAGAATAGTATACATTATAACCGTTCCATTCAAACGATGGCACTGATTGTTCGATCAGAGTGCTTTCGCTGCCATAATAATTTTCCGCCGATTCTCCGTAGTATATTGAATATATAACTATATGATCATTCAAAGATATTTCACAATATATATCGTTATAACCGGGCATCTCTGTAGTATACATTTTTAATATATTATAATCGGAGTCTTTTGATGGCTTGAAAATATCGAAACCGATCGCATTAATTAACTCATCAAAGGATTTATAAAATTTAGTATTTTTTCCAACGTGTAATTCCTTATTATCATTTGATATAACACCCCCGTGCATGTTAAACAGATCCTTTATTGTTATGCCGAATTCACCCAAAAAGTCAAAGCTTGCGGCCGCTACAACGCTGAGAGTTACGACCGAAATAATTGCCGCTGCCACTAAAACAGCCAGCCTGCGTTTCGGGATCGCTCTTTTTTTATTGACAATATTTTTCTGTTCTCCCGATGCTGCGTCCCTTTCGATCGCCGCGATATCCTCTATTGAGAATTTCTTCGTGACAAAACCGTCTTCATATTTGAGCATAAGTATTTCCGCGCATTTTTCCATGAGCGATATATCATGGGCTTCGTCGTGTTCGAGTTCTTCCAGCTCTATGTTAAATATATCGTCGAGTTCTTCTTTTCCGAGTTTATCAGGGTCAAGCTTGCCGGAGTTAAATAGATCCCAGATTTCTTTGCTTGTCATCTGTTTGTAATTCATATAACCTCCTCCTATTTACTCTATGTAAATATGATATGTTTCCGTTCGTTTTCTTAAAGAAATTCGAATTTATTTATAACGTCGTCCGGCAGTTTTTTAATTGCGTCGTTCAGCCGTTTCCACCTTCCCCGAACGGCAGATTCCGATATGCCCAAAAGCTCGGATAATTCTTTGTCAGATTTTCCCCTGTATGTCGTTACGATGCGGAAAAATTCACGGTTTTTCTTTGAAAGGTGCTGCTCGATCAGATGAATGACATTCTCCCGCCCCGCGGGATCATCCACATCTTCAATAGTATAAGACAAGATCTCCGACGACTGATCCGCAGCTTCAAGCGGAGCTGTCGCATGCTTTTTTGCTTCTCTTATCATATCCATGGCAGTATGCCGTCATGTTAAGACAAGCCATCCGGCTCTGTTTTCCGACGACATGAACTTGTCGATGTTGACGATCGCGATCTCAAATGTCCGCTCGATACATTCTTCAATTTGATATGTTGTTTTCAGGTACTTCCTTGCGCAGTACTGCAAAGTATTGAGGCAGCCGAGATACGCTTCTTCAATAGCTTTTCTTTCAGTCTCCGTCAATGGACGTGTGCTGCTCATTTGCCACACCTTTCTTCTGAAATTAATTTATATACGGTATTTTGTTTAAAGCGGCAGGCGCTTTTTCGGGAATAATAAAGCTGTCAACAAAACACGCCTGTAAAGCTGATAATATATTGTATCACGAAAACAAGCATAAATCAAATATTATTGCCGCGGGACACGGAGATTTGAATGCCTTGATTTTTGAGGAGAGCCGGTTCGCAAGCGCTGAACGAGAGCTGATTTTTGAAGAAATATCCGAAATTTTTTCAAAAACCGAACGGAAAACAAGATTTAAAACATAATATAGACAAAAGGGATGGGAAAAGTCACGTTTGAACAGAGAGCGGAAAATGTATTGGCGGGAAAGGAGCATGCTCGATATGAAGAACTTAATAAGGGGGTCGCCTGCCGATATAAAGTTGCTGCCGTCGGATCGAGGAAAGGTTTGATAAAGTTCATATTATAGGGAGGATATATATAATGCCAAGGATCGAAAGCTGGATCATTTTTGCGGCGTCAGTTGCCGCTATTGTGATCGTGAGTTTGCTTGTCGTAAAATCGTATAAATACATCAGGGCGCTTGTTAAGCGCTGCCAGTTGATACGCTCGCTTAAGAGGGTGTGCCGCTTGAAAAACTATAAGATGGAGAAATTATCATCTTATTACCGGTCGATATTCCGGGCTTCGGACAAAAACGAAATACTGATCACGACGCCGAAGAAAAAATATTGCATAAAGTTCTTTACTTGTCTGCGTTATAAGGATACTTATACTTTTGCCGACGTAAAGCATTACACCACCGCGTCAAACGCGGGGATGACGCTTGTGAACATGAACCCGTTTATAAGCGGTATATCAAAGAAGGCCCCCTCTTTGCAGATACAGCATTTCAGCAAGGTGGCGAATGAAGGCGTGACGGAATTCGAAGTAACCGGCGGCGAGGGGGGAGACGCTTCGCGTTCATATGCCGACGCGGAGATGATTTTGTGCATTAGTCCTATCCCGATCGAAATGCGCCGCGTTAAGGGGAACACCACTGTGCAGATGTTTGACGGCGACGAGCTTGACGGATATGTTGTATACAGCGGGAAAGCGCTGCTTTCATACCTGAACAGATAGCCCGCTGTCAAGCGTTATATAAAAAGGCGCAATATCGTGATCTCTTCCCCCCTCGGATTCGAGGGGGGAAAATTTTGCGCCGATTTTGCGGTCAGCTTTATATGTATTTTGCGGCGCGGTCGGAAAATTTCCGCGCCAACCTGTTGTGATGCAAAAGTTATGGACATAATTACTGAAATATGTTATACTATAAAAAATAATTATTGCATATAAACATGCCGACAGGAGATACAACATGAAAATCGTGCTTCCTCCCGAAAACGCCGACGTTATTGCTTATATCAAAGATAAGCGCAGACGAGCCGTTATGCCGTATATTATATGGGTCGCGGCTGTGATGATACTCGAAATTGCATTCCTGTTCCGCTATTTCAGCGAAAGGATCAACATGCCGATCTCGATCCTTCTGTGGCTGATACTGCTTCTAATTCCGATCGTCTTCAGAAAGGTCAAGATGCCGAAACGATCTTTTGAAGGCGTTATCACCGAAATCCGCGTAAAACCGTCACGCGGATTATGGATGCGCAACGGCAGCGGCACGATGATCAACCCATATTCTTATAAGACGTGGGTGATCTACAATACGATCATAACCGTTGATATAGGCGGGGGCAAAACAAAAAAGGTTATTTATCAGGATTCGGAACACGAAAATTCATATCCTTATCGCGTCGGCGACCGCGTGCGGTACATATGGGGAATGGAATATATGCAGATAATGCCGGACGGCGATCTCAAACGGTACTTTATCTGCCCGTTCTGCCGCGCGAACCTGACTCTTGAAGATGAAAAATGCGGCGAATGCGGGCTGTCGGTACCGAAATAAAAAAATATCGCGGATCATCGTTGATCGGAATCATAAAACAGGATCAATGATCTTATGAAGAAAAGGCTGCTTATTGTATTTGGTCTGCTTCTTTCGGTATGCGCCGTTTATTTTGTCCTGCTTTATTGCGGCGTCCTTCACATAAATAATCCGAGTTCGGAAAAATATCCGGTCACGGGGGTGGACGTTTCTTCCCATCAGGGGACTGTCGACTGGGAAGCTTTGGCGTCGCAGGACATAAAATTTGCATTTATAAAGGCGACGGAGGGGTCATCCTTTGTTGACGACCGCTTTACAGCGAATTGGGCGGACGCATCAAAAACAGATCTGCGCGTCGGCGCTTATCATTTTTTCAGCTTTGAGTCATCCGGCGAGGCGCAGGCTGAACTGTTCTGCGGCACTGTCGAGCCGGTTAAAAATATGCTTCCGCCGGTCATCGACGTTGAATATTACGGAAAATTCAAGTCCGTGGATGATATCAACGTTTCCGATATCAAACTCGAACTCCGCGTTCTTGTGGAGAAATTGACGGACAAATATTGGATGAAGCCGATCATTTATGCAAGTAAAGAAACGTATGATACGATCGTCAGGGAAGATTTCAGCGACTGCGATTTGTGGATACGAAGCGTTTATTCGGCTGTCGACAGCGATATCGACTGGACCTTCTGGCAATATTCAAACAGGCATATTTTAAAGGGCTATTCCGGGGAAGAACGGTATATCGACATGAACGTTTTCTCCGGCACCGTTGAGGATTTCGCTTCTTATCCGAAAGGCTGATTTGAATATACGATTTTGAAAAACTCTTGACAGTGCAGCCGAAGGTTCCATGTGGCTCGGACGGGGTGAAATATATTTTGCGGGAAAGATTCGAAATATATCTGATCCGCTTGCATTTTCGGAAATTTGCTTTACAATGTAAGAAAGCTTCGACTGCATTATACGGCGCGGTGCCGGTATTGCATGTCGGAGCTTTGAATGAATATGAAAAATCGTGACAGGAGTGATAAACGATGGTGCTGCTTTGCGTTATTATCTTTCCGTTTGCAGTTTTATATTTCCTTTTGAAAATGAATAAGTAAGCTTCATCATCTGAAACGGTGTATTACTGCTTAAAAACCGCCCGACATGGGCGGTTTTTAATTTGCCTTGCGGACAGTGACACGTCCTCTTTGTCCGTCACGCGCCTCTTTAATCTCCGCGCCGCGTGCCGTAGACTTCATCCGCGATGCGAACGGTCTGCATTGCGTCGCTTGAGTAGTAGTCGGCGCCGAGGTCGCGGGCGAGCTCATGCGTCAGCACCGCGCCGCCGACGGCGATCTTGCAGTCACAGGCGGCGCGCAGCGCCTCGATCGTCTTTCTCATCGACGGGACTGTCGTCGTCATGAGCGCCGAAAGCCCGACGAGGCGCGCGCCGGTCGAAAGCGTTTCCGCAACGATCTTCTCCGGCGGCACGTCCTTTCCGAGGTCGTGAACATCGTAACCGTAGTTTGAAAGCAGAGCCGAGACGATGTTTTTGCCTATGTCGTGGACATCGCCCTCGACGGTTGCCATGATCACGATCCCGCGGTCGCGGCAGCCGCCGCCCATCCGCTTCTTTATCTCCTCAAACGACGCCGAGGCGGCGTCGGCTCCGGCGATGAGCTGCGGGAGAAACGATCTGCCCGATTCATATTCTTCGCCGAGACGCGAGAGCCCTGGGATTATGTGGCCGTCGATTATCTCAAGCGCATGGACGCCGCTGTCAAGCAGCTCCGAGGTGAGGCGCACGGAGTCGTTTTTATTGCCGCGCAGCACTGCTTCGGCAAGTGTATAAGATTGTTCGGCGTTTGCCTTATTTAAATCGGAGAAGTCCCCGGAGAGCGCTTTATAAGCTGAAAGCGCACCTTTCATTGCTTCGGACTCCGGATTCAGTATCGCCGCCGAGAGTCCGCGCGAGAGCGCGAGCGTCAGAAACGCGGCGTTGACAGCGTCGCGGTCGGGCAGACCGAACGAGACGTTTGAGACGCCGAGCACGGTTCCGACGGAGAGCTCGCGCGTTATTTTTTCTACGGCGTCAAGCGTTGTTTTTGCGGCGTCCTTATCCGCGGCGACAGTCAGCGTCAGCGCGTCGATCAGGATATCGCGGCGCGGAATGCCGTATTTTTCCGCTTCATTTACGATGCGGCGCGCGATCTCAAGTCTGCCGTCCGCCGTCGGGGGTATCCCTCCCTCGTCGAGCGTCAGCCCGATCAATACGCCGCCGTATTTTTTGACGAGCGGGAAAACATCGTCCATGACCTCGCGCTTGCCGTTGACGGAATTGACGATCGGCTTGCCGTTGGCGGCGCGCAGCGCCGCTTCCATTGCATTTATGTCGGAGGTGTCTATGACGAGC
The DNA here is from genome assembly GCA_947630625.1 of uncultured Clostridia bacterium. Lineage (GTDB taxonomy): Bacteria > Bacillota > Clostridia > Oscillospirales > CAG-272 > DTU064. Next base: position 12,021 of record CANRIL010000006.1, read on the forward strand.
GGGAGTCGGACTGCTGCCTGTACTTCGCGAACGGCGCGCAAAAGCGTTTCGCGTTCGTCCGTCCCGGGGACGCCGCAGTTGATGTCGAGCGCGTCCGCCCCGGCGTCGGCCTGTGAACGCGCGAGCGCGACGATTTTGTCCATGTCGCCGGACTTGAGCGCGTCGCGCAGCTTCGGCTTGCCCGTGGGATTTATGCGTTCGCCTATAACGATCGGGGAGGTGCCGAAAGTGACGGTGCAGGCGCCTGAGGCGGCGCGGGTCGGGAGGGAAACTTCGCGCTGCACGACGTTCATCCCGGCGACGAGGGCCGATGTTTCGCGGATGAAATCAGGCGTCGTGCCGCAGCAGCCGCCAACCGCCGCCGCGCCCATTTTTGCCATACGCAGGTTGTATTCGGCATATTCGGCGGGGCGCATGTTATAATATGTTCGCTCGCCGTCGACGGTCGGCAGCCCGGCGTTCGGGCTGACTATGACGGGGAGGGAGGTCGCTCCGAGCAGTTCCGGCAGCGCCTGTTCCATCGCCTCGGGCCCCGTGCCGCAGTTGAGCCCGACGGCAGAGACGCCGAGCGATTCCGCAACGGCGGCAAACGTCGTGATATCTGCGCCCGAAAGCAGGCGGCGGTTTTTGTCTACGGTGAATGAGACGAATATCGGCAGATCACACGATTCTTTGGCGGCGATTATCGCCGCTTTTGCTTCATAAATATCTGTCATCGTCTCGCAGAGGACGCAGTCGCAGTATGGCGCGCCGGAGCGGATCACGTTTTTGTAAAGCGCGACGGCGTCCTCAAAGTTGAGGTCGCCGAGCGGATGAAGGAGATGTCCGGTCGGGCCGAGGTCGAGGGCGACGAATCCGTGCCCCGCCTCGTCAACGGCTTCGCGGGCGAGCCTGCACCCGGCCACCGCGATTTTATCAGCGTCAGGGCTGCCGGGGCGCGCGGCGACGAACGTATTTGACTTGATAATATCCGCCCCCGCGCGAAGATATTCGCGGTGAAGCGCCTTGATATCGTCCGGGCGGGAGATGTTCCACGCGTCGGAGTGTTCGCCGGGACGGAGCCCCATCGACTGGAGCACGGTGCCGGTCGCGCCGTCAAATATCAGCAGGCGGCGGCCTAAAAGAGAGAGGAGATTTTCTTTCATTTTCCTATTATATCAGAGATGTTGTTCATTATCGCCGCCGCCGTTTCGGGGCGGTTCATCGTATATATGTGGACGTGGTTGACGCCGTGCGCAAACAGGTCGATTATCTGCTCGGTCGCGTACGCTATGCCCGCCTGCCGCGTCGCCGCCGCGTCGTCGCCGAAGCGGTCTGCGATCGCCCGCATTCGGGGCGGCAGGACGGTGCCGGAGAGCTCCGCCGAGCGGATGATCTGGCGCGCGTTCGTCACGGGCATGATCCCGGCGACGACGGGCAGATCTATCCCGGCGCGCAGCATTCGGTACAGAAACGCGTAGTAGATATCGTTGTCGAAGAACATCTGCGTCGTCAGAAATTCAGCCCCCGCCTCCGCCTTCATCCGCAGATATCCGATATCGTCGGCATACGTGCGCGATTCGGGGTGGCAGTCCGGATAGCAGGCTCCGCCGAGGCAGAAGGAGCCACGCGCGTGTATGTAAGCGATCAGATCGGACGCATGCGGGAAATCCGTTTTTACGGCGGAGCCGTCCGCAGGCAGATCGCCGCGGAGCACGAGGACGTTTTCTATCCCGTGCTCGGATAGGGAGCGCGTCAGTCTGTCGGCGTCGGCTTTGTCAGACGAAACGCACGTCAGATGCGCGAGCGCCGGTATGCCGAAGGATTCAACGGCTTCGGCGACGCGGAGCGTATAATCCGCCGTGCTTCCCGCGCGGCACGTGACGGAGATGAACGAGGGCGACAGCGGAGCGAGCTTTTCAATGATCCGCTCTGTTTCGTCTATGCTCTGAAACGATTTCGGCGGGAATATCTCAAACGAAACAGACGGGCGATCACGGCGCAGTATTTCACTTATTTTCATCCGTTTTTCCTTTCGGTCAAAGACAGTATCAGCCGCCACGACAACCAGATCAGAAATGCGCAGAGCGTCAGCGCGGCCATATATAAAATCGAGTTGACCTGCCAGCCGAGAAGGGCTGTTATGTCCCGGCAGACCGGCAGTGGCGACGGGGTGGGGCCGAGGTAGAACATATTTACCTCGGGGCGGCTTTTGTGCATCGAAAAATTGATCGCGAACGCGGCGGCGCAGAGCATCAGATAAAACGCGGCGGCGTCGGAGAATCGCTTGCCGCATCTGCCGCCGGCGGCGGCGCGGACGCCGAGAAAAATCAGCGTCAGGTGCCAGAGAAACGAGTGCAGCGCCATCGCCAGATACGGCCGCAGCATCGTTTCCGGCGAGATATATGATGCCGCCCCGCCCATGAGCCCGTAAGTCGCGAGAAACGTATATGCGGCTCCCCGCACGCGTTCGTTTTTGACGAACGGCGCGGCGAGCGCGACGTACATCGGGATCGAGCAGAGCTGAAACGGGATGAGGTCGGCGCGCCATTGTCCCTCAACGGCGGGGTAAAACAGCTGTTTATATATCTCCCCAAGCAGCAGGATCATCCCGACGGCGAACATGAGCGGGTCGCGGCACGCCCTCTCCTTTTTCGGCATCATCTTCGACGTGAGAACGGCGAGGACGCACGCGGCGGGGACGCCTACGGCGAAGAACGCGAAATGGAAGCTGCCGTAAGGCTTCAGCCACGACTCCGGCATCCGCCATGCGGTCTTTTTTATCAGATCAAAGAGCGCGTCCACGTCATGCCTCCCCCGGTTTTATTTGCAGATACATTATACATTGTTTTTGCCCGCTCTGCAAGCCGATTATTTGCTTTATCGGTTTTTCCGGCGCTGCTTGACATTAAAGCCGACAGGTTGTATAATTTATTCGCAATGTTATATATAAGATCGGAGAAACAGAGAAATGAAAAAATTTATATCGCTGCTGCTTCTGCTTGCGCTTACGCTGACTTTCGTGCTCTCATCGTGCGCCGCCCCAGAAGGCGACGGACAGACGACTGGCGGGGACGGATCGGGCACGGCCGGGGAGACGGGCGGCGCGACGGACGCGAAAACGGACGGGGACGAGCCGGAAGAGGAATTATATCTTGAGGATTTTTATCCGTTTGAAGGCAACATAGTTCCCGACTCCGTAAAAAATTTCGGCTGGCTTGCGCCGGACGCGACATCTGAATTTATATACGTTGACGCAAGTCACGTTATTCACGACGGGAAGGGTACATGGAACAACATGACCGACCGCCTGCCGACAAACGTTTTCGACATGAACGCTTACACGTATTACGACTGCGACGAGACTGACGAGACGGTCAACAACGAGGACATGAACGTCGGGATACCTTACAGCGGCTCCGAGCCGTTCCCGACGGGATATGTCGGCGCATATATCGAGGACGGCATATATCTGACCGAGATACGCTGGTTCGGCCGCGCCGACAACCCGGACCGTAACGCGGGCGGCGTCTTTCAGGCGTCCGTCGACGGGGAGACGTGGGTCGATCTATACACGATTCAGTATAATTCCCCGTGCGTCGACTATATGATCGTTCACCCGAGCGATATGCCCGAATCGTGCGCGACGACGGTATATCACTATGTCAGATACGTCAGCCCGGTCGACGGCTTCTGCAACATCTCCGAAATCGAGCTCTGGGGCAGACCGGCGAAGTGATTTGCGCTGACGGAGCGTGACCGATAAAAGTCCTTGTGCGCTTTTAAAAATTTGGAATATAATTGCGGATTTCAAAGGGATAACAACCGGTTCCGGTACAGGGCGGCTGCCGTCATAGTTGAGGACGGGTGCGTGCTTTTCGCGGGAAACGAGCGGGAAGACTACCTTTATTCCATCGGCGGCGCGGTACATATGGGCGAGACGGCGGAGGACGCCGTCCGGCGCGAGGTATTTGTAGAGACGGGCGTCAGATACGAAATTGACCGCCTCGCCGTGATACACGAGAATTTTTTCAATGAAAATTCGGGCTCGCTCAAAGGGCTGTCGTGTCACGAGCTCGCGCTTTACTTCATTATGAAGCCGCGCGGGACGCAGGAACTGAACAGCGACAGCTATACTCTCGGCGTCCGCGAGCATATGCACTGGATACCGATAGAAAAGCTCCCGGAATATAAGGCGTTTCCGTCGTTCATGTATGAATACCTGACGACCGCGCATGAGGGCGTCGAGCATATCGTCGCGGATGAGAGGGTATAACGCTTGACCGGTTTAAAAATCTGAAAAGCGAGGGGAGGGAAACTTTCGATTGGCAGTTTCTCTCCCCTTTAAAATATATCGTTTTACGCCTCAAACTCGCCGCGTATGTCTTCTTCGGGCGGCGGCGTCGGATAGTCGCCGGTAAAGCAGCCGCGGCAGATGCCGAGCCCGCCGACGATGTCAGAGAGCCGCTCCGTGCGCAGATATGCGAGCGTATCCGAGCCGATTATGCTCCGTATCTCCTCCGTTGTGCGGTTGTAAGCCAGAAGCTGCGTTCGCGCGGGAACGTCGGTCCCGAAATAGCACGACCACAAAAACGGCGGGGAAGAGACGCGCATGTGGACTTCCTTCGCGCCCGCCTCGCGCAGGATTTTTATGATCCTGTCCGATGTCGTTCCGCGGACTATCGAGTCGTCGATTATGATTATGCGCTTGCCTTCGACTGCTTCGCGGATCGGGTTCAGCTTGACGCCGACGCTCGTTTCGCGGTTTTTCTGGCGCGGCTTGATGAACGTTCTGCCGACGTAGGCGTTTTTGACGAACGCGGTGCCGTACGGGATGCCGGACTGGAGCGAATAGCCGAGCGCGGCGACGTTCCCGGATTCGGGCACGCCGACAACGAGGTCGGCGTCGACGGGGGAGTCGATGGCGAGGTATTTTCCCGCGAGCATCCGCGAATGATAGACGCTCATACCGTCAATAATGCTGTCGGGGCGCGCAAAATATATGTATTCGAAGACGCAGCGCGCCTCCCGTTCGCGCGGCAGCGCGTGAGACATGTCCGACGTGAGCCCCTCGGCGGATATTGTCACGATCTCGCCCGGCAAAACGTCGCGGACAAAATCCGCGCCCACCGTGTCGAGCGCGCATGATTCGCTCGCGAGCATCCATGTCCCCTCGCGCTTTCCGATGCAGAGCGGGCGGAACCCGTATGGGTCGCGCGCGCCTATCAGCTTGCGCGGCGACATTATGACGAGCGAGAACGCGCCGCGGAGCTTGTCCATCGCCCTGCCGACGGCTTCCTCGACCGTTTTCGAGTTCAGCCGCTCGCGGGCGATGTGGTACGCGATGAGCTCCGTGTCGATCGTCGTCTGGAAGATAGCGCCCGTGCGCTCAAGCTCGCGGCGCAGCTCCGGCGCGTTTACAAGGTTGCCGTTGTGCGCAAGCGCGAGCGTGCCCTTGACGTAGTTGAGCACGAGCGGCTGCGCGTTTTCGCGCGTGGAGCCGCCGGCGGTCGAGTATCTGACGTGGCCGACGCCCATGTCGCCGGGCAGCTTTTCAAGCGTTTCATGCGTGAACGATTCGTTCACGAGCCCCATAGATTTATGGGAGAGGACGCGGCGCGGTCCGTCCGTTCCGGTGACGGCGATGCCGCAGCTTTCCTGCCCGCGGTGCTGAAGGGCTAAAAGGCCGTAATATATCGTCGAGGCAACGTCTCCGCCGTCCGTGTCGAATGCGCCGAAGACGCCGCATTCTTCGCCGAGCTTGCGGTCTAAATCCTCAAGCGAGAAAATTTCCTTTTCGTGTTCCGTTTCCATATGTGACGCTCCGTATCAAAACCGATACGGCAGCCGCCGCCCGGCGTCTGCCGTATGATAAGTTTTTTTAGTCAAGACCGAGTCTTCTGAATACTTCGTTGTAAGCTTCCTCAACGTTTCCGAGGTCGCGGCGGAAGCGGTCCTTGTCAAGCTTCTCGTTCGTCTTTACATCCCAGAGACGGCACGTGTCAGGCGATGTCTCGTCTGCGAGGATGATCTTACCGTGGTAACGGCCGAATTCGATCTTGAAGTCGATGAGCCTTATCCCCGCCTCGAGGAAATATGCCTTTAGCACGTCGTTTACCTTGAACGCGTACTTCTTGATCGTTTCGATCTCTTCCCATGTGGCGAGCCCGAGCGCGACGGCAAAATAATCGTTGATGAGCGGGTCGCCGAGCGCGTCATTCTTATATGAAAATTCGATCGTCGGCTCCTTGAAGGGCGTGCCCTCCGGGACGCCGAGGCGCTTTGAGAAGCTCCCTGCGGCTACGTTTCTGATAATGACCTCGAGCGGGACTATCTCGACCTTCTTCACCGCCGTTTCGCGGTCGGAGAGCTGTTCGATAAAGTGCGTCGGAACGCCTTCCTTTTCGAGAAGCGCGAAGACGCGGTTCGTCATTTTGTTGTTGATGACGCCCTTGCCGACGATGGTGCCGCGCTTTTCGCCGTTGAACGCCGTCGCGTCGTCCTTATAGTCGACGATGACGACATCGGGGTCGTCTGTGGCGAATACTTTCTTTGCCTTGCCCTCGTAAAGCTGCTGTAACTTCTGCATGATTTTATACTGCTCCTGATTCGCCGTGCCGGGAACTTCCGGCGCGTGATTTTTGACATGGATATTATATATCAGCCTACGTTCAAAATCAATAGTCAATACGCACATATGGCGCATGTTTTAAGGGGGAATTATTCGTTTTTTCGGGGAAAAAGTTTTTTTCGCCTTTACAAGCGCGCTCAGTCGTGGTATAATATCATATCGTAACGAACACTTGTTCACAGATTTTGGACGCATCAGACGAAAAACACGAGCGGGAGGGAAAGATGGCAGACAGATTCATACTTAAAGCGCCGTTTTCGCCGACGGGCGACCAGCCGGAGGCGATCGCCGCCCTGACTGACGGCGTCATGAGCGGGGAACGGATGCAGACGCTGCTCGGCGTCACCGGTTCGGGGAAGACGTTCACGATGGCGAACGTTATCGCGAACGTATGCCGCCCGACGCTCATACTCGAACCGAACAAGACGCTCGCGGCGCAGCTCTGCTCCGAGATGCGTGAGTTCTTCCCGGACGCGGCGGTCGAATATTTTGTCTCGTACTACGACTATTACCAGCCCGAGGCGTACATTCCGGGCAAGGACATGTATATTGAAAAGGATTCGCTCGTCAACGATGAGATAGACAAGCTGCGCCACAGCGCCACGTCGGCGCTGTTTGAGCGGCGCGACGTTATAATTGTCGCGTCCGTTTCCTGCATTTATTCGCTCGGCGACCCGAACGAATACTGCCGCCAGCTCGTTTCGGTACGTCCGGGACAGGCGATGGAGCGCAACGACTTTATTGAGCGGCTGATCTCGATCGGGTACGAGCGCAACGACATCGCGTTTGAGCGCACGAAATTCCGCGTCCGCGGCGACGTTGTTGACGTTTTGCCGTCAAACTCCGGCGAGAAGGCCGTGAGGGTCGAATTTTTCGGCGACGAGGTAGACAGGGTGACGGAGATCTCGACCGTGACCGGCGAGGTCTTGGGGGAGCTGCGGTATGCGGCGATCTTTCCGGCGACGCATTATGTCGCCGACCCGGCGAAGCGCGAGTCGGCGCTGCGCGAGATCGAGGATGAGATGTACGAGCGGGTAGATTTTTTCCGCGCGCAGAACAAGCTGCTCGAGGCGCAGAGGATCGAGGAGCGGACGAGATACGACATCGAGATGATGCGCGAGATCGGGTACTGTTCGGGCGTCGAAAATTATTCGCGCGTGCTGTCAGGGCGGGAGCCCGGTTCGACGCCGTATACGCTGCTCGACTATTTCCCGCGCGATTTTCTGATGTTCATCGACGAGAGCCACGTCGCGATACCGCAGGTGCGCGGCATGTCCGGCGGCGACATAGCGAGAAAGCGCAATCTCGTCGATTACGGGTTCCGCCTGCCGTCGGCGTATGACAACAGGCCGCTCAGATTTGAGGAATTTGAGTCGAAGCTGAATCAGGTCATTTTCGTCAGCGCGACGCCGGGGGATTACGAAAAGGAGCATTCGGGCGTGACAGCCGAGCAGATAATCCGCCCGACAGGGCTATGCGACCCGGAGGTCGAGGTGCGCGATGTCAGAACGCAGATAGACGACGTGCTTGGCGAGATAAAGGAGCGCGCGGCGAGGGACGAAAGGTCGCTCGTCATGACGCTGACGACGAAGATGGCGGAGGACATAACGGATTATTTCGAGTCGTGCGGCGTGCGCGTCAGGTATATACATCACGAGGTCGAGACGATGGAGCGAACTGAGCTTTTGCGCGATCTGCGGCTCGGCGAATATGACGTGCTCGTCGGGATCAACCTTCTGAGGGAGGGGATCGACTTGCCGGAGGTGTCGCTCGTCGCGATACTCGACGCCGACAAAGAGGGATTCCTCCGCAACGAGACATCGCTGATCCAGACGATAGGGCGCGCCGCGAGAAACGCGAACGGCAAGGTCATTCTGTACGCGGCGGAAGAGACGCGTTCGATCAGGGCAGCCGTCTCGGAAACGAACAGACGCAGGGGCATCCAGAAGGCATACAACGAGGCGCACGGCATAGTTCCGCAGACAATAAAAAAAGAGGTGCGCGACCTCATCTCTATCGGCGGAGAAGACGCGGCGGACGGCGGCTCGAAGAAATCAAGATCAAAGACGAAACAGAAGCGCGTCTCGATGATGACCTCAGAGGAGAGGGCGGACTATATCGAGCAGCTGACGCGCGAGATGAAGGAAGCGGCGTCGAAGCTCGACTTCGAGCGCGCCGCGTATCTGCGCGACAAAATAAAAGAGGTAAGAACGACAAAATGACGGACGCACACATTCATCTCGAAGGGGGAGAATATACGGTCGAATGGCTTGAAAAATTCGTCCGGCGCGCGGAGGAAACGCACATGGACGAGATCCGGCTGCTCGAACACAGTTACCTTTTCCGCGAATTTGCCCCCATGTACGGCTGCATACTCGGGAAAAATCGGTTTACGGACGATTGGTTTTCCCGAAAGGGCGGGGGGAAGGAGCTTTCCCGATATCTCGCGCTCGTCGGCGAGGCGCGGCGGCGCAGCTATCCGGTCAAGTTGAGATTCGGGCTTGAGGTCTGTTATTTTGAGGGCGCGGAGGAGTTTGTGCGCCGCACGGCGCGGGGGCTGGGGCTCGATTTTCTCGTCGGAAGCGTCCATTTTATCGACGGGTTTGCGTTCGATCACAACGCCGAACTGTGGGCGGGCGTCGATGTCGATAACGCATACGAGCGCTATTTTGAATCTTCCGTCAGCCTTGCCGAAAGCGGCGTTTTTGACGGGATAGCGCATCCGGACAGCATCGGGCTGTTCGGATTCACGCCGTCGTTTTCGCTTGAGGCATACTATGAAAAGCTCGCCGACGCCGTATCAAAAAGCGGCATGTATGCAGAGGAAAACGGCGGCACGCACAGGCGGTTCCCGAAAACGGCTCCGTTCGGCATGAACGAATCGCTGTTACGCGCGATGAAGCGGCACGGCGTCCGCATCGTCACCGCGTCCGACGCGCACACCCCGGAGGATGTCGGCGCGGGTATTGATGAGGCGCGGCGCGTCGTAGATACGGTCACGGTCTGACGACATACACATTAAATACAAAAGTTTTTGAAAAAGAGAGGCTTGCGGGGAAATTTGGCGCGGCATCGCCGCGTTTTCACCTTGGAAGGAAATAAAATTTCCCGCATTTGATATTCAAACATGGAACGAAACATAGAGATCAGGGGCGCGAGGGAAAACAACCTCAAAAATATCGACATAGTTATACCGCGGGACAAGCTGATCGTATTCACGGGGCTGTCGGGTTCGGGCAAGTCGTCGCTGGCGTTTGACACGCTGCACGCGGAGGGGCACCGCAGATTCGTTGAATCGCTGTCGTCGTATGCGCGGATGTTTTTGGGGCAGCTCGACAAGCCGGATGTCGATTCGATAACGGGACTTTCCCCGTCGATCTCGATCGACCAGAAGACAACGTCGCAGAATCCGCGTTCGACCGTCGGGACGGTCACGGAGATATACGACTATCTGAGGCTTTTGTGGGCGCGCATCGGAATACCGCACTGCCCGGTCTGCGGGCGGGAGATCAGCGCGCAGACGACGGATGTCATCCTTGATAGGATCATGACGCTGCCGGAGGGAGAGCGCTTTCTCGTGCTTGCCCCTGTCGTCAGAGGGAAAAAGGGCATGCACGAGAAGGTGTTCGAGAGCGCGAAGAAGGCGGGATACGTTCGTGTCCGCGTCGACGGCAGCGTTTATGAGCTGTCGGAGGAAATAAAGCTCGACAAGAACAGGAAGCATTCGATAGATATAGTCGTTGACAGGCTCGTATGCCGCCCGGACATAAGGACGCGGCTGTCCGATTCGGTCGAAGCCGCGCTGCGCGAGGCGGACGGATACGTCACCGTTGTGACCGTGCCGCGCGAGGGAGACGAGGTGACGATGGAGTTCTCGCAGAATTACACGTGCGAGGAGCATAATATCAGCATTCCGGAGCTTGAGCCGCGCATGTTTTCGTTCAACAACCCGTTCGGCGCGTGTCCCGAATGCGCCGGGCTCGGCGTCCTCTCAAGCATTTCGCCCGACAAGATCATGTACGACAAAACGCTGTCGCTGCGGCAGGGGGCGATCAATGTAAACGGATTCAAATCGCTCGAAGAGGAGTCATGGATGGGGCCGCTGTTTGCCGCCGTCGGCGAGGTCTACGGGTTCACGCTCGATACGCCGATAGAGGACTTTTCTGAGCGCGCAATGCAGGCGCTTTTGTGGGGAACGGGCGACAGGCTCTACGACATAGACAGGTATTTTGAAGGCACCGTGCGCCGCCAGCTTAAAAAATTTGAAGGGGTGATCCCCATGATAGAGTGGCGTCGGCGCATGTCGGGGAACGCCGAATATTACGACGAATTTATTGACGAGACGCCGTGCCCGCGCTGCCACGGCAAAAGGCTTTCCGACGCGGCGCTCGCCGTCACGGTCTGCGGCATCTCGATCGAGGAATATACGCGGAAGTCGGTGACGGAGGCGCTTGAATTTATCGAGACGATGACGCTGACGGAAACGGAAGGGATGATAGCGCGCGAAATTGTGAAGGAGATCCGGTCGAGGCTCGGATTCCTCAAGAGCGTCGGGCTCAATTATCTGACGCTCGACCGCCGCGCCGGCACGCTTTCGGGCGGCGAGGCGCAGAGGATCAGGCTTGCGACGCAGATAGGCAGCTCGCTCGTCGGAGTCATGTACATCCTTGATGAGCCGTCGATCGGGCTTCATCAGCGCGACAACGGCAGGCTGATCGCGACGCTTAAGCGTCTGCGCGACATCGGCAACACCGTCATCGTTGTCGAACACGATGAGGATACGATGCGCGCGGCTGACTATATCGTCGATATAGGCCCCGGCGCGGGCGTGCACGGCGGCGAGCTCGTTGCGGCGGGGACGCCGGAAGAGATCGCGAACAATGAAAATTCGATCACCGGCGCGTACCTTTCGGGGAGAAAGTCGATCCCCGTGCCGGAAACGAGGCGCAAGGGGAACGGGCATATTCTGCGCGTCGTCGGCGCAAGGCAGAACAATCTTCAAAACATCACGGTCGAATTTCCGCTCGGGAAATTCATCTGCGTGACGGGCGTTTCCGGTTCGGGCAAGTCGAGCCTTGTCAATTCGATCCTATATATGACGCTCGCGAAGGAGCTCAACCGCGCGCACACGTTCCCCGGCAAATGCAAAAGGATCGAGGGGACCGAGTACCTTGACAAGATCATAGCGATAGACCAGTCGCCGATAGGGCGCATGCCAAGCTCGAACCCGGCGACGTACACGGGCGTTTTTACCGACCTGCGGGCGCTGTACGCGATGACGCCGGACGCGAAGCTGCGCGGATACGGCCCCGGCAGGTTCTCGTTCAACGTTCGCGGCGGCAGGTGCGAGGCGTGCGAGGGCGCGGGCGTCAAAAAGATAGAGATGCACTTTTTGCCCGACGTATACGTGACGTGCGACGTTTGCCACGGCAAGAGGTACAACCGTGAGACGCTCGAGGTCAAATACAAGGGCAAAAACATAAGCGACGTGCTTGAAATGACGGTCGAGGAGGCGCTCGGCTTCTTCTCCGAGTACCCGAAGATCAGGCGCAGGCTCGCGACCCTATTTGATGTCGGGCTCGGATATATGAAGCTCGGTCAGCCTTCGCCGACGCTTTCGGGCGGGGAGGCGCAGAGGGTCAAGCTCGCGACGGAGCTTTCAAAGCGCGATACGGGCAAGACGATATACGTTCTCGACGAGCCGACGACGGGACTTCACACAGACGACGTGGCAAAGCTTGTCGGCATTCTCTCGCGCCTTGTCGATTCGGGGAACACCGTCGTCGTCATCGAGCACAATCTTGACCTCATAAAGACTGCCGACTGGATAATCGATCTCGGCCCCGAGGGCGGGGTCGGCGGCGGTACCGTCGTCTGCGAGGGCACGCCTGAGGATGTGGCGATGTGCGAGTCGTCGTACACGGGGATGTTCCTGAAAGAAAAACTTGGGATGAAATGAGCCGCGGATATGGACACCTCGGTGAAAATATGGTAGAATCTGATCAAAGACAAAAGAAATCGGGGGACAATGTCATGAATACGGCGGACAGAGCCGCATATCTGAAAAAAATCGAAGAAACTATCGCGCGCGGGCGGTTCCGTGACAACTGGGACTCGCTCTCGCAGTACAAGACGCCCGACTGGTACAGGGACGCGAAATTCGGAATTTTCCTTCACTGGGGCGTTTACAGCGTTCCGGCGTTCGGCAGTGAATGGTATTCGCGCAGCATGTACATAGAGGGGACGCGCGAGTTCGAGCATCACGTCAGGACGTACGGGCCGCAGAAGGAGTTCGGATATAAGGATTTCATCCCGATGTTCAAGGCGGAAAAATTTGACCCGAACGCGTGGGCGGATCTGTTTTCGCGCGCCGGCGCGAAGTACGTTGTGCCGGTCGCTGAGCATCACGACGGCTTTCAGATGTACAAAAGCGACCTTTCCGAATGGTGCGCCGCCGAAAAGGGACCGTGCCGCGACGTGCTCGGCGAGCTTAAGACGGCGGTCGAGGCGCGCGGAATGAATATCTGCTGCTCGACGCACAGGATCGAGCACTGGTTCTTCATGGGACACGGCAAGGATTTTGACTCAGACATAAAGGAGCCCTTGAAGCTCGGCGATTTTTACTGGCCTGCGATGCCGGAGCCCAACCATCAGGACCTTTTCAGCACGCCCGCGCCGTCGGATGAATTTCTGACCGACTGGCTGCTCCGCTGCTGTGAGCTCGTCGACAGGTACGCGCCGAGGCTCGTATACTTTGACTGGTGGATACAGCATTCGGCGGCGAAGCCGTATTTGCAGAAGTTTGCCGCTTATTACTATAACAGGGCGGAAGAGATGGGATATGAGCCCGTCATCTGCTATAAGCACGACGCGTTTGCGTTCGGCTGCGCGACGGTCGACGTTGAAAGAGGGCAGTTCGCGGACTGCAAGCCGTACCCGTGGCAGACTGACACGGCGTGCGCGTTCAATTCGTGGTGCTACACGGAGGGGAACAGGTACAAGAACCCCGTCGACATCGTTCGCGACCTTGTTGACATCGTGTCGAAGAACGGCTGCATGCTGCTGAACGTGGGACCGCGCGCGGACGGCACGATCACCGATGACGACGCGAATATTCTTCTGTCGATCGGTGAATGGCTCGGCAGAAACGGCGAGGCGATCTACGGCACGCGCCCGTGGAGAGTTTCGGCGGAGGGACCGACGGCGATCGAGGAAGGACAGTTCACGGACGGCAAGCGCAGAAATTATACGTCCGAGGATGTGCGCTATACGTGCCGCGGCAGCTCGATTTACGCGACCGTCATGGATTGGCCGGAGTCCGGTGAGGTTTCATTCCCGGCGCTCGGCGAAAGGGACGCTTCCTCAAAGCCGAATTTCCACGGAATAGTTAAGCGTGTGTCGATGCTCGGCTCGGATAGAGTGGTCGAATGGCACAGGGACGAAGACGCGCTTCATGTCAGGGTTGACGGCATTAAGAGCGACATGCCCGTCGCCTTCCGCGTCGAGGTGCTTTGAATCTATATATAATACGCGCCCCGTCCGCCGGACGGGGCGCGCTGCTTTACGGTGTCTGCGCGGAAGACGGCTGCGCACGAGTTGAATTTATGGGTGTTCAAAGGCTTGCGCGCAGCGGGGAAAGGCTGCAAACTGAATGCTTCGGCGCGTTTTCCGGCGGCTTATTTTATGCTGACAACTGTAAACCTTTTGTTAACAATCGCGCGGAGGCGTTGACACGGGGGCGCGCACGGGATATGATATAATCACAAAAATAAATTTCCCTGCGGAGGCAACCATGAAACGAATTTTGAAAAATACCCTGATACTTCTCAGCCTGGCGCTCGTTTCGGCGCTCTTGCTTGCCGGATGTATGGATCGCCGTGATGACGGCGGCGCGGGGGCGGGCGGCGCGAACTCTGATTCCGTGACCGGTACGGAGACGAACGCGGACGCCGGAACTGAAACGAAAAAGGACGCGGAAACTGACGCCGGAACCGAACCGGACGCGGGCACGGAAACTGACGCGGAGACTGACGCCGAAACCGATACCGGCAAGGACGGGACGGGCGGATCGGCGACCGAACCGGGAAAATCGGACGGGGATAAAGTTGAGGAAATTTCGACAGAGAGAAAGCTCGCGATAATCGAGGCATACGCGAAAGCGTATCCGCAGAGCGGGGGCATCGCCTCGATATCGTACTGCGGCGACTACAAAAACGCCACCGCCGTTTTGATCTACGGGAAGAACACCTCATACACGCAGGCGCTGTGGAATGAAGAGGTCGACGGAGTCACGTTCCATTATAACGACGGCAACTACATCGTCGTGTTTGACGGGACGAAGTTTCACCGGCTGTCGGAGGCGTTCGAAAAGGGGCTTCTGACGCATGACGACCTCACGGATATCGCGTCGCGCCTGCCGGGACGCAATACGCCTGTCGAAGAAAAGTGATTATGGTAAGACAAAAAAAGGGATGGGGACCGCTGACGCGGTTCCCATCCTTTCGTTTATTCTTCGAGATGTTCCATCCCCTGACTTATGATCGTCCTGACGTGGCCGTCGGCGAGCGAGTAGAAGACGGATTTGCCGACCCGGCGGCTTTTGACAAGCTTGTTGCGCTTGAGAATGCCGAGCTGGTGCGAGACGGCGGAATCAGTCATGCTGAGCGCGGCGGCGAGGTCGCAGACGCAGACCTCGGCTTCGAAAAGGACGAACAGTATACGTATCCGCGTCGAGTCGCCGAAAATTTTGAACAGCTCGGCGAGGTCGTAAAGCTTTTCTTCGTCCGGGAGCTTTTCGTTGACGATCGCAAGCAGCTCGTCGTGTATCTCGGTCGAGTCGCAGTGCTCGCAGTCCCTATTCGTATCCATCATTTCGATTCCTTTCTGTGATCGTATTTGCCGACGAACAGCGCGCGGATCGCGTTGCAGACGGCGAGCACCATGACGCCGACATCGGCGAAGATCGCCGCCCACATCCCGGCGACGCCGACCGCACCGAGCAGAAGACATAATAATTTGACGCCTATCGCGAACGCGATATTTTCATGTACTATCGCCATTGAGCCGCGCGCAAGGCTTATCGCGTCGGCGACGCGGCGCGGGTCGTCGTCCATGATCACAACGTCGGCAGCTTCGATCGCGGCGTCTGAGCCGAGCGCCCCCATCGCAAATCCAACGTCGGCGCGCGCAAGCACGGGCGCATCGTTTATCCCGTCGCCGACAAAGGCGACGGCCTCGCCCTTTTCCGCTTCGGAAATGAGCTTTTCAACGATTTCGACCTTGCCGTCCGGCAAAAGCTCGCTGTAAACGTCGTCGGCTCCGAGCTGTTCGGCAACGGCTCTGCCGACAGATTCCTTGTCGCCCGTCAGCATGACGGCGCGCTTAACGCGTGCGCGGCGCATCGCGGCGATCGCTTCCTTCGCCGTCGGCTTGATCTCGTCAGAGATCAGGATGTGGCCGACATATCGCCCGTCAAACGCGACGTGAACGACAGTTCCGACCTCGTGGCATTCCGAATACTGTATTCCGAGCGCGTCCATGAGTTTCCCGTTTCCGGCGGCGACTCTCACGCCGTCGACAGTCGCGGTGACTCCCTGACCGCCGATTTCCGTCACGTCCGTGACGCGGGAGCGGTCGACGGCGCTTCCCGTCGCCGAGGTGTAAGCATCGATTATGCTCCCCGCTATCGGGTGCGAGGACGCGGATTCCGCGTGCGCGGCAAAATCGAGAATGACGGATTCTTCGACCCTTGGATGATGAATGCCGGAGACGGAGAACGTGCCCTTCGTCATCGTGCCCGTCTTATCAAAGACGACGGTGCGGACATTTGAGAGCGTTTCGATGTAGTTCGAGCCCTTTATCAGGATGCCGAGCGTTCCCGCGCCGCCGATCGCGGCGAAGAACGTAAGCGGGATCGAGACGACGAGCGCGCACGGGCAGCTTATTACGAGAAACGTCAGCGCCCTGTATATCCATATGCCGAAGCCGGCATCACCTCCGAGCGCGAGCGAGACGAGCGGCGGGATGACGGCGAGCGCAAGCGCGCCGCCGCAGACGGCGGGCGTATAGATGCGGGCAAATTTTGAGATGAAGTCCTCGGACTTCGATTTCTTTGAGCTTGCGCCTTCAAGCAGTTCAAGTATTTTTGACGCGGTCGATTCGCCGAATTCCTTCTCGGTGCGTATGCGGATGACGCCGGAGACGTTGATACACCCGCCCGCAACGCGGTCGCCGGTCACGACGCGGCGCGGTACCGATTCGCCCGTCAGCGCCCGCGTGTCGACAGTCGAGGTACCGGAGATTATCACGCCGTCTATCGGTATTTTCTCGCCGGGATCGACGACGATGACGGAGCCGATCGCGACCTCGTCCGGGTCAACGCGGCTGACCGTTCCCCCCTCGCCTTCAAGGTTTGCGTAGTCGGGGCGGATATCCATCAGAGCGCCGATGGAGCGGCGGCTTTTTCCGACGGCGACCGACTGGAACAGCTCGCCGATCTGATAAAACAGCATGACGGCGACGCCTTCCGAATATTCGCCGAGCGCAAACGCGCCGACTGTCGCGACGGCCATAAGGAAGCATTCGTCAAACGGGCGCAGATGAAGCACGCCGTCAACGGCTTCGATGAGAATGTCGTACCCGATCAAAAGATACGGGACGGCGAAAAGCGCGAGCCGGAGCCATCCGCTCTCCGGAACGGCGGGGATCAGGATCAATAAAAGTGTGAGCGCGGCGGTGATTATTATGCGGACGAGCGCCGCTTTTTGTTTTCTGCTCATATGAACACTTCGCAGTCGCGCTCAACGCGCTTGCAGTTCGCGCGCACCGATTTCATCACATCTGCGGGGGAGACGCCCTCGTCGAATTCGACCGACATCCGCAGAGTCATAAAGTTGACGACGGCTCCGGCGACGCCGGGCGTCTTTTTCGCGGCTTCTTCCATTTTGAGCGCGCAGTTCGCGCAGTCAACGTCTATTTTGTATGTCTTTTTCACGTGTATACCTCCGAATACTTATTTAAACTTTCAATTGAACAATCGTTCAATTGTCTGGGCTAATTTTTGCTCCCGCAAAGGGGAGCTTGCTTTTACGCTATTATAATACGCCAAAGCGCGAGATTTGTCAATACCTTTTCTCAAATTTGTTTTCAATTTCGCACGCCATTGTTTTCATGGCTGAATTTATAATAGCGCGGCGGGTCTGTCGGAGGGCAGACACCCGACGGGCGTTTTTAAAGCGCCCGTCGGGCGGAAACATTATCCTCGCTTTGCGTTTTTGTCGATCGCTTCCCAGAGGCCGTTGAGGTATGCGGCGCCGAGGGCGCGGTCGTAGAGCCCGTAGCCGGGCATCGCGACTTCGTCCCAGATCATGCGCCCGTGGTCGGGGCGGATAGGACCGTCGAATCCCGTCTCGTAGAGGGCGCGCATTATCTCGTACATGTCGAACGTTCCGTCCGATGAGAGATGGGCGGATTCCTCAAAGTTGTCGGGCGAATGGAACTTGAGATTGCGCACGTGGGCAAAGTGGATTCGTCCCTTGAGCGAGCGGATCATGTCGGGCAGGTCGTTGTTGAGATTTGTGCCGTAAGACCCCGAACAGAACGTGACGCCGTTGTGTACGTCGTCCACCATTTTCATCATGCGGAGTATGTTTTCCTTATTGATGATTATGCGGGGCAGACCGAATATCGGCCACGCCGGGTCGTCCGGGTGGATAGCCATCTTTATGTCGTATTCGCGGCAGACGGGCATGATGCGTTCGAGAAAATATTTGAGGTTGGAAAACAGCGCCTCGTCGTCGACGGTGCTGTAAAGCTCGAAGAGCTCCTTCACGTGTGCGAGCCGTTCCGGCTCCCAGCCGGGCATGACGGCGCCGTTCGAATTTGAATTGACCTCGGAGAACATCCGCTCCGGGTCAAGCGCGTCGACGGCTGCCTGCGTGTATGCGAGGACTGTCGAACCGTCCGCGCGGCGGCGGGCAAGCTCCGTGCGCGTCCAGTCGAAGACGGGCATGAAGTTGTAGCAGACGAGGTGAATGTCCGCCTCGCCGAGGCGGCGCAGCGTCTCTATGTAATTGTCGATATAGATGTCGCGGTCGGGCGTGCCCGCCTTGATCGCGTCGTGAACGTTGACGGATTCGATCCCGGCGATCGTGAGTCCCGCCGCCTCGACCTCGGCTTTGAGGGCGGCTATATCCTCGCGTTCCCAGACCTCGCCGGGCTTTGTCCCGTAGAGCGTCGTTATTACCCCGGTGACTCCGGGTATCTGCCTTATCTGTGACAGTGTGACGGTGTCGTATCCCGACCCGTACCACCGCAGCGTCATCTGCATATGAGTACCTCTTTTCGCGTTGTCTTTGATATTATCTTATCACATCGCGCGGAAAAGTCAAGATTCAACTTAAATTCCCACGCGATATTTCCAAAAAGCACTTGATTAAGGCAATTTATTCGTGTGTAGTTATCAAATTTAAGACGCGTGAGCGGCGGATTTTTGCATATATGAATTTGGCAGTGTCGGCATATATTCGATTTGCGAAAGCGGTCAGATCCAGCCGAAAAGCAGATTTATCGCCGAGCAGACGATCATTCCGGCGGCGGTCGGGATGGCGAACGCGGCAAACGTCCAGCGGACGCTTTTTGTTTCGCTCCAGACTGTTGAAAGCGTCGTCGAGCACGGCCAGTGCATCAGGGAAAACATCATCGTGCATACGGCGGTGACCGGCGTCCAGCCGTTCGCGACGAGCAGCTGGCGCAGCTCGGAAAGCGTAGTCCAGTCGGAAAGCGTGCCGTTCGCGGTGTACGCCATTATGATAATCGGAATGACGATCTCGTTCGCGGGGAAGCCGAGGATGAAGGCGAGCAGGATCACGCCGTCAAGCCCGAGAAACGAGGCAAACGGATCGAGCGATCCGGCAAACAGCGAGAGCAGAGTTTCACCGCCGACGGTGAGATTTGCGAGCAGCCAGATCAGAAGCCCCGCGGGCGCGGCGGCGAGCACGGCGCGGCGCAGGACGAAAAGAGTCCTGTCAAAGATCGAGCGGATGAGAATTTCCCCGACCTTCGGCTTTCTGTATGGCGGCAGCTCAAGCGTAAACGACGACTGCTCGCCGCGCAGGATCGTTTTTGAGAGGATATATGTGACGAGAAGCGACATCAGCACGCTCGATATGACCGTAAACGTGAGAAGCAGCGAAGAGAGGAACGTCGAGGCGGCGAAGAACATCGTCAGAAGCGCCGTCAGCGTCGGGAATCTGCCGTTGCAGGGGACGAAGCTGTTTGTCAATATCGCCAGCAGCCGCTCGCGCGGCGAATCTATAATGCGGCAGCCGACGACGCCGGCGGCGTTGCAGCCGAAGCCCATGCACGTCGTCAGCGCCTGTTTGCCGCAAGCGCCGCAGCGGTGAAGGGGGCGGTCGAGGTTATACGCTATGCGCGGCAGATATCCAACGTCCTCGAGCAGCGTAAACAGCGGGAAAAATATCGCCATCGGCGGCAGCATGACGGAGACGACCCACGCAAGGACGCGGTAAACTCCGTCAACGAGCGCGCCGCGCACGGCCTCCGGCGCGCCGACGCGGACGAGGAGCGAGGAAAGCGGACGCTCGAGCGCGAACAGCCATGATGCAAGCGCATCGGAAACGACGTTCGCGCCGGAGACTGTTATCCAGAGTATGAGCGCTAAAAACAAAAGCATCACGGGAAACGCGGTGATCTGTCCGGTCAGAACGCGGTCGAGCCGCCTGTCGCGGACATCGTGCCCGCGCTCCGGCATTACGGCGACGCCGCGGCACAGTTCCTCCGAATATCGCGACACAGTGTTCGCGATGTCGTCCCGCGCGCGGTCGTCGCCCGCCTGACCGGTCGTGATGTCGCGGATCGCGAGCCAGCGCGCCGGCGGGGTAGAAGAATTATATTTCGCGGACGTTTCCGAGATCAGCGCCTCCGTTTCGGCGCTGTACTCTATCTTTGTCGGCGACGGGGTGACGGCGCCGTCCGTGACGCTGTCAAGCATGTCGCAGAGCGGCGCGAGCGTGCGCTTCTTTTTCGCGGTGACGCCGACGACGGGGACGCCGAGATTTTGAGAAAGCAGCTCTAAATCGAGCGTTATACCGCGGCTTTTCGCCTCGTCCATTAAATTGACGCAGACTATCACACGTTGGTGAAGCTCCGTGATCTGTAAAACGAGGTCGAGATTGCGCGAAAGACACGTCGCGTCGCAGACTACGACGACGGCGTCTACCCCGCCGGATGCAAGCATGTCGCGCGCCGCTTCCTCATCCTTTGAACCGGCGAGCAGCGAATATGTACCGGGAATATCGACGAGCGTGTATACGTGACGCTTCGTTCTGAACGCGCCCTCCGCCGTGCCGACCGTTTTGCCCGGCCAATTTCCGGTGTGCTGCCGCATGCCGGTCAGCGCGTTGAAAACCGTGCTCTTGCCGACGTTCGGGTTCCCGGCGAGCGCGACAACAACTCCTTCGCGCGGCCGCGCGCCCCTGTTCCTCGCTCCGGCGCCGACGGAGCTCCTTGTAAGACCCATAAAAATCACCGTTCCTTCGGATTTCATACGACGGGCTTTTATGCCCTTTGCCGTTATTCGGGCGCGCGGTATCATAAATCCGCGCGCCGCCTCATATCATTTATTGGGAGTCTTCCACAGTAAAATCATATTCGCGCGCGGAGGCGCGCGCCACAATTATTGAGGGAGACGGCAATTTTTTCGGGAGAGGGAAAAACCGGATGGCGTCGGCGGACGAATTTTACACTCAGCGCGGATATGAAACGCGCGAGGGCGGCGGAATGACTGTCGCAATGGAGGACTACCTTGAAATGATGTGCCGGATCGCGCGTTCGGGCGGGGAGCTGCGCGTCCGCGAGCTCGCGGTGAGGCTGCACGTCAAGCCGTCCTCGGCGTCGAAAATGGTGTCGCACCTCGGCGCGCTCGGCTATGTCGACGCCGAACGGTACGGGATCATACACCTGACCGAGACGGGCAGGGGCGTCGGCGATTATCTGCTTTACAGACATGAAGTTGTCGAGCGGTTTTTGCGCGCGCTGAACGGCTCGCGCGACGAAACGGTCCAGGCGGAGAGGATCGAGCATTACCTTGACAGGCGCACGGTCGCGAATCTCGACAGGCTCTCGCGCGAGATATGACGGCGAGACATATTATTTTCGGCGCGGGATAAGCTCCGCGCCTTTTTGGTGCGCAGACTTCAAAGTTATGCTTGCAAACTCGCGCGGTATGCGTTACAATATGGGTGAAAATAAATCCTTTTTTCCTTCGGGAGGGCAGCAAAAAACGATGAAAAAAGTTGACATAGAAAAATATATGAACGCGCGCGAACCTGTCGACGCGCTGCGCCCCATCTGCCGCAAGCTTGCCGCGGAGGGCTGCGTCCTTTTGAAAAATGACGGCGTTTTGCCGTTTTCGGAGGGAGAGAAGGTCGCCGTTTTCGGGCGCACGGCGATAGATTATCTCGCGGCTGGAACAGGCTCCGGCGGATGCGTCCACCCCGCGTACAAGACGAGCGTGATGGACGGGATGATGCGCCAGCGCGCCGTCGTCGTTGACAGGCGCGTCTACGGCATATACAAAAAATGGCTCAGCGCTCACCCGTTCAATATGGGTCACGGATGGGCGACGGAGCCATGGAGCCAGACGGAATTCGTGCCCGATGAGAAGATCGTACGCGACGCCGCCGCGGAGGACGACGGGGCGCTCGTCGTCTTCGGCAGATGGGCGGGAGAGGACAAGGACAACGGTCCTGTCGCCGGGAGCTGGTATCTGACGGACGACGAACGCGCGCTGCTCGCGCTCGTGACGAAGCATTTCTCCCGCGTCGCGGTGCTGCTCAATACGGGAAACATCATAGATATGAGCTGGGTAGAGGAATTCGGTGTCGGCGCCGTGATGTATATCTGGCAGGGCGGACAGGAAGGCGGAACCGCTGTCGCGGACATCGTCTGCGGGCGCACCTCCCCGTGCGGCAAGCTCACGGACACGATCGCGCGCACGATCGAGGATTACCCCTCCGACAAGAATTTCGGCGGCGACAGAATGAACATTTACGAGGAAGATATCTACGTCGGATACAGGTACTTTGAGACGTTCGCGCCTGAACGCGTGCTGTACCCGTTCGGATTCGGGCTTTCGTACACGAGCTTTGAAATATCATATTCGGACGCGAGGACTGCGAACGGAAGGATCCTTTTGACGGCGGCGGTCAAAAATACGGGAAAATGCCGCGGGCGCGAGGTCGTTGAGGTCTATTTCGAAGCGCCGCAGGGAAGGCTCGGCAAGCCGAAGCGCCAGCTCGCCGCATATGCCAAGACGAGAACGCTTCTGCCCGGCGAGGTGCAGAGGCTTAGAATATCGTTCCCGCTGCGCTCGATGGCGTCATATGACGACAGCGGCGTGACCGGACATAAGTCGTCGTGGGTGCTCGAGGCGGGCGATTATGTCATATGCGCGGGCGAGGATGTCCGCACGGCGGAACCCGTTTATACGCATACGGTGCGGCAGCTTACGGTAACGGAAAAATGCACGGAGGCGCTCGCGCCGAGCCGCGAATTTTACCGCATGAAACCTCAGCCGTCGGAAACCGGATACAAAATTGAATACGAGCGCGTGCCCATGAGGACGCACGATATCGCGAAGCGCGCCGAGGAGGAGCGCCCCGCCGATATTCCCTATACGGGAGACTGCGGGATAAAGCTCGCCGATGTGGCGGCGGGGAAACACACGCTCGATGAATTTGTCGCGCAGATGTCGGATGAGGCGCTGTGCGCTCTGCTGCGCGCGGAAGGGACGGGGAGCCCGAAGGTCGACGTGTGGACGACGGCGGTGTTCGGCGGCGTGACGCCGGAAGCAGAAGCGCTTGGTATACCTATGTCATCGAACGTGGACGGCCCCTCCGGGATGCGCTCCGACGTGGGCGAGGCGGCGACGCTTTTGCCTGGCGGGGCGGCGCTCGCCTCAACGTTTGACGACGAGGCGGTCGAGCGGATGTTTACGCTCGTCGGCGCGGAGCTCGTCGGACACGGCATTGACGCGCTGCTCGCGCCGGGAATGAATATCCACCGCCACCCGCTGTGCGGGCGCAACTTCGAATACTTTTCCGAAGACCCGCTCCTGACGGGAAAGATGGCGTCCGCGGTCTGCCGCGGCGTCGCGGTGTCGGGCGCGGCGGCGACGCCGAAGCATTTCTTCGCGAACGATCAGGAATATAAACGCCAGGACTGCGAATCCGTGCTTTCCGAGCGGTGCGCGAGGGAGATACACCTGCGCGCGTTTGAGATCGCGGTTAAGGAGGGCGGCGCGCGGTCGATCATGACATCGTACAATCCCGCGAACGACTGCCAGTGCGCCTCAAGCTACGACCTGACAACGACCGTACTGCGCGGCGAATGGGGCTTTGAAGGCATGGTCATGACTGACTGGTGGGCTAAAGGCAACAAGATCGGCGGCAGGTCAGATCAGAAAAAGCGCGCCGAGATGGTGCGCGCACAGAACGACATATTCATGGTGACGGACGACGCCGCCTCGGCGCACGACAACATGATGAAATCTCTCCGCCGCGGCACGCTCACGCGCGGCGAGCTGTGCAGGTCGGCGAAAAACGTACTCTCGTTTATAATGACGACACCGTCATTTTCACGTACTATAAACAAAAGTTAAGGAAAGGGCAAAGTTATGGAGCTTAAAGGCAAACGCATAACATTTTTAGGCGACAGCATAACAGAGGGCTGGGGAACGAGCTGCGCCGAGGCGCGGTACGACAATCTGCTCGCGAGGGACGCGGAGCTTGGGAGCACGTTCACAAACGGCGTCGGCGGCACGCGGATCGCGTATCAGCGCAATTCGTCCGCAGACCCGAAATGGGACCTCTACTTCTGCGGCAGGGCGTCGCAGCTCGATCTGTCGGGAGACGTGATCGTCGTCTTCGGCGGAACGAACGATTACGGCCACGGCAACGCGCCGTTCGGCACGGATAGCGACAGGCAGCCGGACACATTCTGCGGGGCGGTCAACTTTTTGATGCATTACCTTAAGGGAAGATATCCGAAATCGCGCGTCGTCTTTGTGACGCCGATGAAGAGATGGGGCGGAAACGTCCCCTCGAACGCGACGGGACACAACCTCGCCGAATACGCGGACGTGATAGTCCGCGCCGGGCAGCGAAACGGCGTTCCGGTGCTCGACCTCTATAACGAGCTGCCGATCGACCCCGACATCGAGGAGGACAGGCACGAATATACGATAGACGGGCTGCACCCGAACGACCGGGGACACGCGATGATCGCGGAGGAGTTGCGCCGTTTTCTGGAGGCGCTTTGACGGAGAGGTGCGGCGGCTGGCCGCATTGGGAGCTTATGACGGATTATCACGATCATGAATGGGGAACGCCCGTGCATGACGACAAGATCCAGTTTGAGCACCTGATGATGGAGGCGCTGCAATGCGGACTTTCGTGGACGCTGATGATGAAAAAGCGCGACATCCTCCGCGCCGCGTTTGACGGATTCGATTATGAGCGCGTCGCGAACTTCGGCGAAGCTGACGTTCGGCGCATCATGAACATCGACGGGATGATAAAGTGCAGGCGCAAAATCGAGGCGGTCGTTGAAAACGCTGGGAGGTTTATCGAGGTCAGGGAGGAATTCGGCAGCTTCAGTGATTACATATGGGGCTGGACGGGCGGCGCGACGCTGCTTTACGAGGGACACGAAAAGGGAAACGTACCGGCGAAGACAGCGCTCTCGGAAGAGATCGCGCGCGACCTTAAGCGGCGTGGATTTTCGTATCTCGGCGCGGTCACGGTATATTCGCACCTTCAGGCGTGCGGCGTCATAAACGACCACGAGGAGCGCTGCTTCAGGTATGCGGAGATCAACGGCTCCGGCAGGACAATGAAGGTGACGGAGGATTTCAAAGGCATTTTGCCGAAAAAATAATATTTGAAATATAAACAGCCGGACAAAGCGCGTCTTTGTCCGGCTGTCCCCGTAATAAGGAAAATGCCCCTGCGCGGAAAACCGCGCAGGGGCTTGCCCATTATGCAAAATTATTCAGCGTCGCCCTCGTCGGAAGCTTCGGTTTCGTCAGAAGCCTCTGTCTCTTCCTCGCAGCAGCACTCATCTTCCTCGTCGCAGCAGCATTCGTCGTCTTCGCAGCAGCACTCGTCCTCGTCATCCTCGCCGCAGCAGCACTCGTCGTCATCGTCATCATCGAGATCGTCAATGTCTTCAAGCTCCACCGTTACCTTGAGATATTTCTTGAAGACGCGTTCAAGTATAGCCTCAGCGGCAACAAAAGCTCCAATCACGGCGGCGATAATGATAAGCGCGCGCCAAAATCCTTTACACGGGCAGTTTTTCTTTTCCATCTAAAAAACTACCTCCTTTCTTTTTCACTGATTAGGCGGTGCAAAATCCCACCTATATGATTATATCATGCGCCGTCGGTACAAGTCAAGCAGTAAGGCGAAATAATATTAAGAAAATATTGCAAAATTCCGTCTGTTTGCGCTTTACGGTTTCCGCGATGCGGTGCATGTTATATTTAAAGGCGCAATAGGAATCATATGTTAATGTTGCACAATAAGCCCGTCCAAAATTTATACAATACGTAGAAAATATATTAATTGGCATTATCTCTCGACAAAAAGCTAATATAGGTTTATAATATTATACAGTGGATGTAAAAGGCAGAGCGGCAAAAAAATATTGAATGAAAGGAGGTTTACCATGAAAAGAATCATAAGTCTTTTGCTTATCGTCGCAATGACATTTGTGTTGATTATCAGCGTTTCCGCAAGTGAATCGTCTACAAATGATTACTGGAAGACATTCGATTGCTACGATTACGGCTGGAAAGGTGATATTGACCCCGCACACAGCGGTAAACCAGCAGAGCTCTATACTCGCATGGGCATTTTGAGCGATATGTCAATGGTTCGTGCTCAGTCATCAATTATCTGGAGAAATGATCCGGAAGCTGCCGGGAAAAAT
Source organism: uncultured Clostridia bacterium (assembly GCA_947630625.1). Classification (GTDB taxonomy): domain Bacteria; phylum Bacillota; class Clostridia; order Oscillospirales; family CAG-272; genus DTU064. Next base: position 38,644 of record CANRIL010000006.1, read on the forward strand.
GTAGCAATTCTTGCCCGTTTCAGTGAATCTTATCAGCGCAAGGAACATTGGACTTTAGGGACTTACGCGAGAGAGACGGAAGTTTTCTTCGAGTTTCCGGCTTGTCCGGCAAACTACTCTAATACTTTGATTTTCAATAAGGATTATTTCATTGAAATCCCGAATGACCCGCTCGGATTTTATTACTGGAGTGGCTTCGGGTTCGAGGTAAAATTCTATTATGATGTTAGGGTTGGCACCGATCTTTCTAAAGTTGATTATGATGAATCATCTATATTAGGCGTGCCTGCATCGGAATTCCCAAACTGACGAAATTTCACCAGAGATTTAATCCGGATTAGCAGACATGCCGCTCTGCTTTTACATATTTTTTAATGCGATAAATAAACAAATTTGAATACGAGAGGTAAATAACATGAGGCGGGTATTATGTATTATGCTTGCGGCAGTGATGCTCATATGTATGCCGTCGTGCCAAAAGCCGGATGAGACGGTGGGGAACGATTCCGGCGAACATGATGCCGTGTCCGGGGCTGTCGGCGAAAACGACCCACCCAAAACGCCCGAAAATTATGCCGAAAAATATAGCGCTCTTTATAGTGACGACACTGTTTACAATACGAACATGTATACGGGGTACAGCCTATATTTTACAGTTTCGGTGAAAAGAAGCGATCCCAGTGTGAAGACTTTAGCCGAAGTTCTTCTTGACAGCCCCGGGGAAGCGCTTTATGCACACGAAGACCCGACATGCAGACATTCGGACGGAACATGCCCGATGGCAATGGAAAACTGCCGGGGAACGAGTCAGAAGACGCTCATAGTGAATCCGAAAACAAGAAAGCTTCCGATCGTCTATTATTTTAATGTTATAATGGTAACTGCTGAGGAGACTGTGGAGGGTTTTTACGGTGATAACGGCAATCTTGAGATAGGAGATACCGTAAAGTTTACGGAGGTAAGGGAATACGATGTTGAAACCGGGGATGTGAGAGTGGTGGCAACGATCCCGTATTCTCGTGTTTTAGACGCCTGGTGTTATCGCGGAAAGCTGTATTTACAATCAGAGCGCACGGGCGGGAGATACAGATTCGGGGCCGTCGACCTTGCGACGGGAGAATTTAAAGACACGGAGATACCGGAGTCTGTATATATGATAGGCATAACGAACGGCAGAATATGGTATATCTCGGTTTACAACATTATAGGAAGCTGCTCGCCGCAGCTGACCGATTATCGCGATGAATATAATATCGGGGCCTCCGAATGCAGGAAGGGATATCTTGGCAACACATTATGCGGGCGCGCCGGAGACGGAGTCATATATTATGAGCGTGACTGCCGCCATCGGGATGAGCTTGCGGACGATCCGAATACAGATTGGTACATGGTTTCGGATCTATACATGCTCAAGGCAGACGATATAGAAGCCGGGGCTGTGTCTGTCGCTAAGGACGTGCTCGCGTTTGATATATGCGAGGGAGATTTATATTATACTCAGTTTGATTATAAGGAATTCGGCATGACGACGCTTGACGGCGGAAAGCATGAATTTATGATGCGGTCATACGACGGAGGTTCGCTTTACAAATACGATCACAATACGGGCGAAAATGTCACATGCTACAAAGATATAGGCGTAGGGGTTGAGTGGTATCCGTTGGACCTTGAAGTGGTTGACGGGAAAGCAATATTCTACGGTCTGCGTTATCGCGATTTTGAGGGCTGCGAGTCTTATGATGGCCGTGACAACATCTGTGTTGCGGATATTGAAACGGGCAAGTGGTTCCCCGCCTACTCGTCGATTTACATGATAGATGAATGATGTATACGGTTGACGGCGCTTGATCGAGGGAATTTTTCTGGGGAGGGTGAGATGAAATTAGTTCAATATGAGCTTCGGAAGCTCCGCGGTATCAGGTATCTTTGGGTCATGCTCGTCGTTTTCGCGGTATTTTGCGCGGGTACGTTTTATTTTCAGTACAGGACGTTTGCCGCGGTGGGAAAGAACAGCGCGGAATTTGACAGCGCCGTCAAGACGCTCGCTAAAGAATATATGAACGACACCTCCCGGCTCGATCGCGTCCGCACCGAATATGAGATAAATTCGCGGATGATCGGGGACGCGAAAGATGAGCTGAACGCAAAATATGAGGCGCAATACGGAGTTGATTATATTTTCGACGACAGCCTGATGAAGCTTTACAGCTCCGAATGCGATCGGATAGAACGCGAATTTGAATATAAAAACACGCTCGGTTTCTATGAAAACGACGGCGAGGAGATACCGGACATTGAGCTCTACCGCGGCGTGATCGCGTACCTCTCCGATCAAACCGAATTCCGGAATCACATAGAGCAGGTCGTCCGCACGTCCGACCTGAATCTTCACCGCATCGAGATTCGCGGCGGCATCGGAACGCCGCTGCACGAGTATCAGCTCCATTTCAACACGATTTACAAGCGCGTCGCCGACAACGTCTATTTCGAGGGACCTAAAGCGGGAGCGGGATGGAATTTTTACTATGAATTCGATTCGACCCCCGTGTTCATTTTCCTGTTTCTTGTCCTCGCGTCCGGCGCCGTATTTTTGAATGAGCGCGCGTGCGGCACGCTCAGCATCATACGCATCACACGCAAGGGAAGGCTCAAAACGGCGCTCGCGAAGCTGGCGGCGCTCATCATTCTCGATATATTTGCCGTCATCGTATTCACGCTCGCGGTGACGCTGACGTGTGCCGCGATGTTTGACATGTCGGGCGGCAACATGCCGATACAGTCACTGCTAGACATGTGGAACTGCCCGTATCTCGTCTCGATTTGGGGATTCTGGCTGATGCAGCTGCTGATGCGGTGTTTCTGTGCCGTCGTATTCTCATGTATTTCCGCCGCTGCCGCCGCGATATCGCTTTCCCCGCCGATAACATACGCGGTCGGCGCGCTCGTTTTGACGGGAAACATGATCGTCAATTATATAATCACGTTCAACGACGCGATAAGGATCAACCTTATCGGCATGGCGTCGATGGACGCGATCGCGGATTACAGCGAAATTCTTGTATTCGGTCACTACCATTCGACGCTTCTGACCGGTATCGTATTTTTCGCCGCCGTCGCCGTGCTCACGGCGGCAGCCGCCGTATTTTTCGGCATGAGGCGGAGCGCGGTTCCGTCAACGGCGCGCCTTCGCGGCTTTGTGTTGTCGGTAAAGCGCCGCGTCGGCGGCGCGATATCGCGCGGGAGCGGGAAAAAGGCGGACGGAGATGCTGTGCGCGATAAGTCCCGAACGAAGGGAAAAGGGAGTGTGACATCGCTTTACGCATGGGAGATTAGAAAATTGGCGACTCCCGGAGCCGCCGCGGTCGTGGCGGTGCTGTTTGCCGCGTCCGCGTACACGTCGTATGTGTTTTATACTGAAAAACCCGCGTTCACGCTGTCGGATTTCGAAGAATATCTCGGCGACGAGTGGCTTGGCGAGTTGACCGACGAGATGGCGGCAAAGATAAACGCTGAATATGATGAATTTGAGTACATTACGTCGACCGACACGTGGAACGAGAAGGCGGGGGAATATCTCTCCGGTCAGATAACGGAGGCGGAATTCGAGGAATACAGAAACAAATACTACGATATCATTGAATCGGGCGAGTCGACGGAGAGGCTGTTTGAGAGGTATAAATATCTTGACGAGCAGAAAAAGCTGACGGGCGTCAACGTCTGGGTCGTGCCGACGATCGGGCTTTCGCGGCTGTTCGCGAGGAACATAAACGTCTGGAGATTCGCCGCCGTGATCTTCATCTTCGCGCGTATGTATACGTGCGACTACGCGGGCAAAAGCTCGGAGGGCAACTTCGCCGCGCTGCTCCGCTCGACGAAGCGCGGCAGGCGCGATTCTTACCGCGCGAAGGTGTTGTCGATGCTGACGTTGTCCGTTATCCTGTCGCTGCTCTTTGAGCTGTCCGACCTTGCCGTCGGTATAGCGGTGACAGACCACATCGGGGAAATGCTCGCGGCGCCCGTGCTGTCAGTCCCGTCGTACGTCATGTTCACGGACGGGATAACGGTCGGCGGATTTATCGCCGTGTCCGTGCTGCTGCGGACGCTGGCGACGGTCATTCTCGCCGCGCTGACGTGCGCGTCGTCGTTTTTGATGAAAAAACTGCCGCCCGCGCTGATCCTCACGTCCGTTTTCACGCTTGTGCCGTATGCGCTCGTTTATATGGGCGTCGGGGCGGTGCGCGCGGTCGATTTTACGCCGATGATAGCGGGAGGTCTGCTGCTTCTGCGTTCAGCCGAGCAGAACGTTTTCGGGCAGGTATACGCGTTCGCACTGCTGCTCGCCGCCGGATATATGGCGGTCGCCGCCGCGTCGTCGCTGTATGTCCGCTGGCGCACGGGGAAATAAAAAAATTATATCCGAGGCGGTGAAGCCGCTGAGGATATCGCAGAAAGGGAATCTGCTGCGGATATCGCAGGAGGGAAACCGCTGGGAATATTGCAGAAGGTGAACCCTCTTGCAGATATCGCAGGAGAACTGCCTGTTTCGCGGCAGGGAAAAGCCGCCGCGGCTGTGCTTTTGCGGCGGAGCCTTTCATTAAAGGCTTACGATAAATTTCCCGTCTATATGATAAAAGCCCCACCAATATAACCAATATAATAAAGGCTCCGCCGGAAGCGGAGCCTTTATTGCGTAGAGCTTATTTATCTCTCAGCGCGATGCCGAGCTCGTCGGCGAGGGCGCGGAGCATTTTTTCGGTCACCTTGTCGGCGTCCTCGGCGGTCAGCGTTCTGTCGTCTGCGCGGAGCGTGACGCGGATGGTGACGCTCTTTTTGCCGACTCCGACCTGTATCCCGCGATAAACGTCGATGACGACGGCGGATTTTACGAGGTGCCCGCCGGCGGCGGTGCAGATGTCCTCGATCCGTCCCGCCTCAAGCTCTTCGTCGCAGGAGAACGAGAAATCGCGCTCTATCGACGGATATTTCGGCAGATGGCGGAATTCGATGTGCGTTTCGCGGAGCGAATAGACGCGGTCAATGTCGATCTCGGCGGCGTATATATCGCCGGACAGTCCATAGGCGGCGGCAGCGTCGGGATGGACGGCGCCGAGCGTGGCGAGCGTGTCCTCGCCGCACACGATGCGCGCGCACCTTCCGGGATGATACGACGGGTCGTCCGTGACCGTGACCGTCTTATATCCGGTCACACCCGCGAACATCAGCACGCGTTCGACGATCCCCTTGAGCGCGTAGAAATCCCCGCTGTCGTATGAGCCGATAACGAGAACGCGGCGTTCGTCCGGCAGCTCGTCGGGCGAATTCGGGATATAAACGGTCGCGAGCTCGTACATCGCGGCGGATTTATTCTTGTGGTTCTGGTTGTGGGAGAGCACCTCGAGCATCGAGGGCAGCGCCGTCGTCCGCATGACGGACGTATCAAGCCCGAGCGGATTCGATATAACGACACAGTTCCGGCGCGCGTCATCCTCAGGCAGGCGGATCGCGTCATAGGAGCGCGGCCCGATGAACGAGAATGTCATCGCTTCCCAGAGCCCCATGCCGCAGAGCAGCGAATGAAGCTCCGCGTCAAACTGCTGGCGCTCGGTCCTGCCGCCCTCCGCCATGCGCATCAGCGGCAGCGTCGTTTCGACTTCGTTATAGCCGTGCATGCGGATGATCTCCTCGGCGATATCGCTCATACATTCGACATCGCCGCGCCACGACGGAACGGTGATCGTGTCCCCGTCGACGCCGAAGGAGAGCTTGCGAAGGATGTTTTCCATATATTCGCGCGAAAGCGAGACGCCGAGGAACGCGTTTATGCGCTCCGGCTCAAACTTCACGGTGCGGACGGGACGTTTGCCCGGATATTCGTCGATCACGCCGTCAACGACATCTCCGGCGTCGAGCAGGCGGACGAGCTCGCAGGCGCGAAGGAGCGCGGGCATCGCGTTTTCGGGGTCCATGCCCTTTTCAAAGCGCCCGGAGCTTTCGGTGCGGATGTTCATCGCCTTTGCGGTGCGGCGGATTGAAACGCCCTCGAAATTTGCCGATTCGAATATGACCGTGTGCGTGTCGTCGCGAATTTCGCTGTTCGCGCCGCCCATAACGCCGGCAAGCGCGACGGGCTTGTGTTCGTCGGCAATGACGAGCATCGAGGAGGTGAGCGGCACGTCGTCGGCGTTTATGTCGAGCGAGCGGTAAAGCTCGCCGTCATGAGCGCGGCGGACGCGGATGTGGGCGCCGTCGAGGCAGCCGTAGTCAAACGCGTGCATCGGCTGACCGTATTCGAGCATGACATAGTTCGTGATATCGACGATGTTGTTGATCGGGCGGACGCCGAGCGCGCGCAGACGCATCCTCATCCAGAGCGGGGACGGCGCGATCCTGACGTTTTTGACCGCCTTCGCGCAGTAGCGTGGGCAGAGGTCGGGGGCCTCGATATCGACCTTGATATAATTCGTCACGTCGTCGCCGTCGCCGACGGGCGGGACCTCGGGTGTCGGTATATTATACGGGCGGTCAAAGCTGACGGCGGCCTCCTTCGCGAGCCCGATGACGGAGAGGCAGTCGGGGCGGTTCGGCGTGATCTCGTAGTCGAATACGACATCGGAGAGCAGCAGCGCTTCGCGTATGTCCTCGCCGATGCTGTTGGCAAATTCTTCGCCGAGGATGCAGATGCCGCTGTTGTCGTTGCCGGGCATGTCGTGGCTCGTGAGTCCGAGCTCGCCGATAGAGCAGAGCATTCCGTCGGAGGGGAGCCCGCGCAGCTTGCCGGATTTGATCTTGACGCCGCCCGGCAGCGTCGCCGGAGCCTTTGCGGCGGGAACGATCGCGCCCTCAAACACGTTCTGCGCGCCCGTGATTATCTGCCGCGGCGAATCCTCGCCAACGTCCATCTGGCAGACGAGCAGGTGATCGGAGTCGGGGTGCTTCTCGATTGAAATTATGCGTGCGACGACGACGTTTTCAATGTCCTCCGCCAGCCGCTCAAACGATTCGACCTTGCTTCCCGTGTCCGTCATGCGGTCGGAGAAGCGCTTCGGGTCTATATCAATTACGTGTGTGAAATCCTCACACCAGCGATATGAAAGCTTCATTTATAAAACTCCTTTCCGGACTCAGAACTGCTGAAGGAAGCGCAGATCGTTTTCGTAGAACAGGCGCATGTCGTCTATGTGGTATTTGAGCATCGCAACGCGCTCAATGCCTATGCCGAATGCGAACCCGCTGTAAACGTCGGGGTCAATGCCGCAGCCGCGCAGCACGTTCGGGTGAACCATGCCGCAGCCAAGCACCTCGATCCAGCCCTCGTTTTTGCAGAGGCGGCAGCCCTCGCCGCCGCAGACGAAGCAGGAAACGTCGACCTCGGCGGACGGCTCCGTGTAGGGGAAGTGGTGCGGGCGGAAGCGAATGCGCGTTTCAGAGCCGAACAGCCCCTTTGCGAACGCGAGCAGCGTGCCGCGCAGATCGCCCATCGTTATGCCCTTGTCAACGACAAGTCCCTCGACCTGATGGAAAAGCGGAGAATGCGTCGCGTCAACTTCGTCGGAGCGGTAAACGCGCCCGGGCGAGATTATGCGTATCGGCGGCTTCGTCTTTTCCATCGTTCTGATCTGGACGCCCGATGTCTGCGAGCGCAGAAGGATTTTGTCCGTTATATAGAATGTGTCCTGCGTGTCGCGCGCGGGGTGTCCCTCCGGCATGTTGAGCGCCTGGAAATTGTAGTAGTCGAGCTCGACCTCCGGACCGTCTACGATCGTGAAGCCCATGCCGAGGAAGATATCTTCCATGTCGCGCTGTGTCTGCGCGAGCGGATGCCGCTTGCCGACGGCGGGCAGACGTGCGGGCATCGTGACATCAAGGCGCTCGGCGCGCAGCTTCGCCGCCTTTGCCTCAGCCTCGCGTTCGCTCTTGAGGCGCGTGATCTCGCCCTCGATATAGGCGCGTATCTCATTCGCGAGCGCGCCGATCGCGGGGCGCTCCTCCGGGGAAAGCGCGCCCATCCCGCGCGTCACGGCTGTGAGCTCGCCTTTTTTGCCGAGGTAGCGGACGCGCAGCTCTTCAAGGTCGGCTGTGGCGGCGTGCAGCGCCTCTTCAGCCTCCTGCTTTATTTTAAGCAGCTTGTCTTTCATTCGTTTTCATCCTTTCAAAGACGGTGATTTATCTTTAATATTGAAAAAGCTCCGTCCCGACAATGGGACGGAGCTGTATTTCCGCGTTACCACCCAAATTCCCGCTTTCGCGGACACTTTGATCGGCGTATAACGGCGCCTGCCCGCCGCGCACTACTGATTTTTCACGCGCGGAGCTCCGGGGCGAAATGCTCCACCGTCAGCGTTATGCGCCGTCCCAGCAAAAGGCGCTCTCTGTGATAACGCGGTCGACGGGGGCTGTCCCCATCAATGCTTTTATATATTTATGTGCGTATTTTATCACGCCGACACTAAATTGTCAAGTATTTTCCGTGAATAAACGGTTCGTTCGCAAGTTAATTCAGGAATAAATTGGGGGGCGGATGTGCGCCGGAGGGGGATGGAGGCGGACGAGGGCGGAAAGGAAAAGGGGGCGCGGGGAAGGCTGGGCGGAGCGGCGAGAGGGGAACGGGCGCGGCTTGGCTGAAAGACCGAGCAAACGGAGAGGCGGAGCGGGGACAGATGGGCAGAGCGGTCGAAAGGTGCGGCGGGACGGGGAAGGCGCACGAAAAAGCGGCACGCGGGGCGCGGGGGAGGATGGGCGGGGAGAGTGAAGCGGGAGCATCGCGTGGGGGCGGTGGAGCGGGGCGGGGCGCACGGAGAGGGCAGAGCGGGAGAGGCGCGGGCGGGGAAGCGACGCAGGGAGGGGGGCGCGCACGCGGAGCGTGCGCGCAAAAAACCGCCGGGGCGGATGCCCCGGCGGAATTCTTTTATTGGTACGTAATTATCTTACGTTCCTCTTTCTGCGCTTCAGGCTGTCGAATGCGACAACGAAGCCGACTGCGCTCAGAGCCAGTATCATGAACCATACGAACGTCTGAGCCTCGTCACCGGTCTGAGGAGGTGTATCCGGATCATTGGGGTTGTAGCTCGGGTCGGATGCGCCGCAGACAGTGCACTTGCCGTCCTCGAACTTATGTCCCGTTGCCGGGATCTCTTCCTGAGCCTTGAGAGTCTCGCCGCAGACGGAGCACTTAGTACCGTCTGTGAGGCCAGCCTCGGTGCAGGTAGCGGGCTTGCCCGGAACCTTTTCCTCGGTGTGACCCGTTGCCGGGATCACTTCCTGAGCCTTGAGAGTCTTGCCGCAGACGGAGCACTTAGTACCGTCTGTGAGGCCGTCTTCGGTGCAGGTAGCAGGCTTGCCGGGAACTGTTTCCTCGGTGTGACCCGTTGCAGGAACGTTCTCGACTGACTTCGTATCGGTATATGTCTTGCCCTCGAACTCGACGGTCGCGGTGTAGGTCGTCGTGCCTGCCTCAGTGCAGGTAGCGGCCTTCGTGACCTCACTTGTAACAGTTGCGGGAACCGTTACAGTGTCGTCGTCGTTTGCACAGCTGAACGTTGCCGATGCGGAAGCGTTGTCATCAGACCATGTGAACGTGGGTTCGCCATAGTCGTGACCCTTGCCGGCGATCGTGACTTCAACAGTCTCGGTCGCGGGCTCTTCTGTCTCGCCGGTCGTGATCGTGACATCCGTCGTGACATCCTCGTCGCTTACGGTCTTCGCCGCGAACTTGAGCGTTGCAACAACGCCGTTCAGAGCGTCAACGGAAGCGAACGCGAGTTTGACCTTACCGGTTTCTGTCTCATTGTGTGAGAAGAACTCGGTCTTGCCATCTACGCTTACGAGCGTGAGAAGAGCTGCGTCGTACTCAACAGTGTAAAGACCGTTCACAGCCTCATCAGCCGTAACGTCAACAGTGTAAGTAGCGGGCTCTTCAGCTTCTTCTTCAGCCGTAGGAACCTCAACATTGTTGAGCGTGCCTGCAGCTGCCTTCGGCGTGCCCTTGAACGCTTCGATCGTCATAACATTGCTGCTGACAGCTGAGAACGTTGCGGGAGCCTCAACAGCGGCCGTGCTGATGGTTGTTGTGCTCGAAAGAACAGCATCGCTGGATGCGAATCTGTCAAGCACGCTGCTGTTATTTGCAACAGAGAAGAGGCTCTCTTCGCCGTTGCCGTTGAAGAACAGGCTCGTGAGCGAAGAAGACTGGATGCAGCCGATGTAATCGACAGGGAGAACTTCTTCCTCCGAATCAAGGTCGATGCGGAAGAGCAGTGACGAGCCTTCGGTGTTGTAGGATATAACAAGATCATAGTTGCCAGAACCAAGGTCTACGAGGTCCATGGAAACTGCCGTGTCGTCCGGGAACTGCGCGCTGAGCTCGCCATATACGCCGGTGAGCGAGATATACGTGAGTTCTTCGGTTTCTGCGTCAAGGCACGGGATCCACATTACGAAGTAGAGAGTATCTGCGTTGAGTACGTAGAAGATCTCTGCCGTATCAGCCGGATTTTCAGCCTCGATCTGTGCAGCAAGCGAAGGAGTTACCATAAGTTTCCAATCTGCCGTGCCGCCAAATGCAACAGCGGATGCCATGTTGCCGGTACTCGTGATAGTGGAGAGGTCTGACATGCCGGAGATCATAGCTTCGGTAAGGTCATTGAGCATATACATTCCTCTACCCGGGTCTTCCATGCCGAGCAGCAGCCAGTAAATCGAGGTAGGCGTTTTACTGTCAACAGGGATGTACATCGGGGCGTCGAACGCATCATACTCCTGACCGTCGATTTCAACCGTCAGTTTAGGAGCGTATGTGAGGTCAACAGGTGCGTAGAACGTAGTAACTTGGCTGCCCTCAGTTACGTCAAGGTCAGAATCGACCATGTAGAACGTGCCGGAAGCAGTCTTGTCACCGTTGACATCAGCGTCAGAGCCGTAGAGGCCGTCGCCGCCGAAGCCGCCGCCCGTGAAGATCGTGCCAGCTGTCGCACCGAAAGATTCATACGTGGAAGGATCGCCGAGCGGAATGTCGACCCATGTGCCGTCGCTGAGCTGACCGCCGACAGAAGAGTCGGTATCGAGCTCCGTTCTGCCCTTTACCGTAACTTCTACGGTTGCGGTAACGTGGTCGCCCTTATCGTTTGTTTCAACTGTTGTAGCAGTGATCGTAGCGGTGCCTTCACCTACTCCGGTGATCTTACCGTCTACAACTGTTGCAACGTTGGAGTCGCTTGTCGACCATGTAACGGAATCATCTTCCTCGTAGAGCTTAACCTTCGCGTTGACCGTCGTAGAGAAGCCTTCATAGAGCGAGACAGCTGTCTTGTCGAGCTTCAGTGCCAGATCAGTGATACGATCGTGATTGTAGTTGACGATTACAGGCCATACGTTCTCGTCGAACTTAGCGCCGCCGACGACCTTCCTAGCGTCAAGGTCGATGAGCTGCACCTTCGCAGCGTCTTCGTCTACGCCGTCAATGTAGCTTGTAAGAACAAGATACTCTGTTCCGTCCTCATCCTTGCTGTAAGCGAGGGAAGCGTAGGAGGAACCGTCAGCATCGGAAACACCAGTGAGGTTGACGCCGTCAACAACACCGAGTTCTTCACGAGACATCGTCGAGCCGTCGAAGAAGTAGAGTGACCAGAGGTCGCCCTGCTCAGTCAGAATGTAAACGTGATCTGCAACACCGCTGTCAGCGTCTGCAAATTCCTCAGTGCCTGCATAGGCAAGAGCCACGATGGAGTCGCCGGTCGCAATGTAGCTGCTCATATCCCAGCCCATGCCCTCGTTGTTCTCAGCGATATTGTAGGGCTGACCAAGGAGGATGAAGTTCTGAGTCGAGTATACGTAGTAGAAGCCGTATTCAACGAACGTCGGAACAGCCGCTGCATCCGTGATCGGCCAGTCAACCTGACCGAGCTCCTTCGTTTCGAACGTGTCGGCATCTATCTCATAGAGGTTGCCGTCAAGGTCGTAAACGTAGAGCAGATCGTCAACGAGAGTACCGCCAACGAACGGGATATCAGAACCTTCAATACCTTCGAACTTCGTCCAGTCTTCGGGCGCGTTCGTGGTGTACTGTGCATGATATGCCTTGCTGTCATCATCATAGATGATAGCGGAGAACGTCATTTCGGGAAGCGGTTTAACAGTGACTTTTACTTCAGCAGTCGTCTTGGAATCAGCGTTAGCCGTTGCCGTGATGGTCGTCGTGCCTTCGCCGACTGCCGTGATAACGCCGTTTTCGTCGACTGTTGCAACCTTAGCGTCCTTGGTGCTCCAGGATACTGTCTTATCGGAGAGCGTCCACGGGGTGATCCTGTAGTCGATCGCCGCGGTGCCGCCAACGAGAAGCTCAACTTCTTCCTCAGAGAGGGTAAGGCTTGAAACCTTCGTTGTTTCGCCGAAGTCAGGACCGGAAGCGCTCTTGCCGGGTACTACGAACAGACCGCGTGCCGCGAAGTAGAGGTTACCGTCTGCAACCGTTCCGGTAGCAGAGTTCGCATGCTCGCACACACCTGTTTCGGGGTCAACCTTCCACAGATAGTTGTTCATGTAACCGGTTGTGTAGCCGGAAGCATTCCTGTTGTAGTAGCTGCTTGCGAGGTAGAGGGTATTCGTGTTGGAATCCCATTCCATCGAACCGCCGCATTCACGAACGGTGTCATTAACAGCCGTAAGCGGGACTGCATCTTCCTCAACGGTGAGCGAAAGTGTCTTATCAACAACATCGTCGAGCGTCCATGTGAACAGGCGGGACGGGTTGGTTGCAGAAGAGACAAAATACGTAGCGCTGTAGAAGTTGCCGTCTTCATCGACCGTGAACGAACGCATTCTTGCAGCAGAAGCGGAAGAGATGTCGTTCTTGATCTCGAACGCAAGCTCTGCCGTGCCTTCAAGCATGTCGATCGTGTAAACGGTGTTATCCTGGCACATCGCGTAGAGCTTGCCTTCAGACTTGCTGTAAGCGAGGTCTTCAACGGATGTGATGCCGGATTCGCTCAGGTCGCCGACGTACGTCGGATACGAGAGGTCAAGCATTTCGGATACGTAGAGGTCTGTGCCTACGGTGAAGAACACATAGCCTTCAACGTAATCGGCAGCCGTGACCCAAGCATTCATCGTGGATTCAACGGTCATACCCGTGTGGGCGTCTGTCATGTATGTGTAGGAGACCGTAGCGGGATCGATGTTGACCCATGCGTGGTTCAGGTCGGTAGCGGCAAAAGCCATGTTCGTGCCGACGAACGCAAACATCTTGCCGGAATAGTCAGGATCTTCTCCGCCGTACTCGACGGTGAACGTGGACTCGTTGCCGGCGTAGTCAGCGACGAGAATCGTGCACTTGGAGCCGATGCCGTATTTAGCAGCCTCGATCGTGTATGTAGCGTTGCCCTTTTCATCAAGCTCGGGAGCGAGCTTCATGTCGTAAACCTTGGAGCCGCTGCGGTTGAGAACTGCGATAACAGCGATATCTTCATTATCGGAAGCCGTGATCGTGAGGTCGCCGTTGAGCAGGTTCTTTGTTGCGCCGAGCAGTTCAGGAGCCTCGTCGTCGATCTTGAAGGTCGTCGACAGGAACGAGCCCTTGCCGAGCTTCGGGATGACTTCAAGGAGTTCATCAGCCGTGATCTCGTAAGCAGCCTCAGTCTCGGTCTCGGCGATCATATCGTCCGTGATGTAGTACTCAGGAACTGCAACGAAGCTTACGGTAACTCTCTTCGTCGTGCCGTTCTTGACAGAGGGCAGAGAAGTGAGCTTTCTGTTCGCGGTCAGCGTGATCGCCGTGTTACCCCAAGCACCTGTGTTGGAGTTGAAGTAAGCGGAAACGTTATACTGACCGTAAGATGTCGGATTGCTTGCATAAAGCACTTCGTCAGTGTCGGCGTCCTTGATGACGTATCCCATCACAGCCGCGTTACGGATGAGGGAGAAGCCGAGCTGATAAATAATGCTTGCGCTGTTGAGAGCAGCCTTGTCAGCCGGGAATTCATCCTCGATGCCGTACGGGTTGCCCATGAAGATATAGTTGTCGCCGTACTGATCGGTGTAAGAGAGATAATTCGTCTGGTATACGGTGCGACCGTCAACCGTGCCCGTGAGCTGAGACGGAGCTACGTAAGGAACACGGTCGTTGCCGTAGAGGGATTCGATGTAGCTGTTCTGGTCATACATTGAAGGATCAGACCAGTCGCCATAGAAGCCGAGGATCGGGATGGAGTGCGTAACGTCGAGCAGTCCGTCCTCGCCGGAAACGGGAGATACGAACGTGTAACCTTCAACGTATGCGCCATTCTCGTAATCAGCAACAGCGTCGGGATCAACCGTGATCGAAACCTCGATTTCAACAGAGTCGTTCGCCGGAACAGCGAAAGCCTCAGTTTCCATGTTGGAGAGGATCAGGTAAGCGTCATAAGTCGTGACGCTGCCGTCGCCGTCAAGATCAGCTACGTCAAAGTCGTAGCCTTCAGCATCCTCTGCGAGCTTTTCAACCGCGAGGTCAAGGATCGCGCAAGCGTCCTTAGCGTCGGTTACGCCGTCGAGGTTAACGTCGGCAACAACGGCTGCTTTCGGAACGAACTCAACGCCGTCGACCGTGTAAACAACGTCAGCGGTGAGAGGCGTCGTCCAGGTGTCGAGCAGCAGCTCGCCGGAAGCCTCGAAGAGGTCCTGTGTGAACAGGTCGGTCGAAAGCGTGTAGGTGTTCTCCTTGCCGTTCAGGTTGTTGAGCGTGAAGCTGTAGGAGAACTTGCCGTCCTTGTTAGCGCCGAGCTCAGCCTTGACCTTGCCGTCAGCGTAGGATTTCGTCGCATCCGCATTCATAAGAATGTAGGAAAGAGCGGAAACCGCGTTGCCGACGTTCGCAAGACCTGCGCCCTGACGGAGAACGGGGTAATAGTAGTGGGAGAGGCCGGCGCTGTTTTCGCCGTCAAAGCCCTCTTCCATCGGAACAGCCGTGGACATCAGCAGGCTGAGCGCAAGCTTGCGGAGCGTGAGCCCTTCCTGTTCGGTGTAACCGTTCTGTTCGAGGAACTGATCTACGAGAGCTACCATACCGGTCACCTGAGGCGCCGCCATGGAAGTACCGGACATCATCTCATACTGGTCATGCTGACCAACGTTTGCACCGTCGCCTGCATGAGAACCGTTGACCGAGTAGATGCTTCCGCCGGGAGCCGTGATCTCAGGCTTCATCGTGAGGCTTTGAGGTACGCCCCAGGAGCTGTACTCGCTCATCGTGTAGAACTCGTCACCGTAAAGCGTGTAATCGAGCTTATCGCCGATGGTGATCGTGCCCGTGTAGTATTCTGTAACTTCCGTGCCCTCGCGAGTCGTCTTGTTGGTCTTGAGGAGCGCGCCGTCAGCCTGTGTGATCGAAACAACAGGAGCCGTTCCGGTATAATCGGTAAGGTCCATGTTGATGACGCCGGGCTGGTTGTTGACTATGATAACAGCAGCGGCACCGTGATTAGCGGCTGCGTTTGCCTTTTCATAGAAGGAAGTTGTGCCTCTGTTGCAGACAGCGACTTTGCCCTTAATGAGGTCTTCGATCTCAGCGAACTGCTCTTCACTTCCCACATCGTCTATGTAAACGAACTGGAGATCCTTGCCGCCGTAAGCCTGCGTGAAGGGAGTATTGGAATAATCCGTCTCGCTGTAAACGATCGGCTCGTCGTTAACGTAGATGAAGAGACCGGTCGTACCGGCGTTCTCAACGGAAGCGACACCGAATGTCTGAGCGAAGGAACCGGGGCTGCCGCCCGTGTGGAAGCTTACGTCGTCACCGTAGAGGTAACCCTGATAAGCGTTCGCGGTCGGATCATACCACGGATTCGTGTAGTCAGCCCAGTTGCCGGAGTTACCGGTGGAGGTGACCATGACAAGACCCTTCGTGGTGAGCTCGTCAAGAAGCTCGTAGTATGTGGTGGAGTTGCTCCAGCCGGGGTTGACCGAGCCGAGCGAGAGGTTAGCGGAATCGCATCCGAGGACGATAGCGTCTTCGATTGCTGCAAAGTAGTCGGAATCATAAGCTCCGCCGCCCTTGCCGAAGACTTTCATCGTTACGATCTGAGCATCGGGAGCGACGCCCTGTACCATAACGGAAGAAAGTGCCTTCTCAAATCCGCCGCCTTCCTTCTTGACATACGCGTTAGCAGCAGCGATACCGGAAACGTGCGAACCGTGCTCGCTTCCCTCGTCATGCTCGTGGGAAACGTCAAAGTCCATGTCGATATAGTTGTAAGCGAACGGGACCTTGGAGTTCCTGTAAAGCTTTTCAACGTCTTCCGCGCCTCTTTCGAAAGCGTTCAGCTCTTCGAGGACATCGGCGATGCTGTCGGAAGTCATGAGATTCATGTCTTCCTTATATTTATCTACATCGTCATATCCTGCGGCGCCAGCCTGGAACGCGAGCGAGTACTCAAACGCATCCGCGTTAAACGAAACGTGCTCGAGGTCGATGCCCGTGTCAATGATGGCGATCTTACGGCCTACGCCTGTGAAGCCTGCGCTCCATGCGAAGGGTGTGCCGATCTGGGACGAAGATGTTGCCATGTTGGGGTCGGCAAGTTCGCCCTTCTCGACTACTGCGGGCTGGTACTGCGTTTCAACGAACACATTCTTGACGCCTGCAACCTTCTTGATGGCGGGGATCTTGCCGAACTCTACGTTCGCCGAGATGATGTTTGCCGCCAGGGTGAGGTTCCAGACAACGTCAAGCTCCTTGCCGTCAAGGACCTCGGCGCTGATCTTATCAGCTACCGTTTCCTGCTTGGCCTGGAGAGCGTCGCGATACGCGACTGCCTTGGAATCGGTTGCGACCGTCTTCGCGTCAAATCCGGCGTCAAGCGTGGATTTGCCTGCAACAACGATCGACACACGGACTACGTCGGTGTCTGCATACGGCGCGTCCTCGAGTTCGTCGTCAGCGTCTATGCCGGCGTCGAAGTGGATGTTAGGCGAGTTGTCCGAGCGGTCAAAATTAAGACGCTCTGTTGTAGAGTCAGCCGCAAAGGACTGGAACGGCACGATCGGCAGAAGTGCTACTGCCAGAAAAACCGCGATCCACCGCCTAAGAGTCTTGTGTTTACTCATTTTCTCCTTCCTTTCTCCAATAATTTATTTTACCGGCGTCCGTCAAAAGGAAAACGAATGCCGGGCTGCCGGACAGGTACAGACATACGCACGCCGCGCGCGTCCGCCGCAATCCCCAAATCGCAGTGAATATGCGCGGGTGAGTATTCATGAAAGCCCTGACGCGCGCAGACCGTGCGCCGGGGCTGTCATCTGACTTTGCCCGAACGGTGAAAAACAAGCGCCTGACCGCCCCTTTCGGCGCGGACGGAAACAATCTTTTTCACGTTGCAAACATTATACCATCGTTCGGGCGAAATGTCTACCTTTTTTTTCACATATTTGACGATGTTTTTGAATATTTTCTTGTGGGAACTGTCATTATCAACATTGGGACGACAAAAACCCCGATAATTATGACCGGAAATTGAATTGTCTGTTAACAAAGTATCTTCCGCCCTTGCAAAAGGCGAAAATCAAGCGAATCCGACGCGGTTTGCGCCGTCGTCGCCGGTCGGGGCGCGTGTGCAAAATGAATCCGCATGACGCGGGGGCGTCATTTTTATGCAATTGCCTTATGTCTAAAACGAGAAAGACAAATGTATAAATTTTCATTTTAGTGATGTCATGCTAAGCGCTTCTCACGCGAAGCGCCGCACTTCGCGCACGAAGCGCCGCGAAAAAGCTGTGCGCAAAAGTGCGGCGCGGTCACAAGCTGTGACCGCGCCGGAAGGGTATGTTCAATTTTGTCAAATAGAGGGAAGTTTCGTTATTTGCCGCTGACGACGACGGTCGTGACGGAGGTCGCCGGGACGGTGACGGCGGTGCCGTCAAGGAATTCGGCGTAATACGATTCGGCGAGGCTGTGCGACTTGTCGGTGACGTTGACGGAAATTCTGTTATACGCGGAGGCGTCGAGCCCATCGAAGGAGACGTTGACGGCTTTGTCGTTGTGGTTGACGAAGACGATGACGGTTTCCTGTTCGCCGTTTTCGTTTTTGCCCGTATACGCGGAGGCGGAGACGCCGTTTGCGACGGGGCCGCAGCTGATGCGGACATAGCCGCGGTCGATGAACCGGCTGAAATTGCCGAGCGCCCAGAGCCTCTTCGGCACCTGCACGCTGTTGCCGGACGCGTCCGTATAAATTAGGCCGTCGCGGTAATCGTAGCAGCTGACCGCGATCCAGTACTGCCACGAGACGCAGTCGAGTATCGTCATGTCCTCATGGACAGTCTCGGCAAGCGTGAGCGCGGAATCCATCGACACGTCGCGTCCGTTCGTCATTTCGCACCATTCGGACTGGCGGTATTTGAAATTCGTCGAGATTTTGTCCATCGTATTTTTGAAAATTTCTTTTGTCTTTGTCTCTGTCCAGTACGAATGATTGTCAAGCGTTGTGAGATGTTCGGAAAGGAATTTGTCGGAGGCGATCATTCGGTTGAATTCGAGCGTGTCCGCGTTCCAGCTTCCGCCCTCGGGCGAGGAAATTTCAACTCCGGCAAGTCCTTCGCGTTCTTCAAGCGCTTCGACGAAGACGCGGAGAATTCTTAAAATGTCTTCATTATTATAATGGCACCCTTCCTGACCCCAGACGTTTTCGGGCGGGTAGTCCCAGCCATACTGAGGCTCATTGATGGGGGATATAAATTTGATGGGGAGGTTTTCCTCGACTTTGAAGTGTTCGGCGACATCGAGGACGTATTTTGCGAATTCGTCATAGTTTGCGATCGGGAGATTGCTCTTGTCGGCGGCGTTTGAGTCGCCGTATGTACGTCCGTTTTTCGTCAGGCGTTCGATCGGGCTGTTGACGAACATGACGATCTCGTCAACTCCGAGCTCCGCCGCGCGGTGCATGAACCAGACGGCGCCTTTGTCGCGCGTCCAGTCATATTCGCCGGGCGCCGTTTCGAAGCTGTAGGTGCGGCGCCAGACATCGCCGATCGAGGGGCTGTGCGCGCCGGGATCACGGCTGCCGCCGCCGATGTTGTATCTGAAGCAGTTGAGCCCGATGCCTTCCGCCGGGTCGAAGAGAAGCTTCGCTATTCTCTCGCGCGTCTGATCGTTTTCGCCGACGATCTGCGCCCACCATGCGCCGGACGCGCCGAAGCTTTCGATCGTCTGATACGTGTAGGACGGGTCGAGGGTGACGGTCACAACGTCAGAAAGGTCAAGCTGTTCGTCGAGCTCCTCAACCTCGCCGGGCGCTGCCGTGCCCGATTCCGCGGCGGTACCGCTTCCGCTGTCAGCGCCGTCCTGCGTGTTCCCTTTGCCGGAGCACGCGATCAGCGCGATGACGAGCGCGAGCACGGCGATGAGTAATGCCAGTTTTTTCATGTTTTTTCTCCGTTTTCGGTTTTTCTTACCTTTAATTATATTGCCATATGCGCGATATGTCAATATAATTTTTCATCGGACGAAAAAGCCGGAGGAGCTTGGCTCTTCCGGCTTTCGGGGGATTTAAAGCATCACTTGGAATTGCTGATGACGACTGTCGTGACGGACTGAGCGGGGATCGTGACGGCCGTTCCGTCCTTGAATTCGGATTTGTAAGTCTCGGAGAGGCTGTTCTTCTTGTCCGTTACGTTGACGGAAATTCTGTTGAACGCGGACGCGTCGATCCCGCTGAAGTCGACGTTTGTGTCGGTCTTATTCTCGTTGATGAACACGAGGACGGTTTCTTCCTCGCCGTTTTCGTTCGTTCCCTTATAAGCGGAGACGACGAGATTTCCGATCGACTCTGTTGCGTCGACGCGGACGTAGCCGCGGTCGATGAAGCGGCTGTAATTGCCGAGCGTGTAATAGCGCTTCGCGAGCTGGATGTTGTTGCCGGCGCCGTCCGTGTAGACTAAGCCGTCGCGGTATTCGCCGAAGCTGACGGCAGTCCAGAACGACCATGAAACGCAGTTAAGTATCGTCATGTCCTCGTGCACCTGCTTTGCGAGCACGATGCCGGAGCCGATCGTGAGGTCCTTTTCGCTCGTCATATCGCCCGTCGTCATCTCGCACCATTCAGTCTCTCTCAGGCGGATGTTCGGGTTCTGGCGGTAGAACGTATTTGCAAACGTTGTCTTCGCCTCGGTCGTCGACCAGTATGAATGCGCGTCAAGCGCGGTGAAGTATTTGCCTAAAACGTCGTCCTTCATGATGGAGAGGCAGAGGCCGAGCGTGTCATCCTCCCAGCGGTTGGGGGAATTTCTCCAGCTGCTGCCTTCGGGTCCGCTGATCTCGACGCCTTTAAGTCCGTCGCGCTTGCCTATTTCCTCGACGAACACCTTGAGCAGCGCTATGACCTCCTTCGGTTCATAGTGGCAGCCTTCCTGTCCGCCCTTCCACTCGAACGCGGGCTCGTTTATCGGGGAGACGTACTTGATGGGAAGTCCCTCGGCCTTGAAATGCTCGGCAACGTCGAGCACGTATGTAGCGAAGGCCTGATAATTTTCGGGGGCGATGTTTGTAACGTATCCTTCATTGCAGTATGCAAGGCCGTTCTTCGTCAGGCGCTCGAGCGGGCTGTTGCAGAAGAGAACGATCTCGTCCGCGCCGAGCTCCGCCGCTTTTTTCATGAACCAGACGGCGTTTGCGTCACGTGAAAAGTCATAAACGCCGGGGGCAGTTTCAAAGCTGTACACGCGGCGGTTCGAATCGCTGATCCCGCCGCCGCTCGTGCTGCCGACATCCTTGCTGCCGGCGCCGACGTTGTAGCGGTAGCTGTTGAGGCCGATGCCCTTCGTCTTGTCGAACAGCAGCTCGGCAACGCGGTCGCGCGTCTTTTCATTGCCGCCGACGACCTGCGCCCACCATGCGCCGGACGCGCCGAAGCTCTCGATCGTCTGATGTTCCGCGGACAGATCGACCGTTACGGTCTTTACGTCTTCAAGCTGTAAAGGCGGGTCGAGCTCGCCGTCCCCGGAGCCGTTCGTTCCCTCCGATGTGCCGACGCCGGAGGAACCGTCCGTTTCGTTCGATTCTGCCGGATTTTCGCCGTTCCCGGCGCATGCCGCCAGAAGGACTGCAAGCACTAACGAGAGAATTAGGATAAGTAACTTTTTCATCTGTTTACCTCGTTAAGTTTAAATTTATAATTACATTATACAATCGCTGTCTTCACATGTCAAGTTTTTTTATCCGGTTTGATCCCGCCGCCCGAAATTTTATCCTTTTTTGTGACAAGTCTTGACAGCTCCGCGGCGGCGGCGCGCGCCGATATGTCATATATGTCGGTGATTATCCTGATCCCGTAGAGTTCGGCGCGTTCGCGGACGCTTTTGATGCGGGACGGCGGGATCGTTTCGTCCCTTCCGTCGAGCGACGGGGCGACGAGGACGGCAATTTTTTCGTTGCCGCCGAACTGCGTCGTGACAGCGGCGAATTTATAAAGCTCCTCGGAGCCGACGCGCCCGTTCTTGCACGAAATGAAGACGGGGATCGCGCCGAGCATGAAGATGCAGTCGATCTCGTTGTCGGAGCTGCCCTCCTCGCCGTCAAACGAGAGGCTGACGCCCGAAACGGCGCGTCCGTCCGACGAAACGTTACAGGCGACGGAGTTCATGTACAGTTCGAGAAGCGCGCCCGCGCTTTTGAGGCATGCGGCGACGGCGTGCGAGCGGCAGCGGTACCAGCGGCGCGAGGGGTCGCCTCCGCGCGGTTTCAATGCGCCGGACGAGACGAGGTCAGCGACGAGATTTGAGACGGCGCGTATTTTTGCCTCGTTGCCGTTTACGTAGATGTCGAGCGAGTGCTCCCCCTTCATGTGCAGCCTGTCGGGGACAAGGTCGTTCCACGTGCGGCGCGAGCGGCGCACCATCGCAGACCAGACGAGCGCGGTGTCGCGCGATATCTCCTCCATCGTCATGCCGCGCGCGAGCAGTTCCGTGACTGTCGAGCGTTCGACAACGCCGCCGTATATGCGTATGCACTCGTCGACGCTCAAGGAGACGCGCGCGGTTTCTTCATCCGTGAACATGCGGACGACTGTTTCCGAGCCGTCTCCGGTTTTGCTGTAGCTTGTGAGTTTTCTGTCGGCGAAGTCGAGCCGGATGCAGGAAAACCCGCCGGGCGCGCGCGAGTATACGTATCCCGCGGCGAGGTAGAGCTCCGGCGTTCCGCCCTCGATATCGAGGACGGCGTCGTCGCCGGCAAACGCTTCGAGTACGGCGGCGAGTTCCATCATGTCCGAGGTGTGCGTCTCGACGAATTCAACCTTTTCGGGCACGCAGCCGCGGGATTCCCAGAGGCGGCGGTACGCGTCCTTATATTTGCGGTAAACGGCGGAGGCGTGCTCCGGGACGATGAAGACGACGCGGCGCGGCAAAAGGAGCATCACGCCGAGCGCGTTATATATATGTGTGTCAGGGTCGTAGAGCTCGACGAGTGTGTCCGTCTTCCGCCCTCCCTCTCCCGCCGGGGCGGCAGTCCCTTCCGCGGCGACGGGTGTTTCCGCTTTGTCAGCCATGCTTTGTTTGTCAGCCTCCGCTTCATTATGGTTGCGCATTTAAAGTATACACCATCCTTGCGGAAAAATAAAGGGGGATCGCGCGGTTTTTAAGCGGAATGAGCGATTCGGGTTGACAAATCGGCGCGCCTGTCTTAAAATTGAGTCAGAAAGCGCCGGGGAGAGCGAACGGCAAAAATTACGGAGGCGGAAGCAAAGGATGGAAATTGAAAAAAAGTACGCGCCGATACTGCATACGGGGTTTGCTGAGAATTACACGGGTGCACAGATGAAGGAATTTGTCCGGCTCGTTGACGAGCGGGGATATTCGGGATTTTCAGCCGAGGGCAAGTCGTCGGTCGGGGCGACGGACGACATTGACGGCTGGGTCGACGGGTACATGCGCGGGCTCGCGGCGGCGTGCCGTGAATCCGAGGCGCGCGGGCTCGATGTCTGGATCTTCGACGAATGGGGCTATCCCACGGGGACGGCAGCCGGGAGGACGATGCAGGGGCATCCGGAGTGGCGCTCGAAGACGCTGCACTGCGCGATAGATATGATAGTCGAGGAGGGAAAGACGGTGTCCGTCACCGCGCCGGAACATCTTTTATCGGCGGCGGCGTGGCACGTCAACCGCAACGTTTTCGCGGGACCTGCCGGAGGGTACGAGAATATCCCCGTCGTCGACGGGAAGCTGACGTATACGGCGGGACACAGGCGCTGCCGCCTTGTCGCCGCGACGTGGGAATACGACACGACGCGCACTGTCGGTGTTTTCCGGCACGACATGGAAAACGACGCGCAGTGTACGCTCGACCTGCTCTCGCGCGAGGCCGTTGAGAGGCTGCTTTCCGTGATGCACGGCGAATATTACCGCCGTATGCCGGAATTTTTCGGTGGGACGATCAAGGGATTTTTCTACGACGAGCCGTTTTTGTCGTTCCCGTTGCCGTACACGTTTGATCTGATCGACGAATTCATTGAAAAAAAGGGCTACGATCCGACGCCGAGGCTGCCGCTGCTTGTTTCGGGCGGGTGCGGGGCGCTCCGCGACGACTGGCGCGATGTTGCGACGACGCGCATGGCGGAATCGTTTTTCGGCGCCATGCAGAAGTGGTGCCACGCGCACGGCGTCGAGCTTGTGGGGCATCAGGACCTCGACCACGATATCCGCTCCACAAATTCGGTCAGCGGCGACTTTTTCAAGAACAATAAATACAACGACGCGCCGGGCGTCGATTACATCTGGGCGCAGATCAGACCCGATCACACCGCCGATTATCCGCGGTTCGCGGGTTCGTTCCGCCGCATGACGGGCAAGGCGCACGCGACGAGCGAAAGCTTTGCCGCCGTCGGAAACTGCCTTTTCCCCGACTATATGAGATGGGCGATGGAGTATCAGGCAGTGCGGGGGATCGACCGGTTTTACCTGATGATCGCCGCCCCGGAGGGAGGGCGCGGATTCGGGACGCCGCTCGATTTCGAGCATCCCGTGTCCCGCATGTTTGCAAGGGACGTAAACCGCCATGTTGCGGTCGTCAACAGCATGCTGAACGAAACGTCCCCGGCGGCGTCGGTCGCGCTTTATGTGCCGCGCGCACAGATAAACGCCGAATATCCGCCCGCGCGGGCTAACCGCGTCAGCCTTCATATGCCGTGGGAGTGGGTCAACGACACGGCGGAGGCGCTTATATACGCGCCGGTCGATTTTGAATATATCTGGGACGAGATGATAACGTCGCTGCCGCTTTGCGGGGACGGCGCGCTTCTTTTGCCGACCGGGCAGAGGATAGACACGCTCGTGATACCTGCCGTTTACGCGCTCCCGGCGGATGTGGCTGAGAGAGTCCGTAAAATGCAGGAGCTGGGGGCAAAAATCGTATTTGTCAGCTTCGCGGCGGAGGGGTTTGTCGGTTCGGATGTGTGCACGTATCCGCGCGACATCGCCGCTCATGTCGGCGGCGGGCTGCGCCTCGGCGGCAGAGTTTCGCTGACGACGCGCCGGTCGGAAGACGGGGAATATTTCTTCCTTTTAAATGAATCGGCGGAGAAATACGAGGGGCTGCTCGGAATCGCGGGCGAGAATCTGCAAAAGTTCGACTTTGAAAGCGAAGAATGGTACGATGTTGACGACGAATCGCTGTCGCTGCCGCCGCTCGGACTTGCCGTATACCGCGCCGCGGGCGCGCCGGTCGGCAAACAGAGGCAGACGCCGACGGGTGCGGCGATTTTCCCGGACAATTGGCGCGTCACGCTGCCGGACGGCGGGAAACTTGAACTTGAAAGGCTGACAGACTGGCGCGAGTTTGCGGGGGCATATTCGGGGACGCTCACGTATGAGACGGAGATAAACGCGCCGCGCGACGGGCGTTATCGCCTGTTTTTGGGCGAGGTTTGCTGGGCAGCGTCCGTTTCGGTCGACGGCGGCGAGCCGGTCAACGTGCCGTTTGCGCCGTATGAGCGTGATCTCACGCTGACGGCGGGGACGCATACGCTTCGCGTCACGGTGCTCAACGCCGATGTTACATCAGTGCTCGGAACGCCCGAGGCGGAGGCGCGCGCGAGGGAGACGAGGCGGTTCAAGGACATTTTCGAGAACGACCGCGACTACGTTTCCTCCGGGCTGCTCGGTCCCGTATATCTTCGCGAATACGAGATGTGAGAGCGAATAAAAAATCATATAAAATCGCGCCGGACTATGGCAATAGAGCTGAATTTGTGATAAAATTATAGATAACGATCAACCGAAAGGATTTTTAAATTATGAAAAAGCGGATCATATCGGCAATACTCGCAGCCGCGTGCATTATAGCGATGTTCGCGTTCGCCGCGTGCGACACGGGCTCCACAGGTTCCGGCAGCGAGACAGGCGGCAGCGGGCAGCAGGGCGGACAGACGCCGAGCGGCGGGAACAACGGAAACAACGGCAGCAACGGCGGCTCGCAGCAGGGCGGCGAGGAACTGACCGACCCGACCGGCAGGTATTCGAAATTCGACCTTCGCGCGACGTATGACGAAAATACATCGACGAAGATAAGCTTTACGGACGGCGGCGCTTCCGTCAACGGAGAGGGCGCGTCCGCAGAGGGCACGACCGTTCTGATAGTCGGCGAGGGGACGTTCATAGTTTCCGGTTCATGCTCCGACGGGCAGATCATCGTTGAGGTCAAGGACAAGGAAAAGGTCCAGCTCGTATTCAACGGGCTGAAGCTCGCGTCGAAGACGAAGGCTCCGGTCTGGGTAAAGAGCGGCGACAAGGTGTCGATCACCCTTGTCGACGGGACGACGAGCACGCTTGAGGATACTGCCGCATACGCCGACGCGAACGCGGACGGCGAGCCGAACGCATGCCTCTTCTCAAAAATCGACCTGACGATCAACGGCACGGGCACGCTCAACGTGAAAAGCGTTGTAAACAACGGCATCACGACGAAGGACGATCTGAAGATCGTCAGCGGCACGATCAATGTGACGGCAAAAAATCACGGTATTCGCGGCAACGACAGCGTCTCGATCAGGGACGGCGCGATAACGGTCACGTGCGACAACGACGGCATAAAAACGTCGAAAGATGATGATCCCGAAAAGGGTTATATCTATATCGAGGGCGGCACGATAACGGTCAACGCCGGGGACGACGGGCTCCAGGCGGTCACTGATATAACGGCGACGGCGGGCAGCATCAAGCTCACGGTCGGCGGCAAAACCGTAAATTGCGACGGCACGACGAACATCAAGGACGGCGTTATAAAATAAGGATAACATCGGGGGCGGCTCCCTTCGCGGGAGCCACCCGTGCCATTCGGCGGCGGGTCTGATGCGCCGCCTGATTTTTTTTCGCCTGATCTGCCGCGAAAACATGACAATTCCCACGCAATAGTGTATAATAAGAGCCGGGGACACGTTTTGAAAGAGATTTCTTTGCGGAGGCGCGACATGGTTGACTATGAAAAGGTCGTTTCATACTGGAAGGAGAAGCGGATAACTACGGACGCTGAGCTTGCGGAGGCGCTGAACGGTCACAGCATCGCTTTTGCGTATAATTCCGGAAAGCTTGAAAACGAAAACGTCACGTATAACGACACGAGGGAAATTTTCGAGCATGACGGGGTTTCGTCGTATACCGGAGATCTTCGGACGCTGTTTGAGATCAGCAATGCGAGGGAGGCAAACGAATTTCTGCTCACTGCCTTCGGCGAAAAAATACCTCTTGACGAAGAGCTTATAAAGGAAATTCAGCGCATTCTGACGCAAAAAACGTACGATGCGAGAAGATGGCGGCTTGGGGAACGTCCCGGAGAATATAAGCGCCATGATTTTGTCACCGGAAAGAATGAGATCGGCGCACCCCCTGAGGATGTTCACGAAGAGATGGCGGAGCTTGTTTCCGAAATGGTCAGCATCCCGGACGACAAAGCGCTGACTGCCGCCGCATATTTTCATGCAAAATTTGAAAATATCCACCCGTTTGCGGACGGAAACGGCAGGGCGGGGAGGCTGCTCATGAATTATATCCTTCTCTTGCACGATCGCCCGCCCATAATCATACATGAAGAAGACCGCAGGGAATATTACGGCGCGCTTGAGGCGTGGGACGAGGGGCAGGAGCTGGCACCGCTTGTGAATTTTCTTAAAGAGCAGACGGTAAAGACATGGGAAAAGCAGGTGCTGCGTAGAGAGCGCAAAGATAACGGATAGAAAAAACTGACCGGCGCTTTTATGATCGTTTGACATAAAAGCGCCGGTCAATAATTTATGGGTTCATTTTACATATGAGAGCACTATAATTGCAATTGCTGCAATGATCGCGCCAATTAAACCGCCGACTAAGAATTTCAGGGCAGTCTGATAAGGTCTTTTTCCAATCTCCCTCTGCTTTTGGATCAGAGAAAGAGTGTTGCCCTCGCTAAAAGCCACGATTTCTTTGTATGTGTGAATGTTATTGCTTTTTTTAAGTTTTTCAACCAGAACGGCTGTTATGAGAGTTATCAGATATAGAATAGCCCAGATAATAACTCCGTAAATTCTCAAAAACACAACAAGAGGAACAAATACGGCAATGCTCGCGATAAAAAGAACTGCGAACAGTTTTGCGAGCCGGTTGAATTTTCCGACTTTCTCTTTGTCAATTTCCTGCTTCATGATTTCAATATCTCCTTTTATCAATTGGTCAAGAGATATTTCAAACAAGGAGCTGAGAGCCAAAAGACTGTGGATGTCCGGGTAACTCTTTTCATTTTCCCAGTTGGAGATCGTTTGCCGAGTGACGTATATTTTCTCAGCAAGCTCCTCCTGCGAAAGCCCCAGCGCACTGCGCAGTTTTTTGATCTGTGATCCTACCTCCATTTAATTCACCCCCTTTTTTTACGAGCTGCATTCTCCTGACCTGAGATAATTTTACCATTAACGAACAGGGAGCGTCTATCAAAAGTCTTTTACATCGGGTGTAATTCTGTAAAAATCCTTTTTTAAGAGACGCACATGACTGTTTTTAATTCTGCACCTGATACCGGAACTGCCCTCATCAGAGCTTGAGTGCTGCCGGCGAGGAAAATACAGAGGGGAGGCGGCTGCACCCGTTTTTGTATGCAAAGTTTATGTTATAGTTTTCTGGCAAAGTTCTTTAAGCTAAAAATATGCTTATATCACAAAAGAGATTTCCCGCAATATTCAACGTCAATTTCCCTTCCGCCGGGATAATATTCCTTCTGTAAAACTATAAATCCGGCAGGCGGCTTACAGTTTATTCATATATTTTCCCGACAATGTATATCGGAACAAAAAGAGCGCCAAGCAGCAGGACAAGCATTACATATCTTTCTATGGAGAACCAAAGCTCAAAATTAAAATAACCGATGATCAGAGCCAGCAGGGGGAATACTGTCATTTCCGTAAGTAAAGCTGCCCGAGCTGCATTTACGATATGCGGCCAGTTTCTGTTGTTGAAGTGAAGTCCCGGAATGTGCATCCTGACGAAGCCGTCATATATCCCCGATATTTTGTTTTGGTCATAGTAAAGCGGGAGCTTCGTTCGCGCAAAGAAGCAGAAGTACGCCCCGAAAACAAATGTGAGGATCGCATTTATAATGACTGATGTCGTCAGACGGTCTTTCTGATAGAGCAGGAACAGACAAATTCCTCCGGATAAGCACCCTAAAATATATATGATCCTCCATGGTCCCTTTTCGCCCCATACCCTTGTCGGAGCCGCTTCATTATATACGATCGCGGTTTTCACAATGTCTTCTACGGCTTCGGGCGGCAGCGGCTGTTTTTCGATGCGTTCGCCGGCTAACAGTTCCGTCACTGTCACGCCAAGCGTATCTGCCAAAGGGATCAGCAGGGCTGTGTCGG
This sequence comes from uncultured Clostridia bacterium, assembly GCA_947630625.1. Taxonomy (GTDB): domain Bacteria; phylum Bacillota; class Clostridia; order Oscillospirales; family CAG-272; genus DTU064. The sequence continues at coordinate 67,482 of CANRIL010000006.1, forward strand.
GGACCGTTTTGCCCGTCTCCCACTTACTGATCGCCTTATCTGAGATAAACAGCTTCTCTCCCAGTTCCTTTTGCGTATAGCCTTTTTCCTTACGTAACTGCGCTGCAAACGCTCCGAATTTTGCTTTATCGAATTCATACATATCGGTCACCTCCTACGAAAAAATTATAGACGTTCAGCGTCGTTTTTTCAACCGCCTGTCAGGCGAATCGGGGGTAATATTAGTAAATCCATAGTAGAATCGGGAAGAGAATACGCGGCCGCAAATTGTATCATGCCTGAAAAACGCTTATTTGTTTTATAGTTTCCAAAAAAACGTCCGCTTAAGAAAAACATTCGCGCGGCGGCGCATATCCGGTTTATTCTGTCCTTGACATTTAAAAACGCGGCGAGTATAATGAAATTATTAAGAGATCGGAGGCGGATATATGAGCGACTCGAAGAGAACATGGACGGCAGTCGTGATCACGGTGTTTGCGTGCGCGGTGATGGCTGTCGTCGACGGGGTCATCTCCCCGCCTTACGCGGTAAAATCCGCCGTCAAGCTCGTACTTTTTGTCGGTCTGCCGCTCCTTTATCTGTTCGCCTCGAAAGACGACTCGTTCCGCCGCCGGTTCATACCGGGGAAAGGGCGCGGCGCCTATATCTCTGCCGCGGTCGTCGGCGTCTGCGTATACGCGCTGATCGTCGGCGGGTATTTCGCGCTTCGCGGCATATTTGATTTTTCCGCCGTCACCGCGTCGCTCGCCGGTGGAGAGGGCGTCACGCGGGACAATTTTCCGCTTGTCGCCGTGTACATTTCGTTCGTCAACTCGTTTTGCGAGGAGCTGATGTTTCGCGGGTTTGCGTTTGGCGTTCTGTGCGACCGGTTTTCGCGCCGCGCCGCTTATGTTTTTTCTTCCGTCGCCTTTGCGCTATATCACGTGGCGATCATGTCCGGGTGGTTCTCGCCGCTGATGTTTTCGCTTCTGCTCGTCGGGCTTTTCCTAGGAGGCGTGATTTTTGACATTTTCGACGACAAATGCGGGACGCTGTACCCGTCGTGGATGATACACATCGCCGCGAATCTCGGCATAAACACGGTCGGGCTCATTCTTTTCGGCATAATATAACGGGGAGGTGGTTTTTTGGAAACGCTGTATATCGTCTTTTCGGCGACACAGTATAAAACGGGCGGTTTCATACGCACGGTGACGCGCGGCGAATACAACCACGTCTCCGTCGCGTTTGATCCCGCGCTGAACGAGGTCTATTCATTCGGCAGGCTCGCGCTGCACGCGCCGTTCTGCGGCGGGTTCGTCCGCGAGGGGAGCGAGCGCTTTCTGAGCGGCAAAAGGCGGTCGCAGATCGCGGTTTGCGCGGTCAGAATCGACGGCGAACACATGCGCGCGGTGCGCGGCAGGCTCGCGGAGATGCTTGAGTCGGGACCGGAGAAATATGTGTACAACATGCTCTCCGCCGCGTGCGTCCCAATCAGGCGGCGCGTCAGGATCAGGGACTGTTACACGTGCGTTGAGTTCGCGGTGAGCCTGCTTATGACGGCGGGTCTTCCGCTCGACGATTCATATCACTCGATCACGGAGCTCTATCGGCTGCTTTCGACGGGTGAAATTTATCGCGGTGAATTCCCGGACGGAGGCGCTGTCACGGACGCTTCATATTTTGATGAAATCCCCGTGCTCGTGTGCGTCAGAATGACGACGCGGCAGCTGTGGCGCATGGCGTACCGCCTTATAAACCGCTAAAACCGAAATTTTCACAAGATATATGTTGAAAAAGCTTTAGTTTTAGTGTATACTTGTTTATAAGAGGCGCCGTCCTGGGCGTATGAAGACGAACGGAGTTATATGTGACAATGAAAAAGATACGCGGCGGAAGGCTTGCGCTTTCCATTTTGTCGATACTGCTCGTGCTGGCGATCACGTCATGCGTCGGCGGCGGGGACGCCCCCGCGGAAAGCGCGACGGGCGGGACGGAGGCGACGGAGCCGGAAGAAACCGTATACGAGCCTGTGATCGACGCTGACGCTGACTCGCTTGACGGGATAACTATCAGGTCTGCCGACGACCTTGCGAAGATCGGCACGGATGCGGAGCATCCGCTCAACGGCAAATATTATCTCGTAATAGATATCGATCTGTCCGGAAGGGAATGGACGCCTATCGGCGGCGCAAACGGGCAGAGCGGCGTTTTCATGGGTCAGGGTGTTTTTTGCGGCTATTTTGACGGCAGAGGGCACACGATAAGCGGGCTTACTATAAACGCCTCCGGCGTCGGCTACACGTCGTACTGGGGGCTTTTCGGCTCTGTCGGCGGAAGGGACGAATACGACCCGACAGTAATAAAGGATATAACCTTTTCAAATGTTTCGATAAATCTCAGCTCATACGCCGATACGGGCGTCGGCACGCTCGCGGGGCAGGTCAACGGCAGCGTCGAGATCAGCGGTATCTCGCTTCTGTCGGGGTCTGTTTCGTACAGCGGCAGCGGCAATCTCGGCTGCGGCGGGCTCATCGGGCAGTGCCGCACGCAGAGGCTCGCCGACATGTCAAACGAGTTCATCAGCATCACCGACATATTCAGCAACGTCAAAGTCTCGTCGCAGAACAGCGGCTGGGACACGGGCGCCGGGATCATAGGCAGGATCAGGGATTCGTCGCTCGGAAGACTCGCAAACGTCGTCCTTGTGGCAGATGCTGTGTCCGAGGGGATGACGGCGTGCGCCATCGCGACAGGCGACAGCACGGCGGCGGTGATGGAGAATTTATACTTTCTCAACGGAACGGGCGTCGCGAGGGACGGGCTCGGAAAAGGCGTGAGCGAAGAAAAAATGACGGACGGTTCGCTCTCGCTCGCCTCGACATGGACGGTAAATGAAGGATCATATCCGCTCCTGACGGCGGTCGCCGGGCGCGAGGGCTTCAGCCTTATGGACCTCGCCGTGCTTGAATTTGCATCGGGCGAATCATCGTCGGGCGTCCGCAGCGCGTTCTCGCTGCCGACGACGGTGCTCGGTCATAAGATCACATGGACTTCCGAAAACGAGTCGGTCATATCCGTGTCCGGTACGCGGGCGAACGTCACCCAGCCTGAGCAGGGACACGTAAACGTCAAGCTGATCGCCGATTTCGGCGTCGGGATGAAGGAATTTGTGATACGCGTGCTTGGAAAGCTCGCGGACGGGCTCTATTTTATCACCGGATACATCGAGGCGGACAAACCGATCGAGGTCGGCGGATACGATGCGGGCGCGACATTTACGTGGAAGATAGAAAATTACGCCGACGGGACGACGCGCACCGAAACGACCGAGGAGCCGAAGCTGACGCTCGGCAAGAACGATTCCGAAAGCCTTGTCACCGTCAGCACGGAAGGCTCAAATCCCATTTCGATATATTATAGCGCATTGCCTGTCGTATATATAGACAGCGGCACGCAGTATGACGGGATACCCACGACTTACGTTGACGCGCACATAAAGGTTACGGCGCCGGCGGGCACAAAGGGGCTTTACGACGGGGACACCGAGATCAGAGTCCGCGGCAATTCAACGGCGACGCTGCCGAAGCGCCCGTTCAAGCTCAAGCTCGACAAGAAGGATAATCTGCTCGGCATCGACAAAGAGGGCAAGAGCAAGCACTGGGTGTTGCTCGCGAACGCTAAAGACCCGACGCTGATGAGAAATAAGCTGCTGATGGATTTCTCGGAGGCGATCGGGACCGAGGCTTACATCAGTTCGGAAAACGTCACTTTGATATATAACGGCGAATACTGCGGCGTCTACGAGCTTTCCGAACACGTCCGCGTCGGGGAGACGCGCGTCAATGTCTTTGACTGGGAGGAATACGCTGAGGACGTTGCCGAAAAAATTGCGAATGAGACGGCGGTCGGGGCGGACGCAGACAGGATAGCGGACGAGATCGAGACGCGAATGCTGACGGATTGGTCGTGGATGAGAAGCGGGAAAGTCTCGTATAACGGCAAAATCTACGATTTCGTGAGCGATCTCGGCATGGATAAGCTGCCGTCACAGACGGGCGGATTCTTGCTTGAGATGGATTTCTATGCCTTCAATAACGGCGAGCTCGCGTCGACGCGGACTGCGTACGCGCAGCCGCTCTATTTCAACACGCCGGAGCCCGTCGGCTGGGATTCGCTCAATTCGTTTTATTCGACCGAGCTTTACGGATACGCGTACAGATACGTTCAGTCGTTCGAATACGCGCTGCACAGCGACGATTTCTTCTACCGCGACAGCGACGACCACTACGCCGCCGAGAACTGGTGGAACAAGTGGGAGCCGAGAGTTTACACGAAGATGGAGTATTCGGACCCCGCCAACAGCGGCAAGCATTACAGCGAGTTGTTCGATATGGATAATCTCGTCGAGAACTTTATTTTCTGCGAGATCGCGATGAACTGGGACAGCATGAAAAACAGCTTCTTCGTTTACAAGGATATTGACGACCTCGCAAAGATCGGTCCGCAGTGGGATTTTGACTGGGCGTGGGGCAATGTCCTCTGGAACAGCGCGACATGGGCGCCCGAATCGTGGCACTGCCGCGACCAGGTATTCATGCAGGAGCAGTATTATCAGGAGGTCCAGTGGAACTGCCTTCTCATCCGCGACCCGTATTTCGTGACGAAGGTCTACGAGGCGTGGGAAAAGATGCGGGACGACCAGATCGAGACGCTCGTCGGAAAGGGCGGCACGATAGATTCTTATTCATCCTACATCCGCCGCTCCGCGCTTGCAAACGATTCAAGATGGGCGGAGATCATGGCGGGATACAACAGCTATTCGGGCGAATACTATTTCCCGAATTATGAGGAAGAGCTTGTCCGCATGAAGGATTTCGTGTCGACGAGAATGGCGTGGCTCGACAGGCAGTTCACGGATGTGAACACGCTCATAAGGTCGCTCGGCGTCTACCGTTCCTCTCCCGGAAAAATGTCGGAGCCGAAGGTCGATGTCTCCGGCAATAAGGCAAACATAAGCTGCGCCGTGTCCGACCAGTCGATAAAGTATATCAGGTTCCAGATCAACGGCACGATCGTTATCGACGCCGAGGTGAAAAACGGAACCGCGAGCGTGAGCGTCGACACGTCGCGGCTCGATAAGGACGGATATAACTGCGTCGTGGCGTATGCGTGCGACGGCGGCAGGGAGTATATTGTAGACGAGGCGCACAGCGATATCGGGAATTATCGCAATATTGTCTCGAATTTCAAGAGCTTTAAGCTTTCATAAAAAAATAAGGGGCGCCGGGCGGATAGAGATCCCGAGGCGCCCCGTATTTTATTCGATGAATACGGCGGAATACCAGTTCTGTTCCTCCCGCTCGGCGTCCGCAAGCGTGCGGAGCGGGAGCCCGAGCGCGTGCACGGTCTTATATACGTCAATCCCGACGCTGTGAAACGCGGGGCGCGCCGTGTGCGGGTTGCGGCACGGCTCGTTTTTCACCGCCGCGCACTCCCGGCAAAGTGCGCAGTCCGAAAGCGAGAACGCGAAATAGAATCCGTCGCGGTACGCGTCGCCCTCGATCGCGAACGATATTTTCTGCGAGAGCGATTTGTCGTGCGTATGGATGATGATGCCGCCGCTGTAGCGGGAGAGCATTTCGCGGTATTGCTCCATCGTCGGTGAGCCTGGGCGGGACGGGCAAGTGTGGCTCCTGCCCCAGTCCGGGCAGCCGAACATGCACTTGAGCAGCGTCCGTGAATCAAAGCATATGTCGGATATTGTGAATTCAACCGCGTCCGCCGCGCCGAGAGCGAGCGCGCGTTCAGTGTATTTTTGATATTTCATTTTTTGTCTCCTCCGTTTATATGACAATATTTTATCACAAAGGCGCTCTAACGACAACAGGATTTCTCGGGAGATGGTGAGGCGCACTTGACAAACGGGCGGCGAGGGAATATAATAATTAGCAGCCGCCGCATAATAAAGGGGGTGATGCGCCGTGGCTGACAAGAAAAAGAGCGACGGCCGCATTATCGCGCAGAACAGGGCGGCGCGTCACGAATATTTTATCGAGGATACGATCGAGGCGGGCATCGTGCTTTACGGGACGGAGGTCAAGAGCGTCCGCGCAGGTGCCGTCAATCTGAAGGATTCATACTGCCGTATCGAACGCGGCGAGATATACGCGTTCGGGTTCCACATCAGTCCGTATGAGAAGGGGAACATATTCAACCGCGACCCGCTGCGCCCGAAAAAGCTGCTCATGCACCGCCGCGAGATCGAAAAGCTCCACACGAAGGTGACACAGCAAGGGTACACGCTCGTGCCGCTCTCGATATATTTCTCCGGCTCAAACGTCAAGATGGCGGTCGGACTTTGCAAGGGCAAAAAGCTGCACGACAAGCGCGACGCGGAGGCCGAAAATGACGCGAAGCGCATGATGGCGAGATACACGCGCGAGCAGGAGCGCCGGGACTGGTAAATTATAGGCCACAACAAAAACAAAAACAGACAAACGAAAGGAGCACCGCATGGAGATCAGGGAAGCGATAGCGGAAAGAAGGAGCACGAGGGCTTTTACGGAACGTGAAGTCACACGCGAGGAACTTTATGAGATACTGCGCGCGGGAATCATGGCGCCGAGCGCGTGCAATATGCAGTCGTGGCACTTTTACGTTGTCGCGGGCGAGGAGCGCGGGAAGCTGCGCGGCGTCTGCGCCGACTGGGTGGCGGAGGCTCCTTTGACGATAATCGTCTGTACCGACAGGTCGGCGATAGAGGCGAGATTCGGCGAGCGCGCCAAAAAATTTGCCGTTCAGGATACGGCGCTCGCGATGGAGAATATGCTCCTTGCCGCGACCGGGCTCGGACTCGGAGGATGCGTTATAGGCGCATACGATCAGGACGCGTGCGCGGTATCGTTCGGCATTCCGGAGCATCACCATGTCGTCGCGCTTCTGCCGATAGGCGAGCCTCGTGAAAAGATCCCGCCGCGCGAGCGCAAACCGCTCGAAGACGTTGTGACTTTCGTCGGCGGACAGAAAAATTTCTGATTTTCCTTGGCAAAAGCGATAAAACGAACAATTTCGACATACGCATAAAAGCGATATGCAATTGTATAAAACGGGGGCGTAAAGGTTTCGACGGGGATTTTGAGATATGATAAGCGTGCAGAGCATGGGGAAAGCTCTTTAAACCGGCTCCGATTAAATTTTAAACGCTAACGATAATAGTTTAGCAGTCGCTGCCTGACGGCGGCGCGTCCGCTCTCGGGGGTACCACGACCCGACCGCGGGCGTCACTACAGTGGTGAACGTGAGCCGCGCTTTAGCGCTTGAAACGGCCACGCATTAAAGCGCTGCCCCTTCCGTTCCGCGGTCATCCGGCGCGGTCGGGGGAGAAAATAAAGGTGTCCTACGCACGTAGAAAGTCATAAGGAAAGGTTTTCGGACAGGAGTTCGATTCTCCTCGCCTCCATATCTGACGGGCGCACCCTGAAAAGAAGGGCGCGCCCGCATTTGTTTGGGATGCGTCCGTTTTGGCTGGGCTGCGCCCGTAAGGGGTGGGATGTGTCCGTATTGGTAGGGCAGCGCCCACATGGATGGGGACACCCGTATTTGCTGGGCTGTACCCGTAAGTGGGTGGGAATGTGTCCGCATGGGATGGGCTGCGCCCACATGGATGGGGAACCCGTATTGGCTTGGCTGTACCCGTAAGGGGTGAGATTGCGCTTGTATTGGAAGGGCGCCTCCCGCCCCGTTTTTTTGCGCAAAATCCATAATTAAGTACCGCGCCGCCTCGCCCGATGAGGCAAATATTTTGTTTAAAATTTCTCCCCGCATATTGATTTATAAAAGCTGATTTGGTATAATAACTTCACAGCGCGTTGTCGGTTTCTGACGAACGCCTTTAATATATATTCCGGCGGTAACAAAATATGGTCTTCTCAAGCATGGTTTTTGTTTTTCTGTTCTTTGTGCTGAACATCCTCGTGCACAATTTGTGCGGCAGCATACGGGCGAAAAACGCTGCCATGCTTATTTTTTCGCTCATTTTTTACAGCTGGGCAGGCCTCGGCTTTACTGCCGTCATGCTCATCGATGTCCTCATCTGCTGGTTTTTCGCGCTGCGAATAGAGCGGGGACCTGAATCGTCAAAGCGGCGGATGCTCGTGATCTGCGTCGCGCTCGTTCTTCTTATACTCGGATTTTTCAAATATACAAAATTTCTCTTCTTCAATATCGGAATGCTGACGGGCGCGGAAACGCCGGAATTTGTTTCCGGGATCGCGCTTCCGATAGGCATCTCGTTTTACACGTTCCAGCTGATCTCATACGTCGCGGACGTTTACCGTGGCGAGGTCGAGGCGCAGCCGAAATTCAGCGTGCTTTTGCTGTATGCGTGCCTGTTCCACCAGTGCGTGGCGGGGCCTATCGTGCGATACAGCGACATCGAACACGATATATTTGAGCGCCGCACGACGCCGGGCGCGACATCGCGCGGAATAAGCCGTTTCACGGTCGGGCTCGCAAAAAAGGCCGTGCTCGCGAACTCGTGCGCCGCGATAGCCGACGCGTATTTCGCGGTTGACCCGTCTTCGCTCGCCTCTCAGCCGGCGGCGGGGCTGTGGCTCGCGGGGCTCGCGTTCATGCTCCAGATATACCTTGATTTTTCCGCATATTCTGACATGGCTATCGGAATGGGGCTGATGTGCGGATTCCATTACCGCGAGAATTTCAACTACCCCTATATCGCCGATTCCGTGACTGATTTCTGGCGCAGGTGGCACATGTCGCTGTCCGGATTTTTCCGCGATTACGTCTATATCCCGCTCGGCGGCAACAGGCGCGGGCGCGGGCGGCAGCTGTTCAATCTCTTCGTCGTCTGGGCGCTCACCGGCTTCTGGCATGGCGCGTCATGGAATTATATAATCTGGGGCGTCTATTTCTTCTTATTCCTCGCCGCGGAAAAATTCCTGCTCGGTGAACATATTGATTCGATCCCCGCCGTCATCAGGCACGTGTGCGTTTTGGTCATCGTGTATTTTTCATGGATCATCTTCAAGTTCGAGGACTTGGGGCAGCTTTTGACCGTGCTCGGCGGCATGTTCGGGCTTGGAGAGGGCGGTTTTTCAAACCTTGCCGTCTCGCTCGAGCTGCGCTCAAACTATATTCTTTTGATAGTCGCGATAATAGCGTCGACGCCGCTCGGCGCGAAGGCAGCGTCGTTTTTGCGCCGCCGCGCAAAGGAGGGCGGCGCGGCGTTCGCCGTCTGGTCGGTGTTCGAGGTCGTCCATCCGGTGCTTTTGCTGTTCTTGTCGGCGACGGCGCTGGCGGGCAACAGCTATAACCCGTTTCTGTACTTTATATTCTGACGGGAGGGCGTGCGAAAATGGTAAACAAGAAAATGATAAAGTCCGTCATGAAGATCAAGACGGCGTGCTTTTATACGTTCCTGCTCGTGTTCTTTTTCGTAGGACTTCTGTGGTTCTGCCGTCCCTCCGTATCTGAAACGGAAAAGCGCGAGCTTACGAAATTCCCGGAGATGACAGTTTCCGGCGTGCTCGACGGGAGCTTCTGGCATGGCGTCGACCTCTGGTATTCGGATACGTTCCCGCTGCGCGAGCAGCTTATCGAATGCAACGGCTTCATACAGTCGCTCTACGGCGACCGTTCCTCACAGCTCATAGTCGATGACGGACACCACGCCGACGATATCCCCGATATACCGACGCGCCCGTCCGGCACCGACGCGCCGATAACGGACCCCGGCACCGACGAGCCTCCGATGACGGATGCGCCCGGTACGGTCGAGCCGCCGACGACGGACGCGCCTGGCACCGATGTGCCGGGTACGGACACGCCGGGCACTGACGCGCCTGTCACCGATGCGCCCGTGACCGACGCACCGCCTGATACGGGGAACAATGACCCGCAGGAGGGCGAGATGAAGGGGAACGTGTATGTTTCGGGAGACACCGGCTACAGGCTCTACTTCTTCAACCGCAAAAACTCGGAGAAGTTCGCCGAGGTCATCAACCGCGCATATGATAAATACAGCGGCACGTGCGACATTTACTGCATCATACCGCCGCTGAATTCGATCCTTTTGAACCAGGCGACGCAGGATAAACTCAAGATAAGCGACCAGGGGCGCGCGATCGAATACATGTACGCGCTGATGAAGGAAGGCGTCAGGACTGTAGACGCTTACGGAAGCATTTCAGCCCACAAGAATGAATATATCTATTTCCGTACAGACCATCACTGGACGGCGCTCGGCGCGTACTACGCGTATACGGCGTTCGCGAAGTCAAAGGGCGTCACGGCGCACACGCTTGACATGTTTGAGCGTCAGGAGTACCCCGGATTCCTCGGCACGGGATATTCGGAGAGCCAGTCACAGGCGATGAAGAACAATCCCGACACGGTGATCGCTTATGTGCCATTCGGGACAAATAAAATGACGATGCGGCAGAAGGACGGCAAGGAGGTCGCATGGCGCGTCGTAAACAACGTCAAGAATTATCATGCCGGGGCGAAATACGCGTGCTTTGCCGGAGGCGACCAGCCTTACGCGTACGCGCACAATCCGACGATAACCGACGGCTCCGCGTGCGTGCTTATCAAGGATTCTTACGGCAACGCGTTCGTGCCGTTTCTGATCGACCACTACGAATACGTTTACTGGATAGATTACAGATATTATGACGGCACGCTTACGGCTCTGATCAAAGATAAGGGCATTGACGACGTGATTTTCTGCCCGAATATTTACAGCACGGGCGTTTCAAGCGTCATCAATCATCTGACGGCGCTGATGCCGTAAAGGTAAGGTAATAATCGCGCTCCCGCTTTCGCCGGGAGCGCGGCATTATGCCGCCGGGAGGCGGCCGGAAGGAAGTGACAGACAGGTGAAAGAAAGCGAGATCATAAAAAGATACGGGCTTGATATTCTGCGCTCCGACGGATTTAAGCGGGAGAAGGAATATATCCAGCACGGCAAAGTGAGCGTTTATGAGCATTCCGTCGCGGTGGCGGCGATGTGCGTCTCGATCGCAGACGAACTTCACCTGAATGTTGATATGCGCGCGCTCGTTCGGGGCGCGCTGCTGCACGATTATTTTCTCTACGACTGGCACGAGAGCGGACACGCATGGCACGGATTTACGCACGCGTCCCGCGCGCTGCTGCTCGCCTCGCTCGATTTCAGGCTTGGGAACGCCGAAAGAGACATGATATCGCACCACATGTTCCCGCTCAACAGGCGCGCGCCGCGCACGCGCGAGGGAGTTCTGCTCTGCGCCGCGGACAAGATCTGCGCGCTCGCAGAGACTGTGTGCGGGAGAGGGGAGCCGCAGTGATAACTATGCTTGAATCCGTCGAAAGATGGATACTTTATATAATGATATACAGCTTCGTCGGCTGGGTGTACGAAACGATAATCTGCTCGCTTGAGGCGAAAAGGCTCGTGAACCGCGGCTTTTTCAACGGTCCCTACTGCCCGATATACGGGTTCGGCGCGCTCATAGATGTCGCGATCATCGGGCGGATCGAAAGCGTGCCGCTTTTGTTCCTGCTCGGCGCGCTTCTCGACTGCACGCTTGAATATATCACCTCATACGTGATGGAGAAGATGTTCCACGCGCGCTGGTGGGATTATTCGACGTACCGGTTCAATTTAAACGGGCGTATCTGTCTTCTCGGAGCCGTCGTTTTCGGCGCGTTCTCCGCGCTGACGATAAAGGTCATACATCCCGCAGTCGTCTACGCGGTCGGCTTCGTCGGGCAGCCCGCGCTTCATATCACATCGGGCGTGCTGCTTGCGCTGTTCGCCGTTGACGCGGTCGTGACGATCACGGGTATGTCCGGCTTCAACGAGAAGCTGCACGAGCTGACGCTTGAGCTTGAGTCGACGGCGGCGAAGCTCGGCGAGGCGATACACAGCGAGAGCTCACGGCTTATCGGCGAAAACGTGAAGCGGGTCACGGATGTCATCCGTTCGTCCCCCGTATACGAATCGTTCAGCGCGGTGTTTGAGGATTTCGCCGCAAAGCTGAACGCGCAGCAGAACAGAATGATCCGCTCGTTCCCGCGGCTTCGCTCCGTGCACTACGACAAGACGCTTTCCGGTCTGCGCGGATTCATATTAAACAGACGCAAGCACAAAAATGACGTTCACGGCGGCGAGACGCCGGAAGGGAAAGAAAGCGTGGGAGCAGAGGAGGAGAAAAAATAAAATTCCGCGCGCTGCTTTTTATGGGAAAACATTTTTCAGCATCAAATGTAAAAATATGTTGAAATTTTTCGAAAATTGAGATATAATCTGAATATACATTGATTGAAAGGACGGTGGATCTCTTGTTGTGGCTCTTGGCGGCCGGGTGCGAGGAAGAGCAGGATATCGTCCTTTTGATTTTTAAAAAATACAAAAGCAATATGTACCGCATGGCGTTCGGAATACTGAAAAATCACAGCGACGCGGAGGACGCCGTAAGCGAGACGATGCTGAAGATAGCGCGGCACGCGTCAAAATTCCGGGGCAAAACGGACGACGAGACGGCGGCGCTCGTCTCGACATACACGAAGAATACCGCGAAAAGCTTATATAAAAAGCGGATGCGGGAAAAGGAACACGTTGTCAGCGACGGTGATATAGACCCTGAAAGAACTGCGGACGAGAACGCGGACATCGAAATGAAGATAATACGCGGCGAGTGCGAGGCGCACTTGTTCGCGGCGTTTATGAGGCTTCCGGAGCATTACAGGCACCTGCTCGAGCTGCGCGAGATGCACATGCTTTCATACAAGGAAATTGCGGAGGTACTGAATATTTCGGTCGACGCGGTAGATGCGCGGCTGCGCCGCGCGAGGGAGCGATTTGCCGAGGAAATCAAAAAGGAAGGGGTTACACCGGAATGAAGAAGGATAAAGATCAGAAGTTTGACGAATCGTTTGCGCTCATAAAGGACAGCGTCATGAAAGCTGAGGCGGAGAGCTTTCTTCTCGGCTCTGACGCGTCATGCAGGTGTGACGGAGGAGCTGAGCTTCTGCCGGAGGCGGAGGAGCGTATACTACGCCGGCTTGACCGCAAAAGAGCGGCGGCAAGGCGCAGGCGCGCGTTCGGTCGCACTGTTGCGGCGGTATTCATAATCGCCGTTGCCGTATTTGCGCTTTCGTTTGTCATTCCGGAGGTCAGGGCGGCATATTTCGGACTTTTCTCGAAGATGACGAACAGGGACATCCTGATCTCGATCGACGCGCTTGAGGACGGCGGCGACTTTATTGCAAAGGCGGGGACGCCGACATTGCCTGCCGGGTACGCGGTGAAGGATGAGTCGCAAATGACGTATACATATGACGCCGCATATGTGCGCACAAACGAAAAGGGCGAGGAGGACGGCTGGATAGATTTCAGCAGGAAGTTTCTGAAGCTCGGTTCGAGTTCGATCTCGGTCGACAACCGGGGCGTCATGGAGGATATAAAGATAAACGGTTACAGCGGCGTGCTCGTTACTTACGGCGAGGATTCGTGGCACGACTTTGTTCTTGTATTCTATGACGGGACGTACATATATTTCTTCCACATCATCGACAGCACGATGACGCGCGAGGAGCTTTTGAGCATGGCGGAAAGCGTTTATGACTGAATATCGGCGAATTGAAGCGCGCCGTCACTTTCAAAATCGGGAGTGACGGCGCGTTTTAAATAAAATTTATGTTCTATTTTTGTGCAAAACAATGATTTTAGGCTTTCGGTGTTTTTTTGCGACGGTTTTGGTACATCTCAAAGGTTATACTTTATATAGAGAAATAAATCCGGGGGAGGTTCTTTTATGTCAGTTAAAAGATCAGGTTCGTTTATGATGGCGTTCGTCATGGTTTTCATGATGATGGTGACGGCGCATGCGTTCGAAATTGTTCCGATGAGTAATGATTACACGGTCAGGGCTGACGCGGACATCATTTTTGACGGCAAGGGAAAGGGGACGGTCACGGTTTGCGTCAAGGGGCTTCCGGGATGTCAGCGAATAACCGCCACAACGATGCTTTACCATCAGGGCATTTTCGGCATCTGGTTCACGGACGCCGTGCTCCGCGACGGAACGGAGTGGGGCGAGACGTATACGGTCGAATCGGAATTTGACGCCGTGAGCGGGCGCACATACAAGGTCACGGTTTCGGGAGACGTGTATTCTCCGAACCTCGCTTACAGTGAAAACGTCGACGTTGTGAGAAAAGCCAAAGCGCCGTGATACACGGTGCGGACGCGCCCGCGAAACTCTCTGTTTGAGCGCAGATCAGGCGTCCGCGTGATATCGGCTCGGCATGACGCCGACTCCCGCGTGCTTTTCGCTGCGGGAATATTAAATCGATGCACTCGCGCCTTCGGGCGCGGATGCAATATGAGTCCGGTCGTTCAGGCTCACCTTTCCTTCGTGGATGTCGGTGGAACGGCCGGGCTCAGTTTTTTCGTGTGCCGGCAAAACAAAAAAGCACTTGCCGCACAAAACTGTGGTGATGCAAGTGCTTATCGCGCCCTAAAGGATTCGAACCTTCGACCTACCGGTTCGTAGCCGGGCACTCTATCCGCTGAGCTAAGGGCGCGTGCTTTCTCAAGCCTAATTATAATATCACATTACTTCCGCCGTGTCAAGCGTTTCATGAGAAATTTTTTCCGGAAGTGAATCCATTCTCTTTTCAACTGCTGCGTTTACTTTGAAAAGCTACGGAAGCGGATTCATGCAGAGGTAGGGCAGGATCTGCCGAGCTCGTTGCCGATCTCGGTCGCGACTGATTTTGAATCGAGCGCGAGCCTGTGAAGCAGCTCTTCGCGCGTCCCGTGCGTGACAAAAACGCCGTCGATCGCGCGGATCACGACGCGGCTGTGAATTCCCATGCACGATAATTTTGATGCGAGCGCCTCACCGATGCCTCCGCGCAAAACGCCTTCTTCTAGCACGTATATCAGCTTTGCGCCGGAGATGAGCGGGAAAAGCTCGTCTTCCGGGAGCGGGGACACGCGAATGAGCTTGACTATGCCGACGTTATATTTCGGCGCGAGCATATCGGCGGCGGCGACAGCCTCGCTCGTTATCGCACCGTAAGTCACGATCACGGCGTCGGGCGCGCACCGCGGCATGCGGTATGAAAGCGAGTCGGACGACGAAAACGATGATCTGTCGTAAACAGTTTCCTTGCCCTTCGGATAGCGCACGACAGCGACGCCGCTGTTGTAGATCGCAAGCGACAGCGTTTTGTTCAGTTCCTCATACGTTTCGGGCGAATATACGGTCACGCCGGGGATCGGGGAAAAGAGCGAAACGTCGTATATCCCCTGGTGCGTGGCTCCGTCGTTCGGGACGATGCCGCAGTGGTCGAGCGCGAGCGTGATATGCGAGCCGTCAAGCGCGATGTCGTGAAATACCTGGTCAAAGACGCGCTGCGAAAACGTTGAATAAAGCGCGCACACGGGGTTCATGCCGGAGACGGCGAGCCCGCCGCAGAACGCGACTGCGTGTTCCTCGGCGATGCCAACGTCTGTATATCTGTTCGGGAAGAGCTCCGCGTAGCGGTCAAGCCCTGTCCCGTCGCGCATGGCGCTTGTGACCGCGTAAATGCTCCTGTCCTCGAGCGCGCGCATGCAGAGAAATTCGCCGAATTTTGAGGTGAAGCATTCTTCCTGCGTGCCAGACACGCCGACGGCGGGATCGAAACAGCCGGTCGAGTGGTATCTTTCGGGGTGATTTTCGGCGTCCTCGTATCCGAGCCCCTTCTTTGTCACGATGTGGACGAGCCAGACGCCGCGGCGCAGCTTTGCTTCTTCAAGCACCGCCTCAAGCTTTTTTATGTCGTTGCCCTCGACAGGCCCCACATACGGTATGCCGAGGTTTTCAAACAGCGTGTCGCTGATGAAGATGTGCTTGAAGCTGTCCTTCAGCCATTTGAGCGCGCGGGCGATGGGGGTGCCGACGACGGGTATCTTCATCAGGAATTTGTCGAGCGTATGTTTGAGAGAAAGGTATCCGCGGCTCGTGCGGACGCCGGAAAGATATCGCGAAATGCCGCCGACGTTTTCCGAGATCGACATTTCGTTGTCGTTTAAGATGATTATCAGATTGAGGTCGCGATGATCGGCGCAGTTGTTGATCGCCTCGTATATCATGCCGTTCGTGAACGAACCGTCGCCGACGACGGCGATCGAATAAGCGTCGCTCCCGGTGATCCTCGCCGCCTCCGCTATGCCGAGCGCCGCCGAGATCGAGCTGCCGCTGTGTCCGGCGATTACGGTGTCATACTCGCTCTCCGCGGGATTTGTGAATCCGGATATGCCGCCGAGGCAGCGCAGAGTCCCGAAGCGGTCACGGCGTCCCGTTATAAGCTTGTGGGCATAGCTCTGATGTGAGACATCAAATATTATTTTGTCGCGCGGCGCGTCAAAGACGCGGTGTATCGCGAGCGTCGCCTCGACTATGCCGAGATTTGACGCGAGGTGACCTCCGTTTTTTGAAACGGTGTCTATGATCGTGCGCCTGATCTCCGCGGCGAGCAGTTCAAGCTCGTCATATGTCATGCGCTTTATGTCTTCTGGGGAATTTACGTTTTCAAGCATGTCCTGAGCTCTGATCTTTGCATTCGCGATTTCGCTTCTTCCGCCGTTCGGGAAGCCCCTACAATAATTATTGTATCATATTTTCGACAACGCTGTCAATAATAACTGCCCTTTTCGACCTTGACCGTATGTAAACAAAATGTGAAGTTCCAAATTAAATTCCTGTATGTATTTTACCGTAATGGCTCAAAAGCTTTCTTTGGTAAACTTTATTTTTGGGGTTCTTAAGTTGACAGGAAGATTTTAATATTGTATAATACAATGATATAATATGCGGACAAGCTTTTGGAGGGCATGATGATAATACTCGGCGTCGACCCCGGGATCGCCATAGCGGGATGGGGAGTTATCGAATATGACAACTCGCGTATCCGCGTCCTCGGTTATGGGTCGGCGACGACGCCGGCGGGCATGAAGACGGAAGACCGTCTTTTGTCGCTTCACCGCGACTTTGCCGAGATCATCAGGCATTATAAGCCGACGGAGTTTGCGGCGGAGGAGCTTTTCTGGAACACGAACCAGAAGACGGGCATCGTCGTCGCGGAGGCGAGAGGCGTCATTGTGATGACGGCGCGCGGATTCGGGCTCCGGATATCGGAATACACGCCGCTTCAGGTGAAGCAGTCCGTCGCCGGTTACGGGCGGGCGACGAAGCATCAGATAATCACGATGGTGACGGCGCTGCTCGGTCTGCCTGAGCCGCCGAAGCCGGACGACACGGCGGACGCGCTCGCGGTCGCGATATGTCACGCGAACAGCTCCGGCTCGCTTCTCGCAAAATATTACAACAACTAAAAGGAAAAATTAAGATGCGGATTTCGGATAAATGGCGCGATTACGAGCTGCTCGACTGCTCAGGCGGCGAGCGGCTTGAACGCTGGGGAAAATACATACTCATAAGACCCGACCCGCAGGTGATCTGGAACACACCGCGCACCCGCGCGGAGTGGCGCCGCGCGGACGGCGTCTACCACCGCTCAGAAAAGGGCGGCGGCTCGTGGAGCGGGACGCTTCCGGAGCGCTGGGAAATCGGGTATGGAAACCTGAGATTCGGCGTTCACCCGATGGGATTCAAGCACACAGGGCTCTTCCCGGAGCAGGCCGTCAACTGGGAGCGCATGGCGGAGCTGATACGCGGACGCCGCGGGACGGCGACAGTTCTCAATCTGTTCGCGTACACAGGCGGCGCAACGGCGGCGTGCGCCGAGGCGGGAGCCGCGGTCTGCCATGTGGACGCCTCGCGCGGGATGACCGAGCAGGCAAAGGAAAATCTGAAGCTTTCAGGTCTTGAGGACGCGCCCGTCCGCTATATCGTCGACGACTGCCGCAAGTTCGTCGGGCGCGAGATCAGGCGCGGACACAAGTATGACGGCATCATAATGGACCCCCCGTCCTACGGGCGCGGTCCGTCGGGCGAGGTGTGGCATCTTGAGGACAGCATACACGAGCTGATCTCCCTCTCGGCGGAGCTGCTGTCGGATAAACCGCTCTTTTTCCTTGTAAATTCGTATACGACAGGACTTTCGCCGATGGCGATCGAATATATCATGAAGGTTGAGATCGAATCGAAAAGGGGCGGGCATCTCGACTCGGGCGAGATCGGGCTTCCCGTTTCGGAGACGGGCGGCGTGCTGCCGTGCGGCGCGTCTGCATGGTGGTTGTCATGAGCGCTTTTCTTGAGACGCGCGGACTCTGTTTTTCGTATGAGGACGCGGAGGGCGTCAAGCACGCGGCGCTTAAAGACGTGTCGATCTCGATCGAGCGCGGGCAGTTCGTCGCCGTGCTCGGCCACAACGGGAGCGGAAAATCGACGCTCGCGAAGCTGCTCAATATGATCCTTCTGCCGGACGCGGGGGAAATATACGTCGACGGAAAGCTCGTTTCCTCCCCGGAGGAACCGGACGACGACACTGTATATGAAGTCAGAAGGAAGATCGGGATGGTACATCAGAACCCCGACAACCAGATCGTGGCATCCGTCGTTGAGGAAGACGTGGCGTTCGGTCCTGAAAATCTCGGGCTCTCGCCCGAAGACATAAGGCTGAGGGTAGACGCCTCGCTTGAGGCGGTCGGGATGCGCGGGTACGCGCTGGCGTCGCCGTCGAGGTTGTCCGGCGGACAGAAGCAGCGCGTCGCGATCGCGGGGATAATCGCGATGCTGCCGGAGTGCATCATTTTCGACGAGTCAACGTCGATGCTCGACCCGTCCGGGCGGCGCGAGGTCATGAAGACGATAGAATCTTTAAATCGCGAGCGCGGGATCACGATAATACACATAACGCACGACATGACCGAGGCGGCGCTTGCCGACAGGGTCATCGTGCTGTCGGACGGCCGCGTCTGCCTTGACGGCGCGCCGGATGAGATATTCACGCGCGTCGAGGAGCTGCGCGCCGTCTCGCTCGACGTTCCGCAGTCGACGGCGCTACTGTATTCGCTTTCCGACCTCGGCGTCCGCCTTCCCGAACGGACGCTTGACGCCGCCGCGTGCGCCGGATACATAAAGTCAGAGCTTTTGCGCCTCGGCGTGAAAATTCCGGCGGCGGACGGGGAAAAATGAGCGCCGCGAACCGTTGAACGATATGCGTCCGCAAAGGACCTTTCCGGCCGCGGACGTGAGATATACATACAAAACCTGAAAAAATGAAGTGCAATAACAAATGGCAAAGATCAGACTTGAAAACGTGACATACACGTACAGCGTCGGGACTCCTTTTGAAAAGCGCGCCGTGGACGGCGTTTCGCTCGAATTTGAAGAGGGGCTTCTGACCGGGATCATGGGACACACAGGCTCCGGGAAGTCGACGCTCATCAATATGCTCAACGGGCTTATTAAGCCGGATTCCGGCAGGGTGCTGCTCGGAGGCGAGGATATCTGGGCTGACAAGAAGAAAATGCGCTCGGTGCGGTTCCGCGTCGGGCTCGTGATGCAGTACCCGGAATATCAGCTCTTCGACGAGACTGTGCGCGCCGATATTGCGTTCGGTCCCCGAAACATGGGGCTCGACGGGGATGAGATCGCGCGGCGCGTCAGCGAGGCGGCGAAATTTGCCGGAGTCGAGGAAGAATGGCTTGACAAATCGCCGTTTGATCTGTCGGGCGGGCAGAAACGCCGTGTCGCCGTCGCCGGCGTCATGGCGATGTCGCCGGAGGTGCTTGTGCTCGACGAGCCCGCCGCAGGTCTTGACCCGGCGGGGCGCGAATCGATCCTTTCCGGCATTCGCGAATACTGCCGCGCGACCGGGGCTGCGGTCATAATCGTTTCGCACAGCATGGAGGACATGGCGGTATTTTGCGACAGAGTCGCGGTGCTCGCGGATGGGAAGCTCTGTATGTACGGCACGCGCGAGGAGGTGTTCGCCCGCCGCTCCGAGCTCTATATGCTCGGGCTCGGCGTCCCGATGATAACGGACATCGCCCACGAGCTTTTAAAGCTGGGCGTGCCTATCGGAGAGGAAATTTTCACTGTCGGCGGCGTTTCGGATTCGCTTCGGCGCATCATTTCCGAACGCCGCGGAAATAAGGGGAAAGGGGCGGACTAAATGCACGATTTTGTGCTCGGTCAATATTTCCCGGGCAGCTCGGTCATACACAGGCTCGACCCGCGGGCGAAGCTGATTTTGCTGATAGCGTTCGTCGCGGTCACGTTCGTGGCGCACACCGCCGGCGCGTTCATCCTTCTAGCGGCGGTGGCGGCGCTCCTGATGCTGCTGTCGGGCATCCCGCTGAAGATATATCTGCGCGGCATGAAGCCGATACTGTATATCGTGATCTTTACGACGATAATCAATATTCTCCTGACGAGCGGAGACGATCTGCTTTTCGAGTTCGGCTTCATACACATCTATAAAGAGGGCATAATAAACGCGGTCCTTGTGATCTTGCGCCTGTCGCTGCTCGTGCTCGGCTCAGGGATACTGCTGACATATACAACGTCGCCGATCTCGCTGACGGACGGACTTGAAACGCTGCTTTCGCCGCTTTCAAAAATTCACATGCCCGTACACGAGTTTTCGATGATGATGACGATCGCGCTTCGCTTTATACCGACGCTCGTCGAGGAAACGGACAAGATCATGAACGCGCAGAAGGCGCGGGGAGCGGATTTTTCGTCCGGCGGCCTCATAAGCCGTGCAAAGGCGCTTTTGCCCGTCGTGATCCCGCTGTTTGTCTCGGCTTTCAAGCGGGCGGAAGAGCTTGCGACGGCGATGGAGTGCCGCTGCTACAGGGGCGGCGAGGGGCGCGGACGGCTCCACGTGCTCCGCTATTCCGGGATGGACGTGGTATTTTTCACGGGCGGCGCGCTTTTAATCGGAGCCGTCATCGTGATAAATATATTCCTGCCCGTATACCCGTTCTGAACGGGAAAAAACGAATTTTACACATTTGTCGAAATATCATATGCAGATGTCGAAAATTGGTGCTGAAAGCGAAAGACAGGGGGAAGACGCGTGAAGCTGTGGCTTACGATCTCGTATGACGGGCGCGGTTACGCCGGCTGGCAGGCGCAGGACAACGCAAAAAGCGTCCAGCGGACGCTGACGGACGCGGCGTGCGCCGTCTACAAAAGGCGCTGCCTTGTGACCGGGTGCAGCCGCACGGACAGCGGTGTACACGCGCGCGCGTATTCATGCACGGTCGCGTTCGAGGACGGCGACATCACCTCCGTCATACCGGCGGGGGCGGCGGTGCGCGCGCTGAACAGCGCGCTGCCTGACGATATCGCTGTGCTTTCGGCATCCTCCGCCGACGACGCGTTTCACCCGCGGTACGATGTCAAATCGAAGACTTACGAATACGTGATCCGCGACGCGGAAATCCGCTCTCCGTTTTTGTCGGGGCTCGTATACGAGACAAGGCCTATATCGGAGCCATCGTTTTTGAGAATGGATGCGGCGGCGCGCGCCATGACGGGAAAGCGGGATTTTGCCGCGTTCATGGCGAGCGGCTCAAAAATCAGGGACACCGTGCGCGAGGTATTTGACTGCTCCCTACGCCGAGAGGGTGAGTTTGTGATCTTCAGCGTCACGGCGGACGGGTTCCTATATAAGATGGTAAGGACGATGGCGGGCACGGCGCTCGCTGCCGCGCGGGGAAGGATCTCGCCGGAGGACGTTGACGGCATAATCGCGTCCCGCTCGCGCGCGTGCGCGGCGGAAACGCTGCCGCCGTGCGGACTTTATCTCTGCCGCGTCGATTATTGACGGCAGACGGCTGAAGGCGTGAAAATCTACATAAAGATCGGAGGGGAGGACAATGAAGAAGCGCAAACACTCAAAGCCCGGCGCGCTGCGGCGGGTCACGGAAGAGTCTGATATGCCCGTGATGCTGCCGGAGCTTTCCGACGGCATTGAAAAAAATGAATACTACCTCAAAGTCTCCCGCCGGTTTAAGTTTGCAAGACTTGTCGCCGCCGTGTCGTTCGTCCTCTTTCTGCTTTCAATGATAGCGCTCCGACCGGACGACATAACGACGGCGAACATAATGTATCTTTTCAGGGATTTAAACATAAGCTCAGATGGCGGGGAGGCGTTTTCGGGCGTCTCGTATTCGGCGGAGCCGATACAGCGCTTTGATGTCTACCGCGGGGAGCTCCTTTACGTGACCGGCCGCGAGGTCAGACTTTTCTCGGCGACGGGCGGGCTCGGGCTGAGTACGCAGATCTCGTTCGAACAGCCGGAGGTTGACGTTTCGGAAAAATACGCGCTCATATACGACATCGGCGGGCGCGTGTTCACGGTCTGCAATTCGTTTTCGGAGCTTTACCGGGAAACACTTGAATTTGAGATAATCTCCGCCGACATGGCGGAATCGGGCGATTTTGTGATCGCGGCGAGCGGGCGCGACAAGCGCGCGACCGTGTATCTTTACGGCGACGATTTTTCGCTCCGCGCCAAGTATCAGAGGACTGATTACGTCTCCGGCGCGGCGCTTTCGGACGACGGCGCGACGCTCGTCATGACATCGTTCGGCGTCGACGAGGGCGAATACTATACGGACGTGGGCTTTTACGAGGTCGGAGCCGACACGCAGCGTTCCTCG
The DNA here is from genome assembly GCA_947630625.1 of uncultured Clostridia bacterium. Lineage (GTDB taxonomy): Bacteria > Bacillota > Clostridia > Oscillospirales > CAG-272 > DTU064. The sequence goes on from CANRIL010000006.1 coordinate 90,100, forward strand.
CACCATATCGCGGGCGAATATCCGCTTTCGGTGCGGACGATGAAGGACGGATTCGCGGTCATAACGACGGCGAGCGTGTATTTCTTCGACGGCGACGGCAACGTTCGCGGCAGCTACACGCACGGCGGCGGGATCGGCACCGTGTCGTCATCGGACAGCTTTGTGCTGCTTTCGACGCCGAAAAACACTCTCGGCTCGGAAAACAGCATCGTAATACTTGACTCCGACGCGAAGGTTTGTTACAATGCTGTTATCGGGGAAAAGCTCGTTGACGCGGCGGTTTCGTCTCATGGTGAGGCGTTTCTGCTCGCGCAGTCGCACGCGGTCATGATAGATATAGAGGCTGGCACGGAAAAAACAGCCGGAATCGGCGCGGGAGCGCGCCGCATCATACCGACGGGGAGAGGGACGGCGCTTCTTTGCATGTCATCCTCGGCGAAGACGATAGATTTCCTCCATCCGCAGGAGAATTGACAGGATTTTATTTAAGAAAGGAAAACAAAATGAGCGCACTGTTTGATTTTATTATTGTCGCGGTTATCGCGGTATGCCTTATAAGCGGATGGAGAAACGGACTTGTGAAGTCCGTGATGCACTTTGCGTCCGGCATTCTCGCGTTCTTCGCGGCGGTGTTCTTCACCCCGTATCTGGGACCGTATATTTCAGACCACTTTGTCAAGGGCGCGCTTGCCTCCGAGGTGAGCGAAACGCTCGGTTCCCTGCTCGCCGTCAAGGCGGAGGGCGTCGCCCGCACGACGGCGGAGCTTTTTGCCGATATGCCGTCGTCGCTTACGAATATTCTTGAGCGCTTTGGCGTCAACAGCGCCGACTTTGTGGGCAGATTCACATCCGACACGCCCGCGACGGAAAAGCTCGTCTCCGATATGTCGTACGCGATAGTTTCACCGATATCCCTGATGCTGTCCTCGGCGATGGCGTTCATAATCATATTCGTGCTCCTCTCCGTGATACTGCGCATCGTGACCGCCGTCATCGGCGTCGCGTTCGAGCTGCCTGTGCTCAAGCAGTTCAACGAGGTCGCGGGGCTCGCGTTCGGCGTCGTCAGCGCGCTGTTTTACGCCGCCGTGCTTTCGAGCGTGTTCTGCAGCCTTGCCGGTCATCTTGCGATGTTCGACACGAGTATGTTCCCCGAAAATATGATCGAGGGCACGCATCTCGTGAAGTTTTTCCACGACATAAGCGCCCCGATGCTGAACGGCGTGCTGTCGGGCGCGCTTGGCGGCAATTCATAAATTCAAAGAAGGTTTTTGTTTGATGGAAATGTGTTCAAGATGCCACAAGCGGCTGGCTGTGGTGTTCATTACGAAAATAGAAAACGGCGAGACGAAGAACGAGGGGCTTTGCCTCAAGTGCGCCAAAGAGCTTGGGATCAAGCCCGTTGACGACATTCTCTCCCGCATGGGAATTTCCGAGGACGACGTTGACAGGCTCGCCAACGACATGGAGGGCATGCTGTCAACGGGGCTGACGGAAAATGAAGACGGCGACCGCGACGACGACGCGGAGGACGCGGGCGCGCCGCCGATAGATATCCCGCGCCTGTTCCGCGGCGGGCTTGTAGGACCGACGAAGGCGCAGTCCGGAAAGACGGAGGGAGGCGCCGAGAAGGGCAGACCGGGCGGCGCGAAGGAAAAAGGCGCAAGGGCGCCGAAGCGCAAATACCTCGATGTCTATACGAAAAATCTTACCGCCGAGGCAAAGGCGGGCAATCTTGACAAAATCGTCGGGCGCGAGCGCGAAATCGCCCGCGTCATACAGATACTCTGCCGCAGGCAGAAGAACAACCCCTGCCTGATAGGCGAGCCGGGCGTCGGCAAGACGGCGATAGCCGAGGCGCTGGCGCAGAGAATAGCGGACGAGGACGTACCGTACAGGCTGCGCGGCTGCGAGGTGCAGCTTGTCGACCTGACGGCGCTCGTCGCGGGCACTCAGTTCCGCGGACAGTTCGAGTCAAGGGTGCTCGGACTGCTCAACGAGGTCAAGGCGGCAGGGAACGTCATACTCGTGATCGACGAGGTACACAACATCGTCGGCGCGGGAGACGCCGAGGGCAGCATGAACGCGGCGAACATCCTAAAGCCCGCGCTCTCGCGCGGCGAGGTGCAGGTCATTGGCGCGACGACGCTCTCCGAATACAGAAAATATATCGAGAAGGATACGGCGCTCGAACGCCGTTTCCAGCCCGTGACGGTCAATGAGCCGTCCGTTTCGGAGACGGTGCGGATACTTCGCGGCATCGCGCACTATTACGAGGAATTCCACGGAATAAAGATACCGGACTATATACTTGAGCGTGCCGTTGTGCTCTCGGAGCGCTATATCACGGACAGATACCTCCCCGACAAGGCGATAGATTTAATTGACGAGGCGGCGTCGCACGTGTCGCTGTCGTCGGACATCATCAACAAACGCCTCAGCGTCGCGGATGAGCTTACAAGGAAGCGCGGCGAATATGAGGCGCTCGAATCTGCGGACGTACAGCAGAAGACGGAGGGCGAGATCGAGTCCAGATATGAGCAGCTTGCCGCGGCAAAGAGCAGCATATTCCAACTTGAAGCGGAGCTGACAGCGCTCGAGCAGCAGTGTGAACACGTCGAAATGACGGTTGAAAATCTGGCTGAGGTCATCGAGATCTGGACCGGCATACCGGCGACCGATATAAAGGCGGACGAATTTGACAAGCTCGCCGGGCTTGAGGAACGGTTAAAACAGCGCATTGTCGGGCAGGACGAGGCCGTTTCCGCTGTCGCGAGGGCGATCAGGCGCGGAAGGGCGGGCGTGTCCTACAAGCGCAAGCCCGTATCGTTCATCTTTGCGGGTCCCACGGGCGTCGGCAAGACGGAGCTTGTAAAGACGCTCGCCGCCGACCTGTTCAATTCGCCCGAAACGCTGATCAGGCTCGACATGTCCGAGTTCATGGAGAAGCATTCGGTTTCACGCATCATAGGCTCGCCTCCGGGGTATGTCGGCTACGACGAGGCGGGGCAGCTCACGGAGAAGATCAGACGCCGCCCGTATTCGGTCGTGCTGTTTGACGAGATAGAGAAGGCGCACCCAGATGTGATGAACATCCTTCTGCAAATTCTTGACGACGGCGAGATAACGGACGCGCACGGCAAAAAGGTCGATTTCGCGAACACCGTCATCGTCATGACGACGAACGCCGGGTCAAGCATGTCGTCGAGCCCTGCCGGATTTACGGAAACGGTCGAGGCGCTTGCGGCGGAGAAGACCGAAAAGGCGCTCTCCGAATTCCTGCGCCCTGAGTTCATCAACCGCGTTGACGAGATCGTGACGTTCCGCTCGCTTTCCGAGTCTGATTTCGTCGAGATCGCGCGCATCATGACAGGCGACCTTGCAAAGGCGCTTTCCGAGCGCGACATCAGGCTGACTGTGAAGGAAGAAGCGCTTCGCAAGATCGCGCATGAGTCGTATTCGCAGAAGTTCGGCGCGCGCAACATGAGGCGCTATATCGAGCGGCACATCGAGGATGAGCTCGCCGCGCAGATAATAAACGCGCGCGAACACAGAATATATGAGGCCGAGGTCGGCGTCGGCGAGAACGGCTCGCTGACTGTTTTGACATTCGGCATGCACTGATAAAATGGCAAAAAACAGCGCGCCGTCGATAACGTATAAGACCCCGCTTGACGAGGTGCTCGGCATCCTCGGCACGGACGGCGAGCGGGGGCTCGATTCGGGCGAGGCAAAGCGGAGGGGGCGTCCCGGCGGCAACAGGATATACGACGAGAGCCGCACCTCGCTTTTGAGGTACGCGGGCTATTGCAGCTTCGATCTCTGCCTCCTTCTGATGCTGCTGACCGCCGTCACGGCGTCGTTTTTCGGCGAGGGCGACAATTGCCGGATCGTGATACCGATCCTGCTCGTCAGCATCGTGATCAGGACGGCGGCGTACATCGCGGCGCGGCGGTACATCGAATCGGCGATGACGGCTCCCGCCGTCATGCCCGGCGTCACGGTGCGGCGGGACGGGGAAAACAGGCGGTGCGACGCGCGCGGACTCGTCAGGGGCGACCTCGTTTTCCTGCGCGCGGGCGACATCGTTCCCGCCGACTGCAGGCTGATCTTTTCGCGCGGGCTCGTCGTGTTCGAGGAACAGGCGACCGGCGTTCCCGGAGTCGTCCGGAAAAATGCGGGGCTGATCTCGCGCGCGAACACAGTTTACGCGGGCAGCTCCGTCATCGCGGGCGAATGCTCCGGCGTCGTCGTCTACACGGGCGACGAAACGCTGCTTGTCAGGACGCGGGGATATTTTTCGCCGCAGCGCGGCAGAATGAAGCTGTCGCGTATGCTCGACACTTACAGCCGCAAATGGGGCGCCGTCATGGCGGCGCTTGCGTTTTTTGTGACCGTGCTCGATCTGTTTTTCGGCGGGCGCGGGATATATGAGGTATTTTTCCTCGGGCTCTCGCTCGCCGTGGCGGCGATGTGCGAATATTATTCGGCGCTCGGCGATATCGCCGTCGCCTTCGGCATGCACGCGCTCGCTAAGCGGACGGGGGCTGCCCTTCGCGGCGTTCAGTCTGTCGAGGCCGCCGCAAATATAGATACGCTCATCGTCCCGGCGGACGGAGTCATCGTCCGTGACGGGGTCGAGTGCCGCGCCGTTTATTATAACGGCGCGATCGGCGAGATAGGAAATGACGGCGCGCCTGACACGCCGGACGCGCTTTTTGACTGGGCTGTCGCCGCCGTCGGCGGCGAGGACGGCAAAGGGTCCGATGTGACGGGCACTTTGCGCGAATACATAAAAATCGCCGGCGCGGGGGACGTGCCGGACGGGATGCGGGAGATTTATTCATCCGTGCCGGAGGACGGGCTTTCGTTTGACACGCGGCTTTACGCGGTCGAGGACGGGTTCATGTCCGTTTCGTGCGGGGACGCCGCCGCGATAGTCGGCGCGTGCGCGTTCGTCGGCAAGGACGGGGAGAAATTCCCGATGACGGACGAGCTGCGCGCGGGGATACTCGGATTTGTCGCGCATCATGAGCGCCGTGGCGCCGTCGCCGCGGCGATATCGCGGAAAAGGACGCCGTTTTCGTCGCGTGAAAGGATGATGTTCACGCAGACGGACATGGAGCTTTACGGGATATTTATCCTATATAAGCCGCTGGCGGAGGGGACGGAGGACGCCGTCGCCTCGTGCGCCGGCGCGGGAATCCGCGTGATCATGACGGGGGACGGCGTGACCGCCGCAAGGCTCGCCGACAGGGCGGGCATAATATCCGGCAAAGACGACATAATAACGGGGAGGCAGTTTTTGTCTCTGCCCGAAAACGACCGCGCCGCTGCCGCCGACCGCGCGCGGCTGCTTCTGGGATTTGACGCGGAGGCGACATCTGCGTTCACGTCGTCGCTGCGCGGGCGCGGGAGAAAGCTCGGATACGTCGCGGTCCGCTCGCGGGACATGCGGGGCGAGCTGCGGGAGCTCGGCGCGGCGGAGGCTTCGTTCGCGCTTTCGAGCGAGGGCGCGTCCACTGTTTCGGCGGACACGCTGCGCATGCACGCGGATGTGATCGTGCCGCGCGCCGAGGACGGCGGCGGTTTTCCTGCCGTCGTGTCGGTCATTTCGCACGCGCGGCGGATATTCAAAAACATTTCAAACATAGCCGATTATATGCTGACCTCGCAGGCGGCGAGAATTTTCGCGGTGCTTTTGACCGTATTTATGCGCAAGTCCGCGATAAACGCGCCGGTGATCCTTTTGTGGGGCCTGATATTTGACTTTTTCGCCGTGCTCGTGCTCGCGTCGGAGCGGCCTGACGAAACCTCGCTTGCCGACGTGCCGACCGTGTACGCGCGCCTGGCGCACCCGCTCTCAAAGCTCGGAAAGACGTTCGTGTTCGGGCTTTTATGGGCTGTCGTGACGGTGCTGACGCCGCTTCTGCACATGGGTGAGAATGCGGAGGAGATGGGAGCCGCCGTGATTTTCGTTTCGGCGCTGCTTTCAGGAGTCGTGATATGCGGCGAGTACCGCTCGTCGTATCCGCTGTTTTCGTACAAGCGCGAGCTGCGCGCATCCCCGATCCTTATGGCGTGCGCCGTCGCGCTGACAGTCATCGTCATAACCGTGTTCCCGCCGGCGGCGGGCGCGCTGATGATGACGCAGCCGGACGCGATCGCGCTTCTGATCTCGGTCATACCGGCGCTCGTCATGCTCGCCGCATATGAAGTGAAAAGATACGTTGCGAAAAAACCGCAAAAACAGACCGAAACTGATATATCGCAATAATTTATCGAAAGGAACCGGGAAACTCTCCCGGCAAAGTAACGACACATGGATGAATGCACTCATGACTGCTCGACCTGCGGGGTCGACTGTCCGTCAAGAAATTCGGAGCCTGAATCTTTGCTGCATCCGGCGAACAAGCTAAGCAGCATCGGCAAGGTGATCGCCGTCGTCTCGGGAAAGGGCGGCGTCGGCAAAAGTATGGTCACATCTCTCTTGGCACTGACCGAGCGACGCCGGGGCAAGAGCGTCGCAATAATGGACGCGGATATAACGGGACCCTCGATCCCGCGCGCGTTCGGACTGCGCTCCGGCAACGTTGAGGGGAACGAGGACGGAATAATCCCGCTCACCACGGCGACCGGGATCAAGGTCATGTCCGTCAATCTGCTGCTCGAAGAGGAAAGCGCGCCCGTAGTCTGGAGAGGACCCGTCATTTCCGGGACGGTGCTTCAGTTCTGGGACGACGTTATCTGGGGGAAGACGGATATAATGTTCATAGATATGCCCCCCGGAACGGGCGACGTTCCGCTGACGATATTCCAGTCCGTTCCGCTCGACGGCATCATAATCGTGACGAGTCCGCAGGAGCTCGTCTCGATGGTAGTTTCGAAGGCGGTCAACATGGCGAAGATGATGGACATCCCCGTCATCGGGCTTGTCGAAAACATGAGTTACGTTGTCTGCCCGGACTGCGGGAAGAAAATCCCGATTTTCGGTGAGGGGAAAACGGAAGCTTATGCCGAGGAGGCGGGGATACCGCTGCTTGACAAGCTCCCGATAAGCCCGGAGCTTTCGCACATGTGCGATGTCGGAAAAATCGAGCTGACGCCTTACGAGTGGCTGCTTAACACCGCCGACGCCGTTGAGAGGGCGGAAAAGAGAAAATAACGTTTCGTTTTCGCGGGAGGCTTTCGCCTCCCGCGGCGTCGTTTAAACAATTTTTATGAAAAAAGCCGGCAGAATCGTTGCATTTTGCGCGGCGATATTGTATACTTGTAATAAGCTCTGAAAAAGGAGGACGCTCAAATGCCGCTTGTCAAAGCGCAGTGTACTAACTGCGGGCAGATCGTCACTGTGGACAATTCCAAGGACGCGGCGATATGCGAATACTGCGGAACGCCGTACATCGTCGAAAAGGCGATAAATTATTACAACATGACCGTGTCAAACGTCATAAACGTCGAAAACGTGAACATATACGGCGGGAACAGCGCGGACTTTGTGATCCGCGCCGGAGTGCTTATAAAGTATAACGGGGCGTCGGTCGATGTGACCGTTCCCGATACGGTGTCTTACATAGGCGACTACGCGTTTGCGGGCTGCACGGGGCTGCGCCGGGTCGCTCTGCCTGATACGATAAAGGAGATCAGAGAATGCGCGTTTGAAGGCTGCCGCGAACTCGGAGAGATCAATTTGCCGGAAGGCATAATGAACATCAAAGGCGGGGCATTTAAGGGGTGCGAATCGCTTTCGCAGGCAACTCTTCCAAAGAGCCTTAAGTTCAAGGACGGCGAGGCAGATTATTCGTCCTACGGCATATTTGAAGAGAGCGGTGTTGAAGAGATCAATATACCCGGCAGCATCGGCATAATTCCGGCAAAGATGTTCATAAATTGCCGAAAGCTGAAAAAAGCGGCGATCGGAAAGGGAGTTGCCAGGATCGGGGCTAATGCTTTTTGCGGATGTACGGCGCTCGCTGATGTGTTCATACCTGACGGGGTAAAAATTATCTGCGACAGTGCGTTTGCCGGGTCGGGACTTACGGAGGTCGAGCTGCCTTATTCGGTCACCAACGTCTGCCATAGGGCGTTTAATGGATGCAAGCGCCTGCGGCGCGTCTTTATTCCGGATGACGTAGATGTTGACAGCACCGCGTTTCATGAGTGCGATTCCGTTTCGGAGCTTGGCGCGTCGTTTCTCGCCGCACGGGAATATAAGGATCTGTTTCAGTACCGTGTAAAGCGGGTCGCTCTGCCTGAACGGTGCTGCAAAAAAAGATGACAACAATTTATCATATAAAATCTATTGGAGGTATGGTTCAGAATGGATAAAGTAAGATTCGGCATCGTCGGGATCGGCAATATGGGATCGGGACACGTCCGCCGCTTTGTGGACGGCGAAGTTCACGACGCCGTGCTGGCCGCCGTATGCGATATCAAGCCGGACAGGCTCGAATGGGTCAAGTCATACTGCGCGGAGAAGGGATATCCCGAACCCGCGATGTTTGACGACTGCATAAAAATGCTCGAGTCGGGAAAGATAGACGCGATCCTTATATCGGTCCCGCATTATCTGCATCCCGTGTTCGGCATCGAGGCGTTCCACCGCAAGATACACGTCCTTTGCGAGAAGCCGATAGGCGTTTACACAAAGGCGATCCCGGAGTTTATCGAGGCGGCGCACGAGTCGGGCTGCGCGTTCGGGCTGATGTTCAATCAGCGCACCGACAAATACTATCAGAAGATGCACGACATGATAGCCGCGGGCGAGCTCGGCGAGCTCAAGCGCTGCGTCTGGATAATCACGGACTGGTACCGCACGCAGGCGTATTACAACAGCGGCGGATGGCGCGCTACGTGGGCGGGAGAAGGCGGCGGCGTCCTTCTGAATCAGTGCCCGCACAATCTCGACCTTTGGCAGTGGATCTTCGGCATGCCGTCGCGCATACGCGCGTTCTGCCGGTTCGGTCAGTATCATGATATAGAGGTCGAGGACGACGTGACGGCTTACGCCGAATACCCGAACGGGGCGACCGGAGTCTTCATCACGACGACGGGCGAATATCCCGGAACGAACAGGCTCGAAATTTCCGGCACGCGCGGAAAGCTCGTCCGCGAGGGCAAGGGGCTCAAGTTCTACCGCACGGAAGTAGACGAGAGGGAGTACAACAGGACGACGGACAACGGATTCGGAAAGATACCGTATGAAGTCATAGATGTCGAGGTCGAGGGAAAGGGCGGAGCCCACACCGAGATTTGCCAGAATTTCACCGATCACATCCTTCACGGCACGCCGCTCATTGCGCCGGGCGAGGAGGGCATACGCGGACTTTCGATCTCGAACGCGATGATGCTCTCGACGTGGAAGGATGACTGGGTAGAGCTTCCGAACGACGGCGAGGAATTCTGGGCGTATTTGCAGGAGCGCATCAAGACCTCCCGCGTCAAGGAGGATGTCGGCGGAGCTGTCGCCGACCTTTCGGGCACATACAACAACTGAAGCTGAATAATTCACGCTTTCGGATCAGATTTGAGCCGTAGGCGGGCGCGGGGAGAGGCCTTTTTCCGAGGTCTTCTCCCCGCGTTTTTCTGCGTTCGCATTTATGCGCTCGTTTTTATGCGCTTGCAATTTGCGTTTGCTTTTCTCCCCGCGTTTTATGTGCTCGCTTTATATTGAAGAAAAACCGTCATTTTGCGACGATTCGGCGAATATCAATATATAGAAAACTTTCGCGGAGGTC
>CANRIL010000007.1 GCA_947630625.1 uncultured Clostridia bacterium
TTCTTAGCGTACGGGCTTAAAAGCGCCACTTATTTGTGCTTGACCAGATGATTCTAACACTGATTAAAATACTGTTTTCAACAAGAAGTGTATCTACGACTCCTCCTACCGTGCGTTGTAGTATCCCTTCTTCCCACATAGCAGTATACAACAAATTTGTTACTAAATCGCCGCTTTTCAGCACTCTTTCATCCCTATTTGTGCTGACGCTTCGCGGCAGAATGGAGATTAAAATGAAAAAAACAACAAGAATTCTTTCAGCCGTCCTTGTAATGATTGTTCTTACTATGACTGTATTCTCGGTCAATGCACATGCTTTTGGTGGATATGCACATTGGGAAATAGCAAGAAGAGCAGTATCTGAGAACAACATTCCGACATCGAATAATTACGCTTATGCTTACATGAGCGGAGCTTTACTTGCAGATATAGGTAAAAACTCGTGGGATAATAAGTATACTGTATCCGATTGTGCAGAATTCGCAAAAAAAATGATGGAAATAGATCCTCCGAATAATCAAGGTACATATTTCGCGCGAGGATGGTCTAGCCATGTATATCAAGACACACACGGAAGTGTATCTCAGATTCTTGATGATGGTGATAGTTATAGAGTTAACTGTGGTCAAATAGACGAATACTTACGGGATACTCTTAAAAAAACTTGCCCCATAAATGGTACTGACAATCTATACGTTGTCTACGATTTGATTAGAGATACATACGAAGCTCTTGATGGCTTTTCACCAAAGGACTCTGAGATTAACAGTGAAATAGAATCTATGTATTTCCTATATAATATGCAGATCTTACTGAATTTCTCCGGTATGAGCACAGCGCAAATTCAGCGCATGAATGATCAGTTCGATGAATTAGCCAAAAATTGCTATAGCACTACATCGAATTTATTAATTGATCATTATTACAATGATAGTATAACTACAATGGATCTGATTCAAAGAGAACGTTCTAATTATGTTAAAGCTGATGCCCTCGCTAAAATTGAAGAGGCAGCTAAGGACTGCGCCCATCTTGAGACAATCAGTTATTCGGATGGTGTTGCTGAACTTCGATTTGTTATTGATGATCCAGAAACATATTTTGCACTTGCAAAGCAACATGCAGAACTTATTATCGAAGGTACGGAATTCGATATTAGTTACTAATTATATGAAACAATCAATAAGCCCTATAACCGGGCTTATTGATTATTTATAAGTCGCTTCAAAGACTGATATGATTAAATGGTGAGATATTTGAGATACATTAAAAGAATAATAATTACTACGATGCTAGTCGCCGTTATATTCCTTACTTGTAGCATTATATTCATTTATAGCAGGCCGATCGACTGGGATTCAGGTGCTTGTGCCGGCGGTTATGGTAATTATATTTTTGAAAAATATCAAGATGATCTTGTTCATAAACATGTACTTAGTCTAGATAATGTAGATGGCATAATTTCAGCCAAGCCAATCCAGGGTTCACAAAGTGTTAGTTGGGATGGAAAAACAATTTATCTTCAGTTCACCATTCATATTGAAAATAGGTACACTGGCATCACTGATTATACAATAAAATATATGGGTAAGCGAGTGTGGATTGATACTTATGAATGGGTAGAAACATAGATAAAGCCAATTTATCGGTAATCTATTCAATAGGAGACCAGCTATGAATAAAAAACACATACTTCGATCAATGATAATAATCATTTTCTGTATATATTGTGTCTTGCTAGTGTATTTTTTGTTTCTAAACACGCGAGTTATACCTTACTCATCATATTGGGATCATATAAAAAGATCAATTAATTTGATACCGTTTAAAACTGTAACAGAATACATTACTCGTATATCTAATAATACGATCAACTTAACATCATTTATATACAACACCTTTGGTAATCTCTTTTTATTTATGCCAATGGGAAGTCTACTACCATGTGTCAATAGTAAGATTAATACCTTGTCACGTACATGTTTGATGGGCTTCTCTATAATATTATGCGTAGAGGTGCTGCAATTGTTCTCTACGTTGGGAACATTTGATATTGACGATATAATACTCAATATGGTGGGATTAATACTCGGATATTCTGCGATTAGAATTAGACCGATCAATTATTTTCTCCAGAAATACAATATCATATATTAGACCGAATCACTCTGATTAAACATGCATTTGTCAGTCTCCAATAAAAACAGGAGGTAAAATTAGAATGTTAAAAAGAATAATAAGTATGGTGCTTGCGACCATGCTTCTTTGTACTGCACTCATCACCGGAGTAAGTGCTGCAGAATACGACCCTACTGAGGACTTCGAAGGTTATATCCGCTTCGTTGATAGCAATAAGAGAATTGCTTCCGACGGTACGTTTGAGTTCGAATTGAACTATAGCCTCACCTCGGGAAGATTCACGGCTAATGGCACTTCAATTACTATTGAAACCACCGCGCAGATATGCATGTGGGACGGAACCGGAAAAATCGTCGATGATAACGATGAACAGTATACGGTAACTTTATATCATGAAGTGTGGATCTTTACTATGGAAGTTGGTAGCTATACTGGTACTTGTAATAATAAAACCAGCAGCAAGACTTTTACGAATTTGACGAAAGGTGATACATATTTCTTTAAAATTAACCCTGTAAATGCAAACTTAAGTATGACTGCCAAACATATTAAGGGTACGGGAATTGTGTCTGACGTTACAGTTAAGTAACATAATTAGCTATGGAGATTGATATTTGCTTGTTTATAAAAGGAGCTGTGGAAAATACAGCTCCTTCTCTCATAATATCGATAAGACTACTATTGTATAGGATGCAGATTTTATGGAGTTGAGCACAATAGCATGATACCGTTGAACAGTGGTGACTCTCAGCGCTGTGTTTCCGTCAACGAACAGTAATTTGCTTTTCTTCCGAATTTTTTTGCAACAATTGTAAAAAATATCTTTTTCTTTGTACCCTACACACCTGTTTTTGCATTAGATATTATGAAGGTAATTCGCGAATTTTACACTTCATAACAACAATTTTCTGGAGGTTATTGATGAAAAAACGAAAACGCATTTTGGCTTTGATTCTTTCACTTGTAGCACTATTAAGCATGATGTGCATACCTGTTGGGGCGGTTAACACATCAGGTTACTACACATCACCTTCATGTGTTACAAATGAACTGACAGTAGGAGCAGCCTACTTCATAAAGAGTTCAAACTCTGTCTTGGATAATACCGATGTCGGTTTATATTTTTATCTTCTTAGCTCTGGTATGCCGACTGAGTTTGTACAGGATACCAGTCGCCGATCTTATTTCTACCTCGATGAAGACGATGCTCCCGGGGAGCCATCGTTCGTGTGCAGCTACTACGGTACCTATTCATTTCGAAACGGCGTTTATGGTACATGGAATCATACAAGGTTCGAGCAGGATAATCCGTTCATCATTGAAAACGATAATACAGCGGAGCTCATTTTCGAATTTAAGGTGCAACGCATATCCGGCGATAAGTCACTTACTATAGAGAAAGGGCTCGTGTATAAAGTGAAATTTTGGGCTCAGTAATCAAGAATATTATTGAACAGGAGAATGACTATGAAAAAAAGAATAACTCAAATAATCTCAGCAGTTATTTTGCTCGCAATGATTGTCAGCTTGATGTGCATAACAGTCGGCGCCGTAACTGTTTACCCCTCGTCTGGATACATATCGTCGCCTTCTTGCGTAACAGGTAAAATAACACATGGCGGGTCAGGCACAGTCAAGTGTCAGAACACAGCTATTGACGATAGTGATGTCGGAATGTATTTCTATCTTCTAAGCAGCGGCATGCCTGATGATTTTGTAAAAGATGAATCTCGTAAATCATATTTTGATCTCTGTGAGATTGATCCGCCAAAAATGGATGGTGACTTTGTGGTTCGCTATATCGGCACATACTCTTTCTTAAATGGTGTATATGGCACTTGGAATCATTATAGAGTCGATAATACAAAGCATTTCATCATTGAGGGAGACAATACTGCAGAGTTATACACTGAATTTATAGTAATGCCAGTAGTAGGCGATAAATCTATCACAGTGGAACCGAATTTAACATTCAAAATTCGTTTTTGGGCTGTTTAATTTTCACAGATGCGTTTAAATAGCCGCCGTTAACATGAACGGCGGCTAATACGCAATTAAGTATCAAGATAAAATATGGAGTTAAAATAAATAATATTATGAGCAAAAATTTAACAAAGAAAAAAAAGACCACCATTATAATAATATCATTTATAATACTTCTGTGCGCACTTACTTCTTTTCTTATATATATTTTTCTATATATTTTTCCATCAGATAACACCACTACTCAAGATAGTGAGTGGACATTCTCATATAAGGTTGCACGTGAAGTACAGTCAGATGGTTGGGTATATACATTTAAGTACTTCTATTTTAATGATGGAACACAATCTAATACTGTCCCTCCATACGCGTTCAATGTTATGAATCTTAGATATAGATATGGCGATGACACATATGAAACACCGATGCAAATATATGGTTTCGGCACTAATGAAGATATCGCACACGATATGCGTGAATTAGATGATCTATTAGCTTATCATAGCTTGCCAGCTCCGTCGGTGGACGAGATGCTTAGTTTAAGCACAGATGATCTCGAATTCAAAAGTATAGACGAAAACTTGTTTATACGTTTGGTGCAGGAAGCCTTAACAGGAGAAGCGTGCGTCCCGGGAAACTACACTATTCCAGAATACGCGCTGTTAGCAGAGCCTGATTATGAGGACGACTACTCAATTCAAATCGGATTTATGGCAGTTATGGGGAGAGTCGATGTAATGTTGATAGATGTTATATATCCGACTGGAACGGGTAAATATGATTTTGTTCAGTTATCTGATATGGTTGAGAATAATACTGCAACAGACGAACAGAGAGAGTTGTATAGTGTATTGAATAACATTGCACAAGGCATTGTTGAAAGTGGCAACATGCAATATGGTTTTAATGAATTTGAAAATCAAGTAATTGCCGGGACTAAGATTGAGCGCCTTTATACATTTATCGATGATATAGTAAATGGTAACTGGGCTAACTATAGTTTAGAATAACTAAGAGGTATATTGTGATTATATGTCGCGAAATCATGAAATCATATGGTAACAACATTGTGCTTGACAATTATTCGTATACATTCGCGGATACGGGTTTTTATCTTATATTCGGAGAAAGTGGTAGCGGTAAAACCACCTTACTAAATGTATTGTCTGGCATGATACCATTCGATTCAGGATCGGTAGAAATAAACGGAACCTCATTATTTAACTTAGTTGATATCGATTCTAATGAATATAGCTTTGATTATATCACACAGGATTCTTTCTTTGTAGATTACCTTACTGTATACGATAATTTAAGGATAATATGCGATGACCATTCAAACATAATCGATACGCTTGAACAATTTGGCCTAGGCGGTAAGGAAAAACAATATCCGTCAACTCTTTCGGGCGGTGAGCGCCAAAGACTCTCAATAATACGATCTATTCTTTCAGCAAAGCATGTCTTGTTTTTAGATGAACCCACAGCAGCGCTTGACGAAGAAAATAAATTGAGGATTTTTGAACTCCTTTCCTTCATATCAAAATCATGCCTTGTAATATGTTCATCTCATGACATAGAAGCAAAGATATACGCAGATAGCATAATAGAATTCTCGAAACACAAACGGGAAAACTCAACGACAGAACATAAATTTAATTCCTATACTAAAATAAAGCGTGCTAATACATGCCATCGACATGCATATGAACTGCGACCTTTTTTAAAAAAATGGTTTTCGTCACGAAAACGTAGCAAACACTCTGACATTTTGTTTATACTCTTTATGACTCTCGCACTGTGTTTTCTTATGATTGCGGACACTCCGATGAGGAAGCTCGATGCAAATGCTGCTGAATTATATCGTATCAATATTTTAGAAATACGGACTAATAATGATAAGAAATCAGACTATGAGTATCTCAAAAGCCTTTCTGGAGTAAGAAACATTGTGCCATTGTATGGTTCAGTATTACCAAAACTAGTAGATGAGGAACAACTTGACCCCAATGATGGAGATATCGAACTCCCCCCGGTCGAGTATGAAATCGATGCTCTCTACACACTTCCCGGAGATGCGACATTATTTCCTTTCTCTGATCGTATTCAATACGGATCATATTACACAAGTGAGCACCAAATAATCATATCCGATGCATATGCAAGGTATTTATCGCCAGATTCCCCCGAATCCTTGATCGGACAAACTGTTACAAAAAATCTATATGGATTCGGTGATATTGATTTTATTATAGTAGGTATACTTGATCCTATTGATGATTTTGAATATCAATATTTTCAGGTTGCGACTGGCGGAGTATCCAGCCTCACTGGGAGATATTCCGATGTTGATCCATACACAGCAGGAAAACATGATAATGAATTCTATATTAATGGGGATATATTCACACGATACGAAGAAGATGAGTTTTTCAACAATGGTGGCAATCGAACATATTTGCTTTATTTTGAGGATTATTATAGCATGAAAGCTTTTTGGCTTGAACACTGTGAAAGCATTGAAGGTAACGGATACTATGGGATGCCATTTTTTGAAAGTGATTTAGTTTTTCCATTATTTCAGCTTCTCTCGTTTGTCCTTTTCCCTCTTGCAACACTAATCGTATTTATGACCATAATGTTATACTCGTATCTTGTACGAACAGAACTATTTTACAACAACAAGTTCGTGTCTGTTTTCAACTATGCAGGTTATTCAATCGGGCAAATCATAAGTATACTCGCCATACTAATTATAGAACGTTTATTATTGTCTTTAT
Source organism: uncultured Clostridia bacterium (assembly GCA_947630625.1). GTDB lineage: Bacteria > Bacillota > Clostridia > Oscillospirales > CAG-272 > DTU064. Next base: position 6,903 of record CANRIL010000007.1, read on the forward strand.
TTATCGCGGGTGTTATGTCTTTTACGATTACAATCTTTGTTAATACACTTAACAGGAGGTTTTTGTATGTGAATTTCGAGATATTCACATACAATATTCCGCTCATTGTTGTATCGTTAGTAGCAATCTGCATATCGTCAGTAATATCGGTGAACATTTTTTTGCGTCGTTTGAGATATAGAAGTTGGTATGAAAACTTAATCTCGAAGCGTGATCTCTTGTAATTATAACATATAATATGAATGAACTTATTCTTGAAAATGTATCAAAAATTTATGACCGTAATGTCATTAACAATTTAACTTATACCTTTGAACCTGGGAAACTATATATAATAAAGGGCGTAAGTGGTTGCGGAAAGAGCACATTGTTTAATATCATTGGCGGAATCGAATGTGACTTTGATGGGAATGTGATTTTCAATGGTTGTGACAGTAACAAAGGAAAGACAGTGTATCGGAAAAACATCGGTTACATATATCAAAACAGTCTGTTGTTATCTGGAGTAACGATAATAGAAAACTTATTGTTTATAAATAATGATCGTGAAACAGTAGAAGATCTTGCTAAGGCGCTTGATATATATGATCTACTTGAGAGGTTACCAGATGAGTTGTCTGGCGGAGAGCGACAAAGAGTAGCCATTTTGCGTAGTTTGCTCAATAATCCTCAAATCCTCCTCGCGGATGAACCAACTGCATCGCTAGACGCAAGTAATTCGATGCATATTGCTAAGCTAATTGCATCTCAAAAGAAGAACAATCGTATCATACTTGTCGCAACACATGAACATTGTTTCGATTGTTTTGCAGACGAGATTCTGTATCTTGAGTATGGCGAGATTAAGAAGGTTGAAAAAAACAAAAATATCTCCGATCAGACTAGTGCAAGTCAAAGTCGAGTATTTTCAAATTCAACGATAAAGTCTCACAAAAAGAAGAAAAACATAAATCTACTTTCTTTTGCAGTTAAACGCCATAGAGGTGAATATAGTCTCAGTAGACTACTTCCTTTTTCACTTATTGTACTACTAATATTGATTATCTCAACTGTTCAAAATAGCTTTGAAATTGAGTACATGCATTATGCCGCGTCAAAAAGCAATTCTGATTTAGTATCTGCTACAGAAACACAGATTTCGTTACTTGAAGAGACATACCGTGAACACATACGTTTATATTATCCCTACTATGCTGAAGAGAACGGAACAATTGCTTGCTATCTTGCTGATAAGAAAGATAGCATATTCGCGCTTGAAGGAATGTTAATATTCGGCGAGTTTCCGAAAGAAAAAAACGAAATATTAATTAGTTTTGAATACGCAGAAGATAATAATTATTCATCTGATATCATAGGAAAGGAAATCACATTCTTGAATCATCAATTTGTCGTCGCCGGAGTTACATATTCATATGATACTCCTGCTGCTGGACGCAATGCCGATTTTCAAACACTCTATCGTGGAGACTATTATTATCGCCAATATCATGATATTGATAGTAGGGCAAACGAGATATATGTATTTCACGACGTTCTCTCCGAATTTGGAGAAATATATCACGGCAGCGGAGCATATAGTGAGTTACTACAGTTTTCATACCCAAATCTGTTCAGTGATATGAAAGCAGTTCAATATTTTCGTGAGTGGATCAATTCTGATAGGGCTAAAATATTAGACTCTGTGTCTGGTGAAAAACTCGACATTCCGCCTGCAACTCTTAATTATTTCGATTATGCCGCACTATCAATCCAGGAAACAGTTGACAATGTGACAATTGTATTGTTAGCGCTTTTTTTCATCTGCTTTTTTATTTTCTGTATTTTCTTGCGTATGAACATTGACATCGAGCTATTTTATCGCAGACGTGAAATCGGATTCCTTAGAATATTTGGTGTCAACCATATAACGATATCGAAGCTAATCATATACGAATATGCAAGTAGACTAGCTATGTCATGTTTTGGAGCACTTATCATATATGCCGTCGTTGCAGGTATATATATTACTCTATCCGGGCATATCGTCTGGTTTAATGTTCTTCACGTAATAATAGCTCTCGCAGGTGCGTTATTATTTTATTTTATTACTATCATAGTGTCTATAATCACCATTATGAGAAAAAAGATTATCGACCTAGTAATATAATTGTTGAATAACTCACTTTTCTTCGAATCAGTAGATATGACCATTCAGGTACAAAATATTTAGCCGGATAATATCAGACAACACCTTACACCAAGTAGACATACAATCCATGCGGCGGAAGGTGTTGTTTTATATTCGATCATGCGCAACATTTAATAGTTTGTGTCTCTCATTTTGTCGCCATTATTCTACATAATGAGTAGTAGTGTCACATTCTCTAAATCTGATACTACTAATTCTATATTATAATGTGATAGAGAAAGCCGAAACATTATATTAAGACAGAATTCTTTACCTCGGAAACACACTATCGAGTAGGGGGAAATAAATCCCCCTCTCACACCACCGTACATGCCGTTCGGCATACGGCGGTTCAATTCAAAATTAAATATGCGCTACTTTCAAGTAGTAATCGGAAATGCTGACTAAGCCACGCTTGGTCAGTATTTCTTGTATGACGGGCATGCCGTCGGTCTGTGGTGAAAGTCCACAAGGGGCGTAGTTGCCGACGAACCCCAGAGCGACTCCCAAGGTTTGCTCCGTGAGGAGCAGGCGAGAAGAAAGGATAGCGAAATCGTAGCCTTACGAACAGGAACCTGATACAAAGGCGAATACGGCGGATAAGTGGGCAAGAGGTCATGAAGTCCAAAAGGCAACCGTAACCCGTATGCGTAAATCAGGAAGGTAGACGAGGAAAGACCGGGGACTTATCCCGTGAGGTCTCACGAACGGAGGAATCCGCAGTAACAACGAATCGTGAGAAGTCAGCAGAAGCCATAGTACCGAGGAATCGGGAAGGGCTGAACGGTTCAACTTATCGTTAAAAAGATGTAATGCATATGTCCGATATGAGGAGTAGCCGAAACGTATATGAGGCAAAACAAAGGAAGCCTTAGGGAAGAAATGCAAAAGCGTTGAAGAAGACGAGGAGAAGAACCGAACCGCCGTATGCCGAACGGCACGTACGGTGGTGTGAGAGGGCGGAGCAATTCCGCCCTACTCGATTTTTCTTTCCGCATCATAATTATATACACAAACGCCGCCGTTTGACAGAGCCGCCAGTCGGGCGCTTGCCGCGGTTTCCGTTCGGCGAAATAATGCCGCGTGGCTTTAATGCGGATATCACGCGCCCTCTGCCGCGAAACGACCACAGCCGAAAAAGCTGCGGCGCATCTTTTGCCTTGGGCGCATGCTTTGTCAATTTAGGCCGTGAAGAGACGCAACAAAAGCACCGCACTATTCAGTATACCATAAAAACCGCGCGAGTGCACACTTTGCCGCTCAATTTTTTGCCATAAAAACATAAAATTTTGCGCGCGCGTGCGCTCGCAGCCGCGAACGCGTTCGAAAATCGTCATGTCGCGGCAGCGTTTTGACGTGATGGAGCCATTATCTCCCGGAAAACGGGGGAACGCAGCCGCTTCATATCTGCGGGGTGTCTTCTTTATTTTTGTCATTATTCACCGAAAAAAGTTAAAACAGCCTCTTCATGCCCGCCCGTGATGTCATTTTAATTATGTCATTATCTCTCGGAAAAGCGGGGGTAAAGCGCCGCCTCGTGCCCGCCCGTGCTGTCTTTTTTAATTATGTTATTATCCACCGGAAAAACGGAATAAAACAGGGCGGCGTTTTGCGTGGCGCGGCGAAAAATTGCGGGCGGCAGGGAGATTTTCTCTCTGCCGCCCGCGCGGTTTAATTTATTTTGTTCTGGCTTTCGCCTCAAAAATTGACATAGCGCCGCCGAAGCCGACAAAGGCGATGACGAACAGCAGCCACCACGGCACCGCGCGAACCATTTCCGGAACGCTCCCGAACCCGAACATGATCGCGGTCGGAATGCAGCAGATCAGAAAAGCTGCCAGCGTCATCAAAACGGCGAACAAACCGCCCATAAGCAAAAACGAGAAGACGATATAGTAAAGCGACACCGGGACGTTTCCGATAAATTCCCGTTCCCCGCGGCTCAGTTTTTTGCATTCGGCTCGCTTTGCCGCAATTTCCGCCGCCGATCTCGGCGAGCCGTCAAGTTCGCCGTCGGCGTCCCAGGTGAAGGTTTTAAACAGTCTGCGTCCCTTGTCGAAAAAGCAGCAGGAATAAATGTCTTCGACGACCTCACCCTTTTTCAGAAGCGCCGTTCCGCTCATAAACTGAATTTGCAGCGCGCCGCCGTCGGTCAGCTCCCTGCATTCAACAAAATAAGCGACGTTCTTTTCCATGCCGATAAGGTAGCCCTGCCCGTAATTTTCCTCGATGTGGACACCTTTCATATCGCCGTTTTTGCGAAATGACGGATATGAGCCTTCGTACCCGCGTGCGTGAAGCTCAGCTTCAATTTCTGAGCGTATGGCGCTGAGCTTGCCGCCGCCGCTGGAGATGGGTTTGTCGGAGTATCCGCGCTGAGTGGTGGCAGCGAGCGCGTAGAGCTCGCGCCAGAGCGGCTCGCATTTCTTGTCGCTCAATTTAGTTTCTATGCGGGAAAGGAGCGCCGGGTTGGCGCTGCCGCTGCGGGACTGCGCCGCGGCTTTATCGAGCAGCGGGATCATATGCGTGAGCCCGTATTTATTTAAATACTGCTTTAAAATCGCAAAGTCCGAAACGGGTTCCCCGCCGTATACGAGCCCCGTCGGTATAGACAGCTCTTTAAAAAGCGGTATAAGCGCTTTTTCGTCCTGATTCAGATATTCCTGCCCAAGCTCGGCTTTGGCGAGGATCTCGGACGATATAAGCGCGAGCGTTCTCCAAGGGGCGCTCATTATCTCCCCGCGGTCGGCGGGGAAAACATCGACGCATGTTTCCGCGCGGTCGAAAAAGATGCTGACGGGGGCGGAGGTGTCGTCTTCATAATTTTCTGCGGTGCACGACAGTGTATATCCGCCGTCTTCCTTTGAAATACGCGCGTCTTGGAAGCCGAGCGCGTCAAATTTACCGGCCTCTGTCTTTTGCGGAGTATGCAGTATCAGTTTTCGCCTGTATGAACACGTCTCGTCGAGCGTGAATATTACCTCGTCCGCGCAGATGTCGACATTTTCACAAATTTCGAACTCTTCAAATAAAAATGCGAGCGCGAGCCTCACGTCGTCCGGCAGATCGGCCGCCCCTTTTTCAAAGAGCCGTTTTCTTTCGGCGTCGCGGTCGTCTATATACCGGGAGCATTCGGCGGCAAGCCCGATTATCAGAGAGTCAGGCCTTGAGGAGTCGATAAGGGATCGTGCCGCCGACGAAAAATTTGTGCCGTCAAAATACGTTTTCTGCATCCATTTGCGTATTTTTTTCTGCTTTTCGGGCGGAGAGTTCAGGGGGTCTACTTCAAAAACCTGCGCCGCAACAGAATATGTGAGCGCAAGAATTTCGATATCGTCATTATTGAGTGCCTTGATGTCCATGAGTGTGTCGCCCTTTGTTTAATAAATTATTAATGCAATGATACAACACCCTCGCCCGCTTGTCAAGAGCGGAGAAAAAATTATCGCCCCGCGCGCTGCGGCGCTTTCGGGATTTTTTTCAAAAAGGCTGAGCGCATCATATAGAACCGCGGTTTGCGGAAGCGTTTCTGTGACAATTTATGCAGACAAAACAAAAAGCTCCCAAAAGGGAGCTGTATGACCCGTACGGGAATCGAACCCATGTTTGCGCCGTGAGAGGGCGCCGTCTTAGCCGCTTGACCAACGGGCCTTGCCTTAAAGCTCAACTATTATATCATAAAGAACGCGCAATTGCAATACCTTTTTTAAAAAATTTTTGTGCTCCCCGCGCCTTTGCACCCGTCTGGGTCGCCCGCGCATCACAGCAGGCGGCGGAAATATAAGGGATACGGTCATCTTCACAGCTCAATATGATGTCTCCGCGAATCATAGAGGGCGGCGGAAATATAAGGGATATGGTCATCTTCACAGCTCAATATGATCCCTCCCGCACGTCACAGCGGGTGGGGAAAAAATAAGGGATATGATCATTTTCACAGCTCTCTATGATGTCTCCGCGCATCATAGCAGGCTGCGGAAGATCATATACATATTGCGAGTTCTTATATCCGGGGGACGGCTTGTGACGACATTATATAATAATACAAAGGGAAAAGTTCCGGACGCGGCAGCCGCCGCGAGGCGCGGGCTCACGACCGCCGAGGCGGAAAGGTCGCGGCGCGAGCACGGGGACAACTCTATCACGGGCGGGAAGCGGAAAAGTTTTATCAGGCGGTACCTCGAAGGCTTTTCCGACCCGATCATCCGCATTCTGCTCGGCGCGCTGATTGTCAACATAATTTTTTCGATCGGGCACGTCGACTGGTATGAAACGGCGGGGATAATCGTCGCCGTCATGATCTCGACGGTCGTTTCCGCCGTTTCTGAGTACGGCGGGGACCGCGCGTTTGAGCGCATGCGTTCCGTCGGCGACGGTGTTCCGGTGCGCGTCCTCAGGGACGGCGTCCCTGACAGCATCCGCCTGGCGGACGTTGTTGTCGGCGATACGGTGCTGCTCGGTTCCGGCGACGGCGTTCCCGCCGACGGATTTATAATCAGCGGGGAGGTGACCGTCGACCAGAGCGCGCTGAACGGCGAGTCGCGCGATGAAAGAAAGCTGCCGGGGCGCGGGGATGAGCTCGACCCGGGCGCGAAAAACGCGCTTTTGCGCGGGGCGACCGTGACCTCCGGCGCATGCTCGATGACAGTCGTGCGCGTCGGAATGGGGACCATGTACGGCGAGGTCGCCTCGTCTCTCACCGCCGACCGAAAGGGCAGCCCGCTCAAGGAGAGACTGTCGACGCTGGCTAAAAACGTAAGTACGCTCGGATACGCGGCGGCGGTGCTCGTCGCGGTCGCGTATCTGTTCCGCGCGTTCTTTATCGACGCGGGCATGGATATGGCGGAGACGATGGCGCGCCTTTCAGACCCGGCATACGTATTTTCGGAGCTGCTCGGCGCGCTGACGCTGGCGATCTCCGTCATCGTCGTCGCGGTGCCGGAGGGGCTGCCGATGATGATAACCGTCGTGCTCTCGTCGAATATGAAGCGTATGCTGCGCGACAACGTGCTCATAAAAAAGCTCGTCGGAATAGAGACGGCGGGAAGTCTCAACATCCTATTCTGCGACAAGACCGGAACGCTGACGTGCGGGGATTTTACGGTCACGCGCGTCATAACGGGGGACGGAGAATTTTCCGCGCCCTCGCGAATGCGGGAATCGTCGCCGCGCCTTTACGGGCTTTATCTCGATTCCGCCATGTACAATACGGAGTCCGAGCTCGGGCGGTCGCAGGGAAGACGGGCGGCGCTCGGCGGAAACGCGACAGACCGCGCGATCATGACATCAGTCCTCGAAGGTATAAACGGCGCGCCGAGGGGGCGCGTCATATTCCGCCGGCGATTTGACAGCAAAAACAAATACTCGCTCGCGTCTGTTGAGACGGCGGACGGCGTCGTTACATACGTAAAGGGCGCGCCCGACATGATCCTGCCGCTCTGCACGATGTTTCACCGCGAAGGGGGCGACGTAACATTTTACGGCAGGCAAAAAATCGAGTCCCGCTGCCGCGAGCTGTCGCGGCAGGGCGCGCGCGTCATCGCGCAGGCGACGTTTCGCGGGCGGTGCGAGTCTTTGCGGGACGGGATGACGTTTTTGTCTCTGACCGTGATCAGCGACGAACCGAGGCCTGAGGCGAGGGCTGCCGTCGCGGAGATACGCGGGGCGGGCATTCAGCTCGTGATGATAACGGGCGACGGGGAGGGCACCGCGTCCGCGATCGCGTCGCGCGTCGGGATCACGGACGGCGCGGGCGATCTCTGCATTTCGGGCAAGCAGCTCGAAGAGATGTCGGACGCTTCGCTGAAGGAGGCGCTGCCGCGCCTCCGGGTCATATACCGCGCAAGGCCGAGCGACAAGGAACGCCTCGTCCGCGTTTCGGGCGACGCCGGGCTCGTCGTCGGCATGACGGGCGACGGCGTCAACGACGCTCCCGCGCTGCGCGCCGCGGACGTGGGGTTTGCCATGGGGAGCGGCACCGAGGTCGCGAAGGAGGCCGGCGATATCGTCATCCTCGACAACAACGTCAAGAGCATAGGGCGCGCCGTGCTTTACGGAAGGACGATATTTGACAGCATACGCAAATTCATCGTCTTCCAGCTCACGATGAACCTCTCCGCCGTCGGCGTCTCGATAATCGGCCCCTTTATCGGGATAGAGGCTCCCGTGACGGTCATTCAGATGCTGTGGGTCAACCTTATAATGGACACACTCGGCGGGCTCGCGTTCGCGGGAGAGGCGCCGCGCCGCGATTATATGCTCGAGGCGCCGAAAAAGCGGGACGAAAAAATTCTTTCCGGCAGGGAGCTTTCACGCGTGCTCATCACGGGCATATACCAGATAGCGCTGTCGATCTCGTTTTTGGCGCTCCCGTTTTTCCGGGAGAAATTCGGATTTTATGACGATTACGACAGGTTCATCACCGTATTTTTCGCGATGTTCGTCTTCTGCGGCATATGCTGCGCGTTCAACTGCCGGACGACGAGAATAAATCTCGCCTCTTATCTCAGTCTGAACCCGGCGTTTATCTCGATCATGACAGCGACGTGTTTCGTTCAGCTTTTGATAGTGTATTTCGGCGGCGAGGTGTTCCGCACTGTCCCGCTGTCGCCGCGCGACCTCGGTTCGGCGCTGCTGCTCGCGTTCACGGTCGTTCCGTTCGATATGACGAGAAAGTTCCTTACAAGGCGAAAAAAACAAAGCTAAAAAAGCGCGCGAGGTGCGGCTCTTTGTCAAAGCCGCCCCTCGCGTTTTCGTTTGCTTTTGTAAATTCAACCTTCTACCGGTTACTTTAAAAGTCTGCCGCCGACGCCGTATGAGTCGAGGGCGGCGCGAAGTGCGTCAAGGTCGGTGCCGACTCGCCTGACATCGGCATCTCCGAACGTGTCGCGCATATATCCTATCGGTTTTATGTTTGCAATGCCCGACCACGGCAGCCACACGCCGACGGTGCCGAAGTCAAAGTCGCTGACGTTTGTCGCCTCGGGACCGATCGCGCTGAATCTCCAGCCCATTTTGCCGTCGTAGTCGGTGCTGAGCTTCGTGTTCAGTTCGAGAAATTCCGCGGCCTCGCGGTAAAATTCGTTTCCCGTATAGACGTAGAGCTTGAACATCTCGTAATACATGAACGCGGAATAGTTGTCGGCTCCCGAGTGTCCCGTGGCGATTATGGAAAAACCGGAGACGCCGCCGTCGCGGAACGGGTTGATGGCGTCGTTTTCGGGGGAGGATGGGCAGGCGAAGTCATAGCAGTATACCCAGCTCATCGCGGACGCGGCGGCGTGCTCCGCGGCGGCGAGATATTTTTTGTCGCCTGTGATGCCGTATGCGGCGTTGAAGCCGTACATGGCGTATATCGCCGCCTCCTTGTCGACCGTGTTGGCGTTGTCGGGCGTGCCGCCGACGTATTTTTCAAGTCCGAGATAGAGCGTGTTATAGCTGTAGTCCGCCGCCGCAAGCGCCGCCGACTTGTAGCTTTCATACCCGGTCAGCTCGTACATCTTCGCGAGAAAGCGGATCGCGACGGGCGTGTTTATTTTTGACGTGCCCTGAAAATTCCGGTCAGAGGTGTCGGTGCATACGGTGCCGTTCGTGTTGTAGGCGCGGTAAAACGAGCCGTCGCCGTTCTGGTTGTCGACGAGAAAATCAGCCGTCTTTTCGAGCGCGGCGAGCCATTTTTCGTTGTCCTCGCCGTATGCGCGCGCGAGCCTGTAGGCGTCGAGGATCCCCTCCATCCCGTCGACGACGCAGCGCAAGAACGAGGGGTACCCCCTTGAATGTCCGGCGGTGGCGTCGTTGACGGGGTCCCACCATACGATCGGGAGCGCGCCGCGCATTATGAGGTCGGAGGTCCAGAAATCAATGATCTCACGTCCCTGCCGGAGCGCTTTTTCGTCTCCGCTCTCATAGCCGTATCTCATAAGATTGCTGCCGACGGAGGTCTGCTGACCGACAAATCCCATCTGGAACGTGTATTCCACGACTTTCCCCGTTTTAAGGTCGATGCTCCATGGGACACCGGCGGATTTTTGCGTACCCGTTCCGAACCACGCGTACGTCTGCCTGAAAACGTCAATGTTGTCGCGGTAAACGTTGTCGATGTCGATCTCGTCCGCCGTCTTCGGGGACTCCGCCATATATGCTTCGCGGAACGTGTACGCCATCGCGTCCGCGTAAGTGTCCGCCTCGGCGGGGATCAGCGAAAGTGTGTAGGCGTGCGAAAAGCCCTCCTTCATCGGATGGAATATTCCGCGGGAGGTCGCCGCCGAATAGTACACGGTCGGCAGCTCGACCGACGGATAACAGAAATCGACGGAAAGCGAACCGCGAAGCGTGTATCCAATCGAGCCGTATTGCAGCGAGCCGTTGATCTCGTCGTTCCCGCCGCCGCCAAGGACGCCGTTGACGGTGATCTCCGGGTGCAGGTGCGCTATCGCGACGGAGCGCCCGCTTGATTCCGAGCGCAGCATCGCGAGAGGCAGACCGGTGCGCGTTTCCTTGACATAGACGCGCTCCGCCGTCAAATCCGAGCAAATTGAGCCGTCGACCATGTTTTTTGTGTCCTTATATATGATCGACGGAATGAAGAAGCTGCTGCCGCGAACGCTGTTGTCGGCGGCGCGGAGCGAAAAGACGGAACGGAAGCCTTCGTTTTCCGACGGCGATGAAAGCACGGTCACAACTCTTGAAGCGGCGAATTTGCCCTCCCCGTTCACGGTGTAAGTGTCTTCAAATGACAGCTCGCACCCGTCCTCGGTCAGGATCACGGCGGAGCAGACATAGCCGCCGTCCTTTTCGACAACGGACGAATACGGAGCCGAAGCCGGCGTGTCGCCGTGCGAGACACCGCTGCGGATCGAGATGGCGGCGGGCTCGTCGTTATAAAACATGGCAGAGCCGTCGCCGGCGTCGACGACGTAAACGCCGAAGCCGCCGGAGGTCTTTTTGAAATCGAGGCGGAAGCTGCCGGAGCGCAGCGACTGTGTCCCGTCCGGCAGCGTCCCGGTATATGACGGCACCTCCGGCTTGCCTGTCGTCTCCGCCGCCGTCTCGCCGCGCTCGCCCTCGGGCGCGCAGGCGAACATCGCCGCGATCAGCGACGCGCTGATCACGCCGAACAACATGATCCTCAAAAACGTCTTTTTCATTATACCCTCCGAACAGCACCTGATCAGATTTCTCCGCCTACAATTTTATCAGACCGCGCCGCGGATTTCTAAAATTATTTTCACATAAAGCCGCAAAATTGTGAAAGCATCAATGGCGTGCGCGCGAGCGCGGAAAATCAATAAAATTCGGGCGAAATTCGCCTTTATATAAAATATGATTTAACCGATATTCTTGTATTATTATGATATTTGTGATATCATTTAAATGAATAAAACAGACATTTAATGGAGGGATTTTATGGCGGACAGGGGCGGCGTGTCAAAAAAGGACAGCCATGTACACGGCAGCGAAAGCTTCCCGGTCGCCGTTTACCGCGTGTCGGATATTCCGGGCAGGACGGGCGGCGGAAAATGCGGCGAATTTGTGAATCTGCCGCTTCACTGGCATCGTGAGGCGGAGATATTTTATATGGAGACGGGCGCTTGCCGTTACTATATTGACGGGGTCGGGTACGAGCTCGGCGCGGGCGAGGCGATATTTGTCCGCCCCGGTGCGCTTCACTGGGCGAAGCTCGAAGATGTTGAGCGGGCGGTGTCAGTTTCTGTGACGTTTCATCCCGATTTTCTTTCGGGCGTGGCGAACGATATAACCTCATCCGTGTACCTTCCGGCGATATTTGAAGGCGGGGTCGGGCAGGGGCAGGTATTCTCGCGCAAAATCGCGTGGCAGTCTGAAATAATAGACGATTTTCTCCGTATAGTCGAGCTTTTTGACGTTCCGGAAGGGGACGCGGACGAGAGGCACACGGACGTAACGTTGAAGCTGAAGGGGGAAAACGACGGGTCGGAGCTGAGAATAAAGAGTCTGTTCCTCGATATTTTTTACCTCATGACAAAAAATTCGGCCTCGCGCAGAGCGGGCAAGGGCGGGAGCCGGTCGGCGTACAAGTGCCTGCTCGACTCGATAGATTACCTTCACGCGCATTATAACGAAAAGCTCACATTGTCAGCCCTCGCCGCAAAGGCGCTGATGAGCGAGGGGCACTATTCGCGCGTGTTTTCGAAATATATGGGCGAGAGCCCGTTTTCGTATCTCAATTCATATAGGATCAACCGTAGCATATGGTTTCTCGTGAACACGGACATGAAAATCATAGATGTCGCCCCCGAATGCGGGTTTCCGAACGTCAGCTACTATAATAGGCGTTTTTCGGAGATAATGCACTGCACGCCGACTGAATACAGGCGCGAAAACAGCGGCGCGCGGTATGCTTCGGCGGACGAAAACGACTTTAAAGACGATTGAAAAATAAACGCGAATAAAATCACGCCGGAGGTGAGAGAATAAAACAAAAACCATAAATAGAGGTGACGATATGCCTCAAAAGGGGATCATAACGCTGCCGAGGAAGGTCTTTTTCAGCGCGACCGCGTCCGCGGGCGGAGCCGAGGAAGAAAAGGGACCGCTCGGCATGTATCTCGACGTGACAGACGTTGAGGGAGATGATAAATTCGGGACAGATTCGTGGGAGGCGGCGGAAGGCGAGATGCAGAAACGCGCCCTCACGACGGCGATCGCGAAGGCAGGGCTCACGGAACACGACCTCGACGCCGTATTCGCCGGAGATCTGCAAAATCAGTGTGTGGGCTCAAATTACGGGCTGCTTGACTTCGATATGCCGTATTTCGGACTTTACGGCGCGTGCTCGACGTGCGCGGAGGCGCTGATACTTGGCTCCGTTTACTGCGCCGGGTTGGGGACGGGTCCCGTCGCCGCCGTCGCAAGCTCTCACAACTGCGTCGCGGAGCGGCAGTTCCGCTTTCCGATAGAGTACGGCGGACAGCGCTCGCCGACATCGCAGTGGACGGTGACGGGAGCCGGCGCGTTCGTGCTGTCGGCGGAAGGCGCGGGCGCGTCTCCGGCGATAACGGACTTTCTGCCGGGGCGCTCCATCGACAGGGGCATAAACGATTTGAACAACATGGGCGCGGCGATGGCTCCGGCGGCGATAGACACGCTCAAGCGGTATTTCGACGAGTCCGGACGCTCGCCGGACAGCTTTGACCTGATCCTGACCGGCGACCTCGGGGCTGAGGGAAGTCGCATACTGCGGGAATTCATGGCGTCCTCCGGGTACGACATTTCCGGCGTCCATGAGGACTGCGGGCTTTTGATCTACGACACGGAAGGGACCGACAAGCACGCGGGCGGCTCCGGATGCGGATGCAGCGCCACGGTGCTCTCCGCCGCGATCCTGCCGCGTATGGGGATCGCAGAAAAGTGCAAAGGTGTTGAAGGCATACGGCTTCATGATATTCTGTTCATGGCGACGGGCGCGCTGATGAGCCCTGCGAGCGTGTATCAGGGGAACAACATCCCCGGCATATGCCATCTATTGCACATCGTATCCGAAGGGAGCTGACAGACAAATGGATTTCCTTTTAAAGCTGACCGATTACGTCATTGTTTTTGCCGTCGGCGGGGCGCTCTGCGTGATCGCGCAGATACTGATAGACAAAACGAAGCTGACGCCGGCAAGGATTCTCGTCGCGTATGTAACCGCCGGCGTTATTCTCGGCGCAGTCGGCGTTTATGAGCCGTTTGCGAAGTTTGCCGGCGCGGGCGCGACGACGCCGCTTTTGGGGTTCGGCAATACGATCGCGAAGGGAGTCCGCGAACAGGTGGACGAGAAGGGACTTATCGGTGCGCTGACGGGCGGGCTTACGGCCGCGTCCGCCGGTATCGCCGCCGCGATGGTGTTCGGATACCTTGCCGCCGTCGTCTTCAACGGCAAGCGGAAAAAATAACGCGCATACAAAAACGGGCTGTGGAAGAAAACCGGGGCGATTTTCTTTCACAGCCTGATTTTTATTATATCAGTCCTTTTTCGGCGCGAAGATCGGCAGAAGCTCATAGACGCTTCTGACAGGGATGACCTCGATATCGCCGGGCAGCATCGAGGTGTCTGTCCCGCGCTTCGGTATGACGATCCGCGAAAAGCCGAGCCTTGCCGCCTCACGGACGCGCAGCGCGAGATTCGTGACGCCGCGCACCTCGCCGGCGAGCCCAAGCTCACCGACGACGGCGAGCTCAGACGGTACAGGCACGTCGCGCAGGGACGAGATCAGCGCCGCCGCGACGGCGAGGTCGCAGGCGGGTTCGTCGAGCCGCAGACCGCCGACGACGTTAAGGTATACGTCGAGGTCGGAGAAGCGAAGACCGAGCCGTTTTTCGAGCACCGCGATCAAAAGGCACAGCCTGCCGTAATCAAATCCGTCGGCGGCGCGCTTCGGCGCGGGGAACGAGGTTTTTACAGTCAGCGCCTGTATTTCCGCGATGACGGGGCGCGTCCCCTCCATGCAGCAGACGGTGGCGCTGCCGGAGACGCCGCGCGGTCTGCCCGCGAGCAGCATCGCGGACGGGTTTTCGACCTCGGAGAGTCCCTTGTCAGTCATTTCGAAGACGCCGATCTCGTTTGTTGCGCCGTAACGGTTCTTGACCGCGCGGATGACGCGGAAATTCTGGTGCCGTTCGCCCTCGAAGCAGAGGACGGCGTCCACCATATGTTCGAGCACCTTAGGCCCCGCGATCCCGCCCTCTTTGTTGACGTGGCCGACGATTATGACCGATATGCCGCGCGTTTTCGCGAGCGAGCCGAGCACGGCGGCGCAGTCGCGCACCTGAGAGACGCTTCCCGGCTGGGACGGCGTGCTGCCGCAGTATAGAGTCTGTATCGAGTCCGCGACTACAACGTCGGGAGACAGTTTTTCGCATTCCGAAACGATCTTGTCAACGTCCGTTTCCGTATAGATGTAGAGATTGTCCGAGATGACGCCGAGCCGCGAGGCGCGCAGGCGCAGCTGACCGGCTGATTCTTCGCCGGACACGTATAAAACGCGCCGTGTCGACGACAAAACGCCCGAAATCTGCAAAAGGAGCGTCGATTTTCCGATTCCCGGCTCGCCGGATAAAAGCACCACGGAGCCGTCAACAAGCCCGCCGCCGAGCACTCTGTCGAGCTCGCCGTATCCGGTCGCGCTCCGCGGGCTGTCGGCGGTCGAGACATCGCCTATAAGAACGGCGGCCTCGCTGCGGAGAATGCCGCGGCGCGGCTTTGAACCCGTCTCGGTCTGTTCGGGCGTATCCTCGTATTTTTCTTCGACAAATGAGCCGAACGCGCCGCACTGCGGGCAGCGCCCAAGCAGCTTCGGATATTGATAGTCACATTTTGTGCAGACGTAAACGGTTCGCTGTTTCATCGCCGACCTCCGGTCGATTTATTATTCAACCGTAATTATAATACAAAAGCGGCCGGATTTCAACAGCTATAAATTATCCCGACAGTACGCGCTTCATATATTCGGCGTCGCTTACGGTCAGCGTGTCGGTCACAAATAAAAGCATAAGATAGAGTGCGGCGGCCGCCGTCATCATCAGAACGGTCGGCATGACGCCGCCCGCGCGGTAGAGGCGCGGGATGAAGTTTATGATAAACCTCGTCGCCGACGAGGCGAGCAGGGACGCGAGCAGCGGGCGCAGCAGCCAGCCGAATATTTTCGGGCGCACGCCGGTGACGGTGAGCAGCCGCCATATCGAAAGGGACGCGTTGAAGACCTCGCTGATTATGATCGTCGCCGCGTAGCCCGAAATGCCGAGGCGCGGCACGAGCAGCCACACAAGCATGACGCTCAGCGCGGAATCAATTATATTTACCCGCATACAGAAAAGCTGCTCTCCGAGCCCCTTCAGCATGCTGTCGACTGCCGTATCAAGGTACATGACGGGGATAACGGGCGCTATTATCCTGATATAGCGCCCCGCCTCGACGCTGCCGTAAAGCGTGACGCCAAGCTCGCGCGAAAATGTCATCATCAGTCCCGAGACGCCGACGGCGAAAATTAACGTCGCGCGGAAGACAGAATCGGCGATATGTCGTATGCGCATATGCTGCCCTCGCGCGCGCGATTCGGAAAGCTCCGGAACGAGCAGCGAGGAAAACGGCCCCATCACCGCGTAAGGGAACATTATGACAGGCATTACCATGCCGTGCAGCGTTCCGTATGACGCGAGCGATTCTTTATAGCCGCAGCCGTAGGCGCGCAGCGCCTTCGGGATCAGGATATGCTCTATCGTCACGAGCCCTGAGCGCAGATAAGAGGAAAACGCGACGGGCAGCGCCGCGCCTGAAAGGCTTCGCGCAGCGCTGTACGCTGTGTCGGCGGACAGCTCCGTCTGCCCGCCGCCTCCGTCGGGCTCGTTTCCGTCGCCGTGCCTTTTGCGGTCGGCCTTGTAAAGCGCAAACGACACGAAAAATGACGCCGCCTCAGCCACAGCGCCGCCCCCGACAACGGCGATCAGCGAATATTCAAGCCCGGACGGCAAAAACAGCGAAAGTCCCGCCGCCGTTATCATGATCTTCAGCACCTGCCCGCAGAAGTCGGAGAGCGCGTTTTTGTAGACGCGGCGGCACGCGTTGAAGTAGCCGGACAGCGCCGATGTCAGCGCCGTCGGCGGCAGCGTGAAGGCGAGCAGCTTCAGGCAGCGGATCGTGCGCGCGTCTCCGAGCAGCACGCCGCCAATGTAGTCGGCGCCGAAAAAGAGCACGCAGCCGCCGACGATGCCGAAGAAGAGGCAGTAGCAAACGGCAGTGCGCATAACGTAGTCAAGACGGCGCCGCCGCACCTCGGCGGGAGCCGTCAGGACAGTTTCCGCCGTCATGCGCGTGACGGCGAGCGAGATGCCGGATGTGGCAAACGTCACGGCGAAGCCGTAGGCGGAGGAGACGAGCGTCAAAAGCCCCATTCCGTCCGCGCCGAGCCTGCCCGTTACAAAGACGTTGAACGCGACGGAGACGGCGCGCATCAGAAGCGCCGCCCCCGTCATGAGCATAGCGTTATAAAAATACTGCTTTGCCGCGCGCATAAAAAATCTCCCGGTTATCTTTTTCCTCCCTAATTTATACGTTTTCACCCGCCGCGTTATGACCGACCGTGGGCGGCGCGCCGCGAAAAACGGGGGGGAGCGCACAGGCGCTCCCCCCGAAGAAAAGGATCAGTATATTAATTTCAGACGGTGGCGCGGACCTTTTTGAGATTTGCAAATCTCGGAAGCCCGTCTTCCTTCACCATTTCAGTCTCGCCCTGAATGAGCGGCAGGCAGTATTCGATGAACTTCTCGTTGAGGCCGTCCTTAGTTTCGTTGAGCCATTCGAGCGGCACCTTCTTCTCCGCGTTGGCGACGAGGGAGAGGTCGATAAGCTCAGGCTCACAGACGTAGTGGCCGTCCGCGTCGTAGGAACGCTTGAAGCCCACCATCTTGTCCGTCTGACCTGCAACGGCGTATTCGACTGCGCACTTGCCGGACATAAAGCTTTCGTCGATATCTGTCTGGGAAGCGGAGTGAGCCGCGCAGCGCTGGAGCAGCGAAAGCTCGATCCCGCGGACCTTTGCGCCGGTCGCTTCCTTGACGACGCCCGCGAGGAACGCGGCGACGCCGCCCATCTGCGCGTGACCGAAGCTGTCCTTCTGGGACGCGAGATCGGAGCCGTATTCGGCGATATATT
The DNA here is from genome assembly GCA_947630625.1 of uncultured Clostridia bacterium. Classification (GTDB taxonomy): domain Bacteria; phylum Bacillota; class Clostridia; order Oscillospirales; family CAG-272; genus DTU064. Next base: position 24,740 of record CANRIL010000007.1, read on the forward strand.
TGCCGTCCTTGTCGTGAATTCCCTCGGAGACGCAGACGATGACCTTTCCGGTCTTCTCATAAACGCTCTTTACCTTCGCGACAAATTCGTCAAGATCGAAATCGACCTCGGGCAGATAGATGAGGTCGGGGCCGTTGCCCTTGTGTGCGGCGAGAGCAGACGCTGCCGTGAGCCATCCCGCGTTTCTGCCCATGATCTCGATGACGGTCACCATGCCTGTGTCATAGACGCGGGCGTCGCGGTAGACCTCCATGACGGAGGTGGCGATATACTTTGCGGCGGACGCGAAGCCGGGGCAATGGTCGGTGATCGCGAGGTCGTTGTCTATCGTCTTCGGGATGCCCATGACGCGGCATTCGTAGCCGTTCTTGAGGCAGTATTTGCTGATCTTGTTGCATGTGTCCATGCTGTCGTTTCCGCCGTTGTAGAAGAAATAGCGGACATCATATTTTTTGAATATTTCGAGTATGCGGCGATAATCCGTGTCGTCAACATCGGGGTCCTTGAGCTTGTAACGGCAGGAGCCGAGCGCGCTCGAGGGCGTGAATTTCAAAAGCTCAAGCTCTTTCGGGTCTTCCATCGCCATGTCGATGAGCTTGTCCTCAAGAACTCCCTTAATGCCGTTTTCCGCGCCGTAAACGTGCGTTATGACATCGGAGTCGAGAGCTGTTTTTATAGCGCCGTAAGCGCTTGCGTTGATTACGGATGTGGGACCGCCGGACTGACCTATAATGGCGGCGCCTTTAAGTGTGGACATAGAATTAACTCTCCTTTTTCGGGTACCTTGCTTTGTTTTTTCGCAACCGACGTATATTCTATCACATTATCCCGGCAAAAACAATGACCGGATGCAATTTTATCTGTTTTTTCTTTATAGGTCGGGAGCGTCAAATCCTTCGCCCATGACCTCTTTTGCGTCCGCGAGGATCATGAAGGCGTCAGGGTCAATGCTTTTGACGATGACTTTAGCCCTATATAGCTCGTGCGGCTTGAATACGCAGAGGATAACGTCCTTGTCGCGGTGCGAATACCAGCCGAGGCCGTGCAGGATCGTGACTCCGCGGTCGAGCTCCGTTGTGATCTCGTCCGCGATCTCGGCGAATTTGTCTGATATTATGAGCGTCATCTTCGCCGACTTGTTGCCGTCGATGATGTAGTCGAGGGCGAACGAATACGCGTATGTCGAGACGATTGAGTAGAATATTGCGTTGAAGTTCCGGGTGAGGACGGCGGAGCCGGTGATGATCACAAGGTCGAGGACGAACAGAATCCTTCCGGTCGAGACGCTCTTTATGAGCTTTTGCTTGATAATGACCGCCGCAAGGTCGCTGCCGCCCGTGTTGTAGCCGCGCGCCAACAGTATCCCGCCGCCGGCTCCGAGCAGAAGGCCGCCCATAATGGCGCAGAGCAGCGGGTCGCTCGTCATCGATACGGAGAAAAGCTCGGTCAGATTCGTCGCAAGCGAAGTTACTAAAACGGCGACGACGACGCGCCACAGCATGCGCCAGCCGTAAAACAAAAGTCCGAACAGAAGGATCGGGATGTTGACGACAAGGATCATCAGACCTATCGAAACATTCGGGAAAAGGATATTGATAGTCGTGGCAATACCTGTCGCGCCGCCCATGACTGTGCCGGACGGCCCTAAAAAGAACGCCACCGCAATTCCGTAAATGGCGGAGCCGAGCACGATGGAGAGAATTTCTGTTATTATGGCGCGCGCACCTTGGCGGTGTTCGTTCTGCATGATAGGGTACCTCACATTATGTTTATTTGCATATACATTTTATTCCCTCATTCACGCGTTGTCAATCACCGGATCAAGAATATTGTTCAAAAGTTTCTCTAATTAATTTGAAAAAATTCAAAACTGACCATTATATACCTCTCATAAGCGGGCGTGAGCGCGCACAAAATACTAATGCGGCGATCGACCGCGAAAACAATTGAAAGCAGCAGTCAGAGCGATGAACAGATCCGATAAGGAAATGTACTGTGAGGTTTACCGCAGCACGACGATGGGCACGGAGTCGATACTGGCGCTTATGCCAAAGGTCGAAAACGAACAGCTCAAAGCCGACATGGTGACCCAGATGAACGGATACGGCAGCTTCGCGGAGCGCGCAAAACGCGGGCTCGAGTCGGAGCACGTCACGCCGGAAGAAGAGAAGAAATCCAAGGTGTTCGCTGCAAAGTCGGGTATAGCCGCTGAAACGATGTTTAATTCGACCCCATCTCATATAGCGGAGCTTGTGATAAGGGGAAGCGGAGCGGGCATTGTTTCGATAACGCGCTCGCAGAACGAGGCAACACACGGCCAGACGCGTATATCCGAGCCTACCGAGGCATATAAGCTGTGCTCGGAGCTCGTGGATTTTGAAAATCAGAATATCGAGCGTATGAAAAAGTATCTTTGAACGAAATGTTCAAAGATATAAAGGACGGGAGCTCCGGGAAGCGGAGCTCCCTATCCTTGTATGTGGGGCTCTGAAAAACGGGAGATGAATTTCGATCAAAAAATTCTTGCAATGTCGGGCTGAATGTAATATAATAAAAACGCATATCACCGGCAAAGGAAAATACATATGGAAATCAAGAACAAGCATCTTTCGGAGGTTTACGGCGAGCTTGCCGCAAGAAACGCGGGCGAGCCTGAATTTTTACAGGCAGTGGCTGAGGTTTTTGAGTCTCTGTCCCCCGTTGCGGACGCGCATCCCGAATACGTAAAGGCGGGCATTTTCAGCCGCATCGTCGAGCCTGAGCGCTTCGTGCAGTTCAGGGTGAGCTGGGTCGACGACGAGGGAAACGTCAGGGTGAACCGCGGGTACCGCGTCCAGTTCAACTCAGCCCTCGGCCCTTACAAGGGAGGCCTCCGGTTCAATAAGGAAGTGTCGGCTTCCGTCATCAAATTCCTCGGATTTGAGCAGATATTCAAAAATTCGCTCACGACGCTGCCGATGGGCGGCGGCAAGGGCGGCTCCGATTTTGACCCGAAGGGCAAGAGCGAAGGCGAGATCATGCGCTTCTGCCAGAGCTTCATGACGGAGCTTTACCGCCACATCGGCCCCGATACGGACGTTCCGGCGGGCGATAAGGGCGTCGGCGGCCGCGAGATCGGATACCTGTTCGGTCAGTACAAGCGCCTCACGAATCGGTTTGAGGGCGTGCTCACCGGCAAGGCGATCGTTTCGGGCGGCTCTCAGATCAGAGTTCCTGCGACGGGATACGGGCTCCTCTATTTCCTTGACGAAATGCTGAAGGACCGCGGGCTCGGCATAGACGGCAAGACGATCGTGATCTCGGCTTCCGGAAACGTTGCGATATATGCGTGCGAAAAGGCGCAGCAGATGGGCGGTCACGTTGTCGCGATGAGCGATACGAACGGATACATTTACGATCCGAAAGGAATAAAGCTCGACGTTGTCAAGCAGATCAAGGAAGTTGAGCGCGGCCGCATCAGCGAATACACGAAGCGCGTTCCGGGCAGCACATATACGGAAGGTTCGCGCGGCATATGGACGATCCCGTGCGACATCGCGCTCCCGTGCGCGACGCAGAACGAGATCGACGGCGAGGACGCGAAGACGCTTGTGAAGAACGGATGCTTCGCGGTTGCCGAAGGCGCCAACATGCCGTCAACGCCGGAGGCGGTCGAGTGCTTCCTTGCAAACGGCGTGGCATTTGCGCCCGCAAAGGCGTCTAACGCCGGCGGCGTCGCCACGAGCGGACTTGAAATGACGCAGAACTCAATACGTCTGCCCTGGACCGCCGAAGAAGTTGACGAAAAGCTTCACGGCATAATGAGGAACATATATGCCGCGGCCAAGGATGCAGCAGCCGAATACGGCATGGCGGGCAACCTCGTCGCGGGCGCCAACATCGCCGGCTTCAAAAAAGTCGCCGACGCCATGCTCTGGCAGGGCATCGCATATTAAGGGCTTGATAAAATTTTTATATAAGCCTGCGAGATCAAAATCAATTAAATCTAAAACGAAAAGAGGGGACACGATCCTCTCTTTTTCGATCTGCCGAAAAAGCAGAGTTATTTTACTGAAAAAGGCGGACTCGTTGACCACGGCGCTTTTTTCTTCGAAAAAAGCGCTCTCAAGCAACGTTGCCCAATAAAAACAGCAGAGGCTTCGCCTCTGCTGTTTTTATTGGGGGAAGGTGGATTCGGACCACCGAAGTGAAAGCACAACAGATTTACAGTCTGCCCCCTTTGGCCGCTCGGGAATTCCCCCTTATTTAGTTTGCAGCTTCATATCGTCAGCTGCGAAGCTGGTGATCGGAGTCGAACCAACAACCTGCTGATTACAAATCAGCTGCTCTGCCATTGAGCCACACCAGCATAGATGCCGTTTTTATTGCGGCGAGTGCTATTATATCACACCCCGGCGTGTTTGTCAACAAAATTTTTGAATATTTTTTTGATTCCGCGACCACCCGAAAAATGAAAATTTCACCTCCCCGTCATCCGTTAAACTTTTCCTTTTTTGCCTTTGACGATAAAGCTTCGGCAGGCGCGCAGGATTTCGGTCGTGGCGAGGGCGGCGAACGTCGACACCGTGAACGCAACAGCGCTGATGATGTACGGCGACAGCGCGCTTTCACGAAACTGCCAAAATATAACATAATTTATCATCGGATGAAATAAGTATAGCCCAAACGTGTCGCGGGCGGCGAGCTTATAGACGCGCGAGTCCGTGAGCGGCTTTATGCGGCAGATTTCGTATGCGAGAAAGAGCGATACAAACGTTCCCGCCGCGGCGAATATGAGATCGGAGCCGATATCGAACGGCAAAAGCAGGAGCGCGGCGGATATTAAGCCGATGGCGGACGACGCGGCGATGCGCTTTTCGAAAAACCGCAGAAGCGCCGACATGAATCTGTCCGCAAGCGCGCCGCCGAAAAAGAAAACGGCATACACGCACGCGTTATAAATCTGAAATACATCGGGCAGCCACACATGCGCATGCTTCGCGCCGATGTGGAGCACGAGCGCCGCGGCAAAGACGCCGACGGGCGTTTTTTCAATAAACGGTTTTAAGGCGGCGGCAAGGACGAATATCAGGAACAGCGCGAACAAAAACCAGAGATGGCGCGAATTGCGCGAGAGGACGATGCCGTCAAGACAGTAGACGAAATAATTCTGCTCCGTCAGCCCGAGCAGCTCCATGACGGGGGCGACAACAAGAACGCCGACCGCAAAATACGGAACCATGAGGCGCCGTGCCTTTTTCTTTATAAACGGGAGCGGGCGGGAATATTTCCCGGTGGCGGCGTTATGCGCGTACACACAGCCGGATATGAAAAAGAAAAGCGGCATGTGGAAGCGGTATATGATCCTCGTCACGGCGGCGAGCGCGCGGGACGCGCCGAGCACGGGGATCGCCCCGTCGCTCGTGTACATGACGGCGACGTGGCCGGCAACGACGAGGATCGCAGTCATGACCTTTACCGCCGTGTATACGTCGGTTTTGATGACCTTTTTATTTACCATATGATGCCCTTGACCCCATTCCCGCACCCGAACTTTCCGTCAAAGCCGCTGCCCGCCGCGCGGGGAAACCTTCTTTCCCCGACGGTGAAGCTGTCACTGCCGCCGCAAGACGATGCGGCGCAGAATCTGACCGGGTGGCGGCTATATTTTCTTTCGCGTCCGGATTTTTCGGTGCGCGGGGAGCTCACTGCCCGAATATGCGGAGCTCGCCGTCCGGCAGGGAGTAACCGACGAAGCCGCGCTCCTCAAGGCGGGCGAGCTGTTTGCCCATTTTCTTCGCCCGCTCGTAAATGGCGACATCGTAGTCGGCGCGCAGCTCGCGGGCGCGTTTTTCCGCGCGGATGAAGTCGCCTTCGTCATAGAGCACGGCGACGCGCGCCGAGGAGTCTTTGACGGCCGCGCCGGAGAGGATGCTGAAAATTCGCTCAAATCCGATCGAAAAGCCGACGGCGGGCGTCGGTTCGCCGGTGAATTTGCCGATCAGGTTGTCGTATCTGCCGCCGCCGCATATAGCGCCGTGAAAATCAACGCTTTCGATCTCGAAAACGGCGCCCGTGTAGTAGCCCTGACCGCGGACGAGCGAAATGTCGAACACTATGTCGTATTTGCCGTCCGACAGAGCGCGCGCGGAGGCGATTATGTCTGAAAGCCGCTTTGCCGCCGTTTCGTCGTCGGTGAACTCGCCTATGCGGTCAATGTCGATCGGGCACGCGGCGAGGAATGACTTAAAATTTTCGATGACGGCGGGCTCGAAGCATTTTTCCGTCAGCTCCGCGACGACGCCGTCAGCGCCGATCTTGTCAAGCTTGTCGAAGCTGACGCATACGGTGTCAAGCGACTCGGCGGGGAATCCGGCACGCAGCAAAACCCCGCGCAGAAGCGCGCGGTCGTTGACTCTGACGCGGAAATTGCCGATCCCGATCGCGGACAGCGCGCACGCCGTCGTGGTGATGAGTTCGACCTCGCAGTCGGGTGAGGACGAGCCGATTATGTCAATGTCGCACTGCATGAATTCGCGCAGCCGCCCCTTCTGCGGGCGTTCAGCGCGCCAGACGCGGTCGCACTGTATGAGCTTTGCGGGAGAGGGGAGATTGGCGCGGTTCGCGGCATAATACCGGCAGAGCGGGAGCGTCAGGTCATAGCGGAGCCCCATGTCGGAAAGCTCGCCGCCGTCGGCGAGCGCGCGCTCAAGCTTTTCGCCGCGCTTGAGGATTTTGAATATGAGGTTGAGGTTGTCGCCGCCGTCGCTCTTGTCGAGGTTTTCGGCGTCCTCCATCGCGGGCGTGATGATGTGCTCGAACCCGTGATTTTTGTATACGTCAAGTATTGCCGCCTGAAGCTTGTCGCGCAGCGCCGCCTCGGCGGGCAGATAGTCGTTTGTTCCCTTTACAGGTGTTGTCTTCATTTCTTTGGGAAACGCATTCCTTTCAAAACTTTTTTCGTGATCCCTGCCGTTGGCAGAGGAATATCTATATTTCAGAGCCTGCTCAGTGTGAATCCGCCGTCGACGTTGATGACCGCGCCTGTCGTATAGCGAAGGTCGCCGCGGGCAAGCGCGTAGACGGCTCTTGCAACATCCTCGGGCTTCCCCATCCTGGCGATCGGGAGCAGCCCGGAGGCGATCTTCGCCTCGTATTTGTCCTTGACGCCGGCGGTCATATCCGTTTCTATTATGCCCGGTCTGATCTCGTATGAATTTATGCCGTATGGGGCAAGGCGGTCGGCAAACAGCTTTACCGCCATCGAAAGCCCCGCCTTTGAGATGCAGTATTCGCCGCGGTTCGTGCTCGATGTCTCGGCGGAAATGCTCGTCGTCGTTATTATCATGCGCGGTAAGTCTGTCTGCGGGTCTGATATCATGCGCGACGCCGCATACTGAGTGAGAAAGAACGCGCCGCGCAGATTGATCCCGAGCACGCGGTCGAAGCTTTCCTCCGTCATCTCAAGCAGATCGGCGCGCACGTTCGGCGCGACGCCGGCGTTGTTGACGAGGATCTCAAGCGTGCCGAAGCGGTCATAGAACGTGTCGACGATGCGGCGTCTGTCCTCTCCCGATGAAATGTCTCCTTCGATGTAGAAGCTGTCGGGGGAGAGGGCGGTCAGCTTTGACAGAAAATCCGAGACTGCGGACTCCTTCCGCGTCCCGACCGCGGCGACATCAAAGCCGTGCTCCGCCAGAAGAAGCGAGATTGCGGCGCCTATCCCGCGCGCGCCGCCGGTTACGAGAACGTGAGATTTAGTTTCCATAATGTGTTAGCCTCCGCGTCAGAACAAAGTCGGCTTGCCGCCGCAGTTTTCAACGAATATAGGCGCATAAAGCCTGTCGCGGACGGGACAGCCCGCCGTCGCGCAGCGGCGCATAAGCTGAACGCAGCTGCCGCAGCCGATGCACGTTTTCTTCCGGTCAAAGCTGCCGTTTATCATGTCGCGCGCGAAATCAGGATACGCAAACGCCATCCTGCCGAAACCTATAAGGTCGGCGCCGCCTGACTTTAGGACGCCGGCGGCGGCGTACGGGGACGACGCTCTCAGATATGAATATCCGGTCCCGATCACAAAGAGCGTCGGAAGCGCGGATTTGATATTCGCCGCCGTCTTTATCATGCGTTCAACGCCCGTGAGCGGGTGCTCCGGCGGCTCGTAGCCGCCGCTGTCGTAGGGTCGGTTCACGTGCGGGTTGTAGTAAGGTGTCCCCATCGAGACGTTCAGGAGCGACAGCCCGGAGCCGTGCAGCTCGGAGAGCAGGCGGTAAGCTTCTGTCAGATCGACATCTCCCGCCTCGGTCGTGCAGAACCCGTAAGGATACGGGATGCAGTCGGAGACGCTCATTCGGGTGCAGATGAGAAAATCGTCCGAGCCGTAAACGGAGGCGGCGTCGGCAACGACATCGCGCAAAAGGCGTGTGCGGTTTTCAAACGAGCCGCCGTATTTCCCAGGGCGCGTGTACGCGGACAGCAGCTCCGACATCAAATAGCGGTGGCACGATTTTATGTCGATCCCGTCAAATCCCGCTTTTTTCGCGAGCGCGGCGGCGTTCATGTAGGAGTCGTGCAGGCTGTCAAGGTAGTCGTCGGTCGCGGTCGGATAGTCGGCGGGGATATTGAATTTTTCGTTCAGGTACGGGTTATGGTATGCGATTATCGGCACGGGAGTATTGTCGGGCTTTGAAAATCTGCCCGAATGCGTCAGCTGGCAGATGACGGGCGCGCCGCCCGATTTTTCATGTATCTGCTCGACGATGCGCTTGTAAACGTCCAGATTGCCGTCGTTTATCCACAGTTGGCGGCGCGAGGAACGTCCTTCGGGACAGACGGCTGTCGCCTCGAACCAGAAAAGACCGGCGCCGCCGGAGGCAAAGCGGTCATAGCGCCTGAAGGTGAGCTCGTCGGGAGCGCCTTCGGGCGTGCCGTCAAAGCCCTCCATCGGATGTACGGCGAGGCTGTTCTTCGCTTCAACGGAGCGAATTTTTACGGGTCGCGCGAGTATATCTGTGTCGTGCGATACGGGAATGTTGACGCCGACCTCCGCCGCCGTTGCCAGAAGCTCGTCAGGACTGCCGCAGGTAAATTTGTATTTCCCGGACATGACTTTTCACCGGAACCCTTTCTTTGATATTTTGTTTATTCGGTCATGGTACGAAGCGCCTCCGCGTCGCGCAGAAGGTCGGACTCCGTTTCGGACGGCAGAAATTCAAGCAGCGCCGCACGCGGCGAGCCGAATGTCAAAAGCACGTCAAAGTACCGCTTCCAATCGTCAGCGTGCGCCGCCAGCGGCAGCCGCCGCTCGCCCTCCCACGAAAAGACGTGCACAAAATCGACAAACGGCGCGACGCGGTGAAGCTCGGCGGCGTTTTGATCCGCGTCCTTATACTGATTCGGCTGCCAGTGCAGGCGTACGTTATCGCGCCCGCAGTCGGAGAGCAGCCGAAGCGCGCTTGCAGAATTGTCCGTGAGCGTATTCGGGTGGTATTCGAACGTGAGCGTTAGTCCGAACGCGGCAGCGTCGTCGGCGTCGCGGCGAAGCTTGTCCATTATCGCGCTGTATATCACGACATCCGTGTCGCGTGAGCCTTTGACGCCTGCCCAAATGCGGACGGAGTCCGCGCCGAGCGCCGAAGCCGTTGCGGCGACGGGGGCAAAATCGGAGGCAAGTTTATAATATGAGCCGTAAGAGCGCGCGGCGAGCGCATTGTCATGGCAGAGTTTCGTCGCATCCCCGGCTGCCGGAATGTCGCCGTGCGGCACGTGTATGTCGCCGCCCCATTCTATTTCGGAAAGCCCCGCACGGACGGCGAGAGATACGATCTCGCCCCGGCTCTTTGAGCGGAACGTTACCGAGACTAATCCTTTATTCATCAGACCCTGACGCTTTTGCCCGTCCTTGCGGACTCGTATATCGCCTCGACTATGCGGACGCTCTTCATCGCCTCGAGCGGCGTGATGCGCGGCTCGTGACCGTCGAGCACGGCTGATATTATGTCCTCGACGACGGCGCGGTGCCCGGTTATTACATCCGGGGAGCCGCCGTTGCCGCGGCCGTATTTTTTAAGCATCTCCTCTTCCTCCGCGTCCTCGTCGTCGGAGTCGGCGAGCTTCCATGTCTTAAGTATGTCGGCGTCGACCTCGATCGTGCCGCGTGAGCCGTAAAGGCAGATGTCGGTTGAGATCCCGGGATATGCGCACGTCGTTGAGATGAACGAGGCGACGGCGCCGCTCTTGAATTTTACCGTCGACACGGTCAAGTCTTCGGTGTCGATTTTGTGGTTGTATATGCCCATGACGGAGTTAACTGATTCGACCTCACCCATCAGCCACTGCATTAAGTCGACTGTGTGCACCGCCTGATTCATCAGCGAGCCGCCGCCGTCCTGCTCCCACGTGCCGTGCCAGCTGCCGTCGTAGTAGCTCTGTTCGCGGTACCATTTGACCGCGAACGTGCCGAGAATGAGGCTGCCGAGCCTCCCCTCGTCAACGGCCGCTTTCATCGGCGCCATCGGGACGTTGTACCTGTTCTGATGAACGACCCCGGCGACGAGCCCGGTACGCGCTCTTTCCTCTTCGATCTTCATCGCGCTTTCGACCGTTATATCTACGGGCTTCTCGATCAGAACGTGCTTGCCCGCCCTCATCGCGCGGACCGCGTACTCGGCGTGCATCGCGCTCGGCAGACATATGCTGACGATGTCGATGTCGGGAGATTTGATCATCTCGTCAAAATCTGTATACGTTCTGACGTATGGATATTTTTTCTTCGCTGCGTCGAGTTTTTTTTCGATCAGGTCACAGACGGCGACAAGGTCAGCCCTCTCCGACGCTGCCGCGGCGTCCATGTGTGCGCGGCCTATCCCGAGGCCGACTACGGCATATCCGACTTTCTTTTCGGTGTTCATGACATTTGTGCTTCCTTAACTTGTCAGTATTTGCTTATGTCTACAAACTCGGCGCTGCCGAGCGGAATATCTCCCATAAATACGCGCGCCGCGGATTCAAAGCTCTCCGGCGTGTCGCTGACAAAGCAGCGTATAGTGCCCTTTTTGCCCGGCGAGATGTCCTCTTTCAGCGCCGAGGCGAGCATGTCTGCGGCGGCCTTGCCGCTGCTGATGAGCGTGACGCCGGGCAGCGCCGCGGCGATAGCGCCGCTGATTATCGGATAATGTGTGCAGCCGAGCACGAGCGTGTCTATTCCCGCCGTCCGCAGCGGGGACAAATACCGCTCCGCGGCGGCGAGCGTCACGGGGTCGCCGGGGGCGGTAAACCCATCCTCGACCAGGTGAACGAACAGCGGGCACGCGACGGAGCTGACCTCGATTTTTGGGTCAAGTTCGTTTATTTTCTGCGCGAATGCGCCGAGCCTGATCGTCGTAGAGGTGCCGATGACGCCGACACGCCCGTTTTTCGTCGTCCGGACGGCGGCCTCGGCCGCCGCGTCTATGACGCCGAAGATCGGGAGCGCGAATTTCCGGCGCAGCGTCGGCAGCGCCGCGGACGAGGCGGTGCCGCACGCGACGAGCGCAGCCCTGATCCCGAATCCGAGCAGGAAGCGCATGATCTCTTCCGAATATCTGATTATGGTGTCCGCCGACTTCGAACCGTACGGAACGCGTCCGGTGTCGCCGAAATATACGAAGTCCTCGCCCGGCATGAGCTCCGCAAGCTCGCAGAGCGCTGTCAACCCGCCAAGACCGCTGTCAAAAACTCCGATCATATGTACGACCTCCATCTCCCGGCAGGGTGTAGTCTCCATACGCTCATTATACAATATACCGCCGCCGAATACAACAAAAATTTTCCCGCGCGCCAAAAAATAAGTGTAAAATTCATCAGAATGTACATTATATTTGTTGACAAGCCGGACGTTTTGTGTTACAATCACATTGTACAGTGCCGTATTGTCCGGAGGAGCCGTTTATGCGAGCGGACAGAAGCGTTTATCTGATAACATCGTGCAAGGGAGGCGTCGGAAAATCAACCGTCGCCGTGAATCTTGCGTTCGCGATGGCGCTGACCGGCGACACTGTTCTTCTTGCCGACTGCGACACCAAAAACCGCACCGCCGACCTGATGCTCGGTTATGAAGGCGTCGGGATGTTCGATCTTTCCGACGTTGCGGAAGAGAGGGTCATGCCAGATGAGGCGATCCTGCGCGACCCGCGCTGTGAGCTTCTCTATTATTGTACGACCCCGCCCTCGGGGGAGGTGATCGACCCCTCACGGGCGGCGCGCGCCGCCGTTCGGTGCGCAGACGCGGTCGGTGCTGACTGTCTTATTGTCGATACTTCCGGCGGGATAGATTTCCCGCTCGCCATGTACCGCGATGTCGTATACGACGCAATAATCGTATCAACAATGTCAACTCCCGCGATTCGCGCAGCGGAAAGAACGGGGGCAGAGCTCTCGCATCACGGAGTAAAAAATCTGCGCCTTATAATCAACGAGTTCACATATAAGGACGCCTCACCGATCACGGAGCTGATAGATGAGACGCGCGTCCCGCTTCTGGGAGTCATTCCCTATGACGTGGCGATGAGACGCGGTCAGGAGCTCGGCATGCCGGCGGCGGCAGTAGAAGAATCTGTGTGCCCGCGTGCGTTTTACAATATTGCCATGCGCCTGCGCGGCGCGGACGTTCCGCTCTTTGACGGGATGCACGTCCGCGGCAAGCGCCGGCTGATCTCCTCCCGCCCGCGCCAGGCTGACGTAAGCGAGAACCAGATCGCGATATAATTATTACAGCAGGAGAAAAAGGGAGACGCATTTTATATATTCATATTGATACCTTGTTTCATTTTTATAGTAACTTGTTTATTCATATCAATATTTAGAGTGCCGCCACGACGCGGGATCATCGGTTCCGCAGAAAGGGTCATTACAAATATATGGAAATAGCAATCATCGCTGACGACACGAGAAAAGAACTCATGATCCAGTTCTGCATCGCATATTGCGGAACGCTCTCGAAGCATAATCTGTGCGCAACCGCGAAAACCGCCACCGTCCTTTCCGAGGCGACGGGGCTCACGGTCGAGACTTTCCTTCCGGGAAGTCACGGGGGAGATCAGCAGATCACGTCGCGCATAGCGTGCGACGAGATCGACGTTCTGCTCTACTTCCGCTCGACGAATCCGAAGCCCGAATTCGATGAGGCGGAATATAATCTGCTTCGCATGTGCGACGTGCACAACGTCCCGTTCGCGACGAACATCGCCACAGCGGAGGTCATTGTTCACGCGCTCGAGCGCGGCGACCTCGACTGGCGCGAGCTTGTGAATCCGCACTCGGAGTACAACCGCAGAAAGCGCGGAGCGGCGTCCGTCCACACGTAACAGGGGCGCGGAATCAAGGCGCTTAAAAGCGCAGCGTTTAAAAGCGCCGCACTTGAAAGCGCAGCACTCGAAGGCACAGCGTTTAAAAGCGCGGTACTTAATAGAGCAGCGCGGAAGCAGAACACTTAAAAGCACAGCGCTTAAAAAATTAAAAGAGGAACACGTCCGGCTATTTGACCGGCAGCAGAGAACGCGCGGGGCGCGGCATTTGCCGCGCCGCTGGAACCGCGCCGCCGAAGTCTTTTCCCGGATACCGCCCTCTTTGTAAGTCAGGCGGCAGGGCGTCACATTTCCTTTCGCCTTTTATCAGAATACCTTTAAAGTGAAAAGCGCGGGTGGAACCGTGCGTTACTCAAGACGCACCCCGACAGGAAATGCCGATCTACGGTATTTTCTGTCGTTTTTGTTTTATCCCGGGAAAATATAATTGAACAGGAAAAAGGAGACACAAAAATGTTCAAAGTTAAGTTTGTCGGAGGCGGCGAATACGAAGGGGAGTCCCCGATATCTGTATTTGACGCCGCGAAGGAAGCCGGTCTGATCTCGCGCGAGGTCATTGCCGCCGTGCTGGACGGGGAGACGGTCGACCTGACGCATCAGCTGACCGGCGACTGCGAGGTCAAGCTCTGCACGTTTGACGACCCAGAAGGGAAGCACGCTTTTTTCCATACGGCGAGCCACATAATGGCGCAGGCGATCAAGCGCCTTTATCCCGAGTCAAAGCTGACGATAGGTCCCGCGATCGAAACGGGATTCTACTACGATATTGACCGCGACGAGCCGTTCACGCAGGAAGATTTGCCGAAGATAGAGGCGGAGATGCAGAAGATCGTGAACGAGAATTACAGGCTCGAACGGTTCACGTTGCCGAGAGACGAGGCGGTGAAATTCATGGAAGAGCGCGGCGAGCCCTATAAAGTCGCGCTTATAGCGCGCGTCCCGGAGGGCGAGGAGATATCATTCTACCGCCAGGGCGAGTTCGTCGACCTCTGCGCGGGGCCGCACCTCTTCTCGACCGGCGCCGTCCGCGCGTTCAAGCTGACCTCGCTGACGGGCGCGTACTGGGAGGGCGACTCGAAGAACAAGATGCTGCGCCGCATATACGGTGTTGCGTTCCCGAACAAGACGCTTCTGTCCGAGTACATGAACATGCTCGAGGAGGCAAAGCGCCGCGACCACAGAAAGCTCGGCCACGACCTCGACCTTTTTGACATCTACGACGAGGGACCCGGTTTCCCGTTCTTCCTGCCGAAGGGCATGGTGCTCCGCAACCTGCTTGAGGATTTCTGGCGCGAGGAGCACAGGCGCGCGGGATATGAAGAGATCAAGACGCCGATAATGCTCTCCCGCGAGCTCTGGGAGCGCTCCGGGCATTGGGATCACTATAAGGACAACATGTACACGACGAAGATCGACGACAGGGATTTCGCGATCAAGCCGATGAACTGCCCGGGCGGAATGCTCGTCTTCAAGCGCAAGATATGGAGCTATAAGGAGCTCCCCGTCCGCTGCGGCGAGCTCGGACTTGTCCACCGTCACGAGCTGTCGGGCGCGCTTCACGGGTTGATGCGCGTGCGCTGCTTCACGCAGGACGACGCACACATCTTCATGCGTCCCGATCAGATAAGGGACGAGATAAAGGGCGTTTACAGCCTGATCGACCGCGTCTACAAGCTGTTCGGTTTCACATATCATGTCGAGCTTTCGACGCGCCCCGAAAATTCCATCGGCACGGACGAGATGTGGGAAATGGCGACGGATGGTTTGCGCGGCGCGCTTGACGACCTCGGCGTCGACTACGTTGTGAACGAGGGCGACGGCGCGTTCTACGGGCCGAAGATAGACTTTCACCTCCGTGACTGCATCGGCAGAACGTGGCAGTGCGGTACGATACAGCTTGACATGAACCTGCCGGAGAGATTTGATCTCACCTACGTCGGCGCGGACAACGAAAAGCACCGCCCCGTAATGATACACCGCGTCGTTTTCGGCTCGATAGAGCGCTTTATCGGCATTCTGACCGAGCATTTTGCGGGCGCGTTCCCGCTCTGGCTCGCACCCGTGCAGATGACGGTAACGGCTATCCGCACCGACATCAACGACTACGCGCGCGAGGTCTACGAAAAGCTCAACGAGGCAGGATTCAGGGTCGAATTCGATGACAGAAACGAGAAGATAGGATATAAGATCCGCGAGTCGCAGCTTCAGAAGATACCGTATGTCCTCGTTGTCGGCGACCGCGAACGCGAAAACGGCACCGTCTCCGTCCGTTCCCGCAAGGAAGAGAACAAGGCGATAGTGATGTCGCTCGACGACTTCATCTCCGCCGCCAAAACCGAGGTCGAGACGAAGGCGCTGTAAGATAATGCGATTACGTGGGGGAGGAAAACTCTTCTATAGAGTTTTCCTCCCCCACACCCCCCTCCTTGTATAATGTATTTAGGTTGTTGAAGGTAACCTATAAACCTGAAATAACCTTGCTCAATGTGCCTCAGGTGAGGTATAATTGACCTGTTGGAAGAGTGGCGCCGCCCCCCCCCTGAGAGAAAGTCTCGTAAATGAAAGAGTGGCGCCTCTTGCCTGCAGGCAGGCTGCGAATGAGTTGGATGAAGGATTAAGCATCGCTTCGAATCTACCACAAGGTTGTGGCGCTTGTCGGCCAAGAGGAAAACATTCTCCGACAGAAAGAAGAGGTAGGATATGTTTTATCTTGGCATCGACATCGGAAAAAACACACATGTAGCATCCATGTTGAACAGCGACGGCAAAGTCGTTTTCAAAGCGTTCTCTTTCTCAAACACCGTCGAGGGCGGCGAAAGCCTGCTCAGACAGCTTGAAGAGTTCGGAGCAGTCCATGACGAACTGGAGATCGGCATGGAAGCGACGGGACATTACTGGCTGTCCGTCTATTCATATCTTCATGACAAAAGCTACAAGATACATGTCATCAACCCGATTCAGACGGACGGCTGGAGGAAAGGTGTAGAAATACGCAAGCGCAAGACCGATATCATTGATTCCCAGCTGATTGCCGACCTTATCCGGTATGGTGATTTTATCGAAACACAGTTATCGGATGAATCATACCTTACCTTGAAGAATCTGACACGTTTCCGCAGCTATCTGATCGACTCTATCGGAGATTTAAAACGCAAGGTCGTGTGTGTCCTCGATCAAGTATTTCCTGAATATCAAAGCGTATTCTCAGACATTTTCGGCAAGACCTCAAAGGAAATACTTCTTCAATTCTCAAGTCCTGCGGACTTTGAAAATGTTTCTGTTGACACATTGGCACGGTTGCTTGCAGATCTTAGCCGCAAGAAGATCAATGCAGATACCGCACGAAATCTCTCTGAGCTTGCCGCTAATTCCTTTGGCGTAACCTTTTGCCGTGACAGCTTCACTTTTCAGCTACGTATGATGATCGAACAGATGAAATTTATCGAGTCACAGGTCAAGGACACGGAGAACGAGATCAAGCGTGTTATGGATGATTTGGATTCTCCGATCACTACGATCCCCGGCATTGGCAAAATCACAGGTGCGGTAATACTTGGCGAACTCGGCGACATCAGTCGTTTCGACAGTCCGTCAAAAATCGTTGCCTACGCCGGCATTGATGCCTCTGTTTCGCAGTCTGGAGAATTTGCTTCTACTAACAACAGAATGAGCAAGCGCGGTTCCCCATACTTAAGAAAAGCGCTTTTTCAAGCTGCGACTGTAGCTGCTTTCAACGATACTGAACTTTCCGCGTTCTACAAAAAGAAGATTGCCGAAGGCAAGCATCATAAAACCGCTATCGGTGCTGTTGAACGCAAGCTCTGCTACATCATTTTTGCTATTTTAAAAGATAACCGCCCGTACATCAAACGCTGATTTTTCGTTCGTGTTTCGCCCGCCGAACGACGGGCTTTTTTGGCTTGCTTGCGTTTCCATCAACCCCTATGTGAAAAATATTTTTCACGTAGGGGTTGACTTTTAATAGTTGGTCTTTCAGAACTTTTCAGGGACGGTCTATATTGCCCGGCAGATCGGGCCTCTTGGTTATACGCTGTTGCTGCCGATCCTTCAAGGCAATAGTTTACATTGCAAAAGGCTTTACAGGAACATCAAAAATCGCGCAGTTTTTCCCATATATTCCAGGTACTCGATCGACTTCTTAAGGAATTCGATACGTGCCTCGCGCTCATTGTTTTTATTTTCAATAAGCGTGCGAATTTTTTCAGAGGTTTCGTCCCATTCTTTAACAATATTGTCGCACCCTAGGATAAACGCCTCTTTTGTGTCATCCCAAAATTTGTTGACGGACTTCAGGTATGTGCCGAGAGCGTCTGCTTTTTCATATTGCTTGACGATCTTATTTCCTATTGACCGTTTCCATGTTCCTCCCAAAGCGAGGAACAACGTCAAAGCCGCCGCAACAGCCAATCCGATCGCAATGGTCACAGGACCTCCGATAGCAGAGACCGCCGAGATGGCCGCTGCCGTTCCTCCGACATGGATCCCGATGGACGCAAGCAGACCGACTACCTGTGCGATTATGATATAACCGCCGAGGTTTCCGCATGCGGCTGCCCATATCGCGAGCGCTCCCAAAACCGCCGCACCGGCTACGCCGCCCGCAAATGCTCTTTTTGCATCGAACGAAAAGTTGAATTCCCCGGAGAATGTCTTTGAAAAGTCGCTGTCCGTTTTTTCTGTGAAGTCATCGATCCTTTCACTGAACATAGCTCCCTTTTCATTCAAAATTCCCATGACTCCGTTGTTCAATTCTGCTGACAGATCGTTCAGAAGCTCCCCGATATCGCGCTTGTTCTTGTGATATTTTTTGTCTTCGATAATCTCAACGATGTGATCTTTGTTGATTACCCTGTTATAAACCTCCTTCGTTTCCGATATAGATTCATTTCGAAGCTGTTCTATGAACTCGAGTATTTCGTTTGCTTCTTCCGTGATCTTTTCCGAAGAATGCGTGTGCGCATTGAGATCAAGGGCTGTCAGTGACGAGGACACATTGTTCAAAGCTTCAAGTTCATTCTTTGCCGCCAGATGCTTTCCCGTAAAAAAACCGCTTACCATATCAATGCTTCGCTTAAGCTGAACGACCGGAAGCTTTTCCGAGAAGCTGCAAAAATCTGCAATAAACCTTTGTGAAAGTTTGTTTGAAGTTATGTCTGATGTAAAGAAACGCGCCCTGAAATCGCTTTCGGTGTATCCCGCTTTCATCAGTGACGGATGCCCCTTGACCCTCTCCCAGAGCGAATGCGACCCCTTCTGCAAAATCTTTTGCAGATCTTTGTTGTCCTCGGTATAATCGTTATCCTCGTTATTAGGGACGTTTTTCGCATGAGAAGCAAGGACAAACAGGTTTGCCATCGGTTTCATATCTTCTTTTTCGGTAAATGTCGGAAGAGACGTGATGGCGGTGTATGCCATGTCACCATTGTCACCGTACAAGAAGTTGCCTGCATTGCACATGATGACGATCGCGTCTGCGTTCCGCATCTCGTTTACGGCAAGCATTGAATCGTTGGAATCAAACTCCTCTTCTCCACCGAGCTTCGACGTGCCGTGCGGGTTGTATCCGGGAAGATCGACGATGTCGCAGTTTTTCAGCAAACTCGCGTCTGAATAGGCAACAATCGCGTCAGCATCATCCGTGATATCATCGATACCAAGCTCTTCGCGCCTGCTGTGAGACGTATAGTCGGCTAAAATATCCCATCCTCCACTCTTTACGATGCACCGGCTTCTGAACTCTTCATCTCCTCTGCTGCAGGCATCAATCAATTCGTCTATTGATTTCGGCTTTTCGCTTTCATGTTCCGACGTTTTGACGTTTACGGAATTGAAAACGATGACACGGTCATTGCCCGCCCATGCCGGTCTGTCTGCAACGGATTTGATGCAGCAGACACAGCTTGTCTCAGGCGTCCATCCGACTGGCAAATGCTTGCCGTCTTCACCGATAAGCGCGGCGATAAGAGATGTTTTCCCGCTGTCCGGATGACCTATGAATTTGATCTTGACCTTGCGCCGCACTCTTTGGGACAGGAGTCTGACCTCTTCTTCGGTGCCGGCATCAAGACATTG
Source organism: uncultured Clostridia bacterium (assembly GCA_947630625.1). Lineage (GTDB taxonomy): Bacteria > Bacillota > Clostridia > Oscillospirales > CAG-272 > DTU064. Next base: position 44,155 of record CANRIL010000007.1, read on the forward strand.
ATCAAAACCGTTACGATAGTCTGCAAAACCGTTTAGTTCATCTGCAAGCCTTAACAGCGGCTCAAAGTTGTCTTTAGTTTCGGGAATGACGAGCTTGTCATCGCTGTCTTGCGAGATCGAATTGCCAAATACTGCGTTCCAGATTTTTTCGTCTAAACGAGTCATCGAGTCGGGATCGTTTTCCATCCGTAAAATCATGTCGGCGGAATAATGATTGCTTTGCCCCGGATACCGGCGCTCGTACTCTTCGCTCATAAGCTGAGCTGTTCTTTCACGTGTAAGACCTTTGGAAAGCCTTTGTGTTAATGGATCAAAATTTTCCATATTATTTTTCCTTTCTAATTTTTTAAAATTTTTTAATATTTAATGATGTTTGTTGAGCTAAGCTCGCTCGTTGAACGCAGCGCTAAACCATATTGAGCGCCTCCTTCCTTTTTGAGATTGGACATATCGATCTGTTCTGTGCACATTTTATCATGTCCAAAGGCGCTTGTCAAGTGTTTTGTCATAATTTTTTTGAAATTTTCAAAGTCATCATGTCCATCGTGCGCCAAAACCTCTCCGTAGGTCTCTTGCCCGATCAAAAACCAATCTCAATCTTGACAATGCCGCATCAGCATAGTAAAATATAAAAGGAGAACAAATTTAAACTAATATAAAGGAGACATAAAACTATGGATCAGGCAAAAGAAAGATCGCTGCGCCTTCACGCGGCGGATGTGCGTCTTGGCATCATCGAGGCCGTCTACAATGCGAAATCCGGGCATCCGGGCGGCTCGCTCTCGGTGGCTGACATCATGACGTACCTCTACTTCGAGGAAATGAACATCGACCCCAAGAACCCGAAGTGGGATGACCGCGACCGCTTTGTTCTCTCGAAGGGACACACGTCCCCGGCGCTTTATTCGACGCTTGCGAATCGCGGCTATTTCCCGGTCGAGGACCTTAAGACGTTCCGCCACACGGGCAGCTATCTCCAGGGGCATCCCGACATGAAGGGCGTTCCGGGCGTCGATATGTCGTCGGGCTCGCTCGGTCAGGGCTTCTCGGTCGCGTGCGGCATGGCGCTCGCAGCAAAGCTCTCCGGCAAGTCGTACAGGGTCTATACCGCAGTCGGCGACGGTGAGAGCGAGGAAGGTCAGATCTGGGAGGCGGCTATGTTCGCCGCTCACTATCACCTTGACAATCTCGTACTCATCATCGACTGGAACGGACTTCAGATCGACGGCAGGATCACGGACGTTATGAATCCGACGCCGCACGACGAAAAGCTCCGCGCGTTCGGCTGGAACGTCATTTCCATCGACGCACACAACTTTGAAGAGATCGAGGCGGCATTCAACGCCGCTCGTGAACACAAGGGTCAGCCGACCGCCATCATCGCCAAGTCGACAAAGGGCAAAGGCGTTTCCTTCATGGAAGACCAGGCGGGCTGGCACGGCAAGGCGCCGAACGAAGAACAGTACGAGACGGCAAAGGCGGAGCTTCTGGCTTTGCGCGCGTCGATATGACGGAAAGGAAGGTATACTGAAATGGCAGAAGCTGTTGCTACAAGAGAAGCTTACGGAAAAGCTCTCGCCGAATTCGGCGCTAAATATGATAAGCTCGTCGTGCTCGACGCAGACCTTGCAAATGCGACGAAGACGGATACGTTCAAGAAGGTGTTCCCGGATCGTCACTTTGACTGCGGCATCGCCGAGGCGAACATGATGTGCGTTGCCGCCGGCCTTTCGACCGCCGGTTACATCCCGTTCGCATCCACGTTTGCGATGTTCGCGTCGGGACGCGCGTTCGAGCAGGTCAGAAATTCCATCGGTTATCCGCACTTAAACGTCAAGATAGGCGCGACGCATGCCGGCATTACGGTCGGCGAGGACGGCGCTTCCCACCAGTGCCTTGAGGATATCGCCCTCATGCGCACGATCCCGGGCATGACGATAATAAACCCGTCCGATGCAGTTGAGGCGCGCGCCGCAGTCGAGGCGGCGATCAACTACTACGGTCCCGTATATATGCGCTTCGGAAGAATGGCGATCCCGGTCATAAACGACACTCCCGACTATAAGTTCGAGCTCGGACGCGGCATACAGATGGCGGACGGCAAGGACGTTACGGTCGTCGCGACCGGCATGATGGTCGAGGTTGCGCTGCGCGCCCGCGAGCTGCTTGCAAACGAGGGCATCTCGGCGCGCGTCATAAACATCCATACTATAAAGCCGCTCGACGAGGAGATCATCCTCCGCGCCGCCGCTGAGACGGGCGCGATCGTAACGGCTGAGGAAGCGACCGTCATCGGCGGTCTTGGCGGCGCTGTTGCGGAGCTGCTTTCCGAAAAGCGCCCGACGCCCGTTGTCAAGCTCGGCATCAACGACGTGTTCGGCAAATCGGGCCCCGCAAAGGAGCTTGTGACGCTGTTCGGCCTCACCGCCGAAAACGTAGCCGCAAAGGCAAAGGCAGCAATCTCGCTGAAGTAAAAGGTATAATACATAATGAAGGGGCGCCTTTCCGAAAGGCGTCCCCTTTAAAATTATTCGGGATATGGTAAAATGTCCGCCGACAGTCCGGCGGATTTTTTGATCTCGGCGTTCAGCGCAGGTCTTTCTTTTTTGTTCTATTATTTTAATGACAGTAAATCGTTCGGAGTTATGCCGAAGAATTCGGCTATGACCGATATCTCGATGTCGGTCACAAAGCGCTTGCCCGCCTCGATCCGCTGTATCGCGTTTTTGTCGATATCAAGACCGGACAGCTGCAAGCCGTCGGCGAGCTGACGCTGAGATATACCGAGCTCTTTGCGCAGCCTTGATATTGTTTCACCGCAGATATTGTTTTTCCCGTCCGCCGATTTGTTTATGAACATTATAGCCTCATTTGACATTCAGTGCTTGACATAAAAAATATTATATGTTATAATCAATCGGACAATGACATTCAATAAATGTCAAACGGGAGGCGTGACGTGTTAAATATACGAGCCACAGGGCGTTTGTTTATGATCATCGGAGTTTGTATCGGAGCTGTTTGCTATACGGTCATTTATAAAGACATGAAGCCCGAAGATGCCTTTGGCGATTACTATACGTACAGAGCGCCGTTTTCGCTTCATGAGTTGTTTATAGTCGTGCTTTTGCTTTTCGCGCCGTTTTTACTTTTGATCGGGGCGGTTTGCATGGCGGTGAGCCGGGCAAAGGCGTGAACGCTTTTCAATATATCCAAAAATATTTACATAATATACGGTGGCAGGGAGAAAACCTTTTTATAAAGGATTTCCTCCCGCATTTTTATTCACGCGTTAAAAACGCGTTGAATATAATGACCTAAAAGGTTTTCGGAGGTTTTTTATGAACGGTTCACCGCAATATGTTATGAGGCTGCTGCGCTCCCGTCCGCAGGCGGCGGCTGAAATTTCGGGGAGCGAGGCATACCCCGATATTTCGGGCATCGCAAGATTTTATCAGACGCCTATGGGCGTGATCGTGTACGCGGAGATCACGGGACTGCCGAAGGAAGATCGCGTTTTCGGCTTTCATATCCACGAGGGTGACTCGTGCGGGGGAGCTGATTTTTCAGACGCAGGCGGACATTATAACCCGGACGGCGGCGCGCACCCGTACCACGCGGGCGATCTGCCGCCGCTGTTCGGCAATGACGGCTACGCGCTCGCGCTCTTTCTGACAGACAGGTTCTCGGTGTCCGAAGTGGTGGGGCGCACGATGATCGTGCACGGCAGCCCCGACGACTTCACGACTCAGCCCGCCGGAAATTCCGGCGAGCGGATAGCGTGCGGCATAATAAAACAGCTCGGGCGGGGGCGGATGATGTAAGCCGCTGCCAATCATAAACGACGCGCGCCGGTCGAAAAAAGACCGGCGCGCACGCTTTTTTGGATTTTTCCGTGCTCATATATTGCCGAGGCGCGATAAAACTGATATAATGAAGAAAAACGGACAAATCAAAGCGAGGACTTTTTATGAACGATATTTTGACATCTCCATTTATCTCCGAGATGGCGGAGATAACGTCGAATATGTACCGGCTCGGCTGGAATGAGCGCAACGGCGGGAACATAAGCGTTCTGCTCGGCGAGGACGAGATAGCTCCGTACCTCGACGTGACGCGCGTCCTGCGCACGATCCCGACCGGATTTGAAGCGCCGGAGCTTGACGGGAAATATTTCCTCGTGACCGGCACGGGCAAATACTTCCGCCGCGTCGCAAATGACCCTGAAAACACGCTCGGCATCGTTCGCATAACGGACAAGGGCAGGGCGGCTGAGCTGCTTTGGGGTTACTCTGACGGCGGCAAATTCACGAGCGAATTTCCGGCGCACATGATGAGCCATGCGGCGCGCCTGTCGGTCGACCCGGAGAACCGCGTTGTCATGCACTGCCACCCGACGCACACGCTGGCGATGAACTATATACACCCGCTTGACGACAGATCGTTTACGCGCACGCTCTGGCAGATGTGTACCGAGTGCATCGTCGTTTTCCCGGAGGGCGTCGGCGTTCTGCCGTGGATGCTGTGCGGGACGAACGAGATCGGCCGCGCCACGGCTGAAAAGATGAAGGAATACCGCACCGTAGTCTGGGGTATGCACGGACTTTACTGCGCGGGCAAGTCGATGGAGGAGACGTTCGGGCTTGTGGAGACGGTCGAAAAGGCCGCCGAGATATTCATCCTGACAGCGGGCAAACCGCGCCTCAACACGATCCGCGACTGCGAGCTGCGCGAGCTCGCGGAATCGTTCGGCGTCGCTTACAGAGCCGATTTCCTTGACTGAAAAAAGACAAAACGGAGCCGTCGGCGGCAAAGTCTGCCGGCGGCTTTAAAATAATATGCGCGCGCATAATATGCGCGCTGCCTTCGCGCCGGGCGGCGGTCTTTATCAAAGAAAGCGCCCGTGGATCGAAATATTAAGAGATACGCGGAAACGGGATTTGACATAAGTCGGGCTTACCGCGGAGCCCGTGGATTGAAATGCAAACGTCGTCAAGATGGACGCGGACAATTACGTCGGGCTCCCCGCGGAGCGCTGTCGTTGAAGGAAACACTTACATCAAATGTGGAGCGAAAAATGAAATATTACACGAAATATGACTCTCCGGTGGGGGAGATCACGATAACGAGCGATGGGGAAGCCGTCACGGGGGTGTATATGGCAAACCAGCGGTTCCTCCCCGCGTCGTACGGTGAAAGCGTGAGAGGGCTCGCGATACACGACGCGGCGAGGGCGTGGCTCGACAGCTATTTCGGCGGCGGCAAACCGCGGCCGCACGATATCGCGCTCGCGCCCGCGGGGACTGAATTCCGCCTTGCGGTGTGGGAGCTTTTGTGCCGCATACCGTACGGGCAGACGGCTTCGTACGGGGACATAGCGAAGGAGATGGCAGCTTTGAGGCATGTTCCACGCATGTCGGCGCAGGCGGTCGGCGGCGCCGTCGGCCACAATCCGATTGGTATCATAATACCGTGTCACCGCGTGATCGGCAGCGACGGCGGTCTTGTCGGATACGGCGGCGGACTTGACAGAAAAGTGTTTCTGCTCCGTCACGAGGGCGTTGACCTGACCGGAATATAAATCGTTCGCGACGCGGAAAATGTCGAAATCGTTGACATTTTGGCGGTATCCGTGATATCATATACACGATAAAAACGTCATCGCCGCAGGCCTGCGGCGGTGACCGGAATAAAGTAAAAAAGCTGTGACGTAAAATGACGTATATTGAATTCTTTGACAAAACCCAGATAGAAAACATCTGCTCAAGTTTGATCTCCCAGCCGGAGAGGGTGATTTTGATCGGGGACAAGCTTAAGCTGCTGCAGAAGCACGCGGACAGGTTCGCCTCTATCCTTGAAAAGCGCGGGCAGCCGGTCGAGTTTTTGTGCAGAGCGGTAAACAAAAACGACATTTCCGACGTTATAGGCGTTTTGTCCTCGATCGTCGAGGAATACGACGACTGCGTGTTTGACCTGACGGGAGGCGATGACGTGCTCCTTGTCGCCTCCGGCATCGTATTCGAGCGCTACCGCGACCGCAATATACAGATGCACAGGATCAATATCCGCAGCAATAAAATTCAGGACTGCGATCTTGACGGCGTTACCGTTTTTGAAGGCGACGCGCCGTGCGTCTCCGTTGAAGAAAACGTGCGCATATACGGCGGAGATATAGTTTACGAAGGCAGAGCCGGGGCGACGCCGCGCTGGGACATGAACGACGACTTCGCGCACGATATCGACGTGATGTGGGACATATGCAGGCAGGATGTAAGGCGCTGGAACGCGTATATAGGCATTTTTAAGCTGGCGGAGGAATTGGGCGCTCCCGGAAACGACGAGCTCTCGACTGTCGCGGCAGTATATCTGCTGAAAGAACGCATGAAGGGCGACGGATGGGGAACATATAAGGATCGGATAATTGACGACCTTCGCCTGTTCGGGCTTGCCGAGGTGACGCGCGATTACGGGCTTATTACAATAAAATACAAAAACGCTCAGGTAAAAAAGGTGCTCACAAAAGAGGGTCAGGTCCTCGAAATGAAGATATACCTGACCGCGCTGCGGGCGCAGGACAATGAAGGGGAATATACATACAATGACGTGATGAACGGCGTCAGCATCGACTGGGACGGCGAAATACATACAGAGCCCGGCTCCGTCGACACGAAAAACGAGATCGACGTTATGATGATGCGCGGACTTGTGCCAGTTTTCGTGTCGTGCAAAAACGGGCTCGTCGACATAAACGAGCTATACAAGCTGAACACGGTCGCTGAACGATTCGGCGGCAGGTACGCGAAAAAGATTCTCGTTGCGACGGCGCTCGACAGCTGCTCCTCCGACGATTATATCAGGGCGCGCGCGAAGGACATGGGCATAAGGATAATCGACGACGCCGCGGAGCTTGACGAGGCGGGACTTCTGAAAACGGTAAAATCCTTCTGGCGCGTTTGAGCTTTTTCGGCGGTTGCGGCTTATTTCGGCAAACGGCGGCAAAAGCTGAAACAAATTGGAACAAAACGCGTTTTTGTTGACATGTTCGACACGGAGATGTATAATAATATCTGTAATTTATGATAATTTCGCGTGCCTGCCTTCCGGCGGCGCATGATAAACCTGACATGATCAAAAAAGGGGAGAAAACATGGGAGAGATCAAAAACAGCGCGGTGCTTGACAAGCTGTTAGCATACGCAAAAGAGATCGGGGACGGCACGAGCTCCGTTCTGACCGCTGAAAAATTCGTCATAGCCGTATGCGATTATATCGACGGGACGTTTGACGCGGAGGATACGGGAAACATAGATTCCCTCAGGGCAATTTTCAGCGTCGAGGGAATAGAGCCGAAAAGCCTCCGGCAGTCGCTGATGATGCGCATCGTCGAAAATAAAGATCCTGCATATGTCGGAGAGCTTTTCATAAGAAAGAAGACGTATGAGGCGAGGGCGAAGGCGGAAAAGGAAAAAGCGCCTGAAATCACGCCGGAGCTGCTGCTCGTTCTCGTTCTGGACGAACCGACAGATACGATCAGGCAGTGTATGGGCGGTTCAGCCGGGGCGCCCGGCATTAAGCTGCCGACGGGCGGGGGAAAAGACCCTTACGCCGCGCTGTTCGGGCGCGACTCCGGGGAAAAGTCGAAGGATGAAGAAAAGAAAAAGCAGCCGGAGCCGGAGACTCGGCCGGCGAACTCGAAGGACGCGATCTACAACATAACCGAAAAGACTAAAAACATCCGCGAGACGCTCAAAAACATAGTTTTCGGGCAGGATAACGCGATAAACGTTTTCGCGTCCGGATATTTTCAGGCGGAGCTTCTGTCGCTGACGGACAAAAAGCGCGTCCGCCCGAGAGCGACATTCCTGTTCGCAGGCCCTCCGGGCGTCGGCAAGACGTTCCTCGCGGAAAGCATCGCGAACGCGCTCGGTCTGCCGTTCCAGCGCTTTGACATGAGCGAATATTCGGACAACGAGGCGAGCGTTGAATTCTGCGGCTCCGATAAGGTTTACAAAAACGGCAAGGCGGGCAACGTCACGGGTTTTGTCGAATCTCATCCGGAGTGCGTGCTGCTGTTTGACGAGGTCGAGAAGTGCCACATAAGCGTTATACATCTGTTTTTGCAGATGCTTGACGCCGGGCGTCTGCGCGACAATTATACGGACACCGAGGTCAGCTTCAAAGACGCGATCATAATCCTCACGACAAACGCCGGAAAGCAGCTTTATGAGCAGTCGGAATCCGGAGATTTCTCCGGGCTGCCGAGAAAGGTCATTCTCAACGCGCTCAACAGGGATGTCAACCCGGTGACGGGCGCGCCGTTCTTCCCGTCCGCGATCTGCTCAAGATTCGCGTCCGGCAACGTCGTTATGTTCAACCATATCGGCGCGCACAATCTGCGAGCGATCGCGAAGAAGGAAATTCTCCGGCACGCGGCGAATTTCGAGCGCGAGATAGGGATCAAGGTCAACGTCGACGAGAATGTATTCACGGCGATTTTATTCGCTGAGGGCGGCGCTGCGGACGCGAGAACGATCCGCAGCCGCTCGGAGATGTTCTTTGACGACGAGCTTTACGAGCTTTCAAGGCTCGCCGCCTCCGGCAAAACGACGATCGGTCTGAAGGACATCGACAAAATAGATATAAAGGTCTGCCTCAGGGAGGGAGACACACAGATCAACCCGCTCTTTATAAGCAAAGAGGCGCCGGATATCCTCGTTTTCGCCTCGGAAGAAATCGCGGCGGCTGTCGGAACTTATCCGGGACTTTGTGAAATTTCGTCCGCGAAAACGCTCGACGAGGCGGCGGCGATTTTGCACAATAAGGATATAAAAGTGATCCTTATGGACCCGGCGTGCGGGCGCAGGTCAAACGACACGCAATATCTGAACGTCGAGGACGTTGAATCCGAGGCGAGGGATTTCTTCCGTTACCTGAGGGAGAATTACCGCGACACGCCCGTATATATACTTGAAACCCCCGGTCACGCGCTTGATCACGAGGAAATGGTCTCGTTTGACAGGCTCGGCGTCCGCGGAGAGCTGTCGCTTGAGAGCGGGGCTGACGCGCTGAGAAGCAGGCTTGAGCTTATATGCGCGGGCATACATCAGCAGAACAGCATGGCGTATCTTGCGCGGGCGAACAAGCTCATTTCGTTTGAAACGGCGCAGTCGATAAACGAGGCGGAAAAAACGGCGGAGATCAGGCTGTTTGACTTCAGGATGGTCACGGCGGTCGACGCCGAGGACTCCAAAAACATCTTAAGCAGCGTCTCAAGGCCAAACGTGCATTTTGATGATGTTATAGGCGCGGAGGACGCGAAAAACGAGCTCCGTTATTTCGTCGAGTACCTGAAAAATCCGAAAAAATATATCGGCACGGGCGTTCGCGCGCCGAAGGGCATCATTTTATACGGTCCTCCCGGCACGGGCAAAACGATGCTCGCGAAGGCGATGGCGTGCGAATCAGACGTGACATTCATCAACGCGGAGGGAAATCAGTTCCTGCAAAAGCTTGTCGGAGAGGGCAAGGACAAGGTACACGAGCTGTTCCGCGTGGCAAGAAAATACGCGCCGTCGATTTTGTTCGTCGACGAAATTGACGCGATAGCGAAAGAGCGCACGGGCGGCGAGAACGCGCTTCAGAACGGAGAGGATATCTTAACGGCGTTCCTCGCGGAGATGGACGGCTTCAAAAACGATCCGTCAAAGCCCGTATTCGTGCTCGCGGCTACGAATTTCGACGTTGAGCCCGGCAGCTCAAGAAGTCTTGACGCGGCGCTGATGAGAAGATTTGACCGCAAGCTGTACATAGACCTTCCGAAAAAAGACGAGCGGATAAGGTTCATGCGCAAAAAGCTCGCGTCCAACAAGGCGTTCGAGGTCAGCGACGAAAAGATGGCGAATCTCGCCGTCCGTTCGACCGGAATGAGCCTTGCTGACCTTGAGTCTGTATTTGAGCTTGCGCTGCGCTCTATGATCCGCGAGGGCATACTTAAGGTAAACGACGACGTGCTTGACGATGCGTTTGAGACGTTCAACGGCGGCGAGGTCAAGAAGTGGGACGCGGCGACTATTGAACGTGTCGCAAGACATGAGGCGGGGCACACATATATCGCCTGGAGGAGCGGCGAGACGCCTTCATACGTTACCGTAGTCTCAAGAGGAGATCACGGCGGATATATGCAGCATGACAGCGACGAGGACAAGGCGATATATACGAAGGACGAACTGCTCTCGCGGATACGCACGTCTCTCGGCGGCCGCGCCGCGGAGATAGTGTATTACGGTGAGCGCGACGGACTTTCAACGGGACCGTCTTCCGATCTGATCTCCGCCACCTCGACGGCGCAGAAGATCATATGCACGTTCGGCATGGACGCTGACTTCGGGCTTGCGGTCGTGACGACGCGTTCCGCAAGAGACGGTGAGCTTTCGGGCGAGGTCAGATCAGCCGTGAACAGGATACTTGACGAAGAAATGAAGCGTGCGATCGCGCAGATAACGGAAGGAAAGCCGGCGATCGACGCGCTTGTCGAGAAGCTCATCTCCGAAAACCATCTGGGCGGAGACGAAATAAAGAAGATATTCGAAGAAAACAGATAAAAACTCTGCAAAAAGCGAGGACATTTGCATGGACGGGACGGCGGTATACATCGAGTCGTTTGAAATAATGCCGGAACCGCTGATAGATCGGGATACGGCGATTTGGTGTATAACGCTGTCCTTTCTTGCGCTTGTTGGTGGGGTAACGTTTGCGCTTATGTGCAATCGGATACTTAAGAAAAAAAGGCTGTCGTTGACGGCGCGTCTGTGGATAGGCTTCGGCAGCCTTGCTTCCTCCGTGTTCATCCTTCGGCTTATGGTAGGACTGTCCGGCGTGCTCGGAGAGAAGAAATTTATAGGGGCAGGCGCGGTATTTGACAGCCTCGTACACACCTTGCAGACATTCAGCATGGACGAGGACTACACGGAGTACGTTGAAACGGGCACCAAAATGCTGGAGATACTCTTCGGAGAAACGGATTTTCTGCCCGCATTTTACAACATTTATTCGGCAGCCCTCAACTTTATATGCCCGATAGCCGCCGGAGGATTCTTGCTTTCGTTAGTCACCCGATTCTTGCCGAAATTTCGCCTGTGGATGCGGCTTCATATCTTCGGCAGAAGGAGCGTCCACTGTTATTTCTCGGAGCTTAATGATGCGTCGCTTGCGCTGGCTAAAAGCATTAAGGAACACGACTCCAAGCTGCAGAACGCGAACATCATCTTTCTCGACGTGTATCCCGACACGGACGACGAGGCTGTTTCCGAGCGGATCGAGCAGGCGGCACGGTTGGGCGCGATATGTATGATGGACGACATCCTCGGCATATCCTTCAGAAAGAAAACGAACAAAAAAATCTTTCTCATGGACAGGGTCGGCGAGAACGAGATCGGAAATCTGCAGACGTTTGCGGGGTTTACAGATACAAAAGTGTGCGAAAAGCTCCACGCGGGCGATGAGATATACCTTTTCTGTCAGAGCGACAGCAATATACTTGTCGAGCGTGAGGTCAGCGACATTTTTAAGCGTGAGCTCGGCGAGAACAATGTGCCCGTAGTCATACCGGTCAAAAGCTACAGGAATCTCATCTGCAATCTGTTGACGGCGGTGCCGCTTTATACGGCGCTCGACCGCGGCAATGACGACGGTGTGCTCAGCGTCACGATATTCGGCTCAGGTCTTATCGGCACCGAGATGTTCCTTGACACGTACTGGTGCGGGCAGCTGCTCGACTATACTCTTTCGATAAACGTCGTGTCGATGGAAAAAGAGAGCGATTTCATCGCGAGGATCGACCACATAAATCCTGAGATATTCGAAACGCGGAAGCCTGATTCGGAGCTGCTACGGATATACAGCGGCAGCGACGAGCGCGCGCCCGTGTACTTTCATTTCGAATATTATGAGACGAACATAAGAAAGGACGACCTCTCCGCCAAGCTGAAGGAGAGCAGAGGTGGGAAACGGCTGATCGATTCCGATTACTTTGTCGTAGCCCTCGGCTCTGACGAAGAAAACCTTGAAATAGCGGAGCTTCTCGGCAGATTCGTGACGGCAGACAAACCGTCGGTGAAGAAAAAGATCCCGGTCGCATATGCTATATATGACGACGGACTTGCAAAGGTGCTGGGGACGAACGGCGGGGACGACAAAACATCGGTCATGATGTGCCCGTTCGGCTCGCTCGGCGAGACGTATAATTACAGCAAGATCGTGCTTGAAGGAATACGTGAATCCGCGGAGCGGATATCGGACATATATAATAAGGCGATCATACGGAAGACGGCGGACAACAAGACGCTTATATACGACCAATATACGTACTGGGCGAACATAGCACGTGCGATACACATGAGCTATAAGGCTTTTTGCATGGGGCTTGACACCGACAGTTATTATCAGGCGGTGACCGGTAAGGCGGGAACCATAAAAGAGCGCGACAGAAACAGGCTCGCGTGGCTTGAGCACAGGCGCTGGTGCGCGTTTATGCGGACGCGCGGGTTCCGCGCGCCGACGAGAGAGGAGGAGGCGGGATATATATCGCAGCTTCCCGACGCGGAAGACGGGGATACGTCAAACTGGGGCAAGCACAAAAATCGCGAGCTTAAGCTCCACCCGTGCCTTGTGGAGGATGACGATCTCGGAAAAAGGGATATTTTTGCCGAAGGCGCGAAGATAGACAGGCTTGATGAGGTCCTTTTCCGCATAAAGACGACGTACAAGAGCAAAAATCTTCGTTCGGACGACGATTTCAAGACGGCGGATTTCCCGGACTGGGAATTCAGGGAGTTTGAAAAAAAGAACGCCGAAAAAGAGAACACACGAAAAAAGCATAATAGGAGGCTCAAATCACATGTATAAACCAAAGCCTGCTGACACGAGCGCCGTCGTGCTCGACACGGAGCTCACGGAGCTGACGGAGAGAATAGCCGAAAACGTGCACGATGTCTGGGCTGCCGGAAGAATAGCTGAAGGGTGGACATGGGGTCCCGAACGAAACGACGCTGAAAAAAAGACGCCGTGCCTTGTGCCGTATGATGAGCTCCCGGAGAGCGAGAAGGAGTACGACAGAAAAACGGCGACAGAGACGCTGAAGCTGATCTCCGCGCTCGGATACGATATAGTAAAAAGACCGTGACGCGGAAAATTTGCGGAATATAACCCGACGCGCATCAACATTTTTGCCTTTATTTGCGGCAAAACGGCTGATGCGCGTTTTTTTCGTGCGCGGCGGCGATCACAGACCGCGCCGCGGTTCATTTAATTGTCAGAGGAAACGTATGAGGCGGGACGCCGCCTCGGACATTGTTTCGCGGGAGCCGAACGATGTAAGCCGGAAGCAGCGCTCACCGCATTTCCCGAAGCCGGAGCCGGGCGTCCCGACGATGCCCGCTTTGTCGAGCAGCTTGTCAAAAAACGTCCATGAATCGTCGCCTCCGGGGCATTTCATCCAGATATACGGCGACGATGTCCCGCCCGTGAACGAAATGCCGCATTCGCGGAGCACGGAGGTGAGAATGGCGGCGTTTTCCATATAATAGCGCACAAGCGCAAGGCATTCGCCGCGCCCCCTGTCGGAAAGCGCCGCTTCCGCGCCGCGCTGCACGACGTATGGGACGCCGTTGAATTTCGTCGCCTGCCTTCTCCCCCACATCTCGCGCAGCGAAATTCCCCCGGCAATAAGCTCGGACGGGACGACGGTCCACGAAAGGCGCGTCCCGGTAAAACCGGCGGTCTTTGAAAGGCTGCATATCTCTATCGCGCAGCCGCGTGCGCCGGGAATTTCGTATACGGTGTGCGGGGAGCCGTCGCTTATGTAAGCTTCATATGCGGAATCGTATATGATGAGCGAGCCTGTTTTGAGCGCGAAACCGACCCATTCCGAAAGCGCTTCCCGGTCAAGGACCGCGCCGGTCGGATTGTTCGGCGAGCAGAGATATATTATATACCCTTCGCCGGAAAGCCCCTCGTGCGTCGGAAGGAACGCGTTTTCCTCGGTCGCCGGCAGAAATTCGACGCGCCTGCCCGCCAATATGTTCGAGTCAAGGTAGACGGGATAGACGGGGTCGGGGATAAGCGCTGTGTTGTCGCCGAACAGCTCCGTTATATTTCCGGCGTCGCTTTTCGCGCCGTCGGAGACAAATATCTCGGATGCTTCGATAAGGACGCCGAAGCGGGCGTAGTGGCGCTTTATCGATTGGAGCAGGAAATCGTAGCCGAACGCGGGCGCGTACCCGCGAAACGTCGAGGCATCCGCCATTTCGGCGACCGCGCTCGCCATCGCGTCCGTCACCGATCTTGTGAGCGGAAGCGTAACGTCCCCGATCCCGAGGCGAAGGAGCTTTTTGTCCGGGTGCAGTTCTTCAAATTTGCGGACGCGCGCGTCAATTTCGGTGAAGAGGTAGTTTTTCCCGATCAATTTGAAATTTTCGTTGATTCTGATCTTCATCTGTAAGCCTCCGTTTCGTAAATGCCCTCGTAGACCTTGACGGCTCCCCCCGTCATCGTGACGCTGCCGTCATCCTCGACTGTAACGGTCAGTTCGCCGCCGAGAAGCCGGACCGTCACGGGCAAACCGGAGCGGCAGTATCCGTGCCTGACCGCAGAGGCGACGGCGGCGCACGCTCCGGTGCCGCATGCGTATGTCTCGCCGGAACCGCGCTCCCAGACGCGCATTTCAAGCGTGTTTTCATCAATTATGTGTACAAATTCAACGTTTGTCCGCTCCGGAAACATCTCGTGGTATTCGATGTTTCGCCCGATTTTGCTTACATCTATTGAGTTTATGTCGTCGACGAAGATCACGGCGTGCGGATTCCCCATAGAAACGCATGTGACACGCCATATCTGCCCGGAGACGCAGAGCTCGCCGCCGACAAATTCTTTGCCGGCGCACAAGACGGGTATATCCGCCGCCGCGAACGACGCGCGCCCCATCATAACGGTCGCGGCGGCGACTTTGCGTGTCGCGGGGTCGATATCGAGCGTCAGCTCCTTTATGCCGCTTGGAGTTTCGATTTTAATGCGGCTTCTTTTTGCGATCCCGCATTCGAATATATATTTGCCGACGCAGCGTATCGCGTTGCCGCACATCAACCCCTCGCTGCCGTCACAGTTGAACATGCGCATCTTCGCGTCCGCGGCGGTCGAGGGGAAAATCAGCACAATGCCGTCAGCGCCGACGGAGGTGTGCCTTTTTGACATTTCGACCGCGAGCGCGCCGGGAGCTTTCGGCTCCCAGCCGAAGCAGTTTATGTATATATAGTCGTTGCCGCAGCCGTGCATCTTTGTAAAGCGTATCTTCATTCATCCGCCCCATCTTTGTCGCATCATGTTCCATTATAAAATATGCGGGAATTCGCGTTTCAGTGAAAAAAGAGTGCGCAGGCCGTGAGGCGCGCGAAAAAAAGCGCGGGAGCAGATGCCCCCGCGCAAAACGGTTTTTTGATAAATTGTCAGACGGCTGCCGGAACTTTTCCGAAAGCGGCGGCGATCCGGTCATATTCCTCCGCGGTGATCGTCAGCATGCTCCCGTGGCGCTTGATGGAGGCGCCGAGGTCATAATCCTTGCGGTCCATGATCTCGAATTTGCCGCTCGGAAGGTCGCGGGTCAAAAGCGGCAGATATCCGGCGCCCTTCGCGAACTGGTCTACCATCAGGCACCATGCGCCGTCGTGCCGCATGAAGGCGATGGGACCTTCGACGCCGGGCAGGGACGCGAGCGCGTCGCTGTGGATCTCGGTGAATTCGCCGATCAGATCGGGGCCGCAGTCGAGGATTATGCGCTTTGTCGTTTCGTCCTTGGAGAAGCGGTAGAAGACGCCGTTTTCACTGACGATCGTAGTGTCAATCACGTCGTCGCCCTTCTCGATATAAAGCTTCGGTTCGGAAAATGTCCTGAAGTCGCGCGTGTAAGCGCGGTATATCTTCTGCTTGCGGTGTCCGTTCCCCATGTCCATTTTTGATGCCCAGAACACAAGATACGCGTCGCGTTCGGAATCGTATGCCGCCTCCGGCGCCCAAACGCAGCCCGCGCCCTCAAGCGCGGTGTCGAACATCCAGGGCTCCGACCAATTTACAAGGTCGTCGGAGGTCCAGATTACCATCTTGCGGCTCCCCTCATTCTGTGCGACGCCCCAGCCCTTGCCGTTCGCGATGCGCAGGTCGGTGGCGATTATGTAGAATTTACCGTCGATGCGTGAGCGGAGAATGAACGGGTCGCGGACGCCGCCCTCGCCTATTGTGGAGCGGAGGACAGGCATGGCGCCGTTCTGATCTTCAAAATGCAGCCCGTCGCGGCTGAGAGAAAAATATACCTGCTCGCCGTTTGGCGATTCCCCTGTAAAGTGTACAAGCAGGTAACAGTTCTTTTCCATATATAAAAGTGTCCTTTCTCAAAAACGCTATTTCTTCACTTTGTATGATACCATGAAGGGCGCGTAAAATCAACTCGAAAACGATGATTTGAAAAAATATTTCGCGAAAAAATTTCTCTCTCCGGCAAAAAGCGGATGAACGGCCGCCGTGTGTATGCGGGGCTTGAGCTGCGAGAGGAGGCAGCAGAAAATCAACATGCGGCAGCCGTGTATATGCGGGGGGGTGAGGCGAGTTGGACGACGCGGCGTGGACGTACACGGTCATGCTGCCGCCGCGTATGTGCGGGATGAGATGACAGAGCGAAGCGCCGCTCTTTACGGCGGCGCTTTACTTTTTATTTTGCTTTAGAAAATCGCGTATCACGCGCCGGCTATGACATCGTGAAGCGTTTCCCGAACGGCGCCGGGGGCTTTGACCATGCGCGCAAAATATTCGACGACGCGCGGGAAGAGAGTTGTTTTCGTTACGTCGTAACCGAATATGGTGGTGTCGGACATGATCGGGTATAGCTCGTCCGAAAAGTCGCGAACGTCGCCGAGGCGGATATCTTTGAGGTGCGCGCTGCAATCGTCGTAACGCGGATCGCTGCTCGGCGTGAACGGTTCACCGTTGTCGTCGACGGCGAGCATATAGCGGCACCATCCGGCATATACGAGCGGGACGGCGACGAGCGTTTCAAGCGGAAGCCCGCGCGAAATATATTCTTTTACAGTCTGCCCGAACCGCACGGACAGCTTTTGCGAAGTGTCCGTCGCGATGCGCTGCGGAGAATCTGGCATGAAGGGGTTCGGCAGCCTCACTTCCACCACCTCGTCAATGAACGCGCGCGGCGAAATAATGCCGGGGTCGGTCACAACGGGGAGCCCCTCGACATAGCCGAGGCGGCGGATAAGCGCGGAGAGGTCGTCGTCGGCGACCTCGCTGCTGATGAGCGTATAGCCGAGCAGACATCCGAACACGGCGAGCGAGGTGTGAAGCGGGTTGAGGCACGTCGAAACCTTCATGCGCTCGGTCATTGACACCGTCTTTCTGTCCGTGAATATCATGCCCACGCGGTCAAGCGGCGGCCGCCCGGCGGGGAACTTGTCCTCAACCACGAGGTACTGCGGCGCTTCCGCGTTTACGAACGGCGCTATGTAAGTGTGCTTTTCGGTCACGACCGTCTCGGTGTCGTCAAATCCGTCCTCACGGAGCATCGCGGCGACCCTTTCGTCCGGGCGCGGCGTGATCTTGTCTATCATCGAGCACGGGAACGCGACGGAGGCTTCATCCGTCAGCCATTCGGTGAACGACGCGGGCAAAAGTCCTCTCTTTTCCCAGCCGGAGGCGTAAGCGAGCACGGCGGCGCGGAGCCTGTCCCCGTTGTCGGAGCAGTTGTCCATCGACAAAAGCGTTATCGGGAATCTGCCCGATTCAAATCTTTTGTAAAGGAGCCACGTGAGCTGACCCATGAACGCGCGCGCGTTTTCCGGCTTGCCTTCGAGGTCGGCGATCTTTTCCGGCAGCGCGTATCCCTTTTCCGTTATCGTGAAGCTGACAAGGCGCAGGGACTGCGACGTGAATATCTCCGTGAGCCTTTCTATGCTGTCGGCGACGAACAGCGATTCCGCGACGCAGCCGATGGGGGTCTTTGTGACGGTGCCGTTGCCGTGGAGTGTCACCAAAAGCGAAAGGTCGTCGCGCGGATGATATATCTTTTCAATTATCTCGCGGTCAAACCCTTCGGCGGCGATTATGCCGCGGCTCGACAGACCTTCAGCGAGCATGCGCTCCGCGAGCGCGCACGGAAACGCGCGGAAAATGTTCCCGGCGCCGAAATGGAGCCATTCGGGGGAAGCTTTCGTTTTTTTGCGCATCTCGTCGCGGTCATAGGGAAACTTCATATCATAAAGTGTCATCGCGGTCGCTCCTTTATACGTTTTTGAAAATTTAATACTTCGCTATCGGAAGCGTGTCGTCGTCGGTCCCTTTTTTTATTGCGCGTATTTCGATCGGGTAAGAGACGCCGTCCTTGACATGGACAGTAACCGTCTGCCCGACACGGCCGCCGAGAAGCGCCGCTCCCATGGGGGATTCCTTCGATATACAGTCTTTGAAAACGTCGCGCCGCAGCGTCGTGACTATCCTTATCACGCGCTCCTCGTCGTCCTCGGGGTAATAGATCGTCACCTCGTCGAAAAGACCTACAACGTCGTCGGCGGAGTCCGTCGTGATTATGACGGCGGTGCGGATCATATTCTCAAGATACCGTATGCGGCTGTTGTTGCGGTTCATTTCGCGCTTCGCGGAGCGGTATTCGTCGTTTTCGGAGAGGTCGCCGAGCTCGCGCGCGGCGCGGACGGCTTCCTTCAGCTTCGGGCGGGCTGCTATGCGTTCGTCGATCTCCGCCCGCATCTTTTCTATGTCGATCTTCGTCAGTTCGTTGTGCATCTTTTTCTTTTCGCCTATTCGTCGAGCAGCTCCGAAACGAGGTTCCAGAGCGCCTCGGCGGAATTGAAGTTTTCGGGCTTTACCATGTCGGGCGTTATCTCAACGTCGAAATTGTCCTTGATGTCGGCGATGAGCGATTCGATGTCGGCCTCGTCAAGGATGCCGTCCGTGTAAAGCGAGTCCTCCTCTTCAAAGTTTATGTCCTCGTGCAGGTCCTGCAAAAGCTCGAGAATGATGTCCATCTGATGTCTCCTTTGGTGTTTATGTATGCTTTTTGCAAATCAAACTGTGAAAAGTCATTCTGCGTTGTCGTAATACGATGTCGTTCCGCGCGTCGGATATTTTGATTTATCGTATCTGTAGTAGTATTCTATGTTGTACTGCCGGCAGTATTCATCAATTTCGGCGTCCGTGCGCATAAACGGCTCGTAGGCGCGCCCCGTCGGGCAGGAGTCGAAGTGGTAGAGTCCGTCGCCGATGTCGACGAGCAGCCAGTAGTGGGCGTCCTCCTTGTCGTACTGCAGGCGCGAAATTTGCTGACATTTTATGCCCGCGATCTCAAGCAGCACCTTCGCCGTCGACATATAGACGAAGCTGTCGCCCTCCTTGTCGTTAAGTCCCGCGTATGCGGCGCCGACAGGGTCTGTCGTGTCGGAAGCGGTGGTAGACTTTTTGATATTTTCGCGCGTCCACTTGAATATCGCGTACGCGGTATCCCACTTTGTCATGCCCGGCTGCGTGTGTATCTCGTCGTCATAGATCTGGCGCGCGAGCGTCTTCATCTCGTCCTCCGTGATCTTCGGCTTTTCGACGACGTAGACGGTGGCATGTACGATAGTCTTGTTGCCCGACGAGTCGGTGGCGCTGTACGTGATCTCGTATGAACCGATTACATTTGTGTTGACGCGGCTTACATCGACCTCGAGGCGCGGGACCTCGCCGGAGTCGTCGGTCACGGTGATGCCCTCGCGGTATTTGGGCGAGGTGCCGACAAACGTCGTTATATCCTTGACGCCGTGGATCTCCGGTTTTACGGTGTCGACGGCGCACGTCGCGACGGAGGCGATCTCCGTCGTGTTGCCCGCCTCGTCAGTCAGGATTATGACGACGGGCACGTCTTCGGTCGTGTTGAAGTCGTATTCCTCTTTGAAGGAGCAGGCGACGGATGTCGCGTCCTTTATATCCGCGACAAAGGCGTCGGCTCTGGGCGCGCCTGTCAGCGCCGTGATATGGACGGTGACGGGGGACGCCGTCGGCGGCGTTGTGTCCTCGAGGATGAGGGACGAATATTGCAGCATTCCGTCTACGAGAATGCCGACCTTATATGTTCCGATGCCGTAGGAAGCGACGGTCAGCGGGTCGTCAAACTCAAAGACGCGCCCGCGGTAGGAGTCGATGTCCGTATTAATGAATTTGTCGACCGTGACGGGCGTCCCGATCTCAACCCGGATCGAGTCGCGCAGGTAGGAGCGGACCGTGTATGTACAGTAATGGACGCGCTCATATCCGCGCCCGTCGGACACGGTGACGGAAACGTCGTGCGGTCCCGGCTCGTCTGTCGGCGCGGGGTCGTTTATCGTGACGGTGTAGTTCGTTTTCGTAAACGCGGACGTGATTATAAAATCTTCCCCGCTAAGCGTGCTGCCCGGATTGACCACGGGCGAGATTATCCTGTAATCTCCTCCCGCGCTGCCGCCGCACGCGCACAGCGACAACAGCGCGAGGATAAACGACGCCGCGAGCGCGAGTTTCAGTATATTTTTCAAAGACATGCAGTCAACACCTTCGGTTACACGTTATTTTACGCAATACAGTATAACATAAACTTCCGCCTTTGTCACTATAATATTTAAATTTTCCGAAGAGCCGCGGCGCAAAATAGTTATTGAAACAGACGCCTTTTTGCTGTATAATACCGTTGCGGGCTCAAACGCGAACCCACCGCGGCCGATATATTGATATTATGAAGGGAACCGTCTTTATGGCAAATTACAGACAAAACAAGATCAACAGCGCAGTCGAATGCGAGATGGCGTCAATACTGCGCGAGATAAAGGACCCGAGGGTCGCGGACGCGTTTGTCACGATCACGGCGGCGCGCGTCTCACCTGACCTAAAATACTGCAAGTTATACTATTCGTCGCTCATGGGAGATAAGCGGGAGATAGGAGCCGGGCTGCGTTCGGCGGCGGGCTTTATCCGTTCGCGGCTCGCGGAGCGGCTCAATCTGAGGATAACGCCGGAGCTCACGTTTGAGCCGGACGGCTCGATAGAGCATGGCGCGCACATCGCCGAAGTGCTGCGAGGCATCGAAAAGGAGCGCCGCGAAAGGGAATCGAACAGCCCCGACGCGGAACCTGACGATGACGACGCGGAAACCGAAGAAAATACATGCGAAGGAGACGGGGAAGAATGAATAAAGAGTACGCGGCGCTGACGGAGAGGGAAGCGGCGGCGATGCTGGCGGCGGCGATGCCCGCGGCGGCAGTGTCCGCGGCGGCAATGTCCGCACCCCCGCTGCGCGCCGACATAGTGACGCACGCGTCCCCCGACGCGGACACGCTCGGCTGCGCTCTCGCGCTTTATTCTATAATAAACGAAAACGGCGGGGACGCTGCCGTCGTCGGGACGGACCCCGTCCCCGAATATCTCCGCTTTCTCACGGAGGGCGTCGTGATATCTGACAGTTTGCGGGAAGGTGCCGTGCGCATCGCGGTCGATGTCGCGTCCCCGCCGCAGCTCGGAAAATTTCAAAAGGACGCGGGGACTTTTTCGCTCATGATAGACCATCACGGGCGCGGGGAAGCGTTTGCCGACCACGTTATCGAGGCGGACGCCGCCGCGTGCGGCGAAATAATATTCCGCGTGGCGGAAATATTGAAAACGGAATTCGGAATGAAGATCCCGCTTTCGGCGTATTCGTATATTTACGCCGCCATCAGCGGCGACACGGGCAGCTTCCGCTTTGCGAATACGGCCGCGGCGACACATAGGATCGCGGCGGAGCTGCACGAAAAGGGCGTCGACACCGTGACGATCGCGCACAACCTTCACGCGGTAAAGACACGTGGGGAGATCGCGGCGGAAAGGATCGGGTTTTCAAACATGAAGCTTTTGTGCGAAGGGAGGCTCGCCGTCACGTCGGCGTCGCTTTCCGAGCTTAACGAGGCGGGCGTCGCGTCAGGCGATTTTTCTCTGGCGGATGAAATGCGCTCCGTCATGGGAGTTTACGTCGGGGTGTCGCTGAAGGAGAATGAGCCCGGCGTCTGGCGCGTGTCTACGCGGGCAAACGTCGGGATAGACTGCGCCGCAGTCGCGGCGAAATTCGGCGGAGGCGGACACAAGGGAGCCGCCGGGTGCACGCTCTGCGGATATGACCGCGAGGGGGCGATCGGCGCGATTGTTGATGAATTCGCGGCGGCGATAAAGGATTTTGAGCTTGATGAAAAATAATGATTCCGGCGCCATCGCCTGCGGCGCTGTCGTTGTCGACAAGCCGGAAGGATGGACATCATTTGACGTTGTGGCAAAGCTGCGGCGCATATACGGGACGCGGCAGGTCGGCCACACGGGGACGCTCGACCCGATGGCGACGGGGGTACTCGTCGTGCTCGTCGGCAGGGCGGCGAAGGCGGCGGAATATATATCCGCCGGGCGCAAGGTGTACCGCGCGCGGCTGCGTCTTGGCATCACGACAGACACCGAGGATATAACGGGGACCGTGCTTTCGGCGCGCGAGTGTGCGGCGAGCATTGACGAGGTGCGGGCGGCGGCGGAGAAATTCCGCGGGGACATCATGCAGACGCCGCCGATGTATTCCGCGCTCAAGCGCGGCGGCGAAAAGCTTGTCGATATCGCAAGGCGCGGGGAGACTGTCGAGCGCGAGCCGCGGCCGGTGACCGTTTATTCGCTCGACGTTTCGCCGACCGAAAGAGCTGACGAATACGAGCTTTTGGTGTCGTGCTCGGGCGGAACATACATAAGAACGCTCAGCGCCGATATCGGGGAAGCGCTCGGCTGCGGCGGCTGCATGTCGGCGCTGCGGCGGCTTGAGACGTGCGGCTTTTCGATCGGCGACGCGCATACGATAGAAGAGATAGAGTCGTCGCCCAGAGCGTGTATTAAGGATGTTGGGAGCCTTTTTGCCGACCTTCCCGCCGTGACTGTCGGGAGAGCGGACGAGGCAAGGCTCAGAAACGGGCAGCGCCTGCGGCTGCGGGAAGAAGGCAGCTTTCTCAGCGGGCGCGTGCGGCTCTGCGGCGAGGACGGATTTTTTGCGCTCGGCGAGGCTGCGGACGGGAGCGTTCGTTCCGTTAAGCTGTTTGTGCTTTGAGGTGTGAGATGTTTTATAAGGAAGAAAAGTGCGGCACCGTAATATACAGATCGACCTTGCTTGACGGCGTTGTTCACGGGTTTTCGACCCGCATCGGCGGAGTTTCGGCCGGGTGCGATGCGGCGGGGCTCAACATGGGGTACGAACGCGGCGACACTGAAAGCTCCGTCGACGAAAACAGGCGCATATTCGCCGAGGCGTGCGGGATATCGGAGGACAGATTTGTCGGCCGCCGCGTTTTCGCGTCCGCAAAGCAGGTGCACTCGTGCAGGATAGAGTACGCGGTACCGTCAACGGCGGGGAGCGATTTTGTCTGCGACGGGTTTGTGACCGACATACACGGCGTTCCGATAGCGGTTAAAACCGCGGACTGCGTGCCGATTTTGCTTTACGAAAGCGGAGCCGAGGTCGCGGCCGCCGTACATGCCGGCTGGCGCGGGACGGCGAGAGGGATCGCCGCCGTTGCGGTCGAGAGGATGTGCCGCCTCGGGGCAATGCGCTCGCGCATAAGGGCGGCGATAGGACCCTCGATCTGCGCGTCATGCTTCGTTGTCGGCGAGGATTTTGCCGACAGTTTCAGGGAGCTCGCGTCGCAGTCGCCGCATATGAGAATGCGGATAGGGGCGGAAAGCATGACGGACGATTTTATCAGGCGCGGCGAGGACGGCGCGCTTCACTGCGACCTTCAATCCGTGAACGAGAGGCTTTTGACGCTCGTCGGCGTCAGACATATCGACCGCGCCGACATCTGCACGAAGGAACACCCGGATGAATTCTGGTCGCACCGCAGGGACGGAGGCGCGCGCGGCGTCATGGCGGCGGCAATAATGCTTTAAAAACGCCGCGTCACACGCACGTCACTCAATTTTCGTCAAAAATCCTCTTTGAAACATAAAAAAGGGAAGATTTTTCGTGCAAATTGTGTTATAATATCTTGGAGTTACTGCGGCTTCGCGGGCGAAGTGAAATTTTCCCCACTTATATAAAGCGGGCGGCGCGCTGAAATGTTCGTGCGGATATCGCTTTGAGGCTTCGGTTTTTGGCGGGGAGAATAATTTTTGCGCGGCTGCGGACTTTAAAAACAGCTGATACAATATAAATTGAACCATAATTAAGGGAGACGCCTTGATGGAGAAGACGGAAAACATAATCGAAAAAGACGCGGCGGCGGAGGATGCGGAATACATGATCGAGGTTGAAAACCTCGTCAGGCGTTTCGGGGACAAGTACGCCGTCGACGATATCAGCTTCCGCGTGAAGCGCGGGGAGGTCGTCGGCTTTCTCGGACCGAACGGCGCGGGAAAATCAACGACGATCAATGTAATAACGGGATTCCTTTCAAGCACGTCGGGTTCCGTCCGCGTTGCCGGACATGATGTGCTCGACGAACCGGGAGAGGCAAAAAAGCTGATAGGATATCTGCCGGAACAGCCGCCGCTTTATGTTGACATGACGGTCGACGAATACCTCAACTTCACGTATGAGCTGAAGGGGTGCGATCTTAACAGGAAAAAGCACCTCGACGAGGTCTGCTCCGTCACGAAAATAGCGGACGTGAGGGGCAGGCTTATAAAGAACCTTTCAAAAGGGTATAGGCAGCGCGTCGGAATCGCGCAGGCGCTCGTCGGCAACCCGCCGCTTATAATCCTTGACGAGCCGACGGTCGGGCTTGACCCGAAACAGGTGATAGAGGTGCGTTCGCTGATCCGCGCGCTCGGCGAGAATCACACGGTCCTGCTCTCAACGCACATCCTCTCCGAGGTCGGCACCGTATGTGACAGGATCGTTATAATCAACAAGGGCAAGATAATCGCGGACGAGAAGAAGGACGACATCGTAAAGATCGCCGAGGACGGCAGATCATATATCGCCAAAATCTGCGGACCGACAAGGGAAGTCACGGCGATGCTGCGCTCGCGTCCGGGCGTCCGCCGCGTCGAGAGGCAGAGCGAACGCGACGGGGACGCGCACAGTTATCTGATCGAGAGCGATCCCGGCGTCGACATCAGAAAGACGCTGTTCTTCTCGCTGGCGCAGAACAACTGGCCGCTCGTCGGGCTTGAGCCCGTCGGCGAAAATCTTGAAGAAGTCTTCATCCGGCTTGTCGACCGCTCCGACACGAAGAAGCCCGGGCGTGAACGCCGCCGTCCCGTCATCGACAACAGCGACCTTGACGCCGGGAACAAATAACCTTCAAAGGAGAAATTGTAATGGGCGCTATATATAAAAAAGAAATGAAGGCGTATTTCACGACGCCTGTCGGATATATATTCCTCGCCGCGATGCTCCTGATCTCGGCTGTCGCCTTCTCGTTTACGACGTTACAGCAGGCGAGCTGGGAGACGAGTTCGTATTTTACGATAATGGTATTCGTGTTCATCGTTCTCGTCCCCGTTCTGACGATGAAGTCTTTTTCCGAGGAACGGCGCACGCGGACTGAGCAGATGCTGCTCACCTCGCCCGTCAGCCTCACCGGAATGGTGATGGCGAAATATTTCGCCGCCATGACGATGATGATAGGCGTGCTTTTCCTGACGGCGATATACTATATCCCGTTTTACACGTACGCCGAGCCGTCGACGGCGATCCTCATGGGCAATCTGATCGCGCTGATGCTCGTCGGAAGCGCGTTTATCGCGATCGGGCTTTTCGTTTCGTCGCTGACCGAAAACCAGATGGTGGCGTGCGTCGTGACGATCGTCATAATCCTTTTGTTCCTCGTCGCAAGCTTTGCGAACACATACATCAACTCCTATTTTCTCCGCGCGATATTGAACTGGGTCTCGGTATTTACGAGGTTCGGGGACTTCACGAACGGTATCTTCGATTTCAGCGCGACGCTTTATTATCTGTCGATCACCGCCGTCGCGATTTTTCTGACCGTGCGCGTTTATGAAAAGCGCCGCTGGGGCTGATCGTAAACCGGCAGCCAGAACAGAACTTAAAGGAAAGGTATTTTGTACGTAATGAAAAAGAGTGTCGGCAGTATAATGAGGGGCAAGAAGTTCCGCTACGGCAGTACGGCGGCGGTTTTCACGGTGGCGTTCATCGCGCTTGTGATAATCGTCAACGTCATTTTCACGGCGCTGGCGGAAAAATACAGATGGTATATAGATATGACCGGGGATGAGATATTCTCGCTCTCGGACGCGACGAAGGAGGCGCTCAGCCCTCTGCGCGAGCGCGGACGCGACGTAACGATCACGTTCTGCATGGATAAGGACAAGATCGAAGAAAACAGGTCGATGTACTACATCCACAACACTGCCCTCAACCTCGCGGCGGAATTTGACAACGTCACTGTCGAATACAGGGACGCGCTGCGCGAAAACAAGTATCTTGAAAAATTCACGTCGGCGATGTCGCCGTACGTCGCGACGACGAACGTCATCGTTTCGAGCGGCACCGAATACCGCAAGCTCGCGTATACGCGATTCTTCATAACGGACACGGAAGACACGAGCGACGTTTGGGCTTATCAGGGCGAAAACACGTTTGCGTCCGCGATACTTCAGGTGACGGCGGATGAAATGCCGATCGCGTATTTTACGACGCAGCACGGCGAAAGAACATCGACCGCGGACGATGCGGGCGCGTTCAAGCAGACGCTTGAGGACGCCGGATACGAGATACGCGATATCGACCTGACGAAGGAAGATATCGACCCCGCCGGAAGGCTCCTCGTCATCAACGACCCGCAGACGGATTTCGGCGGGCTGACGACGGAGCACGTCGGGAAATCCGAGATAGAAAAGATAGACGCGTTCCTTGACGGAAGGGGCTCGATGATGGTGTTCGTCTCCCCGGAAAACGCCTCGAAGCTCACGAATCTGGCGGAATTCCTCGAGGAATGGGGCGTGAAGTTCACGCCCGACGTGATGGTGAACGACCCCGAAAACGCCGTCTCGGTCGACGGATATTCGGTCGTTGGTCAGTATATAACAGGAGAAGAAAATCTGTCCTCCGCGATATATAAGGAAATAACGAGCATGTCGAGCCAGCCGAAGGCGATATTCAAAAACGCCATGCCGCTCGGCAAATCGTGGGATACAAACACGTATAGGACGCCCGACATGAGCAGGCGCACGATATGCGACGTGTTTGTCACATCGCCGTCCGCGCTTCTGAACGAAGACGGCAAGCTCAACGAGGCGGGCGCCGAATACAGCCTCATGACGATAACGCAGGAATACAAGATCATAGATAACGAGGACTACAACAATTATGTGATAGTCGCCGGAACGCCTGATTTTGTCTCGTCGGAGTATATTTACAGCAACGTGTTCACGAACAGGAGCGTGATCCATTCGTGCCTCCTCACGCTCGGCAGAAAGGATATCCCCGCGGGGATCGAGTATAAGGTGTTTGAGGACTATGACCTCGATATAACGACGGCACAGGCTTCCGCATGGACGCGCGCCTTCATCATCGTTATGCCGCTCTGCACGGTCGCCGCCTGCATTGTCGTTACAGTCAGGAGAAAGTACAAATGATAAAGCGGCAGAGGATCATAATAATCGTTCTCGCGGCGGTGTTCGCGCTGCTCATAGCGGCTTATTTCATCGTCATCCGCCCGCTGACGCGGGAGGATGAACCGGCGGACACGTCCGTGAATGTCGACCCCGGAGAGGGAGTCTACGCGAACAGACCGCTCATGTACCCGA
This sequence comes from uncultured Clostridia bacterium, assembly GCA_947630625.1. Taxonomy (GTDB): domain Bacteria; phylum Bacillota; class Clostridia; order Oscillospirales; family CAG-272; genus DTU064. Next base: position 72,000 of record CANRIL010000007.1, read on the forward strand.
TGATAGACAGGGACGACATGCAGTCGGTCGAGGTGATAAACGAGAACGGCACTTATAAGCTTGTATACGACGATAAGATAGGCGATTTTGTCATCGACGGGTACGAGGCTCTGACGGTCAACCCGCTCATGTTTACGCAGCTCGTAGTCGACACCGGCTTTTCCAACATACTCGGTACCGTGTCGGATAACGCGACCGAAGACGAGCTTGTACAGTACGGCTTCAAGGGAGACGACGCGCATACGGCGAAGTTCGTCGTTACGCAGAGAAACGGCATAGTGCACACTGTAACGGTCGGCGCGCGCGTGATCTCCGGCGGCGGATTTTACGCCATGTACGAGGGCAGGAACAAAATATATATCATAAGCAGCACCATCGAAAAGACCGTGTTCGGCAAGATCGAGGATATGCTGTCCCCTGTCGTGTCGACGGGCATACCGCTCACGTCGTATTATAATATCGAAGACTTCACGATAAAGCATTACGGCGAGGACTTCATCAAGTGCCGCAATCTCTCCTCCGACGAGATCACGGAGCTTGAATCGACGGCGCAGGCAAAGGCGGTGACAGTCTATCCGGCGCAGTATATGCTCTCGATGGATTACGACACGACGCTTCAGCTGCTCATAGATTACAGCGGCGAATCAGTCGTCGCGATCGGGCTGACGGAAGAGAATTTTGAAAAATTCGGACTTACGGACGAGCCTTACAGTATATCGTACGAATATGACGGTTACAAGTTCAAGCTGACGGCGAGCGAACCCGTAGACGGGTACTATTATGTGGCGACATCGATGTTTGACATCATCGTCAAGGTGCCGGAGGCGGATTTCGAATTTTTGACGTGGGACCTCAAGCACTGGATAGACCCGCTCATCTTCTCGCGCAGCATCACGGTCATCAACAGCATAAAGATAGAGAGCGAGGCGCTGACGGAGACGTTCAGGCTGACGCACAGACCGAAGGACGACCCCGATCTGATAGTAGTCGGCGACGAGTGCGGTCAGATACACGATATACCGAACTTCCGCGAGTTTTATAAGACGCTCCTTTATGTGCAGCTCTACGATTACGCGCCTGAGGACGTGAATGTCACGGAGGACGACTGCGTTCTCAAATTCACGATATCGACGGCGAACGGGACCGTCAACGAGTACTCGTTCTATCAGTACAGCACGCGCCGGTGCCTGCTCCGCATCAACGGAGAGGGGCAGTTCTACGTGTTCATTGACATACCGGAGAAGATCATAAGCGACGCGCAGAAGGTCATAAACGGCGAGCCCGTCGACGCGCTTGACAAGGATTAAGGAATCAAAAACGGTTTAATACGGAAAGGGAGCCGGCGGCGGCTCCCTTTTCCGGGGAAGGAAGACATAATGACAATAAACGGAATACAGAAGCTGACGCTGCTCGATTTTCCGGAACATGTGGCGTGCACGGTGTTCCTCGCGGGGTGCGATCTAAGATGCCCGTTTTGCCATAACGCGTCGCTCGTTACGGCGGCGCCGGAACCGGTGATGGACGAGGAGCGGTTTTTCTCGTTTCTCGAAAAGAGGCGGGGCATTCTTGACGGCGTTGCGATCACGGGCGGCGAGCCGCTTCTGCGACGGGATATAAAGGAATTCGCGGCGCGCATAAAGGCGGCGGGTTTCGGCGTCAAGCTCGACACGAACGGCACGCATCCGGGCGCGCTTTCGGAGATTATCGAGGCGGGCGTCGTCGACTACGTGGCGATGGATATAAAAAATTCGCCCGCCAAATATGCGGCGACGACGGGGGGCAAAATAAATATTGACGATGTTAAAGCGTCGGTGTCCTTGCTGCTCGAAGGCAAGGTCGAGTACGAGTTCCGCACGACTGTCGTACATGAGCTGCACGAGCGCGGGGATTTTGTCGAGATCGGCAAATTCATTGACGGGGCTGAGCGGTATTTTCTTCAGCAGTTCCGCGACTCGGGCGAAATTCTGGGCGGGACGTTCACGATGCCGACGAAGGAGGAAATGGCCGAATTTGCGGACGCGGCGCGTCCGTTCGTCCGGAATGTCGCGCTGAGAGGCGTATAATATGCGCGCAGCGCTGCACACCGCCGCGTATGACGCCGCGCACAGCATAGCGCGCAGCGCCGCGTATAACGCGCGTATGCGGTCGGGCAGAATAAAAGCGGGAAGGTCATTTTATTAAGAAAAACACGGCGGGAAAAGGCAAAAAAATCGTCATGTCTAATTTCGGGAAATCTCTTGACAGCACAATATATTGTGTGCTATAATTTTTCCCGCACTACAAAATGTGGCGGCCGCACGGGATAACCGGGACGGGGACATGTTTATAAATATTATACAGGCGAAGGAGAGAGAGATGTATCAGGTAAAAAAGAGAGACGGAAAGATAACGGATTTCGATATATCGAAAATAAGCACGGCGATCGAGAAGGCGTTTCTGGCGGAGCACGTCAACTATCACCCGTCGGTGATAGACCTTCTGGCGCTGAAGGTCACGGCTGATTTTTCACCGAAGATAAAGGACGACACGATTTCGGTCGAGGACATACAGGACAGCGTTGAAAAGGTGCTCTCCGAGGCGGGATATGCCGACATCGCGAAGGCGTACATCCTCTATCGCCGCCAGCGCGAGAAGATACGCAACATGGGCTCGACGATACTTGACTATAAAGAGCTCGTCGATCAGTACGTCAAGGCGGCGGACTGGCGCGTCAAGGAAAACAGCACCGTCACATATTCGGTCGGCGGTCTGATCCTCTCAAATTCCGGCGCGATAACGGCGAACTACTGGCTCTCCGAGGTATATGACAAGGAAGTTGCGGACGCGCACAGGAACGGCGATTTCCATCTGCACGATCTTTCGATGCTGACGGGATACTGCGCCGGATGGTCGCTGAAGCAGCTCATAAAGGAAGGACTCGGCGGCGTCGTCGGCAGGATCACATCGGCTCCCGCAAGCCATCTTTCCACCCTCTGCAACCAGATGGTCAACTTCCTCGGCATAATGCAGAACGAATGGGCGGGCGCGCAGGCGTTCTCGTCGTTTGACACGTATTTAGCGCCGTTCGTCAAGGTGGACAACCTCACATATAAGGAAGTCAAGCAGTGCATACAGAGCTTCATTTTCGGCGTCAACACGCCGTCGCGCTGGGGCACGCAGGCTCCGTTCTCGAATATCACGCTCGACTGGACTGTTCCCGCCGACCTTGAAAATCTCCACGCCATCGTAGGCGGCAAGGAAATGGATTTCACCTACGGCGACTGCAAGCCGGAGATGGACCTCATCAACCGCGCGTTCATCAACATCATGATCGAGGGCGACGCGAACGGGCGCGGCTTCCAGTACCCGATACCGACGTATTCGATCACGAAGGATTTTGACTGGTCGGAGACGGAAAACAACAAGCTTCTCTTTGAAATGACCGCGAAATACGGCACGCCGTATTTCTCAAACTATATAAACAGCGACATGGAGCCGTCCGATGTCCGCTCCATGTGCTGCCGTCTGCGTCTCGATCTGCGCGAGCTGCGCAAGAAGTCGGGCGGATTCTTCGGTTCCGGCGAATCTACGGGCTCGATCGGCGTCGTTACGATAAACATGCCGAGGATCGCGTATCTTTCCAAGGATGAGAAGGAATTTTACGAGCGCCTTGACCACATGATGGATCTCGCGGCACGTTCGCTCGACACGAAGCGCACGGTCATAACAAAGCTGCTCGACGCGGGGCTTTATCCCTACACGAAGAGATACCTCGGCACGTTCGCAAACCACTTCTCTACGATAGGTCTTGTCGGCATGAACGAGGCTTGCCTCAACGCCGCATGGCTGCGCTGCGACCTCACCGACCCGCGCGCTCAGCAGTTCACGAAGGATGTCCTCAACCACATGAGGGAGCGCCTCTCCGACTATCAGGAGAAGTACGGCGACCTCTTCAACCTCGAGGCGACGCCGGCTGAATCAACGTCGTACAGGCTCGCGAAGCACGACAAGGAGCAGTACCCCGATATCATCACGGCGAACGAGCGCTGCGGGACTCCGTATTACACGAACAGCTCTCATCTCCCCGTCGGCTTCACCGACGACGTGTTCTCCGCGCTCGATATACAGGACGAGCTCCAGACGCTTTACACGTCCGGCACCGTGTTCCACGCGTTCCTCGGCGAGCGCCTGCCCGATTGGCGTTCGACCGCGGCGCTTGTGCGCAAGATTGCGGAAAATTATAAGCTCCCGTACTATACGATGAGCCCGACATATTCGATTTGCCCGGAGCACGGATATATCGTGGGCGAGCATTTTGAGTGCCCCGAATGCGGAGCCGAGACGGAGGTCTACAGCCGTATCACGGGATATTATCGCCCCGTCCGCAACTGGAACGACGGAAAGGCGCAGGAATTCCGCGACAGACTTGAATACGACGTTTCCGCGTTCGTTCAGAACGAGGTGACGCCCGCGGCGGCGACGCCGCCCGTGACCGAATCCGCGCCGGAGCAGCTCATGGCGACCGGCGGCGAAAGCCTCTATCTCTTCACGACGGCAACGTGCCCGAACTGCAAGATCGCGGTGTCGCTGCTCGACCGCGCGGGGATCGAGTATGAAAAGTTCCTTGCCGAGGAAAACCGCGACCTCGTTTCCGAGTTCGGCATCCGTCAGGCGCCGACGCTCGTCGTCGTGCGCGGCGGCGATACCGAGAAATACGCGGGCGTCGCGAACATCAAGCGATATATAGCGGGTGAACCCGCGAAGGCGTAAACGCCAAAGAAGCGCCCCCGCTTAAAAAGCGGGGGCGCGCGTGAATAAAACGGGTCGTGACAGCCGACGATCGGGGCTTTTAAAAAATTCGAGGGAAAAGGATATGGCGGGATCGAAAGACGCGAAGGTTTTCTTCCGCCGAAGAAAAATAATATGTACGATATAATCATAATCGGCGCGGGGCCCGCGGGGCTGACGGCGGCGATATACGCGCGGCGCGCGGAGAGAAGCGTGCTTGTACTTGAAAAGGGCGCGTTCGGCGGACAGATGACGTATTCGCCCAAAATAGAGAATTACCCCGGCATAGCGGCGGCTTCGGGAACAGAGATTGCTGACCTCATGGTGGGGCAGGCGCTCGACCTCGGAGCCGAGATAGAGCCCGCGGAGGTCGTAAAGGTCGAAGACGGGGACGCGCCGGACTATAATAAGCGCGTTTTGTGCGCGGACGGGACTGAATACGAGTGCCGCGCCGTCATAATCGCCGCCGGGGCTGAGCACAGGCGGCTGGGCGTTCCGGGCGAGGAGAAATTTATCGGCGAGGGCGTTTCGTTCTGCGCCGTGTGCGACGGGGCGTTTTATCGCGGGAGGCGCGTCGCCGTTGTCGGCGGCGGCAATTCGGCGCTCGCGGAGGCGCTTTTGCTGGCGGACGGCTGCGAACACGTCACGATCTTGCAGAATCTTGACGCGCTGACAGGCGAGGCGGCGATGTGCCGCGCGATCGAGGCGCGCGAAAACGTTGCGGTCGTGTGCGGCGTCACGGTTTCGGAGGTGCTGGAGCGTGAGGACGGCGGCTTCGGCGGCGTTATGATAAAGCATACGGACGACGGGAGAACGGAGAAGGTCGAGTGCGACGGGGTATTCGTCGCTATCGGGCTTGAGCCGAAAAATGAGCCGTTTGCGGGCGTGACGAGCCTTGACGAACGGGGATATATCCTTTCTGACGAGTCCTGCTTTGCTGAAACGCCGGGCGTGTTTGTCGCTGGGGACTGCCGCACGAAATCCGTGCGCCAGATCACGACAGCGACCGCGGACGGCGCCGCCGCAGCGATCGCGGCATGCCGGTATCTGGGATAAAAAAGAGATGGGAACCCCTCGCGCTATGGACGGCGCGAGGGGTATTTTTTTGCGCCTTTATGCGCGTTCTTCGAATATACTCATCCCACGCCAAAGGCGGCGGGAGGGAAATTTTTATCGCGCCTTCCTGCTTGTTTTTCGAATATACTCATCCCACGCCAAAGGCGGCGAGAGAGGCTATTTTATCGCACCCTCCGCTCATTCTTCGAAAATACTCTCCCGCGCCATAGGCGAGTGAGGGGGCAATTTTTGCCGTTTTGGCGCTTTTTTTGCGCGCGGTCAGAAAAACAAGCCGTTTTTTTCAGGAGTTGTTCACAGAAGCCTCAAAAGTTCGTAAGATTTTATGGGTACAATTATCGGCATAAAAGACAAATAAATTTTTGGGGTCACACATGAAACGATTTTTTGCCCTTCTGATATGCGCGGCGCTGCTGCTTGTCGGATGCAGCACCGGCGGCGTGGAGCCGGGCGCGGACGGAACGACAGCGTTAACAGAAAAAAATGCCGACGTGCCCGACGATGGCAACAAAAGCAGCGGCAGCAGCGATGGGAGCGGCAGTTCCGGCGATCTTGACAGGCTGGACGCAGATGAAATATTTTCAAATCGCGACCTTTCGGGCGAATATGACGAAGACGGGGCGATAAAAAAGGAACTGTCGGGCGATGGGTTCACGGTCACGGAGGAGGGAGTCTATATCCTTTCCGGAAAGAGCAGCGGGCAGATCATCGTTGATACGGACAAAAGCGCGAAGGTGCAGCTCGTGCTCGCCGGACTTGAGGTGACGTGCGAGGGGAGCGCGGCGCTTTACGTGAAATCGGCGGACAAGGTGTTTGTCACGCTCGCCGAGGGGACGGAAAACAAGCTGATCTCCACGGGTTCGTTTTCGCCGGACGGAGACGTAAACGTCGACGGCGCGATTTTCTCACGCGAGGACATAACTATCAACGGGACCGGGTCGCTGTCGGTTGAGAGCACGGACCATGGGATCGTCTCAAAGGACGACCTTAAAATAACGGGCGGCACGCTCACCGTCACGGCGGAATCGCACGCGCTCTCAGGCAAGGACAGCGTTTGCATTGCGGGCGGCGCCCTGACTCTGACGGCAGGCGGCGACGGCGCGCACTCGTCAAACGACGAGGACGAAACGCGCGGCAATATCTTAATAACTGGCGGCACCATCAACATCGTGTGCGGCGGCGACGGGCTTGACGGCAGCGGAAAGGTCGAGATCGACGGCGGTACGCTCGATATAGAATCGGGCGGCGGCAGCGCCAACGGCGAGGCGCACAGGGACAATATGTGGGGCGGCTTCGGCAGCTCCGGCAGCAGCGATACGGATTCGGTAAGCCGGAAGGGAATAAAATCGGATTCGTCGCTTATAATAACGGGCGGCGACATAAAAATAAATTCAGCTGACGACGCGCTCCACTCCGACGGCGCGGCAGCGTTTGCCGGCGGGGAAGCGGAGATCGAAACGGGCGACGACGGTGTACACGCGGAGGCGGACGTTGTGATTTCGGGCGGCACGCTGACGATAAAAAAATCATATGAAGGCATCGAGGGTAAGTCGATCACCGTTTCCGGCGGGCAAATCGACGTGACCTCGTCGGACGACGGATTCAACGCCTCCGACGGGACCGGCGACATGGGCGGGTTCGGCGGAGGCATGGGAGCTCCCGGCGGTTTCGGCGGAGCGCAGGGAGAGCAGTCTGACGGGTACGGCGACGTATACGTTCTGATCTCAGGCGGCACCGTTCACGTCGACGCGTCCGGAGACGGGCTCGATTCGAATGGCGGGCTTTATATTTCCGGCGGGGAGACGTATGTGGACGGACCCACGAACAGCGGCAACGGCGCGCTCGATTACGGCACGGAGGCGGTGATCTCGGGCGGCATCGTCGTGGCTGTCGGCGCGTCCGGAATGGCTGAAAATTTCAGCGCCTCCTCAACGCAGGGCGCGATCATGTATAACACCACCGGCAGCGGAGAGATCGTTTTAAAAAATGAAGGGGGCGAGGAGCTTCTGTCATTTACGCCGTCAAAATCGTTTAATTCGGTCGTCGTAAGCGCGCCGGGGATCGAGGTCGGCGGCACGTATACGCTTTCGGTCGGCGGGCAGAGCTACACGGTAAAGATGGATTCGATCGTGTACGGTTCGGGAGGCGGCTTAGGCGGTCCCGGAGGCGGCGGTCCCGGCGGATTCGGCGGCGGACGCCCGGGCGGCAGACGGTGACGGATCACAGAATATAAAAATGCGGTTCCGGGGAAAGGATCTCTCCGGAACCGCTTTTATTATCACTGTGCCGAAAGGGGCTTGAGCGTGTATATCCACTCAACTGTGTCGCCGGGGGACAGGACATAATCGGTGCAGGCGACGGCGGGATATTCGCCGTTTACGCGGTATACCCAGCCGGACAGCGCGCCGAAATCGCGCTCCGATATACCGTCTATGGTGCGGATGTAGGAGCCGGCGGCGTCGGTGGCGATGATTATGCCCTCCCTGCGCGCAGCCTCGACCGTCGCAGTATAAACGGTGTCGCCATCGCTTATCCCGACCTCGCGCGCCGCCATTATAACGCCGTTGGCGGGGACTGCGTTCCCCTGACCCGCAACGGCTGAGGCGTCGGCGGAGATCGTCACCGTGCCCGCAGTCTCCACGCCCGATTGATGGGACGTGAAATGTTCGCCCGGAGACTCGATATTGATGAAGAACACGGCGGCGACGGCGAGGGCGGCGATGAGTATCACGATGAGGTAATCGCGCATGTCGCGGTCGCGGCGGATAAACATGACGACCATGATGACGGCGGCGACGGCTATGATGACGGAGGCGGCGATCAATTTATATGGCGCGTACGTCTGAGGCGTCTGATCCTGATCTATGTCCGGGGTGCGTTCTGTTTCGGGAGCGGTGCTCGACGGGGTCTTGTCGGACGGCGTGACCTCTATGTCGGCGTCCGGGGCGGGAGTTTCGCCGCGGTCAAATACGAAGAGCGGCGGCGACGCGTCAAGGCTTCTCTTGTATGCGACGAGCGCCAGAAGCGCCTGTATCGTGGCCGTTTTGTTTGTGTTTCCGTCGGCGGTGTGGCGGTATGTTCCGTCAGGCTCGCGGAATGTGCTGAGCGCGTCGTAAACTGTGTGCATGTTTTTGGTGAAGTCGTGGTCGCCGTCCGGGTCGCGGCCGAGGGCGGCGAGCGCAATTATCACCTGCGCGGAGCTTTCGGCGTTTTCAACGCCGTAGCTTGAAAATCCGCCGCTTTCTTCCTGGCGGGAGGAAAGAAAACGGAGCGCGCCGTCGATGAGATTTAAGGCGGCGGGGGAGCTTTTGTTCGGAGCGAGCGCGGCGACCGCCATCGCGGTCACGTCCACGTCGGAGAATTTGCCGCCGACGCACCAGCCGCCGTCGTCATTTTTGCGATTTTCGAGCTCTGAGATGATGTCGTCTGCCGAAAGCGCGCCGGTAATGCCGTTGTTGGCGAGGTGCAGCCCGAAGATGAAGGACATGATCCCGTTTTTGCTGTTGACCGTTTTATCGGGCGTTTCTTTTACGAAATCAGTATCTATTTGTCCGAGCGCCGCCAGCGCGAGCGCCGCCCTTTGCCGCTCAACCGTGTCGCCGAGGCTGACGCCATTTTTTTCGGCGTCGTCAATGTAGGCTTGACGGTCAAATGGAACCCCGGCGGCGTCGAGCGCGAGGACTGTCCATTCGTCGCCCGTTATAAGAGATGAGTTCGCGGTTTCCTTGACCGCTCCGGCTGTTGACGCGATCTCGCGTTCGAGCAGGCCTTGATCGGCGGATGAAACCGTTATCGGGGAGAGAAAGCATAAAAGGAGCAGCAAGGCGGCTGCTCCTTTGATCAGGCTGTATTTCATACGGTTATGTTTCATACGATTGCGTTTCATACGAATTTATTTCATACGCGCGCTCTGCGCGTCGAGGTGGCGATCTTCAGCGCGAGCGCGGCTGAGAGCAGCAGAACGAACACCTGCGAGCCCGTGTTCGGCGCGAGCCATGTTTCTTCGACCTCAAGGATAAGCACGGGAGGAACGAGCGTTTCCGTATCTGACACGGCGCTTATAACGTGGCTCCCCTCGCCGCTGACGGTCACGGTCGCGCGCCCGTTTTCATCTGTCACAGTTTCGGTGCGTTCGCCGTCAACAGTTATGACTGCGCCTGAAACGGGATGCGTGACGGGATTCCAGTTCTCATCATAGCCGGAGGCGGTCAGCGTCACCGAAACGGTGCCGCCGGAGGCGGTCAGCGTGTCGAAGAACGCGTATGTATCGGAGAAATTTTCGGTGTCGGTATAAACGTATGCGACTATGTGGTCGCCGGGCTTGATTTGGTCGGACAGGCTTTGCGCGGAGGCGTTGTTGACGCAGTAACCGTATCCGCCGCCGTTTTCGATCCCCCAGAGCTTCGTCATTGAAATTCCGAAGTCCGTTTCGGCGGAGCCGTATCCTTCGGCGCCGTCTTCATAATATTTTTCGTGGGCTATGATGAGCGCGTCATTGATCGTGAGCGAGCCGTCGCCGTCTTTGTCCGTGAGCGGGACCTCGCCGTAAGCGAGCACGAGCGAACCCGTTGAGATCGTGACATAGACCGTATCATCGACCGCGGCGAGCGGCAGAACGAACGAAAGCGACGCGAGTACGAGGGCGATCATTACGCTTGCAAACCTATATATTTTCATAAAATACGCCCCCTTCTTAAAACTTGGTATGCTATATTCTACCACAGCTTCGCCCGCTTGTCAAGCAAAATGCAAACCGTGAACGACTGTGTGCAAGGTATGTAGAAAGTATTGAAAATCGGCGGCGGGTAAATTATAATTCTGTACAGAGAATGAACGAGGTCGGAGGAATGACGGATGAAGATACGGCTTCTTGTCAGCGATGAGGATTACGCGGCGATAAAAGAAGCGCTCGAGTCGCGCGGCATCGAAATCGACGACGACGCGGAGCTGACATTGACGCAGCGCGGCAAATATGCGAGTTATATCTCTGCGCGCGACCCGAAGACGGGAGAGCGGCTGCACCTCGCGGCGGGGGAGATAGTGTATATTGAATCCTTCGGGCACACGGTCGAGATCCACACAAACGATGCGGTCTACGAGACGACAGATCGGCTTTATCAGCTCGTCTCGACGCTTGACCCGGAAAAATTCCTCCGCGTTTCAAATTCGGTGATAATCGCGCGCCGCCGTGTCCGCCGCATAAATCCGGCGCTGTCGATGAAATTCACGCTCATAATGTCCGACGGCTCGCGCGTCGACGTGACGCGCAGCTACTATAACATCTTTAAAGACGCTTTCAATATCTAAAGGGGAGTTGATATCATGGTAAACAGTAATAGTATAAGTATAAGCATCATCAGCGCGATCGCGGCGGCGCTCGTTCTGCTTGCCGCCGGGGTAGGCATCGCGGTATATTTCGCAACGTATAAGCGCCATATAAATAAGGCGCTTTCAAGCGACGGGCAGACGGCGGGAAGGGTGCATAGAATGCCGACGGTCGGGTCATTCGCGCTGACGCTCTGCGGGGTCGCCGTGATCATTCTCATGGGGTTTATGTTATATACTGTGATCTCCATCGGGAAAAGGCTCGACGTGCTGAACGACAGGATGGATTCGTTAAGTGCAAGGCTTTCGTCCGTGTACGAATACACGAACGAGGCTATAAAAGAGCAGAACACTCTTCTCTCGTATTCGGGCTGGGAGATCGGAACATACGACGGGGAGAATCATCGCGCCGAGATAAAATTCACGGTCGTGCCGAAATCGACCTCGAAGGAAGCGGAGCTTTCGATCTCGACCGGCGGCGAAACGATTCCGCTTTCGCACGTCGGCGGCGGGAGATACGAGGGGACTATGGATGTTGACATGTTTGCATACTATGACGGTTTCATGCTTATGATCTCAGACGATTCGGGAGTCAGGACGGAGCCGCTCGATTTTGTGATCTGGAAGCTGTGGCAAAAATTTTTCCCGTCTTTATATGTGAAGCCGGAGCTCTCGGAAGGCGGCGACGGGCAGAACGGTGCGGTTTTGCACATCTCGATGATAGACGCGGAGCATGACACTGGTCACGAGCTTGTTTCCCTGCGCCTTGTAACGGAGGTCGACGGCAAAAAGACAGACGAACGCGACCTGACCGAGTATCTGCCGACTCTTAAATCGGGCAAAACGTATAGCGCGGATATAGATGTTGTGTCCGGTGCGGGGAAAGTCACGGTGACGCTGCTCGCGACAGACGGGGACGGATATACGTATGAGTATTTTGCGCTGGAGGCGGACGATTTCGGAGTCATCGGCGTCCCTGCATACGATTCCGACGGGGTCGTCTTGACGAAGCTAAGGGACGAAACGGGCAAGGTGATCTACAGCGCCGAGTGACTCTATATCATCGTGCCGCCGAAAAAACGGATATTTGTCGAGAGAGGTGCGGTTTTTCGCGAAAAACCGCACCTGTTTCATTGATATCGAAGGATTTTTATGTTAAAATAGGAACGATGACAAATTGAACGGAGGTCGTGTGAATGCTATCGGCAGTATTTTGCGCGGGTATATCGGGAATTGACGGCTACATAGTCACGGCGGAATGCAGCGCCACGGGCGCGATACCGTGCTTTGAGCTTGTCGGTCTGCCGGACACGGCGGTAAAGGAATCGAAGGAACGCATACGCGCCGCGATCGAAAACAGCGGCATCCGATTCCCCGAACTGGCGCTGACGCTAAATCTCGCGCCCGCGGACAGGAAAAAGGAAGGCTCCGCTTACGATCTTGCGATGCTCGTTTCAATTCTGCACGCCGGAGGCGTTATCGGGCACGACATCGGACTTGCGGGCAAATGCTTCTGCGGCGAGCTTTCGCTTTCGGGAAAGGTGCGCGCGGTGCGCGGCGTCCTCTCGATGTGCGCCGCGGCGAGGGACGCGGGGATAGAGGAATTCTATACTTCTCCCGACAACGCCGCCGAAGCCGCCGTCGTCGAGGGGATGAAGGTGTACGCCGTCGATGATGTGGCGTCGCTCGTCCGCCATCTGAACGGCGAGGAGCTGCTTGAACCGTTTTACGCCGAACCGCGCGAGGAGGACGCTTCATATATCGGGCTCGACTTCGCCGACGTTAAGGGACAGCAGAGAGTCAAGCGCGCGCTCGAGATCGCTGCCGCCGGCGGACACAACGTCCTTCTGATAGGTCCTCCCGGCACGGGAAAATCAATGCTCGCGAAGCGGCTCCCGTCAATACTGCCGCCGCTCTCATTTGAAGAATCGCTTGAAACGACGAAGATACATTCAATATCCGGCGTGCTCCCGGCGGGGGCGGGGCTCGTAAATGTAAGGCCGTTCCGCTCGCCGCATCACACAATGTCGGCTCCAAGCCTTGTCGGAGGCGGGAAAAACCCGATGCCGGGCGAAATTTCGCTCGCGCACAACGGAGTTTTGTTCCTCGACGAGCTGCCGGAATTTTCAAAATCAGTGACGGAGGCGCTGCGCCAGCCGCTCGAGGACAGGCAGGTCACGATAACGAGGGCGAACGGACGCGTCACATATCCGTCCTCGTTCCAGCTCGTGTGCGCGATGAATCCGTGCAGATGCGGATATTTCGGCCATCCCACGCATCCGTGCACATGTAAGGAAGCCGACATACATAAATATTTAGCGAAGATCTCAGGTCCGCTGCTTGACAGGATAGATATACAGGTCGAGGTGCCGTCGCTTTCATATGACGAGCTATCCGGCGGCGGTGGGGAAGCGGAGTCTTCGGCGGAGATACGGGAGCGCGTCATAAAGGCGCGCGAGTTCGCCGCCGCGAGATTTGAGGAATATAAGGACCACCCCGACGGCGATATGCCGACGGGCGGCATCAGATGCAACGCCGACCTGACGCCGCGGCTTATACGCCGCTTCTGCCGTCCCGACGAGGGAGGCGCGCGCATACTTGAGGGCGCGTTCAACAAAATGGGGCTGTCGGCGCGCGCTTACGACAGGATCCTTCGCGTCGCGAGGACGATCGCAGACCTTGCGGGGGCGGAGGAAATTTCGGCGCCGCACGTCGCCGAGGCGGTGCAGCTTCGTTCGCTTGACAGAAAATATTGGTGACGAATGTGGAAAAGTCCGCATTATGTACGGTGAAACCGCGGTATATATCAACAATTTCAACAGACAAGCCTGTGGAAAACTCGGTTGAAAAGCGTGGAGAGAGGTCTATTTTGTGAAAAAGCTTCATATAATAAATCCTGCCGCGGGTAAAGGCGCGACGAAAGAGGGAACTTTGTCTGACGGGGAGATCTATGTCACAAAATCTCCGGGAGACGGAGCGGAATTTGTCAGAGAGCGTCTTTCCGCCGACGATGATGAATACAGAATATACGCCTACGGCGGCGACGGCACGGTAAAAGAAGTCGTGACCGGCATCATGCGCGCCGGAGCCGGTCGCCGCGCCATACTGTCGCCGGTGCCGACGGGGAGCGGGAATGATTTTGCCCGCGTGACGGACGGACTCGGTGGCGAGATACCCTGCGACATCATAAAATATAACGACAGCTACGCGATAAACGAGATCAACACCGGGTTTGACACGGGCGTCGTCGTGAGGACGAACAGCATCAAGAAGCTGCCGCTCGTGAGCGGGACTTTCGCTTACATACTCGGCGTCGTCGGCGAGCTTATCATGAAGCGCGCGTCGGAGCTGCGGCTGACTGTATTTGATGTTGACGGGAAGCCGGAGGTGTTTGAGGGAAAATTCCTGCTCTGCCTGCTTTCGAACGGCATCTGGTACGGGGGCGGATTTAAGGCCGCGCCGACGGCGAATGTGAGCGACGGGATGCTCGATCTGATTTTGGCGAGCGACATGAAGCGGACGCGGTTTTTGAGCCTCGTCGGGCGATATCGGGCGGGCGAGCATCTGACGCGCGACGGGCGCGTCATTCCGGAGGCGGGGGACATTCTCGTATACCGCCGCTGCCGCTCCATCAAGTTTGAAGGCGTGAAGCGCTTTTCCGCGGACGGCGAGGTCATGGAAAACGACGGCGTTATCGAGGCGTACATAATCCCCGCGGCGCTGCGCGTGGCAGCGCCGGGCTGGGAGCCGGAGGCGCTGGAAGCAATTAAATAAATTTTAGAAAAGGGCATCTGACAAATATGACGAAGATATTTGATCTGCACTGTGACACTGTACATAAGATAAAGGAAGGCGGCGGACTCCGGCGGATACCGGAGGCGCACGTCGACATAGAGCGGCTGCGCGAGGCGGGATACGGGCTCATGACGTTCGCCGCGTTCGTGAACGCAGGGCGTACCGACGACCCTTACGGGGAATGTCTGCGGCTGCTTCAGACGCTTCACGACGAGATTGACAAAAACGGAGACGTTGTCGGCGCTGTGCTCTGTCCTGCCGACCTCGCGAAAAACGAAGCGGCGGGGAAGCTGTCGGCGCTGCTGTCCGTCGAGGAGGGCGGCGTCATAGAGGAGGACATCGGCAGGATCGGCGAGCTTTTCGGGCTCGGCGTCCGCATGATGACGTTCACGTGGAATTATGACAACGATATCGCATCATCCGTCAACGGGCAAAACGGCGGCGGGCTTACGGATTTCGGGCATGAGTTTTTGTCCGAGCTTGAAAAATACGGGATTATCGCGGACGTTTCTCACCTTTCGGACAAAGGGTTTTACGATGTTGCCGAGGCTGCGAAAAAGCCGTTTATTGCGAGCCACAGCAACGCCCGCGCCGTCTGTCCGCACCGGCGGAACCTGACCGACGACATGATACGCATCATAGGCGATAAGGGCGGCATCGTCGGGCTCAATTTCTGCGCGGACTTCGTCGGCGGGGACGGCGGCGTCCGCATGTTATGCCGCCACGCAAGGGAAATTGCGGATTGCGGCGGGATAGAGTGCGTCGCTGTCGGCGGAGATTTTGACGGCATCGAGACGAACCCCGCGCTCCCGGACTGCACCGCGACAGAGCGGCTGGCGGACGGACTCCGCGACTTCGGATTTGCGTCGCGCGAGGTCGATCTTATAATGGGAGAAAACGCGAAGCGGTTTTTGACCGACAACCTTTAAACGCAAAAAACGGAGGGGCAGCCCTCCGTTTTTTGCGCGGGTTTTCGCGGTGAGATTTTTCGCGGCGATCGCGGCGAAATTCTTGCGGCGAAATTTTTTCATCGAAATTTTTCAAGGCGAAATTTTTCGCATGTCATGAATGAAAGCTCGGGATGAGCTCGCCCGCGTTTATGATAGAGCCGGTCGGGATGAAAACGTCCTCGCCTATGACGGTGCCCGGGCCTATCACAACGCCGTCCCCGACGGTGACGCCGCGGCATAGTATCGAATCGCGGGCGGTCACATCGACCCCGACGGTGACGCCGCGCCCGAGGACGCAGCCCGTCAGCGTCGAACCCATGCCGGCGCGGCAGTCGGCGGAGATTATGGCTCCGGTCGGAGAGAGCGTCGCGGTGACGCCGCGGATCATGTTCTTCGCGGCGTCAAAGCATGCGCGGCGGTATGATTCCGGCGAGCCTATGTCGCACCAGTACCCTTCGGCGACAAAGCCGTCGACGCGGTGCCCTTCCGCTATCATCGCGGGAAACAGGTCGCGCCCGAAATCGAAATTTCCGTCCGGTATGCGGTCTATGACTGTGGGGGACAGAATATAGATCCCGGTGTTGACGAGCGCGCGCTGCGGGTGCTGCGTATACTGCGCGGATGCCGGTTTCTCAACGAAATCCACAATGCGGCTGCCGCCGCGTTCGAGCCGGACGCAGCCGTAATTCCACGGCTTATCCGAAGGGTAAAGTATCATCGTGGCCTCGGCGCTGCCCGCCCTGTGCGTCGAGAGCGCGGGGCGAAGGTCAAAGTCGCATATGGCGTCGCCGGAGAGGACGACGATCTCATCAGTATCCCCCGCCTCGGCGACGACGGCGCGGACGCCGCCCGCCGTTCCGAGCGGTTCCGTCTCTATGCGGTAATCGAGCGAAACGCCGTCGTATTCGTCGCCGAAAAGGTCCGTTATATCCTCGTATCTGTATCTCACCGTCACGGTCGCCTCGTGTATCCCCGCGCGTGAGAGCATCGAGAGCGCGTAACCGAGCGCAGGCTTGCCGCCGACCTCGAGATTCGGCTTCGGCATCGTGTCCGTTATAGGGCGCAGCCTCTCGCCGCGTCCGCCCGCCATCACTATGGCGGTTGTTTTTTTATCAGTCATATATTGTGAGCGCCTTCGCGCCTGTCCCATCGTAAAATTGTTTTCGGTACGGTTATTTTATGGAACAGGGGATTTTTTTATTCGGCGGCGGCAGCATTGTGAATATGTTTCCGCGGAAGGGCAATAATAGTAAAAAAAGAACAGCTTAAACGAGGGCGACATGATAAAAGGCTGCGAACGAAGAATGATAAAAATCGAGAACACTGACAGCGACTTATTTGAGTCGGCGTATTTTATAATCAGGCAGAACGCGCAGCTTCCGAAAAAGAAGCGGCGCGACGACATGCTTCGCGAGGCGGCGCGGATCGTCAGCGATAAGACTGTGCCGACAAAAAGGAGCGGCACGAGTCGGCGCGTATGGCTCGAAAGGGCGGCTCTCTTTGCTTCTGGGGCGCTTCTCTCCGCATTGATAGCGCTTTTATTGTGGCTTTTCTAACAATTTCCTGCCGCGCCGTTCTTTAATAAGTCACACACCCGTACAATTCGGAGGTGTAGGTTTAAATTTTCTTGACAAACGCTCGATCTCTATGATAATATTAAAATAGGGCGCGGATGTTTTGCCGGCGCGCCCGGATGAAATATCGGCTTTTTTAAGGCGCGCACGCCGCGGCGCCTTTACATATATTCTCCCGCGCGGGGCGCGGCTTTAATACTGCATCAAAGAGGAAAGACGAGCGTTCCTCTTTTTCCGCGTACGCGCGGGATACGTTTTACAATCAGAGAAAGGACTTTTATGGCAAAGAAGAAAAAAACAAAGCTTGGCAAGATCAAAGTTGCCGCTCTCGGAGGACTTGACGAGATCGGCAAGAATCTTTACGTTATCGAATACGAATCCGATATAATAGTCGTTGACTGCGGGCTTGGGTTTCCGGATGAGGAAATGCCCGGCGTAGATCTCGTTATACCTGATATATCGTACCTTGAAAAAAATGTCGACCGTCTGCGCGGCATATTTATCACGCACGGTCACGAGGACCACATCGGCGCGCTCCCGTACGTACTGCGGACGCTGCGCGTCCCCGTCTATGCGACGCGGCTTACGATAGGGATCATCGAAAGCAAGCTCGCGGAGCATAAGCTCGACTATAAGCCGTCGCTCAACTGCGTCGCCGCCGGAGACATAATCGAGGCGGGGGACCTGACGGTCGAGTTCATCCGCGTCAATCACAGCATCGCGGACGCGTGCGCGCTCGCGATAAGGACTCCGCTCGGCTACATCGTACATTCCGGCGACTTCAAATTCGACCTTTCGCCGATCGACGGCGAGGTGATGGATGTAAAGCGCCTCGCCGAGATCGGGGCTGAGGGCGTGCTGCTTTTGATGTGCGACTCGACGAACGCGGAGCGCCCCGGATATACGCCGTCTGAGCGCATGGTGGGCACGTCCTTTGACCACATTTTCGCGTCGCACACGATGAACCGCATAATCGTCGCGACGTTTTCCTCAAACGTTCACCGCGTCCAGCAGATCATAGACCACAGCGTCCGATACGGGCGGAAGGTTGCGATCACGGGCAGGAGCATGCTCACCGTCGTCGGCGCGGCGACAAGGCTCGGTTACATGGATTTCCCGGACGGGGCGATCATTGACATAAACGAGATCAAGAATTACCCCGACAACAGGCTGACAATAATCACGACGGGCTCACAGGGAGAGCCGATGTCGGCGCTTTACCGCATGGCGTTCGGCGACCACTCAAACGTCTCCGTCAGCAAAAACGATATTGTAGTGATCTCCGCGAACGCGATCCCCGGAAATGAAAAGCTCGTCGGCAAAATCGTAAACGAGCTTTATCGGTGCGGGGCGGAGGTGTATAACGACAACACCTCTCCCATACACGTCTCCGGTCACGCGTGCCAGGAGGACCTGAAATTCATGCACGCGCTTACAAAGCCGAAATATTTCATGCCGATACACGGCGAACGCCGCCACCTGATGGAGCATCGCAAGCTCGCGATGTTTATGGGCGAGCGCCCGGAAAATATTTTTGTGTCCGAGCTCGGGCGAGTGCTCGAAATCGACGAGAGCGGTGCGCGCTTTTCTGGAACGATCCCGTCCGGCAGGCTGCTCGTTGACGGGACCGGCGTCGGCGATGTCGGCTCTGTCGTTCTGCGCGACCGCATCCTGCTCTCGCAGGACGGGCTCATCGTCATTTCTGCCGCAATTGATACTCTCGCGCGCGATATCGTGACGCCGCCGGACATCTTTACACGCGGATTCATATACGTGAAGGAGTCCGAGGAGCTGATGGAGGAGATGAGGGGCGTCGTAAGAGACGCGCTTGAGCGCTCCGTCCTCGATTATAAATCGGATATTTCGGAGATAAAGAACGACGTGCGCGACGCGCTTGCGAAATTCGTTCTGCGCCGCGTGAAGCGCCGCCCGATAATTCTGCCGATAATACTCGAAGTATAAAAGACGAAAGGAAGTTTTTGTATGGTCAGGCATGTTATCCTTTGGAGACTGCGCACCGATCATGACGAGGTCGACATGAAGCGCAAGATCGAGTTCTGCGCGGAGGCGTTTTCGCGCCTGCCGTCGATGGTAGAGGGGCTTGTGTCGATGAAGCTCTATACGACCCCGCTCGCAAGCTCGACGTGCGATCTGATGCTTGATTCCGTGTTCGAGGACGAGGCATCGTACATAGCGTATAAGACGGCTCCGGAGCATCTCGCGGTCGCCTCTGTCATAAGACCGCTCGTGTCCGAGCGCATCTGCATGGACTGCGAGGTCTGACCTTTATTCTGCCGCCGTAACCGCGGGGAGCATCTTCGCATATAATGGGAGCAGGAAAACAAAAGGTCACAGGAGGACTTTTCGATGAAGATCGTGATCGTTCGCCCGCCAAAGATGCTCATCCCGTTTTTAAAGCGGATATTCGGCGTTCGTGATAAGTGAGAAGAATAAAGACGCGCGTGGGAAAACCTGTTTTAAAGGTTTTCCCACGCGCTTTTATGCGTATATTATTTGTTCCACGGGCGCTTGTCCTTGAGCGTTTCATAAAGCAGGCGATAGCTTTCGTGGCGTTCGCGGGCGATTATCCCGGAGTTGACGGCGGCGATGACGGCGCAGCCGTCCTCGCACACGTGCGTGCATTTCGTGTATTTGCATTTGCCGTGGTAGGGCTCGAATTCGCGGAAAGTAAACGGCAGCGCCTCAACAGAGAAAAAGTCGAAGCGCTCAAAATCGAGCAGCGAAAACCCCGGCGTGTCGGCGATGTAGGCGCCGTTCCCTGTCGGGAACAGCTCGACGTGGCGCGTCGTCTGTTTTCCTCGCGAGATCTTGCGCGACAGCTCGCCCGTACCGAGCGAGAGCGCGGGGAAGAGCTTGTTCAGAAGCGTCGATTTTCCGGCACCGGACGCTCCGGCAAACGCGGTGAGCGCGCCCTGCCCGAGCGATGCGATATATTCCGAAAGCGCCTCAATTCCCTCGCCCGTCACGGCGCTGACCGGGAACACGCGGTACCCGGCACGGGTGTATATCCCCGCAGTTTTGTCGGCAGCCGGACGGTCAAGCTCGCATTTTGTAATTATGACGGCGGCGTTTATGTCGGCGTGCTCGGAGATAGAGAGCATTTTGTCGACCGAGGTGAGGTCAGGCGCGGGGCGGCACGTCGGTATGACGGCAAACATCACGTCAAGGTTGGCAAAGGGCGGCCGGATCAGAAGGCTGCGGCGCGGGGCGATCTCGTCTATGACGCCGTCGATGTCGGTGTCTCCCGGGCGCTTTTTGCGTTCTTCCGCGGTGTTCTCGCCTATGACGGCGGTGACTGTATCTCCGACCGTCGGCGATATCCCATCATGGCGGAAGTGGCCGCGCGCGCGGCATATATATGCGCGCCCGTCTTCGGCAAGGACCGTATAAAGCCCGCCGACGCCCTTCGTTATAAGTCCGGTTATCGTCATGGCGTTGGCGTCGGGGATACGGGCTCAGGTCCGCGGCTGACGACAAAATCTATCGTTGTCCCCTCGGCGATCGAGGTGAACGCCACGCGGCTCTGCCTGATGACGGTGCCCTCCGGTTCGGAGGAGAACTCATACGTCACGGTGCCGACGACGAGATTGTTCCTTTCCATCTCGACGCGCGCCTCGCGCTCCGTCTTGCCGACAAGGTTCGGCATTTTTTTCGTCTCGATCTTTGAGCCGCGGCTGACGTACAGCCTGACGGTGTCGCCGGGTCTTACGGTCGAGCCGGTAGCCGGTTCGGTGCGGTAGATGTAACCGGCGGTGACGGCGGCGTTATAGTCCTCTATCACCTC
The DNA here is from genome assembly GCA_947630625.1 of uncultured Clostridia bacterium. Lineage (GTDB taxonomy): Bacteria > Bacillota > Clostridia > Oscillospirales > CAG-272 > DTU064. The sequence continues at coordinate 93,290 of CANRIL010000007.1, forward strand.
CGTGATCAGACCGTATTCGCGCGCGAGCCTGTTTTCGATCTGGCGGTAATCCTGCATCAGCACGTCGGGAAGCGTGAAAGTTTCGCTCCCTCGGCTGACGGTCAGGTAAATGTCGCAGTAAAGTCTTCCCGGCTCGACGCGGCAGCGTTCGCCGCCGAGCGGTTCCTGTTCCACGATCGTGCCGAACGGCAGGGAACTGTCGTAGACGTATTCGACGTGGACTAGGTAATTCTTTTCTTTAAGCTCAGCTTCAAGAGTGTCGCTGAATTCGGAGCCGACAAAGTTATCGACAGTCATTATATACGATTTTTCGTTGTCGGAGTTGAAGAGCACCTCTGTCCAGAGGTAGTAGGCGCTGATTATGCACGCGATGAGAAAGGCGAAGGCGACGCCGAGGATTATGGGCAGCATCGAGGCGCCGAGGTAGTTCTTGTCGGAAAATCTCTTCTTCTCCGGCTCCGGCTCCGGTTCCTCTTTCTTCTGCTTTTTCTCGATCGGGGAGGGAAGCGAACGGAAGACCGTGTTCGGATCGCGCTTCAGCGCCTCGATCCAGCGCGCCATCTGCTCCGCCGTCTGAAAGCGGTTCTTCGGGGACTTCTCCATCGCGGTCAGGATGACCTGTTCAAGCCCTTTCGGGATCTGCGGGTTGAGAGAGCTAGGCGGCGTCGGTTTGTCCTGCACCTGCATGAGCGCGACCGAAACGGGGGATTCCGCGTTGAAGGGGAGCTTGCCGGTCGCCATTTCATACAGCAGAACGCCGGTCGAATATATGTCCGAGCGCGCGTCTATGGGCATGCCGCTCGCCTGCTCGGGGCTGATATAATAGACAGTGCCCATCGCGCGGTCGGTCATTGAGATCGTGTCCGCGTTCGGCAGCTTCGCGATACCGAAATCAGCGACTTTGATGACGCCGTTTTTGAGCAGCATAATGTTCTGCGGCTTTATGTCTCGGTGCACGATCCCGCGGCTGTGCGCGTGTATCAGCGCGCGCAGCAGCTGCTCGCAGTAGCTGAGAGTTTCGGGCAGGGGGAGCGCGCCGCGCTTTGACATATAGCTTTTGAGCGTGATGCCCTCGATATATTCCATGACGATATATTTGAACTCGCCGCTGACCGAAACGTCGTATATCGAGACGATATTGGGGTGCGAAAGCATTGCGACCGCCTTTGACTCGTTGATAAACCGCTTGACGGAGGCCTCGTCCTTTGCGACATCCTCCTTCAGCATCTTTATCGCGACGGTTCGGTGAGTGACGGAATCGGTCGCCCGGAATACGACGGCCATCCCTCCGATGCCTACGACCTTTTCAATATTATATCTTCCGTCGAGCGTCTGCCCGACGAATTTATCAAATGAATCCATTGAAAATAACCCCGTTTATTCCGCGTCCCCGCTGTAGGCGAGGATGACGGTGATGTTGTCCCTGCCGCCGTTGTTGTTGGCTTCGAGGACGAGCGCGGACGCCTTTTCGTCGACGCTGCCTTCCCCGCAGACGATCCGCGCGAGTCCGGCGCGGTCGACCATCGTTGAAAGCCCGTCCGAGCAGAGCAGGATATAGGAGCCGGGTTCGAGCGTTACCGTGTACGTGTCAGGCTCGACCGTCTCATCCGTCCCTATCGCGCGCGTGATGATGTTGCGCTTAGACGAGGTTTCCGCCTGAGAGCTCGTCATAACGCCGATGTCGACGAGGTACTGAACGTAGGAATGGTCGCGCGTTATCTGCTTTGCGTCGCCGTCCTTCACTATGTAGAGGCGGCTGTCGCCGACGTTGGCGGCATAGAGCGTGTTTCCGTAGACAACGGCGCCGATGAATGTTGTTCCCATGCCGGAGAGCGACGGCGTTTCCTCCGCCTTGTCAAAGACGGCGAGATTCGCTTCACGCGCGGCGAACGCGAGAATTTTAGGGATGTATTTGTCCGTGTCGAGCTCCTTGTCGCGAAGGACGACTTCAAGGTCGCGCTCGATGCTTGCCGTCGCGACCTCGCAGGCGAGCCTGCTCGCCTCCTCACCGCCGTTAGCGCCTCCCATCCCGTCGCAGACAAGAAAGAAGACGAGGTCATCTGCGATCTTCAGCGTCGAGTACATGTCCTGGTTGGAGTGTCTTACCATACCAATATCGGTTCTGGCGGAATACAGCATCGGTTTACCTCCCTTAAATGTGCTTTTGGTGTCTTACTGCTTTTGTTCGGAGCTGTTTATGCGGAGCTGACCGCAGGCGGCGTTTATATCGGGACCGAGTCGGCGCCGCACCGTGGCGGTAATGCCGAGGGAAGAAAGCGTGTCGGCAAATCGGCGGACTGCCTCGCGCGACGAGCGAGAAAGTCCGGTGCCCTCGACATCGTTTAGAGGGATCAGATTGACGTGCATCGGCAGCGTCCGCTCGCCGTCCCTCATGTGGCGTTTCAGGACGGCGGCGAGGCGGCGCGCGTCCTCCGGCGAGTCGTTTTTGCCGGAGATCAGGGTGTATTCAAACGATATGCGCCGTCCGGTCGTCAAAAACCAGTCGCGGCACGCGTCGAGCAGTTCTGACACGCCGTATTTGTTGTTTATCGGCATGATCGCCGAGCGCGTCCCGTCGTCGGGCGCGTGAAGCGAGATCGAGAGCGTCACGGGAAGCGAGGTTTCGGCGAGGTCGCGTATGCGCGGAACGAGTCCGCACGTCGAGACGGAGACGTGGCGCAGCCCGATCGAGAGCCCGCCGGGAGCTGAGATCAGGTGAAGGAAGCGCACGGTTTCGTCATAGTTGTCAAGCGGTTCGCCGATGCCCATCATGACGACGTTTGAAATGCGCGTCCCCGTGTCAAGCTCCGCGGCAATTATTTCTCCGAGTATCTCAGAGGCGGCAAGGTCGCGGACGCGGCCTGATTTTGTTGAGGCGCAGAAGCGGCACCCCATCCGGCATCCGACCTGCGAGGAGACGCAGAGCGTGTTGCCGTGCTCGTATTTCATGTAGACCGCCTCGATAAAATTGTCGTCATAGAGGCGGAAAAGGTACTTGATCGTGCCGTCCGCCGAGGAGACGAGGCGGCGTTCGACCGTCGGCGTCTTTATGATGCAGTTTTGTGATAAGGTCGTGCGGAGCGAGAGCGGCAGATTTGTCATCCCGTCAAAGCCGACGCCTCGGGAAAGCCACGAAAATATCTGTCCCGCCCGAAATTTCGGCTGCGAATACGGCGGGGATGTAATGAGCGCTTCAAGCTCGTCCGGCAGCAGCCGTAAAATGTCTGTTTTGTCGTTCATTTTCAGTTTGTTTTCTTGAATTTCGCAATGAAAAATCCGTCCGTACCGTTTCTCGGCGGCGTGAGCGTCAGCATCCCGCCGTCGGCGTTTTCGCCGCAAACGGAGAAGGGCTGGGGCTCAAAGTTTTTGTGACCGCGCAAAAAATCGGCGGCAACGCCTTCGTTTTCGGCGCGAACGAGCGTACATGTCGAATATAGAAGCGTCCCTCCCGGTCTGACGTATTCGGCGGCGGCGGAGAGCAGCGCGAGCTGCACCTCCGGCAG
>CANRIL010000008.1 GCA_947630625.1 uncultured Clostridia bacterium
GTCGTCGTGAAGCCCTGATAAGTGATCGTGACATTTGCTTTTCCGACTTTGCTGAAATCATATTCCGTCGTCCAGCCCGTCGTCACTGTTTCAGTCGTGCCGTTGTCGTAGTAAAGCGTCAGCTCCATGCCGGTGTCGTCGAATTCAGTGCCCTCGATGTACTCCATCTTATTCGGGTTCTTGCTGACGGAAATGGAAATGAGCGATTTTGCAACGACATTTACTTCAAGCGTCGTCGTGAAGCCCTGATAAGTGATCGTGACATTTGCTTTTCCGACTTTGCTGAAATCATATTCCGTCGTCCAGCCTGTCGTCACCGTCTCGGTCGTGCCGTTGTTGTAAAGCAGCGTCAATTCCATTCCAGTGTCGTCGAATTCCGTACCTTCGATGTATTCCATCTTATTCGGGTTTTTGCTTACGGAAATTGATGCAAGCGATTTTGCTATGACATCCACTTCAAGCGTTGTCGTAAAGCCCTTATAAGTGATGGTGACATGTGCCTTTCCGACGTTGCTGAAATCATATTCCGATGTCCAACCATCCGTTACCGTCTCGGTCGTGCCGTTGTTGTAATGAAGCGTCAGCTCCATGCCGGTATCGTCGAACTGCGTCCCCTCGATGTATACCATCTTTATCGGGTTCATGCTGATCGAAATTGACACAAGCGATTTTGCGATGACGTTTACCTCAAGCGTCGTCGTGAATCCCTGATAAGTGATCGTGACATTCGTCTTTCCGACCTCGCTGAAATCATAATCAGCCGTCCAGCCTGTCGTTACAGTCTCAGTCGTGCCGTTATTGTAGTGCAGCGTCAGCTCCATGCCGGTGTCGTCGAACAGCGTCCCCTCGATATATTCCATCTTGGTCGGATTCTTGCCGATCGAAATGGAAGTCAGCGACTTTGCGATGACATTTACTTTCAGCGTCGTCGTGCATTCACCGTATGTGATCTGCACGCTTGTTTCGCCGACCTTGCTGAAATCATAATCAACCGTCCAGCCCGCCGTCACCGTTTCGGTCGTGCCGTTGTCATAATGCAGTGTCAACTCCATGCCGGTGTCGTCGAACTCTGTCCCCTCGATATATTCCATCTTGGTCGGGTTCTTGCTGACCGTAATAGATTCGAGAGATTTGGCAACAACATTCACCTCAAGCGTCGTCGTGAAGCCCTGATAACTGATTAGGACCTCCGCTTTTCCGACCTTGCTGAAATCATAATCAACCGTCCAGCCCGTCGTCACCGTCTCGGTCGTGCCATTGTTGTAATGCAGCGTCAGCTCCATGCCGGTGTCGTCGAACTGCGTGCCTTCGATATATGCCATCTTGACCGGGTTTTTGCCGATCGAAATCGACGCGAGCGATTTGGCGATCACATCAACTGCAAGCGTCGTCGAGAAGCCCTGATAAGTGATAGTGACATTCGCCTTTCCGACTTTGCTGAAATCATATTTCGCCGTCCAGCCTGTCGTCACCGTCTCGGTCGTGCCGTTATTGTAATGCAGCGTCAGCTCCATTCCGGCGTCGTCAAATTCCGTGCCCTCGACATATACCATCTTGACCGGGTTCCTGCCGACCGAAATAGATGAGAGCGACTTCGCGATAACGTTTACTTTCAGTATAGCCGAGCATCCTTTGTATGTGATCTTCACCTCGGCCTCTCCGACCTCGCTGAAATCATATACTGCTGTCCAGCCGTCCGTCACCGTCTCGGTCGTGCCGTTGTCGTAGTGCAGCGTCAACTCCATTCCGGCGCCGTCGAAATCAGTTCCCTCGATGTATTCCATCTTAGTCGGGTCCTTGCTGACCGTAATTGATTCGAGCGATTTTGCTATGACGTTCACCTTCAATACAGCCGAGCAATCGCCGTATATGATCTTCACCTCTGCCTCGCCGACATTGCTGAAATCATATTCCGCCGTCCAGCCATCCGTCACCGTCTCGGTCGTGCCGTTGTCGTAGTGCAGCGTCAGCTCCATTCCGGCGCCGTCGAACGTCGTCCCTTCGATATATTCAAGCTTGTTCGGCTTCTTGCTGATCGAAATGGACTTGAGCGATTTTGCCAGAACTTCAATTTCAAATGTCGCCGTTTTATCCTTATATGTGACCGTGATCGTATGTTTGCCCGGCGTGGACACGTATCCGCTCACCGAATATTCGCTCGGATCAAGCGTTTCGAATGTTCCATCGCTGTACCATGCCTTAACTTCAAGTCCGGTCTGGTCAAATTTTTCACCCTCAAGATATGTCGTCTTTTCGGGCATTTTGCTTATTTCAATTGACTCGACCGTCTTTCCGGGTAGGACAATGCTTTCTTCCCATGTTTCGAGATCAACATGTTCTGCCGGGTTGCCCTTCTCTTGTTCAGTGAAAGACAACTCTGTCGTCTGCTCCGACTTCTCCGCTTCGTAAGTGAATTTGACACGTACTGTCGCGTTCTCGATCGAATACGCATCCGCAAAGGCGATATTTATAGTTCCCGTCTCGTCGCCTGAGACTGAATAATGCTGCATCGTGGACGAAGCACCTGAGAAAGTCAACACAGACGGATCATATTTAAGGCTCGTAAGTCCGTTCGTTGTGCCGTCAACCGTAAACTCAACCGTTACGGTTTTTTCTTCGTCATCCACCTTGATCTCGCTGCCGGGGACATCCTCCACGGCATGTGTGTAAACGTTGTCTGCGGCGTTTTCAGATGTCGTCTTGATATCCGAATAATCATACTGATAGAGAACGCTGACTTCGCGCACGTCGTCTTCGAATTCGCGGGTCATGATGATCTCGCATTTTTCGGGATCGATCACCTGAACCTTTGCCGTACCCATTTTGATTTTGCTTATGAGCACGAGATATCCGGTGTCCTTATCGTATATCATCGAAGATGTGGCATCAATTTGCATCCTGCTCACGCCGGGGAGGTTGACGCCCTCCACCTTGCCGAGCAGCTCCGTATGAATGCGATAATGGTCATAAATCGCCATCATGTGCAGATTGCCGTCTTCGGTCATGACATAGTACACATCAGCACCTTCGGGAGCGCTATTGTCTGAATGGAGCTCGTACTTATCAACATATCCCTTATATGCAATGCCCGCCGCTGTGCCTGACAGCTGATCCAACCGGAACTGCATGTTTGTCGACACGCTCTTGAAGCCGGAAAGGCCATAGAGGTTTCCGCCAAGCAACAGCACTTTTCCGCCTGTTATCGTAAGATATCCGAAGTTTGTCCAGTTTCCGTGAGACAGTCCGGGAGCGGCGTCGGCGTGCGCATAATCCTGGTAAATCGAGCTTTCAAGCGACTCTACGGCGAAGGTCGCGGGGTCAACACGGTATCCCCAAAGTCCGCCGATCAGATATAGACAGTCGCCTTCCTGATTCATGGTGCCTGCCGAATAACATCTCTGGGAACCTGACAGCTTTTGGCGCGTTTTGGGGTCTGATGTATTAAACGATTCCCAATAATAAGAGCCGTTATTTTCACGGACAAGTGCCGCCACCTCTATGGACGGCGCGGCTTTGACATTTACCTCAAACTCCGCCGAAAGCGTTGTTCCGTCGTCCGCAATATAACTGGTGGTGATTTTTGCTTTGCCCTCTCCGACCGCTTTCAAAAAGCCGTTTGTGCTGACGGTCGCGACGCTGTCCGATCCAGACTTCCATGTCACCCCCGCCGCGTCGGCTTTGACGTTCCAGGGAGCAAGCGCGACTGAAAGCTGTGCCGTCTCGCCGCTGAGCATTTCGGTCGACGCGCCGCAGATGTTAAGGCCGGAAACTGTCTTTTCGGCTTCATCCATAATGCCGAGATTCTGCATTGCGGGCAGATATACAAACCCGCGAACGGCGCTGTAAAGGCAGGAGGCTGCGCCTATTCCGTCATTGGCTTTGTCAACTCTGTAGGAGCTGCCCGTGCCGGTTATTTTATACAAATAGTTTTTCGAGCTGTTCGGGCTGTCAAGACTGTCGGCACACGCCGCATAAAGTGCGCTGTAATTTTTGTCTACCCAGTTCAGGCTGACATAACGAACGTTTATCTTTTCAAGATCGTATGACTCAGCACTTGCCTCGGTCGTTTCGCCGTCCACTTCCGGCAATGCCCATGTGAGCAGCTTGCTTTTGCTATTCTCTTCGTCATACGACGTTGAATATACGGTACCGTCATTTTTCACCGCCAGCCCGTAGAGGGACGCGGCTTCGCCGTCATCCGTTTTGACGTGCTGAACCGCTCTGACGCCGCCGCCCATCGGGTCGATCTGCCACAATACATCCGTACCGTCAACGGCATAGAGCATTTTATCTTTTGCGCTGAACGCCAGATCGCGCACCGTCTTCATGCCGAAGGCGTCAAGGTCACAGATCGGAGTTCGGTCATTCAGATTGTCGAGCGGCGCTGCATAAAGCATTCCGTCGTCGAACGCCTGCCACAGCCAATCGTCCGCCGCATCCGCGCCGGCGAGAGGAACGGACGAATCCGTATAAGCGAACGGGAACAAATTGTACACATCAGATGTGTTCCACGAAGAAGCGCCGACAAACCTATCAGGTTTGAGCGAGAGCCAGCATCCGCGGTTGATCGATCTGCCGCCGCCGTCATATGAGCGGACGTAGGCGATAGCGCCGTCGTTAATGTTCGGCTTGCTGCCCCATGTGAAACGGTACATCCTCGTATTGCCGGCATAGTCGCCGACCACAAGCGCGCATTCGGCTCCGCTTTGAATGTTCTTGGTATTAAATGAATAGGAAATTTCTTTGTCGTCAGTGTTCTCATCCGGGGTGTAGCTGCCGTATATGTATTCACCGTTTGTGCTGTAAAGCCCGATATAAGCCACGTGCTCGTTATCGGTAACTTTGAAATTCACGGCGTTGTTTGAAACTGTCGGATCGCCTTCGACCGTCGGCGCCGTATTGTCTACCGTGACCGTTGTGGTGAGGAATGCGCCCTTGCCGAGAAGATCATTATTTATCAGCTCTTTCATCCTTGATCTTGTGATCGGCGTGCCGATTTCTTCCTCATAATATTCCGGCACGGCGACGACGCCTATCTCAATTTTGTCGCCTTCGTTTATAGTAATTTCGTCCATCATCTTCGCAAGACTTGAGTGAACGGAGATCGAAGTCGACGCGTAATTCCATCCTCTGATGTTTGTCGGGTGAGGATACGCGCATGTCGAATGGAGATAAAGGCCGTCCATATATTGCAGCGTCCTGTGCCCGTTTTCGTCGACAGACATCGCGACGAAGCACATCGCCCCGGCAGGTCGTATAAGCGTCATGTTGATATTGTAAATTACAGTTTCCAGATTCAGCGCCAGCTTATCAAGCGAAACGCGTTCGCTGTTAGCATACGGGTTAGTCGTCATCTTCAGCGTCGCACCGCTTTTATCCTGGTACGTCATGTAATTCATTTCGTAGACTCCGCCCGCCTTCATGGTATAGGGGGCTGTCTTGTTTGTGCCGTTGACGCTTTCGATATAGCTGTTGCGGTCAAACATAGAGGGGTCAGACCAGTTGCCGCAGAAGCCGAGGATCGGGATCGTGTGCATAATGTCGGCTTCTTTCTCGCCCATATTGACGGGGACGACGTATGTAAAGCCCTCAAGATAAGCGCCGTTTTTATAATCTTCCTTAAGATCATCCGTTACAACGATCGTCACCTTGACCGTGGCTTTGCCGTTTGCGGGAACGGAAACAGCGGAGAATTCAAGGCTTTTAAGGATCAGATGCGCGTCGTATGTCGTCGGCTTGTTGTCATTGTCAACATCGGCGGCGTCAAGATCAAGACCCGAACCGCCGCGTTTGCCGGACAGATAATCGAGCAGTGCGAGCGCATCTGCGGCGTCGGTCGCCCCGTCGCCGTTCACGTCGGCTTCTATCCGAGCGTCGAGGTCGAGTTTTGTTCCGTTGACTTCATATGTGATATTGCCCGAAAGCGCGCGGGTTACATCGGCGAGGTATTTGATGTTGTTTTCCTCGACAATATCCTCGGTGAACAGGTCTGTTTTGAAAGTATAACTTCTTTCAACGTCGCTCACGTTGTTGAGCGTGAATTTGTATGTAAACGTATTCGTGCCGTCGGGGCAGTCTCCGACCTCCGCTTTTACTCTGCCGAGCGTCTGACCTTCAACCTCGATGAATGATTTTGCCGAAACGGCCTCCTCTACATTGAGAAGTCCCGCGCCCTGGCGAAGCAAGGAATAGTAACGCCCTTCGCTGTCGCGCATCGGGTCGGCGGCGGACATCAGAAGTCCGCTGACGATCATTCCGCTGTTGAGCTTATCATTATGTGCGAGCGCGCGGCTCAAAAATGTATTGTCGCCGAACTGCGGCTGCTTTGTGCGCAGATACTGTGCGATGACTGCCGCGGCTCCGGCAACGTCTGGCGCAGCCATTGAGGTGCCCGAAAGCGATGTATAACCGTTCGTCGTGCCGCCGTCAACGGAGCTGATGTTAGTACCCGACGCGGTGATCTCCGGCTTGAGCGTAAGGCTGCTTGGAATTCCGTATGAGCTGTATTTGTTCATGTCGGCAAACGAACCGGCGCCGGGAACGTCAGCCCACGCGACGCCTATGAGGTCTGAATATGATGAGGGCGGCGTCGTAGTCGACAAATTGACATCGTCGGCATATAGTTTGCCGGGGCGTCCAGAGTCGTGTTCAACACCGTTGCCAAGCCACGTGCCGTTCTGCGCTATCCAGGAGCCGTCATTGCCGATCGCGCCGATCACGATGATGCCGTTCTCCGTCAGCTCGTCAAGGACGTTTCCGTATACGCTGTCCACGCATGCAAAGCCGAGCTTTGCCGTTCCGAGCGATAAATTCAGCACATCTGCGCCGAGAACGATCGCATCCTCGATCGCAGTCGCGATGACAGCGTCTGTGCACATGCTGTTGCCGAACACCTTCAGATTAAGTATCTGCGCGTCCGGCGCCGTTCCGACGACAGCGTTCACGTCGGCGGCTTTGACGAAAGTATCATCGCGCGGGATATACGTATTGGCGGCGGCGATACCGGCGACGTGTGAGCCGTGAATGCCCGCCTCATTATTCTGCACCTTCAGATTATTGTCTGCGTAGTTGTATGCAAACGGTATCTTGCTGTTCAGGTACAGTTTTTCGGCGTTAAGATTAGACGCGGTAACGTGAAGCTTGCCGCTTCTGACCGCTTCTTCGACATCGGACATGAGCATGAAGTTCAGCTCTTCCTTGTACGCGTCAAGCTCCTCGTCGCTGATAACGCCGTCTCCGTCCGTATCAGTTGCAGACTGACGCAGCGCGTAATCGAGAGCTTTGTCGCTGAACGACTGATGTTCGTTGTTCACGCCGGAGTCAACGATGGCGATTCTCGAACCTGCGCCCGTGTATTCGGTCAGCACCTTCGCGAGCGCGGCAGCTTCGCTGTCGGATGATTCAATATCCTTGAACGGCTCGTAGATCTGTTCGATCTCGACTTTTTTGACGCCGGGAATTTTTTCGATCTTTTCGATCTGACAATATTTCACGTCGGCGGAGATCAGATTGGCGACGATCGTCAGATTCGCATAGACGTTCAGGGATTTCCCGCCGAGGACCGTATTTTCGATCCGGCGCGTCAGCGCGTTCTGCGCCTGATAAAGCTTGTCGCGATATTTGACGGCGCTCTTGTCTGTTCCGATCGTCTTGATCGGATACCCCTTTTCGAGCGCAGCGTCATCGTCAAGTACGATGGACACCCGGACAATGTCATCCGGGGCAAATTCGGGTTCGGTCTGTTCGTCGTCTGAGACAAACAGCTCCGGCAGGCGCGGGTCGAACGTGGGGTCCACTTCTGTCAGCTGCAGCTTGCCGCCGTCCGTCCCGAAAACTACCATCGGAACGCTTCCAAGCAGCATAGCTACTGCCAGAAGTACGGACAAAATCGACTTCAGGCGTTTCATAGAATATCCTCCCTTGTGTGATTCACTGACTCATCTGTCACGTTTCTGTTCGGTGTGATTTAAGGAATTCCGTCCGGCATAAACTAATTTTTTCGGCAGCGTCGGTCGTGCATTTATCAAAGCCGATAAATGATGCCGCATGCCTTTTTTGCCGGGACGCATCCTTTCGTGTGTTTGTCTGCCGACAATTCTATTGTATCCTGTAACTGACCTTCATCGCTGCCCACCTCGCCTGATATTACAACTACACTATATCATAATTGGTTTTAAAAATCAATAGCAGATACCCCCACAATTTCTGATGAAGCCCCGCCCCGCTTTGGGCTTTTTATATATAGACCGCTCCTCCCCTGTTCTCTGCCAGCCGCACAATAATTTAAACGTCTGCGTCGATGGCTCCGCAAGTATGCGGATATGCTTTTTCAAACTTTCCGCTTTATAGCTCGTCTTGGTTTTTATGCTGTTCCCTGTCTTCGATCTTCTGTTGAAAAATGCTGCAATTTCCCAAGAAGAGTGATTCCGTCTGATTATGCCGTGACGAAAATTGCCCGGTATAAGCAAATAATGCAAATACCGAGCAATTTCTATTATTTGTTATTTTTGAAAATTATTCCCATTCTACCGTTGCCGGGGGTTTGGAAGTAATATCATAGACTACACGGTTAACGCCGGAGACTTCGTTTGTGATGCGGTTCGAAACTCGCGCCAGAAGGTCATAGGGAATTCGCGCCCAGTCTGCGGTCATGAAGTCGTCCGTTGTGACGGCGCGCAGAACTATCAGATTCTCGTACGTTCTGTGGTCGCCCATGACGCCGACGGAGCGGACGCCCGGTAACACCGCGAAGAACTGCGCCAGATTTGACTCATATCCAGTGCTTGCCATTTCCTCACGGAATATCGCGTCGGCGTCCTGCAAAATCCTGATCTTTTCAGCCGTCACCTCGCCGATTATGCGGACACCGAGCCCCGGTCCCGGGAACGGCTGCCGCCAGACGAGCTCGCGCGGGATACCGAGCTTTTCACCGACTATGCGCACCTCGTCTTTAAACAGCTCCGACAATGGTTCAATTACCCCGTCAAATTTAACGTCGTCGGGCAGCTTTACGCGGTTATGGTGCGTCTTTATCACGTCCGCGTCTCCCTTTCCCGACTCGATGCAGTCCGGATATATCGTTCCCTGCGCAAAAAATCCGCCCTCTCCGAGCCGCTTGATCTCCGCCCAGAATACCTTATAAAACTCCGTGCCTATGATCTTCCGCTTCTCCTCCGGATCGGTGACGCCCGAAAGGCACTTCAAAAAGTGATCCCGGCAATTTACGCGCACAAAATTCATGTCAAATAGCTGCGTAAACGTGCGCTCAACATTATCTCCCTCATACTTCCGCATGAGCCCCTGATCAACAAACACGCACGTCAACTGCCTGCCGACCGCGCGCGACAGCAGCCCGGCGGCGACGGAAGAGTCAACGCCGCCCGACAGTCCGAGCACAACGCGTTTGTCCCCGATTTTTTCACGCAGCGCCGACACCGTCCGCTCAATGAAATCGTCCATCACCCAGTCGCCGGAGCAGCCGCAGATGCGGTAAAGGAAATTATGAAGGATTTTTTGCCCGTACTCGGTATGCGTGACCTCCGGATGGAACTGGACCGCGTAGAGCCCCCGCTTTTCATTCTCCATCGCAGCGCACGGACAATCATCCGTCACCGCCGTGACGCGGAACCCTTCGGGCACGCCGCTCACATAATCCGTGTGGCTCATCCAGACGACCGAGCTTTCCGGAACGTCTGCAAAAAGCTCGCTTTCGCCCGCCGTCTTTATCGCTATTTTGCCGTATTCGGATACGGGCGCCGTTTTGACTTCCCCGCCCGCCATCCAGGCGATGAGCTGACAACCGTAGCAAATTCCGAGCACCGGCACGCCGAGCGACAGTATTGCCGGGTCATAATGCGGAGACGATTCATCGTATACGGAATTCGGTCCGCCTGTGAATATGATCCCGCGGTAGCCGCCGTTTTTTATCGTCTCTAATGAAACCGTGTACGGCAGTATCTCCGCGTAAACGTGATCATCGCGGACGCGCCGCGCGATAAGCTGATTGTATTGTCCGCCGAAGTCAAGTACGAGTATTTTTTCCATTGTATCGTTTTTCCCGATGACCTTTTCCTTTTATTTTGAAAACGTCCGAAAGAATTCTTTTCTTTTTGAACGTACGATGCGTTTATTCGACCGTGACCGATTTTGCGAGATTTTTCGGCTTGTCGATGTCGCATCCGTTCTCCCTCGCGACATAGTATGCAAGAAGCTGCATCGGCACTATCTGCGGCACCGCCATAAAGAGCGGCTCCGTCTCCGGAACGAATATCACATCGTCGGCCTCGGCGATGAGCGACCTGTCGGTTTCGTGGGCGACCGCGATGACGTTCGCGCCGCGCGCCTTGACCTGCTGTATATTCGACATCGTCTTTTCGCGCAGCGCTTCATAGCACGCTATCGCGATGACGAGCTGATTCTGTGAGATAAGCGCTATCGTGCCGTGCTTCAGCTCGCCCGCGGCGTACGCCTCGGAATGTATATACGAAACTTCCTTCAGCTTCAGCGACGCCTCGAGGCAGCACGCGTAATCTATGTTTCTCCCGATGAAGAACAGAGAGCTGTGCTTGTGGCTGTGCTTCGCGATCTCCTCAACATTCGAAGCGAGATATATCGCGCGCTGCACGCACGCCGGGAGAGATACGATCGCCGATGTCAGCTCCGCCTCGCGCTCCGGTGTGACAGTGCCGAGCTTTCCCGCCGCCCAGACGGCAAATATATCGAGCATCGCGACCTGCGTCGTATATCCCTTCGTCGTTGCGACCGCGATCTCGGGTCCCGCCCACGTATAGAGCACATAATCCGCGAGCGACGCGACGCTCGAACCGACGACGTTGACGATCGCGAGCACGGGTGCGCCGAGCTTTTTCGCCTCGCGCATTGCCGCGAGCGTGTCAGCCGTTTCGCCCGACTGCGAGATCGCGATGACGAGCGTTCTTTCGTTAAGTATCGGGCTTGCGTAACGCAGCTCGCTCGCGAGCTCCGCCGTCGTCGGGATGCGGCACAGCGACTCGATCACATATCTGCCGACAACTCCGGCGTGATACGCGCTGCCGCACGCCGTGATCACGATGCGGTCGATTTTCGATATATCAAGCGATTCGAGCCCTTCCGGCGAAAATTTTCCTTCCTTGAGTCTCGGATTTATCGTCGCCTCAAGCGCCCTCGGCTGCTCCATTATCTCCTTGAGCATGAAGTGCTCGTATCCGCCCTTTTCCGCCGCCTCGGCGTCCCACGTCACCTTTTCATATGTGGGTCTGACCTTTGCGCCGATCGAATTGTAGATCGTGACGCCGTCCGGCGTCACCTTCGCGAACATTCCGTCGTCAAGATGAATGATATTTTTTGTATGGCTTATAAACGCGGTCACATCGGACGCGAAATAATTCTCGCCCGCGCCGATGCCGATGATGAGCGGGCTCATATTGCGCACGGCGAACAGCGTCCCCGGGAAGTCCGAGCAGACGATCCCGAGCGCGTATGACCCTTCAAGGCGCGAGGTCGCCTTCATGACAGTATTTTTGAAGTCGCCGTCGTAGTAATAATCGAGCAGATTGACAACTACCTCGCTGTCCGTCTCACTCTGAAACTTCATTCCGTGGCGCGTCAGCTCTTCGCGCAGCGCCTCATAATTCTCGATTATGCCGTTATGCACGATCGCGAATTTTCCGTCGGCGGACGCATGTGGATGCGCGTTCGTATCGGTGGGAGCACCGTGCGTCGCCCACCGCGTATGCCCGATGCCTGATGTTCCCGGCAGCTCGTCTCCGATCTTTTCGTCGAGCACGCTTATCCTTCCCTGCGACTTCACGGTCCTTATGACATTTCCGTCGCAGACGGAAACTCCCGCCGAATCGTAGCCGCGATATTCAAGCCGGCGCAGCCCCTCGATCAGGATCTCCCGCGCTCTTCCTTTTCCCGTGTATCCGATTATCCCGCACATGATTCTATGTTCCTCCTGAAACGTCGTTTACATCGCCGCGGGCGCGTTTTTCGCGCCCGCGGCCTGTTTTTTCATTATATGTTGATCTCGGCGCTTGCGCCGCCGACTCCCTGCAGCATCGGGGAGAGCCTGTTCAGATATGCCGTGACCTGTTCCGGGCAGCGGCCGATATATAGCGACGGTTCTAGCACCGCCTCCATCTCCGCCTCCGTCATGCCGAACTCCGGATGCTTTGCAAGCTCCGCGAGCAGTCCGCATTCCTCGCCGTTCTTCATCCTCGCGGTCGCCGCCATCGAGCACTCGCGGATGATCTCGTGGATCTCCTGCCTGTCTCCTCCGCGCTTGACGCCTTCCATCATGAGGTTTTCTGTCGCGATGAACGGCAGATATTTTTTCACCTCGGCTTCGATGATCTTTTCATTGACGTGCAGCCCGTCGGTGACGTTTGCGGCGAGGCGGAGCACCGCGTCCGCGCACAAAAATCCTTCCGGGAGCGAAATGCGGCGGTTTGCCGAATCGTCAAGCGTCCGTTCGAGCCACTGCGTCGACGCCGTCATCGCGGCGTTCGCCGCGTCCGCCATGAGATAACGCGAGAGCGAACAGATACGCTCGCACCTCATCGGATTGCGCTTGTACGCCATCGCGGACGAGCCGATCTGATTCTTCTCAAACGGTTCCTCGACCTGCCTGTCGTGCTGCAAAAGCCTTATGTCGTTCGCCATCCTATACGCGCTCTGCGCGATCGACGAGAGCACGTTGAGTATCCTCGAATCAGCCTTTCTCGGATACGTCTGCCCCGAGACATCAAACAGGCGGTCAAATCCGAATTCGTCCGCTATCATGCGGTTCATGCGGTCGATTTTGTCCGTGTCGCCCTCAAAGAGCTCGCAGAAGCTCGCCTCAGTCCCGGTCGTGCCGCGGCATCCGAGAAATTTCATGTTGTCGATCACAAAATCGAGTTCCTCAACGTCCGACACGAAATCCTGCATCCAGAGCGTCGCCCGCTTGCCGACAGTGACGAGCTGCGCGGGCTGATAATGCGTATATCCGAGCGTCGGCAGCGCCTTATATTCGTCGGCAAAGACCGAGAGATTCTTTATCACCGAAAGAAGCTCGGAACGAAGATATTTAAGTCCGTCGCGGTAGATTATGAGGTCGGCGTTGTCCGTCACATAGCAGCTTGTCGCGCCCAGATGTATGATTCCCGCCGCGGATTTTGCAACGTCGCCGTAAGCGTGAACGTGCGCCATAACGTCATGACGGAACTTGCGCTCGTATTCGTCTGATACCGCGTAGTCTATATCGTCAACGTGCGCCTCAAGATCGGCGATCTGCTCCTCCGTTATCGGCAGACCGAGCTCATGCTCCGCCTTCGCAAGTGCGATCCAGAGACGCCGCCACGTCACGGTTCGCGTGTCGCGCGAAAACAGGCGCAGCATATATTCGGACGCGTACCGCTGCGACAGCGGGGATTCGTATTTATCGTTCATTTTTCAAGTATCCTTTATATTTATGTTTATCTCACAATGATGCTGTCGCGTTCCGCGCCGACGGAGACATAACCGATGCGGCACCCTATCTCCGACTCGATATAGAGCACGTATTCGCGCGCCGCTTCCGGCAGGTCTTCCCACCGGCGGACGCCTGAAATATCCGTTTTCCAGCCGTCCATATATTCGATCACGGGCTTCGCGCTGTCAAGCAGCGCGGGGAACGGGAACCTGTCGACGATCTCCCCGTCTATCATATAATGCTTGCAGACCGGTATCTTTTCCATATATGAGAGCACGTCGAGCTTCGTGAGCGCAATATTCGTCGCCCCCTGCACCTCGACGCCGTACCGCGTCGCAACGATGTCGATCGGACCTACGCGGCGCGGGCGTCCCGTCTTTGCCCCGTATTCTCCGCCGGCCTCGCGCAGACGTTCCGCCTCGTCACCGAACCACTCCGCCGTGAACGGACCTTCGCCGACGCAAGTCGAATACGCCTTTACAACGCCGATGACCTCGTCGACTTTGAGCGAGGGGCAGCCGCACCCGATAGGCGCATATGCCGCGAGCGTATTCGAGGACGTTGTATAGGGGTGAATGCCGTAGTCGATATCGCGGAGCGAGCCGAGCTGCGCTTCAAAGAGGATATTCACACCTTTGTCCCGCATTCCGGCGAGCAGCAGCCCCGTGTCGCATATATACGGCTTGATGCGCTCGCAATATTTGTCAAGCCACATATCGAGCATTTCCATAGTATAGCCCACGGCGCCGTAGACGCGCGTGAGCGTGAGATTTTTCCATTCCAGAAGGTCGTGTAGATGCTCGCGCAGACGCTCCGGATAAAGGAGCTCGCCGGCAAGTATCGTCTTCTTTGCGTATTTATCCGAATAAAACGGCGCGATCCCCTGCTTTGTCGAGCCGAACTGCTTGTCCGCAAGTCTTGCCTCCTCAAGCCCGTCGAGCTCGCGGTGCCACGGCAGAAGGATCGAAGCGCGGTCGCTGATCTTAAGTTTTTCCGGCGTCACGTAAACGCCCTTTTCGGCAACGTCGTCGATCTCCGCACAAAGATTCTCGGGGTCGACGGCAACGCCGTTTCCGAGAATGTTCACAACTCCGTCGCGGAATATGCCCGACGGCAGAAGATGGAGCGCGAATTTGCCGTATTCGTTTATGATGGTGTGTCCGGCGTTTCCGCCGCCCTGATATCTGACGACGGCGCCGCAGCTTTCGGTGAGAAGGTCGACCATGCGCCCCTTGCCTTCGTCTCCCCAGTTGATACCTACGATTGCGAAATTAGCCACTTTTTTGTTCCGTACGCACGGCACATCCGTGCGCCCTTTCTGTTTTGCGCGCACGGCAGCCGCCGCGCGTCGGCTTTTTTGGGTTTTGCACCTTTAAAGGCACACCGCTTTTATTATACAGCATATTTGCGCTTTCCGCAATACAAAAAAACGATTTGTGCCGGTTGCTTTTTTGCGCAATATTTTGTTGACCTGCCGGCAAATATAATTTCGGAAGACAAGCGGTTTTGCCGGGCAAGTACGGCGAGCCTTACGAGTCCTTATACGTCTTGATGATTATCTCGGCGACCTCGCGCTTGCGAATGCACCGCTCCATCGCCTGCCGCTCGATATAACGGTGCGCCTCCGCTTCCGTCATCTTGAGGTTGTCGATCAAAAGCCACTTCGCGCGGTTCACGAGCTTCATGTCCTCGAGCTTTTCTTCGGCCGAGGCCGTCGCGCTGCGCAGCCTGCGCTGGCGCTCCGCAATCGCGCACATGAAGTCCGCCGCCTGCTCCATCATCGGCACCGTGACGGGCTTTCTGACAGCCAGCACGCCGTGCGTGCGGACGCTGTCGCGGACGGATCCATATTCGCACGCGGCGACGAGCAGCAGCACGACGGCGCCGCTTTCAGCCGCGTCGACCGCGAGGCTTCGGGCGTCTTCGTCGTTATGCTGCGCGTTTATAAAATACATCTCGTATACTCTCTCCCGCGCGGCGGCGCGCGCCTCTTTCGGGGACGACACCGAATCGACCGGCGCGAAAAGACCGCTCGGCAAAAGCTCCGAAAGCATGCCGAACAGCTTGTCTGACTGTGAAACGACGAGCGTGCTGTATATGGTCTTCCCCTCCCTCCGGGCGCCAGGCGGCGCGTCTATATTCGATAGTATATCACATAAACCGGCGTTTTGCCACAATATTTTTTTGAATGTCAGGTTTTATCAAGCAAAAAATTATAGATCACCCCCCGTGCCCGACCGCGAATTCTGCGCATGACTTGAAAAGCCGCGCGCGATGTAGTAAAATTTTTTTATAAAACGGTGAAATGATCGCGCGATTTTTGCGAGTATATGTTATGAAGGACAAAAATATTTTCCGAAGGCGGTGATGACAACTGGACGATTCAAAAATAGTCGAACTCTTCTGGCGGCGCCGGGAGGAGGCTATACATGAACTTTCGGACAAATACGGCGGCATACTCTCGCGCGTCGCGGTGAACATCTTAGGCGACCGCATGGACGCGGAGGAATGCGTCAACGACGCTTACCTCGCGTGCTGGAACTCGATCCCGCCGGAGAGCCCGCAGCAGCTGCTCTCATACGTATGCAGAATAGTTCGGAACATATCGATCAGCCGGCACAGAAAAAATACGGCGTCGAAGCGGAAATGCACGAAATATGACAAGGCGCTTGACGAGCTTGAGGTCTGCCTCGCCTCACCTGACACGGTCGAGGGCGCCGTCAGCGAAGAGGCGCTCTCCAAAGAGATCAACAGTTTTCTGGAACGCCTTGACGCCGAGACGCGCGTAATGTTTGTGCGAAGATACTATTATTCCGACACAATATCCGACATCGCGAAGATAACGCGGATGTCAAATAACGCGGTATCGCTCAAGCTGTTCCGCGCCAGAGAAAAGCTCAGAGAATATCTGACGGAAAGGGGGTACCTCGGATGAACCGGGAAACGATTTCAAACGTGATCGGCAAAATCGATCCCGCATATATAGCTGAGGCGGGGGAATACCGCGTCAGCCGGGAGGAAACGCGCGACGGTCGCATCCTCAACTATATCGCAGCGGCGTGCGCGGTCGTCGTGCTGATCGTCGCCCTGCCGCTCATCTCAAAGTTCGTGTTCCGCGGCAAAACCCCGGGGAACGTCCCCGGCGAGACCGGCGACGGACTTGGCTCCGAGGTCACCGTACGCCCCGAAGACACCGATGCTCCGAGTGATGTGCTCAGCGACACCGTTGACCTTTACAGCTGCATCACGCAGGACGACCTGAACCGTGTGTCGAACGGGATGATGTATGAAGACGTAAAATCAACGCTCGGCTGCGCCCCGTGCGCCGTCAGCAGAGGCGAAACGCTCATTTTGCGCTATATGCTCGACGGCCGGAACGCTTTCGCTGAGATAGCGATGGAGAAAAACAGCGTCTCTTACTATATCGTCACCGGGATCGGACAGGTGCTTTGCAGCGGCGGCACGGAGCCCGCTTACGACCTTTCGGGGTTTGCCGATGCGGGGGAAAAACTGGCGCTGACTCTTGCAGCGCGGTACGATTCTGACATATTCGACATCGACGCTTCATTGATCAGTTTTACCTTCGAAAACGGCCTCGACGAAGAAGTGCGCGTCGATCCCCTTTATATGCTCGAAAAACGGATCAATTCCGATTCGACGGATAACGATGAATGGCTCGCGGTCGATTATGACGAAAGCGCCGTCCAGTCAGGGCAGACCGCGGTCGCGCCGGGAGAAACGGCAAAGCTGACGCTCACTGTCCGCAGCCTCTACGGCTATCTGTCCCCCGGCAGATACAGGCTGACCGCCGTCGCCGACGGCGAGGACGCCTCATACGCCGTGACGATAGAATTTTCGATATCGAATAATGCCCGGGCGCTGCTCGCCGAGGCGACAGATTATGATCCCGAATGCAGGATCACATCGGCGGCTGCCGACACAATAAAGAGCGGGACGAAATTGCAGCAGAACATCGCATCATACGGCCTGCCGGCACAAATTCTCAGCCTTGATCCCTTGACGGTGCGCTACATCGTCGCCGGGGACAAAGAAGGCGTCGACATCGAATACAGTTACCCGGCAAAAGATCAGGTGTCGTATATCGCCGTCCGCGTCACGCGGCGGGAGGCGGAAGAAATTGACCGTCTCACCTCGGATTCGGTCTATGATTTTTACAATTTCTATGTCAAGCGCCTTGGCGTCACTGTCGATGATATAAATAAATATATCGGGGAATCAAACAGAGATATCGGAAACACCGCGCTCTACAAAACAGACGGCGGCACGCTTTCCCTCGTGTATGGCAGCATTACGAACGGCGCAAATTCCTCCGTTGTCTCCGAACTGAGATATTCAAGCATCAGGCAGGCGGAGGAAGAAAAAATCGCCTCGTCAGTAAAGAAAAATATGCCGTTTGACGCGGTGATAAAGAATTTCGGGCTGCCGGACAAAGTAAAGCTTTCTTCCAGGCTCTACGAACAATATGTCACGGAGATATACTATTTCTTTGAATCGGGCAACGCGGCGATCGTAAGCGTCAAAAACGACGCTAACGGCACTCCTCGCGTTTACGATATCAGGATTCGCGCTCAGGATGCTATTTTCGATTATCCGAAAATCGATGAGGAAACTGTCGAACAGGTCATACCGCGCATCATGCCCGGAATGACGGAAGCTGAGGTGAACGCATACCTCGGCAGCCCGCGCATGATCTTAGCGAGAACGGACGCGCCGTTAACGCGGGAGGCACGTCATTTTTGCAGCGACGGCTCGATGTTCGTCGTACTGTACCGGAATTCTGACGGGAAGGAGCGCACCGTCGCGGGAGTGTCGCTCGTCGGCGACAGCGGCGCTTCATGCCTCGATTTATCGTGCGTCATAAGCATGTGCGGCAGCGGCAGCGTCGTCTCGCATGAAGAGATAAACCAGGTAACAGGCGGGACGACGCTTGAAGAGATCGTTGAAAAATTCGGAGTGCCGACGAAATTTGAAGGGCGCATCGACGACAAATATACGTTCAGCTACGCGCTCGCTGACAGGAGCATCAGCATCCATATCACGTTCAGGATGAGGTTTTATATTGAAGACGGCGCAATGCGCGCCGTGCTTGAAGTCGTCGACAAATATTATTTATGATAAACTGCATAAATGACATGCTGCGCGTTCGTTTTGTGACAGATCACACGTTTTATAGGCGATGAAAAATCAAATTTGTGCAATATCACAGATTGACAAATTGCATTTGTTGACGTATAATGACGATGTCGAAGGCAAAGGCGTCTTCCGGGGAACCGGAGGGCGCCTTCTCTTCATTATGAGCCAAAATAAAAATGAAACGGGGAACGACTGAACAACTATGAAAAACATTCCTGAATACTTCGGAAAACTCGTGTTTGACGACAGAGTGATGAAATCAATGCTCTCGGCGAAGGTGTACGCCTCGCTGAAGCGCACCATCGACGAGGACGCGCCGCTCGATATCTCGATCGCGAACGCCGTCGCCGACGCGATGAAGGAGTGGGCGACGAAAAACGGCGCCACGCACTATACGCATTGGTTCCAACCCCTGACCGGCGTCACCGCCGAAAAGCACGACAGCTTCATCTCGCCCTCTCCGGACGGCGGCGTCATCATGGAATTTTCAGGCAAAGAGCTTATAAAGGGCGAGCCCGACGCGTCCTCATTCCCGTCCGGCGGTCTGCGCGCGACGTTTGAGGCAAGGGGCTACACCGCATGGGACCCGACATCATACGCGTTCATCAAGGGCAACACGCTCTGCATTCCGACTGCGTTCTGTTCATACGGCGGCGAGGCGCTTGACAAGAAGACGCCGCTTCTGCGCTCGATGGAGGCGCTCAACCGGCAGGCGCTCCGCATACTCAAGCTCTTCGGTCACGACGATGTAAAATACGTCAGATGCGAAGTCGGGCCTGAGCAGGAATATTTCCTCATAGACAGAAAGCTTTATGACCAGCGCCGCGACCTCATCTTCACGGGGCGCACGCTGTTCGGCGCGATGCCTCCGAAGGGGCAGGAGATGGACGACCATTATTTCGGCGCAATAAAGCCGCGCGTCGCCGAATATATGGAGGATTTGAACGAAGAGCTCTGGAAGCTCGGAATCTACGCGAAGACGGAACACAACGAGGTCGCGCCCGCGCAGCATGAGCTCGCACCGATCTATTCAACTACGAATATAGCGACAGACCACAACCAGCTTACGATGGAGATCATGCAGAAGGTCGCGGCAAAGCACGGGCTCGTATGTCTTTTGCATGAAAAGCCGTTCGCCGGTGTGAACGGAAGCGGCAAGCACAACAACTGGTCGATCTCGACCGACACGGGCATCAACCTGCTGAAGCCGGGCGATACTCCTTATGAAAACGCCCAGTTCCTGCTCTTCCTCTGCGCCGTCATCAAGGCTGTCGACGACTATCAGGACCTTCTCCGCCTCGCCGTTGCCACGGCAGGCAATGACCACCGCCTCGGCGCGAACGAGGCTCCGCCCGCCATCATTTCGATGTTCCTCGGCGATGAGCTCGACGCCGTGCTCGACGCGATCGAGAACGACCGCCCGTATGCCGGTTCCGAGAAGAAGACGCTGACGCTCGGCGTCGACGTTCTGCCCGACTTTGCGCGCGACACGACAGACCGCAACCGCACCTCGCCCTTCGCCTTCACGGGCAACAAATTCGAGTTCCGCAGCGTCGGCTCGTCAAATTCGATCGCCTGCGCGAACATCATGCTGAACGCCGCCGTCGCCGAATCGCTCCGCATTTACGCCGACAGGCTTGAGGCAGCCGAAGACTTTGAGGCGACCTTGAACGGCATGATAAAGAAGACGATCAAGGATCACAGGCGCATAATCTTCAACGGCAACGGCTACGATGAATCTTGGGTGCGCGAGGCCGAGGCGCGCGGACTCTGCAATTACCGCACAACGCCCGACTGCATGCCGCACCTGCTCGACGATAAAAACGTCGAGATGCTCACAAGACACGGGATATATTCCCGCGCCGAGCTCGAATCGCGCTGCGAGATCATGCTCGAAAACTACTGCAAGACAGTAAAGATAGAGGCAAACGCGATGGTCGATATGGCGAGAAAGCAGATACTTCCCGCCGTTGAAAAATACGCGGCGAGCGTCGCCGAAGCGGCTGCGTCAAAGCGCGCCGTTGTTCCGACGCTTACATGCGGATACGAAAGCAAACTCGTGTCGAAGCTGTCCTTGCTGATAGATCAGATCGCGGAGAAGACGGATGTGCTCGAAGTCGCCATAATGAACCTGAAGGACGAGTCGATAAAGAACATCATCGACGAGTCGTGCGCGATACGCGACACCGTGCTCTGCGCGATGAGCGAGCTGCGCGCCGTCGCCGACGAGGCGGAAACGCTGACGGCGGAGGAGTTCTGGCCTTTCCCGACTTACGGCGACCTGCTCTTCGGCGTAAGATAAAATATCTAAGATAAAATATCAAAAAAACACGGGGGAGCCGATGTTTCAACGGCTCCCCCGAATTTGTTTTATTTAAGGAATACGCGATAAATCTAAACTTACGTCTCGCAAAAATGTTTTTTCAGCGCTTTGCAGGCTGCGGGATTGCCGCGCTTATGATTTGTTACTCGCCCTTGCGGCGGATCATGGCACAGCCGAGAACGGCTGCCATCACCGTTATCAGAGCGGCAGAACCCATGACGGAACCGCAGCCGCCTTCGCTGTTCTCACTGCCGCCGTTCGTGTTCGCCGTCGTTCCGGCGCCGTTGTTGTTCTCAGCGGGAGCCTTCGTTGCGGCGTCTGTTTCGGGAGCATCCGTTGCCGGGGGCTCAGTCTCAGCCTCTGTCTCAACGGGCAGCGTCGCGCCTTCGGCAAGGTAGAAGTTGAGCGTGATCGACTCTACGTTCGGCGTCTTGATCTGATCGTTGTCAAATTCAGCGGGAGCCGCGATGCGGACCGTATGCTTGCCGGCGGTTACGTTTTCAAACGTTTCGCTGACAGTGTTGAACATTCCCCAGTCGCTTGTGCTCGGGCATGTGACCTTGCGCATGTCCTCGTCAAACGTGAGCTCCATGTGACGGTCGCCGCTCGCCGCGTAGTAGACATCGACAACTACCTTTGCGCAGTCAGCCGGGACATCAAAGATATAGTCGAACCATGCGCCCTCGGCAGTCGCATTGTCAAGCGGCTTGAGCGCGACGGCGCCCTCTGCACCGGTCGAATCCTTCTGGAGCGCCAGGTTAGCGTTTTCGCCGTAGGCATCGTAAAGCCTTGCAAGGCAAAAACCGGTGCTGTCCGGCTTCTCTTCGTCTTCCGCCATGATGCAGACGGAAAGAAGCGAAACTGCTGTCAGCAGAGACATGAGAACGCAAAAAATTCTTCTTATTGTCATAAATAAAAATTCCTCCATATGTGATGACAATATATTTCTTTATCTATTCTACCCCTATTCCGCGATGTTAACAATGTCATTTTCTTAATTTTATGCGCCGTAAAAATGTGAAATCCTTATATCGGCTTGATTTTTCGGTTCGTTTGCGCTATAATGGAACAGTGAGAGAGTCAGCGAAAGGAGAATCTTTGTGTCAGCCCCTGTAAATATAAGCTATTATAGATACCGCTCGACGGAATTTATAACGGATGTGCCCGAATCAAAGCTGACATCTGCCTACATGGTATTCGTGATCGAAGGCAGCCTTCTATACTATGTGAACGGCGAACCGGTCACGGTTGGCGCCGGTCAGGCGCTTTATCTCCCCTCAGGCGTCAGCCGCCGAAGGGATGAATGTAAATCATCGGTCAAATATTATTCGATGCTCTTCACCGGAGGCGCGGATGAGGACACCGACCGCCTCCGCACCGTCTTCACATATACGGGCATGCCGGAGATAATGTGGTGCGTCTCGCTTATTGACAGGTCGTACGTCGCGCGTTACTACGACGGAAACGCGACGGAGCGCCGCATCTCTCTCCTCTTTTCCCTGCTCCTGAATTTATGCGCGGAGGCGTCCGGCGGCGAGACGCACAACCAGTACGTAGAAGCGATAATCAGCTACGTCAGGGAAAATTACAAGACAAAGATAAAGATCTCCGACATTGCGGAGAGCATCCACCTGAACCCCGCCTACTGCTCGACGCTTTTCCGCCGCAGCACCGGCATGACGATCGGACAATTTATCACCAAGTATAGGCTCGACATCGCGCGCGAGGAGCTCGGCGCGGGCAGCACCGTGCGCGAAGCGGGCGAGGCAGTCGGCTTTACCGACCCATACAACTTCAGCAAATGGTTCCGGCAAAATGCCGGTATGCCGCCGAGCGAATTCCGCCTGCGTTCGGGCGGAAGCCGACGGAAGCGTTGATGTTATGCAATTGTAAAACTAATCGGGCATTTTCAGCTGCATTTGCCGAAAATGCCCGATTTTTGCCCGAATATAAGGAATTATCCGATGCCGAGCTTTTTGTCGCTCGGCTTGTTTTTCGTCCTTGCGCTCGTCTTTCCTTCGGGTGTGATCTCGCCCGCGGAGATAAGCGCGTGCTTTGTCAGCGCCGGTCCGACAAGTTCATAGACAAGTACCGAAAACAGAACGACGTTGCGGACGCTTGCCCCGTCCGAGAGCTCTACCGCCGTCATCGCCATGCCGAGGGCGACGCCCGCCTGAGGCAGAAGCGTGATGCCGAGGTTGCGCCTGATCGTCTGGCTGCACTTTGTCGCGGTGCAGCAGATATATGCGCCCGAATATTTTCCGAGCGAGCGGAAGATTATGTATACGACGCCGATAAGGAGGACGAGCGGATTTGAGAGTATCTTCAGATCGAGCTCGGCTCCCGAAAGCACAAAGAAGAGGACGAACAGCGGCGCTGTCCAGCCGTCGACACGGCTCATCAGCTCTTCCGAGAAATCGCAGATGTTGCAGAACAGTGTGCCGCACATCATCAGGACGAGCAGCAGGCTGAACCCGACGTGCAGGCCGCCGATGTCAAATTCCATCATCGAAATTCCGATTGCAAGAAGCACAAAGCCGATCGAAATAGATAAGCGTTTGCTGCGTGAATGGAAGAATTTTTCGACGAAGTGCAGCGCGACGCCGATCAGAGCGCCGAGAAGTATCGACAGCGTGACCTCGATTATCGGTTCAAGAATGACCGTCGCGACGCTGACGTGTCCGCTCTCAAGCACGCGGGCGATCCCGAATGAGACGGAAAACAGCACGAGTCCCACGGCGTCGTCGATCGCGACGACAAGCAGCAAAAGCTTCGTCATCGGGCCGTCCGCCTTATACTGGCGCACGACCATAAGCGTCGCCGCCGGTGCGGTCGCGGCGGCTATCGCGCCGAGGGTGATCGCGGATGAGAGAGAGATCGTCGCCGGGCTGATGAAGTGGAGCGCTATCAGCGCGCAGTCGACGAACACAGTCGTTATGACCGCCTGGAAAATACCGATCAAAATCGCGCGGGCTCCCATCTGTTTTATCTGTTCGACACGGAATTCGTTTCCGATAGTGAACGCGATAAAACCGAGCGCCGTCTGCGAAATGAGGTTGAACGCCTCGATCTGCTCTTCCGAGGCAAATCCGATTCCGGGCACCTTAAACGCGCCGATTATGTAGGGTCCCAGCAAAAGACCCGCGACAAGATAAGCGGTCACTGCCGGAAGGTTGAGCTTTTTCGCGATGCGCGACATAAGCAGCCCGCCAAGAAGCGCGACCGAAAGCTGTATCAGTGTTGTCATGCTTTTTCCTCTGAACTGACGTTTAGATTTTTACCATCCCGACATTATATACCACATCTCTCTCAAATGCAATACTATTACGCAAGGTTTTCGCATCAGTTTTTTTTAACTTTTCAGAACTCGAGCGAGCGCAAAAACTGCCGCTCGAAGCGGGGGGAGCCGGACAGCTCTGTATAAACGGCGTCGGCGGCAAACCTCGCCTCAACTTCGCGAAGCTCCGGACGGGTTAGCATCAGCTCCGCCCCGCGAAGCGCGCCGTTTCCGATGAAACGGACATTCCCGGCGAGCTCTTGCGGGATCAGCCCTATCCGCGCGCACGAACGCGCCGACAGCCCCGCCGCAAATCCTCCCGAAACGTAAAGAGGCAGCGCGCGCGGCACCCCCTCTGAGGCGATATCGAGCGCCGCCCTGATCGCCGCCTTGGCGAGCATCAGCGCGCGAATATCGTCTTGCGTTATAACGACGGTGTCCGTCAGCCGGAACGGCTCCGCAAGCGTCCCGCCCCTATCTATCGTGCCGAGCGCCAGCATGCACGCGGCGGCGTCGATCAGCCCGCTGCCGCAGACCCCGCGCGCCTCCCCGCCGCCGATAACGTGACAGCGCACCTCGCCCGCATTTATCGTGACCGAATCTATTGCACCTGCCTCCGCCCGCATGCCGCATGAGATTCCCGCCCCCTCAAGCGCGGGACCCGCGGCCGCCGAACAGACCCGCAGCGTCTCCCCGTCGTAAACGGCGACCTCGCCGTTCGTCCCGAGGTCGCAGAGGATGAAGCCGCCGTCCGCAGTTTTACTCCATCCGTCCGCAGCCTCGCTCCCGCCGTACATGACCGCAATCACCGCCGCCATCGCGTCAGAACCGAAAAATCCGGAAACGCAGCGCGGCAGAAATATGTTTTCGCCGCTCGCAATATAACCGCCGAAAAGCTCCCGCGGAACAAACGGCGCGCGCCCGATAGGGCTCGGGTCGACGCACGCAAAAAGCGACATCATGACAGTGTTTCCGACAGCGACGCACGGCGCCCCGCCGTCCGCGCCGAGTTTACCGCGCAGCATGTCCGCGCACCCGCGGACAAGAGACGACATTTCCGACACGTCCGTCTTCCCTTCCGAGACGGCGCTGATCCGGGAGATAACGTCGGCGCCCCATACCGATTGCGGATTGGATGACGATGATGTGCGCACACGCTCACCGGTCAAAAGATCGACGAGCGACGCCTCGACCGTAGTCGTCCCGATATCGAGCGCAACGCCGAATTCCCTCGTCGGCTCAGCCAACATTTCAGACGCATAAACGGATTTGTCCCCCTCGCCGACTAACACCTCCGCGTCGCCGACAGCACGCGCGCGGCACGCGAGGCGCACGCCGCCCGAAATCAAATCCCCAAGCCGTTCGCGCTCAAGCTCGTCCGGCTCCGACAGCGCGCCCGCCGCTTTGACGCGGCAGCCGCCGCACCTTCCCTCGCCGCCGCACGGCGCGTACAGCGCGGCTCCCGCACAGCGCACAGCCTCGAGCAGCGTCACGCTTTCGGGAAACGAAAGCTCTCGCGAATTATTTTCAAAATGAACCGTTATCTTTATCATAATTACCGCCAAAAATAGTAAGAGGCACGCGCAAAACCGCGCGGCGCGCACAAATATATTTTACCTCAGCCGCAGTAAAACCGCAACCGGAAAATCTCTTTTGACTTTTTTTATA
The DNA here is from genome assembly GCA_947630625.1 of uncultured Clostridia bacterium. GTDB lineage: Bacteria > Bacillota > Clostridia > Oscillospirales > CAG-272 > DTU064. Next base: position 25,876 of record CANRIL010000008.1, read on the forward strand.
TGTCGGTGCTCCAAACTACTTGCGGGGAGCCCTGTGATATGATATACTGTCAGCATAGACGACAAAAAAACATAAGGAGAAATAAATCAATGTCCCGAAACATAAAAAGCTCCGCGGAGCTGACCGCGATGCCCGCCGCATACGAGCTCGTGCATGAGGAATATATCGACGATATATCGAGCTGCGGCCTCATTCTGCATCACAAAAAATCGGGCGCGCGCGTCTGCGTCCTCTCGAACGACGACGAAAACAAGGTCTTCTGCGCCGGATTCAGAACGACGCCCGAAAACAGCACCGGCGTGCCGCACATCATCGAGCACACTGTTTTAAACGGCTCGAAGCACTTCCCGTCCCGCGATCCGTTCATGTCGCTCGTCAAGGGTTCGCTTCACACGTTCCTCAACGCGATGACGTACCCGGACAAGACGATTTTCCCCGTCGCAAGCTGCAACGATCAGGATTTCAAGAACCTGATGCACGTCTACCTCGACTCTGTATTTTATCCGAACATTTACAGCCGCCGCGAAATCTTCATGCAGGAGGGCTGGCATTACGAGCTCGAGTCCCCCGAGGATGAACTCAAAATAAACGGCGTCGTTTACAGCGAGATGAAGGGCGCGCTCTCTTCTCCCGATTCGGTCATTTTCGAGAACATACAGCAGAAGCTGTATCCCGACAACACGTACGGCGTCAACTCCGGCGGAGACCCCGATCATATTCCGGAGCTCACATATGAAGATTTTCTCGATTTTCACCGCCGTTATTATCATCCCGTAAACAGCTACATCTATTTATACGGAAACATGGACGTTGAAGAGCGTCTCGCGTGGCTCGACGAGAACTACCTCTCGCATTTTGACAAGATCGAGCTCGATTCGCACATCGACCCGCAGCCGCGCTGGGGCGGCGTCCGCGAGGAGGAGGGCTTCTACTCCGTCGGCGCGGGCGACAGCACCGAGGGCAAATCATACTTCGGCGAGGCGTACCTGCTCCCGTCGCTCTCGCAGACGGACTCCGCCGCGTTCGAGGCTCTCGCGGACTCACTCATCTACTCGCCGGGCGCGCCCGTCCGTCAGGCGCTTCTCGACGCAGGGCTGTGCCGCGACATCAGGGGCGGCCTTCTCGACCAGATGCTCGAGCCGTCGTTCGCCATAGTCGCCAAAGAGGCAAACGGCAACGACCGCGCGCGCTTCTTTGAAACCGTCGAGAGCACGCTCCGCCGCGTCGTAAAAGACGGCATCGACAGAAATTCCCTGCTCTCGTTTATAAATTCGAGCGAGTTCCGCTGGCGCGAGGCGGACTTCGGCAGCATGCCGAAGGGCCTTATCTACATTCTGAATTCGCTTGCCACCTGGCTCTACAACGAGGACGCTCCGTTCGACGCGCTCCGTCTCGACAAGGTCTACGCCGAGCTCCGCGCCCGTCTCGACAGCCGCTATTTCGAGGAACTCATCGAGAAATACATCCTCGGCTCCGACCACACGCTCCGCTACACGCTCACCCCGGAGCCCGGCCTTGTCGACAAGCAGGACGCGAAACTCCGCGAAAAGCTCGCCGCATACAAGGCGTCGCTCAAAAAAGAGGATATCGACAGAATAGTCGCCGACACAAAGGGTCTGCGCGAATATCAGTCGGCGCCGCCGACGACGGAGGAGCTTTCCTGCATACCGTCGCTCTCCCGCTCCGACATCTCACGCAAGGCAAAGCCGTTCTACAACACGGAGACGACCGTCGGCGGCGTGCCCGCCGTCCGTCACGAGCTCGATACGCACGGCGTCGCCTACATCCGCCTCTACTTTAAGGCGGACGGCATCCCGACCGAGCTTCTTCCGTGCACGGGTCTGCTCGGCGCCGTCCTCGGCGCGGTCGACACCGAAAAGCACAGCTACTTCGAACTCTCAAATGAGCTCGGCATCCACACGGGCGGCGTATATTTCGACTTCGGGACGAATCCCGTCTCCGGCAAGACGGACGAATACCGCTTCGGAGGCAGCATAACGATATATGCGCTCTCTGACAAGGTCGGCCGCGCGATGGAGCTTGCGGGCGAGATCATCGGAACGTCGAAGCTCGACGACAAAAAGCGCCTGCGCGAGATAATAGGCGAGGTGCAGTCGAGCCGCCTGACGAGCATTTCCGGCAGCGGAAACTATTACGGCGCGCTTCGCGCACAGTCGTATTTCTCAAAGACCGCCGTCGTCAACGACCTGCTCGGCGGCATCGGCGGGTATCTCGCCTTAAAGGAGGCCGCCACCGACACGGACGCCGGCGCGGACGAGATAATAAGGAAGCTGAAAGCGGCGATGTCCTTCATCTTCCGCCCGGAGAACCTGCTCGTCAGCGTTGCCGCAGACGACGAGGCTGTGGCAGGGCTCGCCTCAGCGATGCCCGCGTTCCTTTCGAACCTCCGCACCGATGAAAAGCCCACTGGCGTCTCGGAGGTCGTACCTGTGAAGAAGAACGAGGGCTTCATGATCCCCTCGGCGGTCAACTATGTCACGCGCGCGGGAAATCTCTTCGCCGCGGGTCACAAATACAGCGGCGTCCTCAAGGTGCTGACGAATTCGCTCCGCATCGACTATCTCTATCAGGAGATCCGCGTCAAGGGCGGCGCTTACGGTCAGTCGTGCTCATTCGACCCGGTCACAGGTAATGTCACGTTCTCATCATACCGCGACCCGCAGCTCCGCGCGACAGACGAGGTCTACCGCAAGACCGCCGACTTCGTCCGCACCATGGCTCCGAACGAGCAGGAGCTCACGAAGCTTATAATCGGAACGTTCTCGTCCCTCGATTTCCCGCAGACCGCCCGCCAGGTCGCGTCCGGCTCGATGACGGCGTACCTCTCCGGCAGAAAGCTTGAGGACGTGCAGCGCGAACGCGAGGAAGCGCTCGACGTGACCGTCGAAGAGCTCCGCGCCGAAGCCGGGATGATCGACGACGTTATAAAGCAGGGTTACGTCTGCACGATCGGAAACGAGGCAAAACTGCGCGAATGCGCCGACATGTTTGACAACCTCGTCTCCCTCTCATAATTGCAGAATCAAAACTAATTCAAAAACAGCCCCCGCGCGCGGGGGCTGTTTAATTTATCCGTCGGACATCTGCCGCTTTACCGTGATGACAAAATAATAATGCCGCAGGCGCCGCCCAACGGGCAAATAAACCGGCGCACCCGGGAAAGGAAAAGGAGAAAACGAGTGCGCCTTCGAGCATCAACTATTTAGTTTTGCTATGTATATATTATACTCTCTTTTGACGAAATGTAAATACCTTTTAAGAAAAATCGTCGAATTATACAACAATATTTTGTTGCATTCGTCAACTTTGCACAAATGGGCTCTCGAAAGTCAGCGCACACGTTCTTAAAAAAATCGAGATTTGTTATTTTGTTGTTGCAGTCGGAGCGATTATATTGTATAATATCGGTAAACAACAAAATTACATCAAGAAAAAAAGGAACAAAAGACCATGAAACGAATCATCGCGCTTCTCCTGGCACTAACGATCCTATCCTTCTCGATCATCTCCTGCGGCCCCGGCGAACCCAAAGAGACGGAAGGCAGCACCGCAGCAAACGTCCCGTCCGGCGAGGCAACGGGCGAACCGCAGAACACTGCCGGAGATCCCGGCAGCAGCACCGAGGATGAAGAATATTTCGGATATCTTTTCGCGTACTTTGTCGGCAACGCTCCCGAACAGGAGCGCATATACTTCGCCCTCAGCCGCGACGGTTATCACTTCTCGCCTCTGAACAACAATAACCCCGTCGTCATCTCCCAGAGCGGCACGAAATGCGTCCGCGACCCCTACATATTCAAGGGACATGACGGAGCATACTACATGGTGGCAACAGACATGCGCTCCGAGCTCGGATGGTCGAGCAACCGCGACCTCATAAGCTGGCGCTCCGAAGACCTTGTAACGTGGGAAGACGAAACAATAATTAAGATCGACGGCGAGTACGGCACGACGATGAATACGACGCGCGCGTGGGCTCCGCAGGCGATCTGGGATGAAGACAGAGGCGAATACATGATCTATTTCGCACTCTGCTCCGAATTCACAAACGGGCGGACGATAATGTATTATGCTTACTCCCCCGACATGAAGACCCTCTCCACGACTCCGAGGCAGCTTTTCGCCCCGACAAACGGGCATGACGCCATAGACGCCGATATAATTTATGAAGACGGGCTTTACTATATGTTCGTCAAGGACGAAACATCGGGCGGAATTTTGCTTATGACATCGGATAATCTGACGGGCGGCTATTCCTGGGAAGACGCGAAGCTCGTCTCGCCTCCCGGCCTTGCGGTCGAGGGCTCGAGCACATACAAGCTCATAGACGGCAGCGGCTGGCTGCTCATTTCGGACGCATACGGCAGCGGATTCTTCACGATGGCGCACACGCCCGACCTCGTCAACTTCACTCAGCTTGACCAGTCACAGTTCAAATTCAATTCGTTCACACCGCGCCACGGCAGCGTCATCCCGATAACGATGGAACAGTTTGAAACTCTGAGGCAGGCAAGATGGAATTAAGCGCTCGCGCGTGAGCGCCCCCGGGCGCTCTTCCATATTGAAAGGAAAAGGAACTTTATCATGGATTTTATAAAAAGCGTATGCAAGCGCTACTTTATCGACGCGATGAGCGCCATGGCAAAGGGGCTTTTTACATCGCTCATAATCGGAACTATTATCGGTCAGTTTGCAAAGATCGAGGTGCTGTCGTTTCTCTCCCCGCTCTCTGAAGCTCTGTCCGCGAAATCCCCCGTCATAGGCGCCGCGATAGGCGTCGCCGTTGCGACGGGGCTCGGCGCAAAACCGCTCGTCGTTTTTTCCGCCGCCGCGACCGGCGCGATCGGGTATATATACGGGCAGCCTGTCGGCGCTTATCTCGCCGCAGTCGTAGGCAGTGAGATCGCCTCGCTCGTCGTATCGAAGACAAAGCTTGACATAATCGTGACGCCGCTCGCCTCAATTCTGACAGGCGGCCTTCTCGGAGTATACGTCGGTCCCTACATCAGCGCCGCGATGAGCGCGCTCGGCGGATTTATAAATTCGGCGACCTCCTATGCGCCGATACCGATGGGAATCGTTATATCCGTAATCGTCGGCATGGTGCTGACGGCGCCTATCTCCTCGGCGGCACTCTGTATAATGATCGGCATTGACGGAATTGCCGCAGGCGCTGCCGCCGTCGGCTGTTCGTGCCAGATGATAGGATTCGCCGTCGCCTCTTATCGCGACAACGATATCGGCGGCTCCCTTTCGATCGGCGTCGGCACGTCGATGCTCCAGTTCCACAACATTCTGCGCCACCCGCAGATCTGGCTCGCGCCGACGCTCGCCTCCGCGATCCTCGGCCCCGTCTCGACCGCGCTTCTAAAAATGACGAACACCGCAACGGGCGCAGGCATGGGTACATCCGGCCTTGTCGGTCAGTTTGGCGCATACGAGGCAATGGCGCCGTCGTTCGGTTCCGTTGTCACGCTGATCGAAATTCTGGCGATGCACTTCATTCTGCCAGCCGTTCTGACGCTGATGTTCGACTATACTTTCCGCCGCATCGGCTTTATAAAACCCGGCTACATGAAGCTGCAGGCGAATTGAACGGTTCGCAAATATCGGACACAGAGCAAAAAAATCGGGGGAGCCCTTCTTTCGGGGCTCCCCCTTTTAATATGTCCTTTATCAGAAGTCCGGCAAGAGATGATCTCTGCTCTCCGTTATAGCGTCGAACGCCTCATCGTGCGTGGCGTTTTTCACATCGTAGACAACGTCTTCAAGCTTTGCCTGATTGCCGATGAACAAAGAAGTTGCGTATACGGTCGAAAAACCTGTCCCTTTAAGCTTTCCCGGATCAACTTCCTCCGGCACGTCGATAACGAGATTCGAACCGCCGTGCCCCGAGAGAACGGAAAGGTCGGTAAGCGGGTTTCCGTCAAGGAACAGCCCGTCGTACTTCACCGCGGGAAGCTTTTTTATATCTGTCAGCTTGTTGTCTGTGAAGATGTATACGACATACGACGTACCGGAGCTTATTTTTCCGAGATCGGGCAGCGACGTGAGCAGATTGCCGGACACGTCGAGCGAATAGACCTTTGGCAAGCCGGCGAGCGCGCTTATGTCGGTCAGCTTGTTTTCGCTCACAACGACCGTCTTAAGACCGGCGTTTGCTTCGATCCCGGCAAGGCTCGTGAGCGAGCAGCCGGAAGCGTAGAGAGATGTCAGCTTTGTGCTTCCCTTCAAAAACGACAGCGAATCGACCGATTTTACGCCGCTCAAGTTCAGCTTTTCGAGCGTGTCCTTGCTTGCGGATAACGTGTCAACTCCACGGCATTCGGGATTTCCGCTGATGTCCACGGTTTTGAGCTGTTCGCAATACTTTATCGGTTCGAGCGTCGTCAGCTTGTTGTCAGAAAAGTCGACGCGCTGAAGATATATAAGACCTGTGATGGGGGTGAGATCGGAAATCGAATTTCCTTCCGCGTAAAGCTCATTTACGGTCTGCATCATCTCAAGACCGGAGAGCGAGGTAAGCCCGCATTTACTGATGTCGAGTCCGCTGAGCTTCTTCCATTCGGAAATTCCATCAAGCGACGCAATATCGTTCCCTGTTAACGAAAGCTGAAATATGTTTTCGGGGTGAGCGATCTCCGGAATTTTCGTAAGCTCGTTGTCAGGCAGATAAATATATGAAAGGTGCTCGCCGCCGATGCCGCGCACCATTTCGTCCGTGACGCCGCAGTTCTGTATTCCGAGCATTTCAAGCAGCGGCATGTTGTTTATAAAATCGAGCTCATCGATCCCGGTGCAGTTTACAAACCCGAGATTTTCAACGTTCTCCATCGCGCCGAGCTCGGAGACCGCGCCCTTCTCAAACACGCAGTCGGTGAACATGAGCTCGCCGCATTTTTTAAACGTCGCGAGTTTTCTGACCTGCGGGACGCTGAGCGTAACGCCTGATATGAGCTGCCCCGGCTCGTCGTCCTTATAAGTCTGCCCGCCGAGCACGAGGTCGCCTTTTATTTCTTCATACGTCGTCCCGCCGTCCGTTTCAGGCTGCGTTTCAGCGTCTGTGCCGCTCGCATCCGTCTGCTCCTGTGTTCCCCCTGCGCTTCCCGCCGTCGAGCCGCCACCCTCCGTGGAACCGCCGGGGCTGTCCGATCTGAACATACCCGCGACCGCAAAAGAGAGAACGATAACAACTATGACCGCGAGCGACGCGGCGATCGCGATGACGGCGCGCCGATTCCGCAAAATCGACGATGGTTCGCTGCCCTTGGCTTTTTCAGGCGATTTTTTCCCCGCCCCGCCGACTTGTCCGGCAGACTTTTCACCTTCTTCGCGGGTCGGAACACGCTTTTCCGGCATGCCGGGCGCTGCCTCCGGCTGAGAGGCGGAACCCCCTTCCGGTGCCGTGACATTTTCCGTTACATGCACTGTCGGCTCGGCCATGCGGCAGCTGTCAAGCATTACGACTCCGAAAAGCTTGTCGAAAAACTCACGTTCGCTGCTATACTTATATTTATGTATCGACTGATATGTCGAGAGCTGCATATCCATGCCCGGCGACATTGCGACGGGCTCAAGGATAACGGAGATGAAGTCGAGGTCGTGCGAGATCGCGAAATTTATCTCCCTGCGGCAATTCTTCGACGCGAGCGAATTTTCCGACACAAACGCAAGGCAGACGCGGCACCGCCCAAGATGCTCCGCGATCGATTCCGGCCATTCCGATCCGGGGTCTATCCCTTCGTCGTACCAGAAGCGGTACCCGCACTCCTTCATATGCCGGAGGATCGGGAAAACAGCGTCTGTATCCTTATGGCTGTAGCTTATGAAAATATAGTCCTCGCTGCCGCCGTATGGGATTATGCGGCTTGTCGCGTTTGAAATGTCGCCCATCAAAAAAGTCTCCGTTTCCGCTTTGACTGTCGGGCAGTTTGCCCTTATGTTAATATAATATCACAAAGCAGCCCAAAAAAACAGTGTTTTTTGCAAAAAACGTTTTACTCCGCTGACATTTTCACATCTGTGACGGTGGAAATGGCAGTTTTCAGTCAGGCGATTCCGCAGGCGCATCCCGTCGGCGGCTTCAAAATCTTTGCCCGGTTTGCAAAAGCAATAAAATCAAGCGCCGCCGGTTTTAGAAAATTCCCGGCACAATGACCGAAATAATGAACCCGACGGCAAACGAGACGACGTTCGCCGTCAGCGCGTAGACAACGGCGACCCACGGAGCCTTCGGCTTTTCTTTCTTTGAGAGCCTGTGCAAGAGCAGCCCGAAAATGACGGCTTCGAGCGCGAACACAAGCAGCTCGAGCGCGATATACATGACCGCGAACAGAAGCTCGCCGGAACTATAATTTATCACGTTTAAAAGGACGTTCAGTATTATCTGAGTTAAGCCGTTTACTCCCGCGATCAGTGCGAGCTGCCGCCGCTCGCGGTAGCCGAACGGGAGCGCGATGAGCATCTCGACCGCGAACGTCAGGATTATCCGCAAAAACAGCGATATCAGCTCCCATTTGAAATTATACGACCTCTCAGCCGAAAGCCACGCGTCGTACCGCTCGTTCCCGCTCTGCTCCTCGTCGAATTCGACGCCTCCGATGCTGACGCCTTCCATATTGACCGTGTAATAGCTGTCAAACGCGTAATGCTCACACGCGCCGCTGACCGCGAACGTCCCGCTTTCCGGGAAATACAAAAGGATCTTGAAGTCATGCGGCGGATAGTATCTCCACGCGAGCTCCTTTGTCTCGTCAACGCGCCAGCCCTGCTGCAAAAAGTAGTATCCGTCCTCGTCCTCGTAGCGGACAAACGCGAGCCATGTGTCGCGGTCAAGGTCTTCGTACCAACCGTATTCCTCGTTGAACGCTTCATCGAGCACTTCAGGATCGTCAAGTGTATCAGGGTCGCCCTCCCACGCGGAGGCGGGTCCCGTGCTCTTATTTTTCGACAGCAGCGTACCGTAGCAAAGCTCGTCGCCGAGTCCTTCAAACGTCACGACGACGGACGGCTTCGGTCCCATATCGGCGCTGACGTTCACCGTAAACAGCAGCAGCGCCGCCGCGCATATCAGAATTGAAAATAACCGTTTGTTCATGATCTACCTCATTTCAATCGAATCTCACAAAGGTCTGTTTCGACGGAATAATATTCCGCCACGGTCATGCGGAGCGAATCGAGCAGCAGCCGCTCGCTCCCGATGTCCCCGGTCACGCTTATGATATAGCGCGCCTCGGCATCATTTCCTGTCTCCCCGTCGGGATCAACACGGCTGACCTCGATCTTCACGCTTTCGGCAACGCCGTTTTTCTCGCGCCAATACTGAACTACTTCATCGATGGAAATCTCACTGCCTTCGAGCGTTTCCGTCGACAATGTCCCGTCGCTGAAAACATATACTGTATATATGTCAGGCTGCGCTGTCGGCGGCTCGGCGTCGGCGCGAAATGCAAGCGCGAACACAATCGGTACGGCGACACAGAGCAGAACGAACGCCGCGGCCATACCAGCCCACAAAATCACGTACTGGCGGACTCTCACGTGTGCCGACGCGATATAACCGTCGTCCGCCTCGCCGACCGCTTCGAGAATATCAAGCGAATTCAAATCAATCCCTCCTTTTCTAACGTCAACCGCAGCTTTTTTCGCGTCCTTGCGAGCATCGACTTGACGCGGCTCTCGGAATATCCGAGCCGCTCGCATATAGTCTTGATCGAGTCGAGATACCAGTACCGGCAGAGAAAGACCTGACGTTCATAATCCGACAGCGAACGGACAAACGCCCTCATCACGTCGGCAAGCGCCTGCCTGTCAAGCTCGCTTCCGGTCGTGTCCGCGGACACAACGCATTCGTCAAGCTCCCCGAGCGCAAGTACGATCTCGCCGCCCCCGCGCTTTTCGGCGGAGCGGCGGCGCCATTTGTCGATCGAGATGCGGCGCGTTATCTTGCCGAGAAACGTCGAAAGTATGCTCGGCTTATGAGGCGGCATGCTGTTCCATGCGGAAAGGTACGTGTCGTTCACGCTTTCCTCGGCGTCCTCCCTGTCAGACAGCACGCCGAACGCGATCGAGTAGCAGTATCCGCCGTATTTTTTAGATGTTTCCTCGATCGCAGTCTCCGACCGCGCCCAGTAGAGATCGACTATTTTTCGGTCATCCATCCGTTCCGCCTCCCATCGGTTTATACTGAAGAGCCCCTTCACCTATATACTCGCAAAAAATCATTCACCGGTCGCATATTTCGCAAAAAAAATTTTTTCAATTACAGTATATCATAACCGCATTTAAAGCTCAAGAAAAAAGCGCCGCCAAACCGGCGTCCGGCAGGCGGGGGAAAGATGTATCAGCGAAAAAAGGCAGTCCATTTGAGGAAAAGACGTGTCAACGAAAAAAGCTATCCATTTGAGAAAAAGACGTGTCAGCAAAAAAGGCAATCCATTCGGAAAAAAAACAAGTCTTCGAAAATGGCAGTCACTTCGGGAAAAGTCGTGTCAGCAAAAAAGTCCATCCGTAAAAAACGCGTCAGCGAAAAAAGGCAGCCCTTTGCGAAAAAGGACTGCCTTTCGGTTATGATTCTTTTAAAGGTAAATTACTTACCTGAAACGACTCTTTCAGTGTCGCGCGCTATTGCCAGCTCCTCATTTGTGGGGATGACGTAGACCTTGACGCGGGAATCGGGCGTCGACAGTTCGACGTTATTCGGCTGATGATGCGTCTTTGCATTGACCTCGCGGTCGATCTTGATGCCGAAGAACTCCATGTTCGAGCAGGCGCGGTCGCGGAGCTCGGGATTGTTTTCGCCCATACCTGCGGTGAATACAACGGCGTCGAGTCCGTTCATCGCGGCGGTATATGAGCCGATATACTTCTGGACCTGATATGCCATAAGCGAGGTCGCAATTCTCGCGCGGTGCTTCTGCTCCTCGGTCGCCTCATACGGTTCGCCCGTCATCGTGAAGCCCTTTATCGCCGCCTCGAGGTCACGGCTGTCAGACGAGAAGCCGGAAAGTCCGAGATATCCGCACTTCTTGTTCATGTATTCGTTCATCTCTGCCGGCGTAAAGCCCTCTTTTTCCATGATATACGTCACGGCGGAGGGGTCGACGGAGCCGCAGCGCGTTCCCATTACAAGACCGTCAAGCGGCGTGAAGCCCATGCTCGTATCGACGCATTTTCCGCCGTCTACCGCGGTAATTGACGCGCCGTTTCCGATGTGGCAGGTCACTATCTTCAGCTCTTCTATCGGTTTGCCGAGTATTTTAGCCATCTCGTTCGCGACGAAGCGGTGAGACGTGCCGTGCGCGCCGTATTTGCGGAGGTTGTATTTCTTGTACATGTCATATGAGAAGCCGAACATATACGCCTTCTCCGGCATGGTCTGGTGGAACGCCGTATCAAACACGAGTACCTGCGGCTTATGCGGCATGACCGAAAGACACCCCTCAACTCCCATGATGTGCGCGCCGGTGTGAAGCGGTGCGAAATCATAGCAGAGCCTGAGCTTTTCAAGAACTTCGTCGTTCAGAAGCACGCTGTCGAAGAAATAAGGACCGCCGTGGACAACTCTGTGACCGACAGCTTCAATTTCATCCATATCCTTGATGCAGCCGAATTCGGGATTCGTCAGATAGTCGATGACTATCTTCATCGCGACGGCGTGATCGGGGAGCGAATATTTAGCGACGTACTTTTCGCCGTTTACCTTGTGTTCGATCTGCCCTTCCGAACCGGCGGGGTCGCCTATACCAATGCGCTCGCAGATACCCTTCGCGAGCACGTCTCCGTTTGTCGTTTCGAGAAGCTGATATTTGAGTGAGGAGCTTCCGGCGTTGACAACAAGTACCTTCATTTTATACCTCTGTTTTATTTTTTTGCATCACCGCGCAAATCAATGTTTGACAAACCGGCGCGGAGCATATATCATTATACTATAACTGATACGAAAAGGTCAAGCATGCTTTGAAAGAATCGGTAAATATTATGCGGGATTTTGTCTACATTATCGCGGAATTCAATCCTCCGCACAACGGACACGCGTACCTTGTCGGCGAGGCTCGCCGCAGATTTCCGGACGCCTCGATCATAGCGATCATGAGCGGACATTTCACGCAGCGCGGCTCGCCCGCCGTCACGGACAAATTTACGCGCGCCCGCGCGGCTGTCGCCGTCGGGTGCGACCTCGTGCTGTCGCTGCCGTTTCCGTTCTCATCGTCGTCGGCTGAAAATTTCGCCGTCGGCGGCGTCGCCGTCGCCTCAGCAATTGCCGCCGCTTTCCCGTCCGAACGTCACACGCTCGTTTTCGGGAGCGAATGCGGCAGCACGCCGGCGCTCTGTGAGGCGGCGCGCCGCATCTCCGGGGAAGGATACAGGAGCGCACTCTACAGCGCCGCCAACGGCGGTCACAACGCGCGCGACATGCGCGCCGTTTATGCCTCGCTCTACGGCGAGGATGAAGCCCGAATACTTGACGGCGCCAACGACGCGCTTGGGATCGAATATATCCGCGCGATATCATACATCGGCGCAAATATAGCGCCCGCTGCCGTTCGCCGCGTCGGCGCCGCGCACGACGGCGATCCCATAGGCAGCACATCTTCGGCGTCATACATTCGGGCGCTGCTTTCGCAAAATGACAGCATCGCGTGGACATACGTCCCCGCATCCGTTCGCGATATTATCTCCTCCAGCGCGCACGGCACGGTCAGTGAAAAGCGCGTCGGCGCGGCGATCCACGCGATCCTTCGCATGACCGACCCTGAAACCGCTGACGGATTTTACGAATGCGGCGGCGGTGTCGGCAGGCGGCTCGTCCGCGCGGCTTCCCTATCCGGGGATTATGACAGCATGATGTCGCTCGCGGCGACGAAGCAGTACACAAACGCCCGACTGCGCCGCGCCGCGCTTATGGCAGCCGCCGGGATCGACAAAAAAGACATCGCCCCGACGCCTCTGTTTACCCAGCTTCTCGCCGCAAACGATGTCGGCACCGCCATTCTGCACTGCTGCCGCGGGGACTTGCCCATACTGACAAAACCGGCGGACATTGAAAAGCTGCCGGAACGCGCACGGGAGCAAGCCGCGCTCGACGCGCGCGCCGACGCGCTATTCACGCTCGGATTCAACCCGCCGCTCCCAGCAGGGTCGTTCACAAAATCGACCCCGTATATCGAAAAGGGCATATGAATTTTGTGGGAGAGCCGTTTTTCCGGCTCTCCCACATAAAATTTTCCCCGGAATCATTGATTTCCGTTTCAGCCGAAAACCTCCGCTGCCGCGACGACTCTGAGCATACCGGGCTCGACCGCATCACGCCCGTAAGCGTCCAAAAACCGGCTCCCGTACCGGTCTGTCTTAAGATTGTACCAAAGCGACCAGACGCCCCAGAAGAGATCAATATGCCGATCCCCGACGCCGCCGTTCCCCACATCAATAAAGCCGGACAGCTTCCAATTTTTCAAAACAATATTCGGAAGGCAATAGTCGCCGTGGAGCAGAACGTCCCTATGAAATAAGTCCTTCCCCTCACAAAAGACACGATATGCTTCGTCTGCGTTTTTGTAACCGAAATTCTCAGCCGACTCAGATTTATCATACTGTCCCGTGCGGTAATTGTGCTCGACCAGCGAAATATACGAGTCTATCCTGTCCTTGACCGGGCAATCGCCGAAATCGGTTTCGTGCAGCTTTCTCAGCTCCTCCGCCAAAGCGTCGCATAGGCGCGCCGGTTCAGACAAATATCCAGCCCACGTGCAGTCCTCGCCCGGCAAAGCGGCGGTAAGAAGCCAGTCCCTGTCGCGCGATGTATAATTCAAAACCTCAGCGCCGATTTCTTTGGAATGAAAATATTCCGTCATAGCGGCTTCCTTTTCAAGTTCGCCCTTGCCTGAAGATTTCAAATAGTACCCGCCGTTTTTGTCGATGAAATAAACAGAGGCAGCGTCCGAACAGGAGCTGTCGTAAATTTTCGCATCGGCAATAAACCGGCAGATCTCCGGCGGCACGCCGTCCGGAAGCTTTGAGATCAAGACTTTTCTCATCAATATTTGCCCTCGCTCCCGCTTTGCCTCTCCCATTCTTTTTTCAGGATGGCGTACTGCACCGTATTTTCATAAAGCGGCGTCCCGTCCGGATCATTGACAAAGGAGATAAACTCCAAAAACATCCCTTCCTGCCGCATTCCAAGCCGTTCACACAGCTTCCTGCTCGGCTTGTTGTCTTCTTCGGTATACGCGTAAAGCCGCCTCATCTTTTTCTCGTAGAACAGATAATCAAAGTAGGCATGCACCGCCTCAAACGCATATCCCTTTCCCTGATAATCAGGATGCAGCATCCAGCAGGGGCTCGCCGTGTCGCCGTCTTCCTCCGCCCCGGTGAACAGCTCCCCGATAACCTTTCCGCTCTCTTTCAGGCAGACGGCAAAATAGTTTTCTTCCGGGCGCTCATGCAGACGCCCGATCTCCTTGCGGACATCGTCCGCCTCCGCCGGCTTCATATCCTGAAAGCAATGAACGGTCTGTGCGGAAAGGAGCGCAAACACGTCCTCTGCGTCGTCCGCCTGAAACGGTCTTAAAATCAATCGTTCTGTTTCGATTTTTTGTGTTTCGCAATGATCCATACTGTGATCTCCCACTAAAAACAACCGCCGAGCCTTCACCACTCGCGTTTCGACAGCCGTCCGTTTTGTCGGCTGAAATTTTACCGATAAATAATGTACGGTTTTAAAATTCGGATATAAAGATCGGCAGCGCAGAAAGTTTTTTTCTTTCTGCGCTGTCATTTGCCTTTGCCGACGCCTATTTAGCGTCGGCTTTCGAGGCTTTTCGCCATATAATTTATCTTTCGACCTCTACCATCTGGAAGCATTCGAGAATGTCGCCTTCCTTGATGTCGTTGAACCGTTCGAGGCCGATGCCGCATTCGAAGCCCTGCGCCATCTCGCGCCTGTCCTCCTTGAAGTGGCGGAGCGAGCTGATCTTGTCCTCGAAGATCACAACGCCGTCCCGGACTATGCGTATCTTCGCATTTCTGACGATCTTGCCGTCCGTGACGTAGGAGCCCGCGATCGTTCCGACATTCGGAACGTGTATCGTCTGTCTGACCTCAGCGTGACCGAGCAGTTCTTCACGGTATTTGGGCGCGAGCATGCCCTTCATCGCCGCCGTGATCTCCTCTATGCACTCGTAAATGACGCTGTATGTCCTGATTTCGACGCCCATTCTGTCCGCCATATCGAGCGCCGCCTTGTCGGGACGGACGTTGAAGCCGACGATGATCGCGTTCGACGCCGCAGCGAGCTGCACATCCGATTCGATTATGCCGCCGACGGCGGAATGTATGATCTCGATCCGTACCTCGTCGTTTGAGATCTTCTGGAGCGAGGACTTGACAGCCTCGGCGCTGCCGCGAACGTCCGCCTTGACGATAATATTGAAATCCTTGACGCCTGATTCGATCTGCGCGAACATTTCAGAGAGGTTGGCGCGCGCGTTCGCGCGGAACGTCTCTTCCTTCTCCTTCGCGCGGCGCTGGTCAGCCAGCTCGCGCGCCATGCGCTCATCCTCGACCGCGCGGAATTCATCTCCCGCGGAGGGCACATCGGCAAGACCTGTGATCTCGACCGGGACGGAAGGACCCGCGTCGCGCAGGCGCTTTCCGTTCTCGTCCGTCATAGCGCGGACTCTGCCGACGGACGTTCCGGCGATCACGATGTCGCCCGAATGGAGCGTTCCGTTCTGGACAAGCACCGTCGCGACGGGACCGCGGCCACGGTCAAGCTTTGCCTCTATTACAAGTCCGCTCGCACGGCGGCGCGGATTTGCCTTATATTCCTGCATCTCTGCGATCAGAAGGATATCTTCGAGCAGCGTATCTATACCCATCTTTGTGACGGCGGAAACGGGGACGCACATCACGTCTCCGCCCCAGTCCTCGGGCAGAAGGTCGTATTTCGTCAGCTCCTGCATGATGCCGTCGGGGTTCGCGCCGTGTTTATCCATCTTGTTTATCGCGACGATTATCTGAACTCCTGCCGCCTTCGCGTGGTTGATCGCCTCTATCGTCTGTGGCATGATACCGTCGTCGGCGGCGACGACGATTACGGCAATATCAGTCGCCATAGCGCCGCGCAGACGCATCGCCGTGAACGCCTCGTGACCGGGAGTATCAAGGAACGTGATGCTCTTGCCGTTTATCTCGACGCGGTAAGCGCCTATATGCTGCGTGATGCCGCCCGCCTCACCGGCTGTAACTCTCGTATGCCTGATCGCGTCGAGCAGCGATGTCTTGCCGTGGTCGACGTGACCCATTACGCAGACGACGGGGCTGCGCTCGACAAGGTCCTCGTCGCTGTCTTCCTCAGTCGAGAAGAGTTGATCCTCGATCGTCACCACGACCTCGTGGACTGCCTTCGCGCCAAGTTCCTCCGTTATGATGTACGCCGTATCAAAGTCGATAGTCTCATTGACGGTCGCCATGATGCCGTTCATCATGAGCTTCTTTATGACCTCGGACGCCGTTATCTTAAGCCTGCCGGCAAGCTCGCCGACCGTGATCTCGTCCGGTATCTCTATCGTCAGCTGCTGACGGCGCGCGCGCTCAACTTCCTCCTTGCGGATTTTGTCCATCGCGCGCTTTTCCTTATCGCGGTCCTTGCCGCTGACGCTCTTGTTGTTCTGCTTTTTGAGCTTCTGCTTGGTCTGAACGTTTTCGTCGCGGTCGGAAACGTAGCTCTGAAGCTTTTCATCATATTTGGAAAGGTCGACCGAGCTTGAACGCGTGTCTACGATGCGCGTCGCGCCCGTGCGCTGGCGAGCAGCGCCCTGCGTTTCCTTCTTAGGCTTTGCGCCTCCGGCAGCGGCGCCCTCGGTGGGCGTCCAGGGTCCGCGGTTCTTTTTCGGCGCTTCGACTCTGCCGCGGCCGAGAACGGTCCCCTCTGCCTGAGGCTTCGGTTCCTCGCGGCGCGGGGCGGGTCTTTCCTGCTGGCGCTGCTTTGATGCGTCTTTGCCGTCGCCCTTTTCCCTTACGTCTTTTCCGCTCTGCTGCTTCTGCTGCCCCTGCTGTTTTTCGTCGCCGCGCTTCTGCTGCGCGCCCTGCTGCGGTTTCTTGCCCGGAAGGACAGGCGTGCCGCGGCCGTTTTTGCCCGGAAGAACGGGCGTCCCGCGCGTCGGCGTCGTTGTCGACTGTGTGGGCGCAGACTCCGTTGTCTTTGTATCCGCCGCCGGCTTCGGCTCAGTCTTTTCCGCCGGTTTCGCGCCCTGTGATTCCGCGGGCTTCGGCTCATGTCTTTCGTGCTTCGGCTCCTGTTTCTCCGCCGGTTTTGCCTCAGGCTTTTCTGCCTGCTTTGACTCCGGCTTCTTCTCAGGCGCGGTCTTTTTCTCCTCCGCCTTCGCAGATTCGCCTTCGGTCGGCGCAGCATCGGCTTTTTCTGCCTGCTCGGCGCTCTTCTTCGGGGTCTTTCTCGGAATTGTGGCCTCGCCCCTCACATATTCATCAAGATTCGTTATCTGATTTTCCCTTGTGATACTCTCGATGAACAGGTTGAATTCAGCCGGTTCAAGGATCGCCATATGAGTCTTGCCCTCAAGACCCACGCTCGCAAGAAGGTCAATGATATCCTTGCTCTTGATGTTGAAGTCCTTAGCCAGACGGTTGATCCTGTAGGTCGTGGCTTGCTGTGCCATATAATTCCTCCGTATAGTACAATTGCCTATATAACTTTATCTTTTTTATTTCGCCGCATCCCCGCCGTCACCGTAAAACGCTGACCTCGCGGCGGAGGCAATGCCCGTGTCCGTTATTATCACCGCCGCGACGAACCCCGTCTTGCCGACAGCGTGCGCAAGCGCCTCGCCGTCAACGGGGAGCCGGCATAGCTCCGCGCCGTAAAACGCGCATTTATCGGAAAGCCGCTTCTCGGTCGACGCCGAGATACCGCGCGCGGCGAACACAACGCCTCCGTGGATGCGGCGCAGCGCGTCGCACACGGCGGGAGTACCCATCGCGAGCCTGCCCGCTTTCCGCGCGAGCCCGATATACCGAATCGCGCCCTCACCCATCATTTTCTATCTCAAGCCGGAGCCTATCCGCTATTTCGTCCGGAATACTAACTCCGAGATTGCGCGCGAGCTGTCCCTTCTTGACCGCCTTTGAAAGGCACGACGATGAGCGGCATATATATGCGCCTCTCCCGGACTTTTTTCCGGTCAGATCGACCGAAACGTCGCCCTCCGGCGAACGCACCACGCGTATGAGTTCAGCCTTAGGCTTCGTCGCCCCGCAGCCGATGCAGCGGCGCTCTGGCATTTTCTTTTTTGCGGGTGCGCCTTTGTCTGCCAAGGAAGCCACCGCCTTTAATTGTCGCTCTTGATGTCTATCTTAAATCCGGTCAGTCGTGCGGCGAGACGGGCGTTCTGCCCTTCCTTGCCGATGGCGAGCGAGAGCTGATCGGCGTCGACATACACCTTTGCCGAGCGCTCGCCCTCGATCTCAACCGCGTTGACGTTTGCGGGGGCAAGCGCCGCCGCAATGTATTCGCACGGGTCCTCGCTATAGCGGACGATATCTATCTTTTCGCCGCCGAGCTCGTCAAGGATCGTATTTATTCTCGCGCCGCGGTTGCCGACACACGAGCCTACGGCATCAACGTCGGGGTCGCGGGAATATACGGAAATCTTTGTGCGCGAACCTGCCTCGCGGCAGACGCTTTTCACCAGAACTACGCCGTCGGCGATCTCCGGTATCTCAAGCTCGAACAGCCGCTTTACAAGGTTTGGATGCGTCCTTGAAAGGATCACTATCGGTCCCCTCGTCTCGCTCTTGACCTCGGAAATATAAACCTTTATGCGGTCGCCGACCTCGAACTGCTCACCTGGTATCTGTTCCTCGCGGACAAGAACGGCCTCGCTCGTGCCGGTGTTCACGACGACGGAACCGTCCGGGTCGACCTTTGTGACCTGCGCCGTGACAATCTCCTCACGCCGCGTCTCATATTCTGCGCGCACCTGCTTGCGCTCTTCCTCGCGGATGCCCTGGATTATGACCTGCTTCGCGGCCTGCGCCGACAGGCGGCGGAAATTCTTCGGCTTCATCTCGACTTCGCAGATGCCGCCGAGCGCGCTCTTCTTCGAGATCTTGCGCGCGTCCTCAAGGGATATCTGCGTCGTCGGGTCTTCGACCTCCTCAACTATCTCGAACTGCTGGTACATCTTGATGTCGCGCTTATCCTCGTTTATCGCGATGCGGCAGTTCTCGCCGCCGACCTCGCGCTTAAAGGCGGATAAAAGCGCCGCCTCGATGCGCTCAAGCATATATTCCTTCGGTATTCCCTTTTCCTTTTCAAGCGCCTCAAGGGCTGAAAAAAGCTCGCTGTTCATAGAATTTTTTTACCTTTCGTCCGTGTTTCGTACCGGTCAGTCGTCAAAATCGTAGACCGTTTTTATGAGCGCGCATTCGCCGCGCGGAATTTCGTATATCGCCCCGTCGTCGGCGGTGAGAGTTATCTTGTCCGCCTCCGCGTCGTATGCGGAGATCTCTCCCGTGACAGCCTTTTTTCCGTCCTTCGGCGCGAAGAATCTCACCTCAACGCGCTCGCCCGTGCCGGTGAACTCGACTATGTGGCGCGGCAGACGAAGCTCACGCTCGATCCCAGGGGAGGAAACCTCAAGGTTGTACGCGTTCTCGATAGGATCAGCTTCGTCAAGCACGGGGTCTATCGCGCGGTGCACGCGCTCGCAGTCCTCGATCGTTATGCCTTCGAATTTGTCAATAGTGACGCGGAGGTAATACGAAGGACCTTCCTTTTCGTATACGACATCCCAGAGATCGTATCCGAGCTCCTCAACGGTAGGTCTGATGAGCTCTTCAACTATGCCTGCGATATTCTTTTTCTGATTTTTCGCCATGATCTCAGTTTTCCCTCTTTGACGGGCTGACGGAAATTTCAAAAACAAAGAGCGGGTCGCCCCACTCTTCATCCGCTCTCTCCATACTTCGCCTAATTATACCATACAAAAAGGGCTTTTGCAAGCCCTTTTCGTGATTTATTTTATAAACTTCGGTATGTTTTTTCTGATGCCGGCGCACGCTGCCGCATGTCTGCATGCCGTTAGTACGCAGCATTGCGTAGAGCCGTGCATGACGCCGCATATCCGCATACCGTTCGTATCGAGCGGAAGTCACGAGCCGCGCGTTTCAGATCCCGCCGCCGGGAAAACGGCAGCCGTATCCGTTAAAGAGCAGAAGCGTGAAACAATTCCGAGCGCCGTCGTCCGTGAAGCGCACGGCGCGGAATCATTTCCCGCCGCCGTCAGGCGAATCAAAGAGGGAGGCAAGAATATCGACCGTTTCAGCCGCGCGCGCCGCCATCGCCTCCGCGCGCGCCGTCACCGACCCCGCAAGTTCACCCCGCCGCTCTATCACGTCATCTGCGGCACGGCAGAGCTCGTCCGCCCCCGCGTCAAGTCCGACGCACGGAACATTCATCTCCCGGCAAAGCGACTCGACCTTTTTGTCGTATGAGACGCCCACCATCGGCGTGCCCGCGACGGCGGAGAAGATCAGAGTGTGGAGCCGCATTCCGACTGTGAGCTCCGCACGTGAAAGGATCGCACGCGCGTCCGCAGATGAGAGCGGCGCGCGCCTTATATATACGGGAACGCCTGCGTGCCCCGCTATTCTTTTTGACGTGCGCATATCGCACGGCAGCTGCATCGGGACAAGCAGCGGCGCGATGCCGTGTTTCTCCCACAAATGGCGGCATAGCGCCGACGCCGCCTCGCAATATTCCGTTTTCCCCGATTTCCACGGTCTATACGAAATGACCGCGTACTTCATGCCGTCAGGCACGCCCGAATCGACATGACCGCCTTCCCCGTCAGGCTCGCCGTTCAAAAGAAACGCCGTGTCCGCCGTCACCGTGACGCGCCCCATAGGAACTCCGATCTCCTCCGCCAGCCTTGCCGAATCGCGGTCGCGCAGCGTTATCGCGTCAACGCGTGACAGCACTTCTGCCGCCCCTCTCCTGCTCGACTCACGCAAAAGAGGCCCGAGACCGTTCGCAAACAGCATCGTTTTCATCCCGTGCCGCTCAGCCGAACGCAAAAGCCAGAGATAATAAAGCAGCGAACGGTGGCTCGTCACATCCTGTATCAGGCTGCCGCCGCCAAAAAGGAACACTCCGCCGCGCGAAAACTCGCCGTTTATCGCCGCGGCGTTATACCTGTGCCGCGCGCGGACGCCGTAAAGCTTATGCGTCTTTTTCGGCTTCATCGAGAGCACCGTGACCGTTTTGCCGGGCAGACGGCGCTTTATTTCCGACAGAACGATTGATAAAAGCGCCTCGTCTCCGCTGTTGGCGAATCCGAGATAGCCCGCGATAACGATATCCGACACCGCTGTGTCCCCCATTTTTTCATTCGGTACGCCGGACGCGCCCGGCGCTTTTTTATTTATCAGCCAGAGACGCCGCTTTGCCGACGCGCCCGTCATAAATGCGCGTCAGGATCATATCGGCAAAAAATACAGCCGCCGCCGTCAAAAGACCGATCAAAAGCCCGTTTAATACCCTGCCGTACTGTATCCTCACGTCCGTGAAAACGTGGCAGAACGTGTTCATCACTGACGCGGGCAGAATCGCCGCACCGACAGCCGAGATCCACGGGATGAGCTTCCCCCCGCGGCAAAAGTGACGCGCGAATAGCACGATGCACGGATACGCTACGATAAATTCCTTCGTCCTCGGACGGGCGGCAATATTGTCCGTCATGAAATTTCTCATTGCAGCCTCGACCGCGCTTATAGAATTCACGTTCCCGCTGCGCCTGATGTATATGAAGCTGACGAGGGCGAGCGCGGCGGCGGCGACGCACCACCAAACGCTGACCTTTGCCGTCATCGCAGCTTTGATATCTCCGGGAAGCGCGCCTTTTTCGTGTACGAACATGACATAATATGATGCCGCCGCGAATATGAGCGGCGCATAAAGCGAGAGCTTGATGCCGCGAAAGATATCGTTGTTCACATAATAGTCGAGCCCCGAGGTCAGCGACGCCATGACAAATCCTCCCGCCATGACGACGAAGAGCATGACGGCAGCCGTCCCCCCGGCGACGGCGAGCGCGCCGAGATGCCTGCCGAACTGCTTTACGAACGAGAACGCAAGCGCGACAGCGAGACACGGCATGACGAGCGCAAGCGCCGTCGGATATAAAAGCACAAGCGAGCGCGGCATTATAAACGATGCCCCGAACGCGCACGCGGACACTGCCAAAGCCGCAGCCGTATACGGCGCGCCGCCAAGGCCGAACAGCGCCGCAAGCGCCGCGAACGCGCACAGCGCCGTGAACGATGCCGCGAGCGCCGGGACGTGCTTTCCCGTCTCGTATGAAAACGAAACCTCCCCCTCAGTCGAAAATCCGAGTTTTGAAAGGTGGTCAACAGTCTCCTCGACGACGCGCACCGTGTCGTCTGCAAGTTCCTCGCTCGACTTGCCGCCGAGCGCAAGCTGCGTCACGGTGACGAACCTTATATTTCGGTCGAGTATCGAGTTCATGTAATTCCTGAACCTGAACATGTAGCCGGTTTCATCCGCCTGAGAGTGGTCATACGTCTCATACGAGCGCATCACCCTCCCGTCGGCAGCGTCAAATATCTCGTCATACCCGATGGGGCGTACATTTGAGAGCTGGTCGTCATTCTCGGTGACGACGAGCGTCAACCCGCCCCTGACGAGCGACACGATACCCTCGACGTTTTTCTTCGCCGCCTCCGTGCCGTCCTTGCTGAAGCTGTCCTTTTTCAAATTGAGGTATCTGACGTTATATTTTTCGATCAGCTCCGCCATTTTGTCGATATATCCGGTCGAACCGTGCGCACCGGCGCGCAGCACAAGCGCGATGTCGAGCCCGTGAGCGTGGATCAGCGAAAGCGCGTCCTCATCGTAACCGACCGGAATATCGTAAGTTTCAAGCCCCGGATCGAAAAACACATACACTGCCGCGTCCGCCGCGTGGCCTGCCTTGATATAATCGGCATTTGTATAATAGAGCGGCAGCCATTCGTCGAGCCGCGCCTCTATATTTTGGCGTTTGACTATAAAGACGTGTGAATTGTATTTAAGTCCGGAAACGCCTTCAAGCAGCGTCTCGACCTCGGCTCCCTCCGTATCGTAGCGATGGCGGACATCGTGATATCGGAGCCCCGTTATGTCCCCGCGCGAGACGAGGATATTCATAGCGTCCTCCGGGAGGGATACGACGGTGGCGCCCGCAGCCTTGAATTTGTCGAGGTATCCCGGCAGGCTCTCTTCGCTCTGCCGGTTTTTCAGGTCGGAATACAGCACAGATAATTTGACCGTCCTGTTTGCCGATTCATTTTTGACGCGTGTCAAAAATTGCGGGATCAGGCAGAGCGCAAGCGCAAAGGCAGTCGCGAGCAGCACCGCGCACGTAATAAATGAGCGTGATCTCTTCATTTTTCCGCCTCCCCGACACCTGCATCAGCTTCCGTATCCATGTTCCCTTCCCCTTCTCTCACATTTTTCATGTCCGATAAAAGCGATCTCAAAAGCCCGACCGCAAACAGCGCGCCAAGATAGACGGCACCGCACACCGCGAGCGGCAGAATGAACGCCGCGCGGTCTGCGCAGACCCCCGGCATAAACGCGCGGAACAAAAAATACATCCCCAGCGCCAGCGCGCCCGCAAATAGAATTCGCCCCGCGTCCGCCGCAAGCTTTTTTGTGAAAAATCCGCCGATGACGCGGCTAACCCTATATGTGATGAACGCCGCGTACAATGTAAGTATGACAGTCGTCGAGACGGCGACGCCGTAGATACCGAATTTTTCCGAAATAAGTCTGCCCGTCGCGAGCTTCACCGCGGTGACGGCGACGACGCTTGAAACCGTATACACGTACCGCGACGAGAGATAAAGTATTTTTGAAAACAGTTCCTCCGCGATATAGCCGAACACGCTGAAGCTGTATATGACGAACATCACCGCCGTCATCGCGGCGGCTTCGCTGTCAAAGCTGCCGCGCTCCCAGATCAGCGAGATCACGTTTCTGCCGAAAACGGAGGCGACAAGCAGGTACGGCACGAATATCACGAGCATTATGGTTATGATCATGCGCACGAGCCGGCGCACGTAATCAAGCTTCCCCTCCTCAAAATTTTTCGAGATCGCGGGGAAAATAACGCTCGACATCGCGACGACGAAAACGCTCGAAACCGTTAAAAACAAGTTCGACGCGTAATTGACGGACGCGATCGCGCCCTCGCTGCCGCTGAATATCCGCCTGTCTATGATGAAGCAGAGCTGGAATACCATGTTTGATACAAAGATCGCCGCCGTCTCGCCGCCGCTCCCCGTCCGCCCGACACGCTCTGCGGCGCGCAGGAAGAACCTGTATCCGTGCTTATAAAACGACGGGAGCTGAAATAGTATGTGTAGCCCCCATCCGACCGTCGTCGCTATGCTGACGCCGACGATGTCCGGCTCGCCGAAAAGCAGCCGCGCGATTATGAGGACGTTGAACGGCAGGCTGACTATCGACGGGATAAAGAATACGCGGCTGTTCTGTAGGATGCCGGAAATTATATATGCGACGACGACGAAAAACAGCGATGGCAGCATAATATACGTTATCCTGACGGCGAGCGGAAAATAATCCTCTCTCAAGTCAGGCAGAAGCGCGCGCGTCAGCTGCGGCGCGAAGATATAGAGCACAGCCGTGGCGGCAATGACCCACAGCGACACGCGCCTGATGAAATGCGCCGCGTAAGCTCGCTGGCGTTCGGCGCCGCTGTTTTCGGGCTTATTCAGATTCTTTATAACGAGCGTCTGAAGCGCTGTTCCGATGCCGGTGAAAATCAGCGTCACGACGCCGAAAACGCCGAAATATACGTCGCTTTCAACGGACGTGCCGAACTTCGCGCCGAATATCACGTCCCGGACAAAGCCGAGCGCCTTCGCGAGCAGTATGCCGAGGGTGACGATGAAATACGTCAGGCTCAAGTCCCGTGCCCTCCTTCTTTGCCGCCGCGTTTTGCTTCATCGCCCTTTTTGAAAACGAAGACGCGGCTGAACACGTAATTGCAGATCATGACGACGACGGACGCCGCCGCCTTCGCGCCGAGGTCTGCAAGATTCAGCCCGTGAACGTCCGAGAGCGACGGCAGCAGCCACAAAAGCGCCACGGAGCCCGCGAGAGTTATCACATAATCGAGCCCAAGCGTCAGAAGTCTGCCCGCCGCGAACGAGACGAGCTGGCGGTATATGTTCGCGCTTCTGTCGCTGTCGGTGAACACCCACGCCCGGTTGGTGAAAAACGCGAACAGCACGGCGCACAGCCAGGAGATGAGCTGAGCCGCCGTGTAAACGGCGATATATGCGCCGCCCGTCTCGTCCGGTTCGACGCCGAAAACGGCGCGCCCGGCAGCCATCACCGCGTAGTAGACGCCAAAGCTGACGACTGTCGTGAGTACGCCGAAAATTATATACATTATTATCTCGCGCCGCAAGCCGCGCGCGCGGCTGTCCTGCTCTTTCAATTTTCCATCTCCGATATGATCTTTCTGTATTCCTCAAGCGTCAGCAATACGTTTAAAGCCGACAAAAACGCGTTCGGCGTCATGCCCGGCGGAAGCCCGAGGCGCTCCGCGAGCGCGTCCCGCCTTGCCCCCGCCCCGTCGCTGCCGGAAAGCCCGTCAAGATAGAGGTCGCGTTTCTTTATCGGCTCGCCCCTGACGGTATCTTTTCCGCCCTCGACCGAGAACGGCAGGAGGATTTTATAAAGCGTATCGACATCAATGCCCTCGACGCCGAGCGTCCCCGCACGGGACGGCGCTTTTTTGCGCTTTTCCTTCCCTTTTATCTTGGGGATATAAAGCTGCGTCACCGCGTCCTTCGGCAAAGCCGAGGTGATATACCCGCGTATGACCGTGCCCGCCCCGTCGCTGTCCGTCAAAAGCAGTATTCCCGACGGAGCCGCAAGCCGCCTGATGAGCGCGAGCGTTTCCCGGCTGTTGAAAATGGCGAATCCCCCCGTCGTTATGACAGTGCCCGAAACAAAGCTGAGCAGCTTTTCTTTATCGTATCTGCCCTCGACGATCACGGGTCTGTCGAGGTGCAGCGTCTTATATTCCTTCATGAAATTTGATCCCGCGTCAAAAAATTCAGCTCCGCGCCCCGATCGAGCAGATGAGGCGTTCGAGCACGGAATACCCGCCACCCGACGATTTCAGGAGCCTGTCCGCCTCGGCGCACGCGAGCATGGCGCGCTCGATCTCCCCGCTGTCGCGGGACGACGCCGCCCTCATATAAAGCTTCGCCTTGTATTCGTGCATGCCGAGCCGCGCCGCGACGGACGCGGGCGTGCCGCCGCCGGACGCGATCAGCTTCACGGAGAGTATATCTGCGATCACGCGGGCAATTCCCGAACTGATTATGATCGGCTCAGTCCTTCGCCTGCGCTCCTCTTCGAGCGCCGCGAGCGCGTCGTCACGTCTGCCGTCAAGGATCGCGTTTGAGAGTGAGAACGCGTCGTATTTGTCCGCCCGGCAGCAAACCGCCTCAACGTCCGCGGCTGTGACGCGGCTTTTCCCGCCGCCCTTGACATAAGCCGTCAGCTTGTCTATCTCGATCGAAAGAACGGTCATATCCGTGCCGGACACGGTCAGAAGCGCGTCCGCCGTGTCGTGCTCAGGCGTCAGTCCCGAATGCGTGAAGTGGCGCTCGATCCAGCGCCGGAGCTGAGCCGGCGTCGTCACCGGAAAATACACGACGCTGACGCCGTCAAGCGCCGTCAGCTTCTTATAGATCGCGGACGGGCGCTTCGGCGGAGTTCCGAGATCAAGCATTCCGGGCGAGATGCACCACAAAACAAGGTTGTCCTCGTATGCGGCGGCAGCGGTGAGCGCGCCGCAGAGCGCGTCCATGTCGGCGGCAGAAAGCGCGGACGGCGTTTCGACCGCGACCTCGATGAGCTTTTTGCCGAGGGCGCTCATCATCGGCGGCGTCGCCGCGGAATCGATTATCGCCTCCGCGTCAGACGATGACGAATATGTCACGGTCATGTAATTGTACGATTCAAGCTCATCTTCAAGATATGGCGCGCGGGCGCGGCGGCGGTAGTGGTTTATGAGATAACCCTCGTCTCCGCAGAAGATAAATACGCCGCCGCGCCCGGATTTTTCGATATTTTTATATTCGGCCTCGGTAAGTAAAGACATTTTTGACCTCCGATTCCACGTCATCTATAACCGTGACCTTCACGGCAACTCGGTTGAACTGCACAGGCCCCGCCTGCGTTTCGACCATATATGTCATGTTTAGCTCGCCCCCGTCCGCCGTCAGCCTGTTGTCTACGCGCTTTGCCATCGTATAGATCAAAAACGGCGCCGCCCCGCTCGCGTTGTACGCGCACGTATGCCTGACGCCGCGCTCGATCACGAGCGTTGAGCAAACATACCCTCTGCGCGTTATGGTGACTATTCCGGGCGAGTCCATGTCAAACGAGATCGATGTGACGGCAGATCCCATCCCCGTGACCTCTTTCGGCTCGCGGTACCTGACCTCGAGCATGTTGTCGTTTATGAACAGCTCTCCCTCTGTGTAGACTTCGGTCGCGTCGTCGTCCGATTCAAATATCTCGCGCATAAAATTCGTGAGCGCGTCCGCGTCCTTCGAGGTAAAGCTGTCGTCCCCGCCGCCGATCATGTCTCCGATTTCGCCCGCCTCGCCGATCATTTCCGCAAAATAGCAAAATGCCTCGCTCGCGTCGGGCTCTATCTCGTGGAACCGCGACTCGACGCGGACGCCGACCTTTTTTCTGTCTGTCATATTAACGACGGTCCTTCCCCGGCTGTCGCCGAATCATCGGATTTTCGTAATGCAAATAAGTCCCGGCGCGCAAAAAAATCATGCGCCGCCGTACTATTAAATATATCACAAAGCGCGTGTCCTTGTCAACGTATCAGCCCGTCGTCAGCGCGGCTTTTCGTTTTTTGTTTTCGCACGTGTCGGGATTTTTCGCAAGCCTCCGGCGTGTCAATTTTTTGGCATAACGCCCGGCTCGTGAATGAAACCGTCGCCTCCGCGGGAAAATAAGCGCATGAAGTTCATGAAAAAAATATTATCACTCCTCTCCGTCCTTCTCACCGCGTGCGTCGTCTCGTGCGCCGTATCCGCAGCGAAAAACGACCGCGTCCCATCGCGGAATTACGGCACATATGCCGCCGCAGCCTGCAATTTTAAATTTGCTTCCTCGACCGGCGATGAGACGCTGAAGATGCTTTCATTTTATATCGGCGGCTTTGAGCCTGCCGGCGACTTATCTTCAATGACGGCGGTCGGCGCCGTTATCCTTAATAGATGCGCGGACAACAGATTTCCGGACACAGTCTCGGCAAACGGGGCCTCCCTCGGCATTCTGCCGACGATGTCTCCGAGCCCGATGGCAGAGTACGCCGCGATGCTCGCCCTCTCCGGCGTTGATCCAACGTCAGGCGCGCTCGCATTTTATAAAAAGGGCGAGCTCCCGCCCGGAAAAAGTGTCGTCTACTCAGCCTCAGGCATTGATTTTGTAAAGTGAAGCAAAAAACTCTTGAGATAAGACCGCCGACTAATAAAATCGCTCCCCGACGCATAGCTTGCCGGGGAGCGTTTAATTTTCAATATGGACTCAGGCTGCCGTCGTTCCCGAGGGCTCTGCTTCTGTGCCTTCAGGCGCTTCTGTACCTGTGCCTTCCGGTTCCTCTGTTCCGGTTTCTTCGGGTTCCGAAGTGCCCGTGCCCTCGGCGGCGTTCGTCGATGCGGAGTTGTTGTTCACAACATCGTTGAAGTTGACCTGATCCTGCATGACATACATAACAAGAACGATGATGACAAAGACGATCGCGATGATGACCGTGAGCTTTGACAGACGGCGGCTCATGGTCGAGCCCTTCTGCTTGCCGAAATACGTTTCGGCTCCGCCGGAAATCGCGCCGGAAAGCCCATGCTTCTTGCTGTCCTGCATAAGCACCGCAACAACAAGGAAAACTGCCGAAACCAAAAGAAGTATGCCGAGAACTATCTGTACCGTATTCATTAAAATATATCCTCCCGAAAAAGCACAATTAAAGGAGCGCACCGTGCGCGCGCTATGATATTCTATCATGTCTTTTCAAAAAAATCAATAGCATTTTCAATTTTTTCGCGGATTTTTCCGGTCAGTTTCCGTTCTCATCCTTCGGGCGCTGTCTTATGCGCATGCCGCACATCGTTTAACGCGCGCGGATATCGCCGGGCGTGTCCGTTTTGATATTGAAAGGCAGCCATAAAAATATATAAAGCAGATATCGGGCGGGCAATAGCCGCGTGTCCGGAAGCATGCCCGCCCTCTCTCCTCAACGTTCGTCATTTTAAAACCCGCCTGCGGCGTCAGGATGAGACGTTCTGACGGAATGACCTATAATTGTCCCTTTCATATAAATAAGTGAGCTCTCCGCTTTCGATATCGTAAAGCACAAACATCACGAACGTCCCTTCCGACATCGAGGGGAGCCCAGACTGTTTCGGGTCTGTGACCGTCCCGTGCAGGAAAAGCGTGTCCTCATCCCACACCGTAATATAGTCGATCTCGAAGCCCTTGTCGGAGAAATCATCGACCACCTTCGTCTTGCCGGTCGACGCGTCCTTTGAAATAATGCGCATGTCCGCGTCGACTGTGTACTGCACATACCCGTCGTATGAAGCGCTGGGGCGGCTTGGTATTTTCCTGACTCCGATCATCTCGTCTTCTTCGGTGTCAAGCGCATAATACTTTTTGTCAAGATACGTTATCTCTTCTTTCTCGCTGACCATGCTTTCGGAACTGTTCATTTCCGCATATAAGCCGTCATCGAGCCCGTACCCGATATAAGCGAAGCATTCGTTCATTTTGAAACGATGCCAGATGTCTCCTTCCTTGTAGTCCTCGTCCGGGATCTTATAAACCGCGAACGCCTCAACATCCGAAAAGTCGGGGTTCGCCCTCTTCAACGTCCAGCTTCGTTCGTTCGTCATATAGCCGGGATAAAAGTACATTTTACCGTCGTATATCCCGACAAAAGTCAGCCCAGGCGCATCTCCCTTACTCGGGACGTACGTTCCCGTGATCTCTCCTGAGTCGGTGTCTACCATATATAAAATACTTGTGCCCTCTTTGGGATCATCTTCGTTCGACGACACGTAAAGCGTCCCGTTATAATATGCGAGTATCTGCGAAAATCTGTGTCCGCGCGCCACAAGCCTGCGCTCTCCCGTATCAATGTTGATCTCGAATATCGCGCATTCATTGTGGTCGATGCTGCTGAACGTGGCGACCGAAACGCCGTCGATCTTGCACAGCGCAAGCTGCGTCACGGTGTAAAGCACTGTCTTTTCCCCGTCCGATGAATCAAGCGTCTCGTTAAAGCCGATGCCGACCGCCGGACACTGAAAATCGCTGTGCGTGCAGTTCTCGTCGCGGCAGATAGGCACAAATCCCGCATCGGGGTTTAAAACGTCAAGGCACTGCATGACGTAATATGCGTCGTTGCCGACGCCGACCTTTTCAGCTTCGAACACGTACCGCTCCGAATGAAAGCTTTTTGCCGTGACGGGACCAGGATCGGAATAAAAAACGTCCGCCTTCGCGGAAAAATCGCTCGGCTTCTTCGCGAGTATCTCATCAAGTATAGCTTGTCTTCTCTTGTTTCCGTCTTCGTCCACGGTCGGTTCCGTTATGTCCGCGTCGTAAGCCGTCCATGCGACGACGCCGCCTATGTACGTTTCCCCCGGCCGCTGCTCGCCATCCTGTCTTTTCGGAAACAGCAAAAGCACGGTCACGATCACGCACAGAAGCGCCGCTGTCAAAATGATTATAACGGATCTTTTCATATATATCATGCCACCTTTTAATTAAATGCCGGCACATCCCCGCAAAGGCTCGCAAAAGCGCTCCGCGTAAATGTTTATTTTAATATTATACCGTCTATATAATAGATAGTCAACTTTTTTTCCCGCACCGCAACGCTTAGGGAGAAAAATTTTCGCGCCGCAGCACTCGAATGTGCCGCGGCGCGGTCTTGTTTATAGATAAAATATTATCGCCTTAAAATACAGTCTCGATCACGCGGTCACAGCAAGCGGGGGAATACCGCCATGAATCAATATGGCTGACCGTTTCCGTGTCGATAAAGTACCGCGGCGGCGAGACATCACGCAAAAGCTCGCCCCTGTACGCCCCGACGACTGCGAGTTTGACTTTCATTCGCTCGGGAACGATGCTCTTTATGTAAACGGCGGCGCTGCCGCCGACCGTCACATCATCGTGCGGCTCCGCGAGCCCGGTCAGATTCGGCGTCAGCTCAACGAATATCCCGTAGCTTTCGACGGAGCGGACGATCCCGGCAACCGTCTGTCCGGGGGAAAACATCGCCGCGTTTTCCTCCCACGTGCCGCACAGCTCGCGGTGCGTCACGCTGATCCTCCCCAAGCCGTCGATCCCCCTGACGACGACGTGTATCCGCGAGGAAACAGGCATCCGCTCACGCGGATGCGAGATGCGCGAAACGGAGATCGCGTCTACCGGCAAAAGCGACGTGACGCCGCAGCCGATATCGACGAACGCGCCGAACCGCTCAAGGTGCGTCACCTTCGCGGGGATTATGTCGCCGGGGATGAGGTCGGAGATATAATTTTTCATGCACATCTCCTGCGCCGCCCTCCGGGAGAGATACGCGACGGGCGGCGTCGCCGTCATGTCGACGCGCTGAACAACAAACGAAACAGCCCTGCCGACGCGTGTTATGACGGCGATGTTTTTGACCTCCTCCCCGACCCCGGTGAGGCTGACATCCTCCCGTCTTATGATCCCGACGACACCGCCGAGATCGACGCGCAGACTGTAATCGTCGCTGTCGCACATGACGGCAGGCGCCTCGCAGATCGCCCCCGTCTCCATCGCACGCAGCAGTCCCGAAGGGGATGAAATATACGCCCTGTTCTCCGCGCTGCCGGTCCTGTATCCTTCCGGAAGATAATTCTCCATGCCTTTCATGTCATATCCTTTCTTTTATCACGATTCCGCTTTATCCTATGCGTCCGGTGATAAGGATTATGACAGCATCTTCATCCCAGGAAGGACGCCGCTTTTATTCGTAGGCTGCGCATTTTGAAAATTTCTGCGCCGCGAATCTGCAGATCGAGGCAAATATCAAAAGCAATGTCACGCCCGTCATGACATACGTCCTGTCGATGTAAAACTTCACGGTTCCACCGTAGATCCAAACGTTGACCGAGGATAAGATCACGAGCACGCACACAGAAAAGAAGATCAAAAACGCGCATTCGATCATCGGCTTCGGCTTGCCGCGCAGCTTTACGGCGTACACTATCGGAAAAACGACCGAAAGCGCCGCGGGAACAAACGCGAGCCAGTTCAGCACGTCGGAAAGGACGCCGGAAGGGCGCATTGCAAACGCTGCCTTTGAGCCGAGAAATATTATTATTGCACATATGATGATCAGGCTCTCTGCCCACCGCAGCCGACGCATTTTGATATCGGTTTCAGGCGCGTGTTTTTCCCCTGCCGTGAACGGCGCATACATAAAACTATAGCAAAGATATAGAACCGCAAGCGGGCACAGAAGCGAAAACATAATTTCTATGAAAGCGGGATAACGGTCAAACTCTGTCACCGTATTTTCTTCCGGGTCGGCCGTCACGCCGCCGACATTATCTCCTTCAATTAAAATTCCGGGGTCCGTTCCCTGATTTGCATATATATGCGTTTCCGTCAGCTGTAAGGAAGTGATAAAGACAAACCACAGAACTAAAAACAGCAGCGCAAACACCGCAAAAGTCCATCTGAATGATTCCAAGGCCGCCTGCCTTCTGTCCTCCGCTCCGCCCGCGTCAACAGCCTCCCCGCCAAACGTCTCGCGCGCACGAAACAGAGCGAGCACCGTTATGACGGCGGCGGCTATGTCAAATATCAGCATAGCGAGCACGCCGATAAGCGTGATCCCTCCCTGAAAAAACGTCCCGACGAGAAACATGACCGCGACGCCGACGACGATCAGCGCCATTGAAATTATAGCCGATGTCCGAAGCCTGCCGACCGTGCGCCTGAGCATCGCAGCGGCGCGCCGTTCGCCGCGCTCCTTTGCCCGCGCCTCCGCGCGGAGGCCGTCGTCCGCCCTGTCTTCAAATTCATCGTTCCCTTCATTTTGACGGCGCGCCGGTGTATATGATACTTTTGGCTCCCCGCGCAGTATCTCATCGCACGTGACGCCGAAAATCTCCGCGATCGCCGGGATCAACAATAGATCGGGCATCGTTTCGTCGCGCTCCCAGCGCGACACCGCTTTACTTGAAACGTTAAGTTTGTCCGCGAGCTCCTGCTGCGTCATTCCGTTTGCCCTGCGGAGCGCCGCGATGAAGCTGCCGATCGATTTTCTTTCCATAGATCATTCCCTCCGTTTTGTGTGTTCGGCGGCGGGTCTTTCCCACCGTCATGAGTCAATTATACATAGAGCGAGACAAAAAAACACAGCCCGTATCTCGCGAATTTTGTCTCGGAAAGTGAGAATCGGACGTTTTTGTGAAGCTTTGATTGCTTATTTTTCCAAATTTAGGTTTAACGCACGCTCAACCGCTGCCGCACGGCGGAAAAGCCGCATCAAATCAGCCGTCAATATCGGGTCTGCGTCAAAGCCGCATCAAAAGCTGTGCTTTTGTGATCGTCGAGCCGAACCCACGATCATATTTTACCATATCAGCCGCATGAAATTCAAAATATCGGGACGAAAAAAGAGAACGGAAAACCGTTCTCTCCGCCATGCACGTATAAAGAAAAATCGGGGGACAGCGCCCCCGATATTCATTTGTGGGCCATCAGGGACTCGAACCCCGGACCGACCGGTTATGAGCCGGTTGCTCTAACCAACTGAGCTAATGGCCCTTTTCATAACGCTTAAATAGTATAATACATTCGAGGCTGTTTGTCAATACGCAATTTAAAAAAATTTTGAAGCTGAAGCGTCCGTACGAGTGATACGGGAAATTCCGCGGGAGGCGCGCATAGCTGATTTCGTCGATTGACGCGCAGGGCTTTTGGGTGTATAATAGAGAAAATTATTGGCGGAAGGAAGCATGGCAAATGGCAATGGAACTTTTACCCGAGGATTATGCGGAGCCGAGATGTCCGCTCTGCGTCCCGCAATATAAAGAAAACGGAAGAAACGTCGTTCGTATACCGGTCGGCCGCGTAATTGAAAAGTACGACGAATACATAGGCATGCGCGATTCCGACGCGGCGGAACGCCACCTTCTTTACTGGCTTGCAGAAGCGGAGGCGGGCGGCGACTCGCACGGCCGCCTTACGGTCATAAACGAGCTGATGGGATTTTACCGCAACACGGAGCGGCGGGACGAGGCGTATAAATACGCCGCGCTCGGGCTTGAGGCGGTCCACGACGACAAGCGCCTCATCACCGCGACAACATACATAAACGCCGCCACCGTATATAAATCGTTCGGCGAAGCGTCCCGCGCGTATCCCCTCTTCGTCCGCGCGCGCGAAATTTACGAAGAGCTGCTCGAACCAGACGATGAACGCCTCGCCGGGCTCTACAACAACATGGCGCTCGCGCTTTCCGACCTCGGCCGCTATAGCGAATGCTACGAGCTCTACCGTCGCGCGATCGAGATCATGATCGGAAAAGAGCGCGGCACGATCGACGCCGCGATATCATACCTCAACATGGCAAACGCGCGCGAGGCCGAAAAAGGCGCCGACAGCGCCGCCGGCGACATTGACGACGACCTTGCATGCGCCGAGGCGCTGCTTGAGGACGCCGCCGACCGCCGCGATAAATATTACGCCTACGTCTGCGCGCGCTGCGCGCCGACGTTCCGCCGCTACGGCATGGAGGATTACGCAAAAACGCTCGAGGCGCGCTCACAAGACATATATGAAGGGGCTTGAGCTCTCCCGCCGGTTTTATCTTGAGTGCGGCGCGCCGATGCTGCACAGCCGTTTTCCCGAACTTGAGGGTATCCTCGCGGTCGGGCTTTCGGGTCCCGGCTCCGAATGCTTCGGATACGACGACGACATATCGCGCGACCACGATTTTGAGCCCGGCTTCTGCATTTTCGCCCCCGACTCGCTGGACAGAAAATCGCTTTTCGAGCTCGAGCGCGCGTATGCCTCGCTGCCGCGTTCGTTCCTCGGATTTGAGCGATCTGCCGTCGCCCCTGTCGGCGGCAGCCGGCACGGCGTCATTTTGCAGTCCGACTTTTTCCGGCAGCATACAGGGTCGCCGACGGGCTCGCTGACTCCGCGCGAATGGATGCGCGTCCCCGAATCGTTTCTGGCAGAGGCAACGAACGGCGAGATTTTCCGCGACGACGCGGGAACATTTTCAGCCGCGCGCAGCTCTCTCCTTCATATGCCCGAATCCGTTCGGCTCAAAAAGCTGGCGGGCAACCTGCTGCTCTCGGCGCAGTCCGGTCAATATAATTACGGTCGCTGCATCAAAAGGGGCGACACCGCCGCCGCACAGCTTTCGGCGATAGAATTCACCCGCCACGCGATGGCATCATGCTTCAATATTTCGGGGCGCTATATGCCTTATTACAAGTGGTCGTTTACGGCGCTCTCCACGCTGCCCGAATTCGCAACACTTGCCGACGCGTTTGAATACCTGATAAGCACCGACAACGACAAAAAGACGGCTGCCGTAAAAACAGATGTCATCGGCGATATCTGCCGCACACTTGCCGAACAGACCTCCCGCCTGACGAACGCCGCATACAAATGCGAAAACCCCGATCTTGAACGGCTCGCCTACGCCGTGAACGACAAGATAAAAGACACCGATATACGCAGCCTCAACATCCTTTACGCTGTAGACTGAAAAATTTTTATATAAGGAGCTCACAAATGACAACAGAAGCAAAAGTTGAAGAAAAGCATGTCCGCACGCCGTTCGGCGCGGCGAAGCCGATATCCGTGCTGCTCGCCGTCCTGCTCGCGCTGTCGATGCTTGCCGCCTGCATTCTCGGCATACTTCGTTCGACGCTTTCCTCGGACGGTATCTCACGCATCATCACCGCGATGATGAGCGGCGACTCCGCGATGCTGCCCGGCATGCTGCACGTTTCCGCAGCAGAGGGAGCCGGGGATATCCTCGGCGGCATGAGCACTGACAAGATCGTCGACGCCGCATTTGATCTCGGACTTGAAGACATACTTGAGGAATACGGGATCACGCGCGACAATCTCGGCGCGATAATCGAACGGTCGACGTTTCGCGAATTTGCCGCGAAAAACGGCTCAAAGATCGCGATGACGTTCCTCGAAGGCGGCAGCGTTTCGGACGCCGTTGACCCGGACACGATCGTCAGCTTCGTCCGCGAGAACGAGGATGTAATTTACGACGTGACCGGAAATCGCATCACCGAGGAGCAGTACGAAAAGCTTAAAAACCGTCTGCCCGATGTCGTCTCAAAAATCGACAGATCTGTCGGGACCGTCAAGGATACGGTCGGCGTCGGAATTTACGCGTTCCGCGCGATAACGTCTCCCACGTGGTACATAGCCGCGATCGCCGCCGCCGTCGTTCTGGCGCTGCTGATCCTCGTGCTTCACAAATTCCTGATCGGAAAATCGCTTTCCTATATCGCGGTGCCGACGCTCGTCGTCGGGATCATAACGCTGCTGACCGCCGCCGTCGTCTTCTTTATCGGCGGCTCCGTAATGGGCGGCGCCCTCTCCGCCGTATTTTCCGCGATCAATGTCTCAATTCTCATTCGCGCCGCGATCTATACGGTCGTCGGCATCGTGCTGCTTATCGTAAAGCGCCCGCTCGCCGCGCACAATATCTGACCGCCGAGAAATGCGCGAAAAAATTTCATCATGGCGGCAAAGCCGGGATGGGTACGCTTCCCCTCCCGGCTTTTTTGATGCTGTAAAACAGCGCGGCGGCATATTTTCATGCCGCCAGCCGTTTTCTTTGTTATGCTATAGTTTATGAATCGTTCGTTGCCCGTATATCAGAACGGCAGCATTTCTTCCGCCAGCTTCTGCCTTATCAAAACGAGATTCGGAACGAGAACGTCCATGCCGCGTATCTTCGCGCTCGTATACGTTCCCGACGAGGGGATGGAAAATGTCTTCACTTCCATCGAGCTGACCTTCGGCAGCATCTCAGCCAGAAGACCGAGCACCTGAGATTTCGTCATATCGGTGGCAAGCTTCGGCAGGATCTCGTCGGCTATATTTTTCAGCTCGCCGACGCTTGCATCTTTGAATTTCTTGAACAGCGTCGTCATTATGGTGCGCTGTCTTTCAGTGCGCTTGAAATCCGAATCGATCCTTCTGACGCGCGCGTACGCGAGCGCCTGCTCGCCCGTCAGGTTGTGAAGCCCCGCCTCAATATCGACGTGTATATAGCTTCTTATATGCTCCGCTTCCTTTTCGGTAACGTCGATCTCAACGCCGCCGAGGATGTCGATTATGTCTTTGAAGTCGTAAAAGTCGCATTCAAAGCACCCGTCTATCGTCACGCCGAAATTCAGCTTGATAGTCTCCTTCAGCAGCTTGAATCCGCCGTTTTTGTAGGGCGTATTGAGCCTGTTGTCCTTATAGCCGCCGGGGATCTGGACGTAAGTGTCGCGCAAAAACGAGATGACCGACGCCTTGTTTGTGTCCGGGTTGACGCTGACGAGCATCATCGTATCGGAAAGACGCCTTTCCGCGTCGCCTGAGCGCCTGTCCTGACCGACGAGCAGGATATTGATGAGCTTGTCGTCCTCAAGGTCTGTTATGTCCGCGGCTCCCGGCCACACAATATCTTCGTGGTTGACAACGGGCGGCTCCGTCGCGCTGCCGTTTCCCTCAATGTCGCCGAGTTCATTTTCCGTGTCAAACTCATCGCCTCCGGGCAGGATGTTTCCCGCCGTATCGTTGGGGTCCACATATTCTATCAGATTCAGGTAATGATCTATGATCATATAAAACGCGCCGACGGTGACGGCGATGATCGCAACGATCGTGATCATGACGATCGCCGTCGTCGTGCTCGCGCTCTTTTTTGATTTTTTCTTCGCCTGTTTCGATGCCATATATTTCCTCGTATTTGGTACGTTCTGCACATAAAGAGTACACGCATGATATTGTAATACAATAAAACGGAAAAATCAACCCGCAAAAATAAACAATTTGTAAACCTTCCGGGAGCCTCAAAATTTTCGTCCGGTCATACTTTACAAAAACGATTTCTTATGTCATAATGATAATGTGCAAATAATAAAAAAAGGAGCATCAGACGTTATGGACGAAACCGAACGTTCTATAAATAAATCAGAAACAAACGACAGCCCGGAGGATGCGGAAAACGTGAACGCCGCGGCGGAGGCCGAAGACAAAACCGATGAGGACGAGGACGATGCTCTGCTCGAAGACGACGTGAGCGCCATTCGCGCCGCGCAGCGCAAGATCCCGTCTCCCGCCGTGGCGCGGCTGACATACAGCGCGTATGCCGAAATGCGCCCGTCGCCGGCTTCAAAATATGCTCCCATGGAGATCTGGGGCTATATCGCGCTGCTCTTCTTTACAGCGATCCCCGTTGCCGGGTTCATTGCCGCCGTCGTCGTCGCGCTCGTCTCAAAGAAGCTCGCGCGAAAGCGGCTTGCCACGGCTGTCGTGATCTTGCGCGCGGTGCTGTTCGCCCTGCTCGCCGCCGCGGCGATCGTCGCCGTCGCCGTATTTCACGTCGACCTTGCCGCCTATGTTTCCGGGCTTATTTAGATAAAACGTCACTGAAGGATGATCTTCAATATCTCATCCTCGTCGGGCATATGGCGCGAGAGCGCGTGATTGCTGAGTCTGCGCTCCCCGCTCACTTCCTTCAGCACCGTTATATCGGGCGGAAGGATGACCTCCTCGTCCGCGTCCGCGAGTTCCACCTCCATAACGGCGACATTTTGCCACGCGGGGTAAACGTCAATTTCAAAATTATGTCCGCGGTACGGTATCACGTACCGCGTTTTCTTTACCGGCGACGTTCCGACCTCCTGCCGCTTTGAAAGGCGAAGGAACTCGTCCTCGTCGATAACGCGTTCATCCTCCTCGGCCGATATGTCCCCGATCCGTTTCTTCGACGTGTACGTGAACACAGCCGCGCCTCCGCGCTCGCGGCGGCGCACGCGGTCAACATGCCCCGCCTCCGATTCGATATATATCTGCTCTATCTTGTCCCCGCCTGCGCGCGACAAAATTTCCGCGTCCGGCATACTTATAAGAAAGCGCCGCTCAGTCTCTATGTGGCCTTTATGTTCCATATTCTTCCCCCAAATTCAGATAACTATCCGGTATTTTATCACGTACACGTTTTCGGCGCAATACTTTGTTATTGAAAAACAGGACAAAGCGTGATATACTTTTATAAAAGCATCGACAAAATAATAATTAGGAAGAAAAAACGATATGAAACGAAAAATCCTGCCTCTTTTCGCGGCCGCGCTGGCGCTCCTGCTCGCGCTCGCCGCGTGCGCGTCAAATACATACACGCTCGTCTATTACGAAAACGAAAGCCTCATGGAAAATTCACTTGACTTCGACATGAAAAACATCCCCGGGCTCGACAACGCCATAAGCTATGCGGCCTCGGACGGCAAGCTCGGAGAGATAACATACGCTGTCAGCGACAGCGTGAAGGGGGAATCGACTGTCGTCCTGCGGATGTCAAATACGGACTACGCCGAAAAATACAGCCGTGAGAGCGGCTGCGTCGGAATCTCATCGCTCACCGCCGACACCGCGCTCGACGAAGAACGCCTCGGTTCCGCGACCGTAAAGTATTATAAGAGCGGCTCCACCGTCTTCGCAGTCTGGACGCTCGGCGAATACGCGTATTCGGCGTCCGTGACATTCAGGGATGCGTCGTATTTCGCCGGTCACGACGATCTTTACGACTATGTTCTCGCAGTCATATCTACGTGAGGTGGACATAATGGAATATCGCATACTTGGAAAAACGGGGCTTTCCGTCTCCCGGCTCGGATTCGGCGGAATACCGATCCAGCGCACGGACGCCGAAAGCGTCCGCCGCCTGTTTGATTCGCTCATATCTCACGGAGTCAACTTCATCGACACGGCGCGCGCCTACACCGTGAGCGAGGAATACATAGGAGGCGCGATAGCCGGACGCCGCGATAAATTTGTTCTCGCGACAAAGAGCATGGCAAAGACGCGCGAGCTCATGGCGGCGGACATAGACAAAAGTCTCGGGCTTCTCGGCACAGACTATATCGACTTATACCAGCTCCACAATCCATCTTTGGATTCGCTCGATTCGGTCTTCGGCGAGGGCGGCGCGCTCGAAGCGCTGCTTTCCGCGAAAAAAGCCGGAAAGATCGGGCACATCGGCATAACGGCGCATTCGGCGGCCGTTTTTCGCCGCGCGCTCACGATGGACGAGATCGAGACTGTCATGTTCCCGTATAACATCGTCGAGGTCGGGGAGACGGAGCTTATCGACGAATGCACCCGCTCGGGCAGGGGCTTTATCTGCATGAAGCCGCTCGCCGGCGGCGCGATCCGGGACGCGAGCACCGCGCTCCGCTTTATCGCCGCCAACGATTCCGTCACGGTCATGATCCCCGGCGTCTCGGACGAAAAAGAGCTTGAAGAAAACATCAGCGCCATAACGGATGATTCCCCGCTCACGCCGTCCGAGCTCGCCTCAATTTCAGAGATACGCATGGAGCTCGGCGACGCGTTCTGCCGCAGATGCGGCTACTGCATGCCGTGCACGGCGGGGATCAATATTCCGAGCGTCTTTCTCTTTGACGGATATCTGACGCGCTACGGGCTCGAAGACTGGGGGCGCGACAGATACGCGACGCTCAGCGTCAAAGCCTCCGCATGCGTCGGCTGCGGCATTTGCGAGGCGCGCTGCCCATACGGACTGCCGATAAGGCGCATGATGCGCGAAGCGTCGCAAAGGCTTGACGTATGAGCCATATACTTTATTCCGACAATGATATCGCCGTCGCCGTGAAGCCGTGCGGCGTCTCGTCCCAGGCGTGCCGGGACGGCGCAAGCTTAATAAACATGCTGCGCGAGGATTTGGGGGGCGAAATATACCCAGTCCACCGCCTTGACCGCGAGACATCCGGCATAATAGTTTACGCGCGCACGCCGGGCGCGGCGCACGCGCTGACAGAGGAGCTTCAGAACTCGAACGTCGAAAAAGTCTATCTCGCAATAACGCTCGGCGCGCCGAGGGAGATGTCCGGCGAATACCGCGACCTGCTCTATCACGACGCGCGCCGAAATAAATCTTACGTCGTCTCCTGCGCGCGGCGCGGCGTCCGCGAGGCGAGCCTCCGGTATAGAACGGTTGAAATTCAGGGCTCCCTATCCCTCGTC
This sequence comes from uncultured Clostridia bacterium, assembly GCA_947630625.1. Classification (GTDB taxonomy): domain Bacteria; phylum Bacillota; class Clostridia; order Oscillospirales; family CAG-272; genus DTU064. The sequence continues at coordinate 67,337 of CANRIL010000008.1, forward strand.
GCCGTCCGGCTGCAAACGGGGAGAACTCATCAGATCCGCGTCCAGTTCGCCTCGCGCGGCACGCCGATTTTCGGCGACCGCCGATATGGCGGCAAACCCGACGATGGCAGATGGGGCGACGTTGGTTCCCCGCCGCCGCACGGGATCGCGCTTGCGTCAGTATTTCTCTCTTTTTCGCACCCGACGACAGGCGAGCGCATGAGCTTCACTTATCCGCCGTCCGGCTCCGTCTTTGACTGCTTTGACATAGATCAGGCAATGTCGTCGCTCATATTCTGATTCCTTTGGAGCTTTTATGAAGAAACGGTCACAAGCAATTTTGGCAGCTGTCTTAATTGACACGCTGCTTTTCGCCATTTGTCTTTTATCGTTTGCATACCTGCACCATGTCAGGCGGATGTGGTCGTCCGGCTCGGGCGGCGTCATAATCGTCGGTCAGGCAGGAGAGAACGGCGGCGATGAGAACAGCAACGGCAACAGCAACAGCAGCAGCGCCGCGCCCGGCGGCGAAACAAACACAGCGGACGATCCCGCGTCCGCCCCCGCTGACGGAACATCTGGCGGGACGGAACCCGAAACCGAGCCTGAGCCCGAACCCGAACCGAACAAATTTGAATCTCTTTTCGCGCCGGAGGGCACATTCGAGGTTACCGACTCATACTACCGCAGCCACGACATATATATAACTGTAGAAGAGGTGACGGGGCCCGTCCCGGTATCAGACTACATCGCGCGATATTACGTCTACGACGTATATGTCAGGAACATCGAGAACCTTTTCGCCGTCGCCGTCATGTCGGAGCACCCGTCCGACGACACCGACCGCGTCCCGTTTGACGACCTTATAGCCGCCGCTGGCTCGCCGATCGCCGCGATAAGCGGCGACTATTGGGGCTTCAACGCCGATGTCGCCGTGCGGAACGGCGTCCTGCTCCGCAATCGCGGGCGCACCGAAGACGATTTCTGCGTCATGTACCGCGACGGCAGGATGGAAACTCACCCCGGCTCCGATCTGCCCGGATTTGAGATCACAGACGACGTATATCAGATCTGGAACTTCGGTCCCTCCCTGCTTGACGACCTCGGCTGTGCGAAAACCGATTTCGGCTCCAAAAACGACATAAAGAACCGCAACCCGCGCTCCTCCATCGGTTACTACGAGCCGGGGCACTACTGCTTCATCGTCGCCGAGGGGAGGCGCACGATCAAATATAACGGGCAAAGCACATATCTTGCCGGGATAAGGTTCGTCGACCTGTCGGCAATATATGAACAGCTCGGCGTCACTGCCGCATATAACTTTGACGGCGGCGATTCAGCCTACGCATACTATAACGGCGAAACGATACGGCAGGACTGGAGCCGCGCCCACGAGCCCGGCGAAACCCCGCGCAGGATTTACGACATAATCTGCGTCGGGGAAATCGAAAAATGATTCGCTCCTTTTTCGGGAGGCGCTTTATTCAAAATGCGCCTCCCTTTTTCATGTCGCCATCTCCCCCCTCCGCCGCTTTTCTTAACAATCGCGAAATATTTTTAATATTTTCTAAAAGATATTGACAAGCGCCCGCATACGTAGTATTATATATGCGTACTATTTAGGGTAGTACAGTTGTGACACTATTTTTCATCATGGACGAAAGGAAAAAATATCATGCTGGAAACACGAAATTTGCGGAAGGTATATAGACCCAAAAAGGGCGTCCCCGTGGTGGCGCTCGACGGGATAACGCTGAAATTTCCGGAACGCGGAATGGTTTTCCTGCTCGGCAAATCGGGCAGCGGCAAATCAACGCTTTTAAACCTGCTCGGCGGGCTTGACAAATACGACGACGGCGAGATCATAATCAAGGGAGTTTCGTCCCGCGACTTCAACCAGGAAAGATTCGACTCGTACAGGAACACATACGTCGGATTCATCTTTCAGGACTACAACGTCCTGCCCGAATTCACCGTCGGCGCCAATATCGCGCTCGCCCTCGAACTTCAGGGCAAAAAGGCGACGGATGAGCAGATAAACAAAATTCTTGACGAGGTCGACCTCGCGGGTTACGGTAACCGCAGACCGAACGAGCTCTCCGGCGGTCAGCTCCAGCGCGTCGCGATTGCGAGGGCACTTGTCAAAAATCCCGAGATAATCATGGCGGACGAGCCGACCGGTGCGCTCGACTCGGCGACGGGCAAGCAGGTGTTCGACACGCTCAAGAAACTGTCCACTCAAAAGCTCGTCATAATCGTCTCGCACGACCGCGAATATGCGGAATTTTACGCCGACCGCATAATCGAGCTCGCCGACGGGCACGTCATCTCCGATGTCGAATACTCCCGCGAAGGCGTTGACGAATCGGACGCCATCTCATACGACGGCGACACCGTCAACATCCCGGCAGGATACCACCTGACGGAGGAAGACAGGCGCGAGATCAACGAATACATAGACAGGCTGCGCGCCGGTACACGCCTTCACTTCTCCGGGCTTTCAAAGCGGTTCCTTCCGACGGACACCTCGAAAATACCGCCCGCCGACCCGTCGAAATTCAGCCTCATCAAATCGCGCCTGCCGCTGCACAGCGCGTTCCGGATCGGCGCGAGCGGGCTCAAATACAAGAAATTCCGCCTCGTCATGACGATCCTGCTCTCCGTCGTCGCGTTCGGGCTGTTTGCGCTCGCGGACACGTTCGGAGCGTATAACCACATCGAGGCGTGCACGAATTCCCTGCTCGAATCGAACGTTCGGTACCTCTCCCTCGTCAAGGCAAAGCAGTACACGCGCTACGACGGCACGACAGCTTACACGACGGGCTCAATGCTCGATGACGACGACATTTCATCGATCAACCGCGACATGGGCACGCCGGTGTCCGGCGTCTTCGTTCCGCTGAACGGCATACCCGAATTCGATCAGATGATCGATTCCGAAAGCGAGCAGTATACAGAGAGAGCCGCCGTTCTCGCGAGGTCATTCTCCGGCTACAGCGAGCTTGACGAAAAAACGCTCTCCGACCTCGGTTACACGCTCGCCGCCGGAAGAATTCCGGCTCCGGGCAAAAACGAGCTCGCGATAACGTCATATGTGCTTGAAACGTTCAAAACCGGCGGATTTGCGACCGGAGAGACGAAAAAATCCCCGGAAGGCATGGAAGTTCCCGTATACGACAAAATTTCCTCTCCCGAAGACATGCTGGGAAGAAAGTGGCGCATCGGCGAGCGCGAATTTGAGATCGTCGGCGTCGTCGATACGAAGCTCGACCTCACCCGCTACGATCCTCTGCTCCACAGTGAAATGGATCCGACAATGACGGAACAGCTTGAGCGCCTTGTCCTGTCGCAGGAGCTCGAATACGCGCAGATCTACAGCTTCCACTGTCTCGCCTTTGTCGGCGACGGCATGATCAAGACGCTGCTCGAAGACGAGCCTGACGAGATCCCGTTCAGCAATAGCCGTCTCAGTCTCTACGCCGAGCTTACGGACAACAGCTCCTTCGAGCTTTACCCGGATTTTGCCGGAAAATTTGCCGACATGCCAAAGGACGCCAACATCGTCTGGGCGGACGGCAAGGCGCGTGACTCGCTCGGCGAGGGTGAAATCATCGTCTCCCCCAGCCTTGTAAATTATTACAAAAGCACAGTGTCCGGCGACACCATCTATATGACATCTATCGAGCTCACGAAAGAAGACTACGACCTGCTCTTCGGCAGTAAATTCACCGCCAACCTCTGGTCGTTCGGAGGCGCTGACGACGATACATTCGAAAACTGGCACGTCGTCGGCATATTGGAAAACGTCGATGAGGACTCTGTTTCGTCCTGGTCGATATATATGTCGGACAATGATTTTGAGCGCACGATCGGCTCCGACTACGGCGACTACACATTCGCCGTCGGCACGATGCCGAAGGCTAAAAACGAGATACGCAAAATCGCCGAGCTCACCAACCGCACCGACACCGAATACCGCTACGAGATGAAGAACCCCGTCATCTATGAGCTCGACGGGCTCAACAGTATGCTCGAAGTTCTCTCAAAAGTATTTTTGTGGATAGGCGTCGGATTTGCTGTGTTCGCCTCCATCATGCTCGCCAATTTCATCGGAACGAGCATCGCTTATAAAAAGCAGGAGATCGGAATTCTGCGCGCGATAGGCTCGCGTTCGAGCGACGTTTTCAACATATTCTTCGCCGAGGGCTTCATCATCGCCGTCATCAACTTTATTTTGGCGTCTCTCGGCACGCTGACCGCGACGCTTATGATCAATTATTACCTGCGCATCGGCGCGGGGATACTCGTCACCGTCATCTCGTTCGGCATTCGCCAGGTAGCGCTTCTCATCGTGATCTCGCTCGGCGTCGCCGCACTCTCGTGCTTCCTGCCCGTGAAGCGCATCGCCTCCAAGCGCCCGATAGACGCGATAAGAGGGAGATAAATGATGGATTCGGAAAATATGCAGGCGCCATCGAAGGAGGAAATGCCGGACATCAGGCCGCTGAAAAAAGTTTTCTTTATCGCCGCCTGTGCGCTTCTTCTAGCGCTCATCGTCGCCGCAGCCATATCACAGACAGTCTTTACCGTCAGCGCCTCTTCCGAGCGCGCGGAGATCACGCAGTCCGACGCGACGTACCCTTCTATCTCGGCGGCAGCGGAGCGGTTTGACAGCGGCAGCGCCGCCGACTGGGAGCACGCATATTCCTACAATGGAACGCTGCCAAGCGGCGACCCCGGCGACTATACGAGCATATACCTCTATTTCACCGCGGAAAACAAAAGCTTCCTTGACAGCTATATGCTCGACGCAGCGCTCAAAAGCGCCGGGAAATACAGCGACCGGATACTTTTCTGGTCGGACGCACGCGCCTCGTTTGAAGCGCCGCTCAGGCGGCGGGAGTCGATACAGTCAAAGTCGTCCGGCGTGTCGTTTTTGGTGCTCGATATCTACTCAGCCGGTCTTTCGGAGGAACAGCTCCGCGAGCTTGTCCGGGACATCAAAATCGAGGTTTCGGCTTCGGGCAAATTTTTCGGCACAAAGCGGATCGGAGTTTCATATTCGTCATGCGACGCCGTAGTCTTTGACTACAGCATAACGCAAAAATAGCCCGTCACCCTTTGGGGGAGAAAACTTTTGGGGAAAAGTTTTCTCCCCCATATTTATTTTGGGAAAACGTTGTGATATAATATGTATATGTATAAGTATTTTTATGCGGTCAACAGCGTCCGCGCCTCTTTCGGGAACTGCGCGGGCAGACAACATATACGGATGCGGCAAAAGGAATTTATATGAGCAGAAATAAAAAACAAAAGAATCCGCGCCTCGGGCGAGTCGGCGGCGAGGCGCTTATAGAGGGCGTCATGATGCGCTGCGGCGAAAACGTAGCTATATCCGTTCGCCGTGACGACGGCTCCGTCAATGTGAAAAAGACAAAATACGTCTCGCTCCGGCAGAGGAACAAATTCTTCAATATCCCGATAATCCGCGGCGTCGTCAGCTTTATCGAGTCGATGAAAATGTCGTTTTCCTCCCTCTCCGATTCCGCCGAAATGCTTGGGATCGACGAAGAAATGGAGGAGACGAAATTCGAGCGCTGGATGCGTGAAAAATTCGGCAAAGGCGTGCTCGATCTCGCGATGTGGATCGGCGGCGCGCTCGGCATAATCCTCGCCATCGGGCTGTTCGCGCTTCTGCCGACATACCTTGCAAACCTCATCAAGGGCGCTTCCCCGAATCTTGAGCACAGCTGGTTTGTCAGCCTGTTTTCGGGCGTGCTCAGGATCGTGATCTTTGTCGGCTACATCTGCCTTGTCTCGATGATGAAGGAGATCCGCCGCACGTTTGAATATCACGGCGCTGAACATAAATCTATCGCATGTTATGAATCCGGGCTTGAGCTGACGCCCGAAAACGCAAAGACATGCACGCGGTTCCATCCGCGCTGCGGCACGAGCTTCATCTTCGTCATACTCATTCTCAGCATACTGATTTACACAATAGTCCCTTCAACGTGGCCCTGGTACTTTCAGTCGCTTCTGAAAATCGGGATGCTCCCGCTCGTCATGGGGATCAGCTTTGAATATCTGATCTACGCCGGCAAGCACGAAAACGTGCTGACCAAAATCCTCTCCGCCCCCGGACTCTGGATGCAGCGCATCACGACGCGCGAACCTGACTTATCCGAGCTCGCGATAGCGATCACCTCACTCAAGCTCTCGATGCCCGATGAATTTCCCGATTTCGACCCACAGACATACAGTGAGGCCAAGGGAAAAGCGGCAGACGGCGGCGCTGAGGCTCACGATGAAAGAGATAACACGGAAGCAAGCGCTGAGGCTTACAATGAAAGCGGTAACACGGAAAACGTCGCTGAGGCTTGCGAAAGCAGTGATGCTGAAGTCAGCGCTGAACCTTGCGACGAAAGCGGCAGCACGGAGGCAGGCGCTTGACGCTGCGCGAGCTTTCGCTCCGCCTGTCTGCCGCCGGGATCGAATCGGCGCTCGCCGACACCGTTTCGCTCGCTTCGCACGTCTCGGGATCATCCCCGGCGTCGCTCTATGCACGGCTTGACGACGAGCTTGAAGGTGAGGATTGGCTGCCTGAGCTTTTGTGCCTCTCTGAGAGGCGGCGGCTCCGCGAGCCGCTTCAATATATTCTCGGCAAATGGGAATTTTACGGCGACGAATACAAGGTGACGCCCGACACGCTGATACCCCGCTCGGAAACGGAGCTGCTCGTCGATTTCGCACTCGCGCAGCTCGCGCGCGGCTCAAGAATTGCCGACCTCTGCTGCGGCTCCGGCTGCATCGGCATCGCCATATGCCGCCATGCGGACGTTTTCTGCGACAGCGTTGACATTTCATCCCCCACCCTGCGTACGGCAAAGGAAAATGCCGCCGCCCTCGGCGTCAAAGACAAAATCTCATTTATCCGCGGCGACGTTACGACCGCCCCGCTTCCCACCGGCGCGATATACGACATGATCGTTTCAAATCCGCCGTATATCAAAACTTCGGCGATAGAGACGCTTGCCCCGGAGCTTTCCCATGAACCGCGCATCGCGCTTGACGGAGGGGAGGACGGGATGAAATTTTATCGCGGGATACTTAAAAATTATTCGCCCTGCCTTGCACCCGGCGGCATGTTCGTCTTCGAGATCGGCTTTGACCTTTCCGAAAGCATCACGGCGCTGGCGCGCGAACACGGCTTTTCGTGCGCCGTTTACCCCGACCTCGGCGGGGTGCCGCGCATGGCGGTTTTAAAGCGCGTCGGCGCAAAATAAAAAACATAAGAAGTTAATGACATAAATGAAAATCGAGATATACGACACGACTCTGCGAGACGGCGCGCAAGGCGCCGGTATAAGCTTTACCGACGACAACAAACGCGAGATCATTGTCGCGCTCGACGAACTCGGCGTATCATATATTGAAGTCGGAAACGCCGCCTCGCCTGCCGACGCTGCGTTTCTTCGCGGGGCAGGCAGCCTCGAACTCCGGAATTCGACGCCCGTCGCCTTCTGTGCGACGCGGCGCGCCTGGCAGTGTGCCGCGTCAGACGCATCGCTTGCGTTTGCCGCCGGGCTTTCATTGCCGTGCGTCGCCGTCGTCGGCAAATCGTCGCGGTATCAGATCGAAAATGTCCTCGGTACGACGCCGGAAGAAAATCTTTCGATGATAAAAGACACCGTCGCGTACCTGAGATCAGCCGGAAAGCGCGTCTTTTTCGACGCCGAGCACTTTTTTGACGGCTACGGCGACGACCCCGCATATGCGCTCGAGGTCCTGCGCACGGCGTATGATGCCGGAGCCGAGCGCATTGTCCTCTGCGACACGAACGGCGGAATGCTGCCCGATGTCATAGGCGTCGTCGTAAACGCGGTGCGCACGCGCCTGCCGGACGCCCCGCTCGGCATACATTGCCACGACGACATGGGAATGGCGGCGGCATGCTCCGCCGAGGCGGTCATATCGGGCGCTGTCATGGTGCAGGGCACGATCTCCGGCATCGGTGAACGGTGCGGAAACTGTGATCTTTCAACTATAATCCCCGTCCTTCAGCTTAAGCTAGGATTCTCCTGCATTCCCGGCGACAGCCTCTCAAAGCTTACGCGGCTCTCCCGCAAGATCATAGAGGAAGCCAACCTCTCGTTTGACGAACGGAGCCCGTTCGTCGGCGGCTACGCGTTCACGCACAAGGCGGGAATGCACATCGACGCGGTGCGCAAGCGTCCGCGCACCTTCGAGCACATCTCCCCTGAGCTTGTCGGCAATTCGGGCGACCTTCTGATCTCCGGAATGGCTGGCAAAAGCGCATATCAGGCAGTTTTAGATAAGATCGCGCCGGAGCTGCATATCGAGGTCGGGTCGCAAAAATTCGAGGCCGTCATATCGAAAATACGCGAATATGAGTCAGTCGGATTTCAGTTTGAGGGCGCGGAAGCGTCGCTTCTGCTCGTCGTCTATGAGGCGCTCGGAGTTCGCCCGCGGTTTTTCGATCTTCTGACGTTCCGCGTAATGATATCGGAGCCGATGTCGGTCAATCCGCATTCGCTCGACGCCGCGTTTATAAAGCTTGCCATCCCTGACGGAGACGGAGGCGTCCGCGAGGAATTTGCCGCCGCCGAGGGGGCAGGTCCCGTCGCCGCGCTCGACGCCGCTCTGCGCCGCGCGCTCAACGCCTCGTATCCGAGCCTGACCGCCGTCCGCCTTTCCGACTACAAGGTCAGAGTCCTCGACTCCGCCTCAGAGACAACGTCTTCCGCCGTCCGCGTCATGATCGAGTCCACGGACGGGCGCGCCATATGGCGCACGGTCGGCGTCTCCGCCGATATCGTAGACGCGAGCTGGCAGGCGCTTCGGGACTCGATCGAGTATTATCTATTCAAAAGAGAAAAGGGTGTGACCACAGATTGAACAGTGAAAAACAACACGTTTGCCTCTTGTTCGGAGGCAAATCAAGCGAATATAAGGTGTCCCTCCGCTCGGTCGCTTCAGTCCTTCGCAACATCGACCGCGAGCGCTACGATGTTTCCACCGTCGGCATAACGAGCGACGGCGTATGGTATCTCTTCTGCGGCGGGATAGATGAAATCGAATCCGACACATGGACATCCGGCAAAATTTATCCGCTCGCCGTCGACCCGGCAAGCGGCCGCGGCGGATTTTACTATAAAGAAGACGGGAGCTATAAAAAACTCCCCGTCGACACCGTCTTCCCCGTCGTTCACGGCAAATACTGTGAGGACGGCACGCTTCAGGGCATGCTCTCGATGTGCGGGATACCATACGTCGGCAGCGGGTGCGCGGCTTCCGCCGTCTCGATGGACAAGACGATGACGAAGCTGATACTTTCAAATTATGAGATACCGCAGGCAAACGCGCTGTCTATCGACGCCCGCGAGCTCGCCTCCGCCGAGGACGACGTTATATCACGCATCGAAAACATGCTCCCTTACCCCGTATTTGTAAAACCGTCCTCATCCGGCTCGTCGGTCGGCGCTTCAAAGGCTCGCGACAGAGAGGAACTGCTGCGGGCGATGGCGGAAGCGTCGAAGATCGACAGGAAAATTCTCGTTGAGGAATATATCATCGGGCGCGAGGTCGAGATCGCGGCGCTCGAAAATCCGGACGGCACCGTCACCCTCTCCTGCTGCGGCGAGATCGACCCTGGCGAAGGCTTCTACGATTACGAGACAAAATACGAAAACGACAACGCCAAATACTACATCCCGGCGCACATCATGCCGGAAACGGAGCTGCGCATAAAGGAGACGGCTTCCCTGATCTTCTCAGTGCTCGGCTGCCGCGGATTTTCAAGGATTGACTTTTTCGTCCGCGACTTCAAGGGCACGGAACAGGTGATATTCAACGAAATTAACACGCTTCCCGGCTTCACCTCGATCAGCATGTATCCGCAGCTGATGGAAAAGATCGGGATCGGATATAAAGAACTCATAACGCGCCTGATCGAGGCGGCGGGGGTATAAATTTATGGAAGACAAAACGATGACCGAGCGCGATATCCTCTCACTCGCGAAAGAAACAGTCGGCGTGCTTCGCCGCGCTGGGCTCCGGCTCGCAGCGGCGGAATCGTGCACGGGCGGGCTGATCTCAAAGCTTATAACCGACGTTCCCGGCGCGTCCGACGTATTCTGGGGCGGCATCGTTTCATATTCAAACGACGTGAAAATGTCCGTTCTCGGCGTTCCCCGTGAAACTCTCGCCGAATACGGCGCTGTCAGCCGCCAGACAGCGCTTTTGATGGCGGACGGCGCGCTGACCGCGTGCGGCGCGGACATAGCCGTTTCAACGACCGGGATCGCCGGTCCCGGAGGCGGCACAAAGGAAAAACCGGTCGGAACAGTGTGGGTCGCGATCTCATGCGAAAAGCGGAGAGAGGCGCATCTGCTCACGCACACCGAGGACGCCGGGCGGGACGCGATCAGACTTATGACCGCCGCCTATGTCCTGCGCCTCATCTCGGAGACGGTCGCCATCGGCTACGGCGAGGTCTGACCGTCATTACATCATAAAGAAAATTCAAATCAAACTATAAATAAAGCAAAGGAGACTAAACTATGCAGAAATTCAGAAAGATCGGCGTACTCACCTCCGGAGGAGACTCTCCCGGAATGAACGCGGCAGTCCGCGCCGTCGTCCGCTCCGCTATCGCGCAGGGCGTCGAGGTCATGGGCATCTATAAAGGATACCGCGGCCTCATCGACAACGACATGAAAAAGCTCGGCTACCGCGACGTGTCCGGCATTCTTCATGACGGCGGCACATGCCTCTACTCAGACCGCTGCCACCGCTTCCGTTTTCTTGAGGGACAGCAGGAAGCCGCAGAAACGTGCCGCAGAAACGAGATCGACGGCGTAGTCGTCATCGGCGGAGACGGTACATTCCGCGGCGGCGTCGACCTGACGGCGCAGGGCATCCCGACGATAGGCATCCCGGCAACGATAGACAACGATATCACGTCTACGGATTACACGATCGGCTTTGACACCGCCGTGAACACGTCGCTCTCGATGGTCGACAGACTGCGCGACACGTGTGAATCGCTCGCGCGCGCCAACGTCGTCGAGGTCATGGGACGCGACGCCGGAGATATCGCGCTCGAAGTCGGAATTTCCGTCGGCGCGATCGGGATCGCCATAAAAGAGGTCCCGTTCGACGAGGAAGGACTTATCAAAAAGATAAAGTCCGGTCGCGACAGCGGCAAGCGCAATTACATAGTGATCGTTTCCGAGGGGCTCGGCGACTATTCGGAAAGACTCGCGAAGCTCATCCCCGAAGAGACAGGCGTCGAAACGCGCTTTGCGCGCCTCGCGCACGTCGTCCGCGGCGGCTCACCGACGCTGCGCGACAGAATGCTCGCGACGCGCATGGGATATAAGGCTGTCGAATGCCTCCTGAACGGCGAAAGCAACCTCGTAATGTGCGAGCGCAACGGACGCATCGAGCCGATGGATATCACATACGCGCTCAAGCTTGACAGGATGTACAAGGGCAAGCTCACGGAAGGGGAACTCCGCCCGTACTCCCTCGCGGACATCACCGAAATGAAGGAGATCTGCGACGCGAAGCGCCGCTACATGCTCGACACGTACAGAATGGCGGATATCCTCTCAAGATAACCGTTTTTCTCTATTTCGCAAACATAGCGCCGCGAAACATTTCGGGGACGCCGTCAAAACGGCGCCCCCGATTTTGAATTTATGCGATATAATGTCAGAGCCGCCTCGCCGCGAGCGCGTTTATGCTGACGCCCTCCTCGATGAACCGGCGCTCATATTCAGTCTCTATGTTGCCGATGCAGTATTCGCTCGAATGAAGGTCCCGCGTCTGCCACAACAGCTCAAACGGCGCCGATTTCAGCTCTTCAAGCGTGAAATCGAAGAGGATGTCGTTGTCCGTCTTGACGTGAAGCTCCCCGCCGGGCGCAAGCACCTGAGCGTAAAGCTCAAGGAACGCGCGGTACGTCATCCGGCGCTTGTAATATCCCTTTTTAGGCCACGGGTCGCTGAAATTCAGATGTATTTCCGAAAGCGACCCTGCGGGGAACCATTCCGCGACGTGAGACGCGTCCCCGATTATGAACCGCACATTGTCCGGGAGCTCCGGCTCCGCCTCAAGCTGCGCCGCGCGCTTTTCAAGCGCAAACAGTATCACGGAATCTATCCGCTCGACCGCGTAAAACAGCCGCTCGGGATGCGCCTTTGCCATCCCGCAGATAAAATCGCCTTTGCCGCAGCCGAGCTCAAGCGCCACAGGCCCGCCGTGAAGCTCGTTCGGGAAAGGCGAATATATCCCTTCCCCGGCGATTTTTACGGGTTGATCAACCAAAAGTCCCGCGCATTTTGCGATACGCGCATCCGAATTCTTTTTTTTTCTCATTCGCATATTGAAATCTGTCCTTATATTTGGTAAAATAGACTGTGTACATATCCGCGCACGTCGGCACTGTAATTGAGTATACCACAAAAAGTGCCTGCGCGCCATACGTAACCCGCAAAAAGGGAGAAAATCAATGGATATAAACAGTTTCATGTCCGCGCTCACGCAGCGCTTAGTGTCGGCGGGAGCCGACCGCGAAGCGGCGGCGAAGCAGGTGAACGCCTTCATCTCGTCGATGCCGGAAGAGGAGGCTTTAAAGCTCGCCTCTCTCGGCGAAAATGAGGACATGATGCACCGAATCACCGATTCACTGATCCGCAGGATCGGCACACGCAGGCAGATGCCCGCCGATGCGCGCGGCGGCAGGGGCGGTGAGAATGTCGGTGCGGATGATATAGACGACGAAGATGAAACGTTCGACGAGATGCTCGACTCGTCGATGGAGCCGCAGAACGCTCCCCGCCAGCCCCAGAGGCCGCGCGAAGCAGAGGGTCACCCGACGCCTCAGCGCACCCCTCCCGTGGGGGCGCAGCCGAGACGCCGCCCGCAGGCTCCGGGCACACTTTCCCGTCAGCCCCAGCCGAGCGCACAAACCGGCGCACCGCAGCAAAGAACGCTGCAGCCCGGTGGAGCCGGAGCACCGCAGCGCCAGCCCGGTGCGGGCGCACAGCAGCCGGGCAATATAGGCGCACAGCGTCAGCCGGGGGCGGCGGAAGCCGCGCAGCAGCCGGGAAATGTAGGCGCACAGCAGCGTCAGCCGGGATCCTCGGATGTCGCACAGCAGCCGGGCAGCGTCGGCGCACAGCCGCGCCAGCCGGGAACATCATCGGGCGCACAGCCGCGGTCGGCGACAGGCGTCCAGCGCCAGCAGCCGCAGAAAAAGCCGCTGCAAAGAGCGTCCGGTTCATCTAAAAAGCAGACCACGGGTGAGGACGAGCCGAAGGATCGCCGAATGATCTATAAGCCCGATCCGAACGCCGATTACCACAAGTTCTACACGATCTTTGCGTGCACTTCCCCGATCTGGGGGTTCGTCGCGCTGCTCGGCGCGGCGGCGTTCCTGTTCGCGGTCGGCGCGCTGTCCGTCTCGATCGTTTTACTGATCGTCGGCATATTCGTAGGCGTCGCCGTCGGGACAACGCTGTCGCTCGTCGGGATCATATACGGCATAACGCAGCTGTTCGAATACGTCCCGATCGGGATGTACGAGATCGGACTCGGCATAATGATCGGCGGATTTGTCATGCTGATCGGCATTCTCGCCTACAACACCGCGATCCGGCTGATCCCCTACCTCATAAAGCAGATCATGGTGCTTCTGTCGTTCACGATCCACAAGTGCATCGAGCTCTACTACTACGTCAAAGGGAGGTGCGCTGACCTATGAAACCAACCTCGATAATCTTTCTTCTTATATCGCTCGTCATAATCCTCGTCGGCTGGATAATGTGCAACTCCGCCGAGGCGACAGCGACTGCCGAGGGAATACAAATTTTCGACTCCGTGATCAGCGCCGACAAGAACGCGATCAGCAGAGTCTCGTTTGACCCTGAGGAAATTTACAACAAGATCGAGCTTGTAGCCGATGACGCCGATGTCTATATCAACGGCGGCTACTCCGAACCGTATATGGAGCTCATCAATTTCCGTGACGGCTCATACAGATCGACGACGGCAAATCGCACGATCACCGTCGACACGACTATCGACCTTTCATCAATAATAAGATTCTGGGAGTCGGGATTCTCGTTCCGCGGCCTGCGCAATTACCTGCACCGCTCCGAAACGAGCGAGGGAGCGCCAAAGCGGATCAACGTATACCTGCCGACTGACGGCGACATCAACATCATCAATATCACGCTCGATTCGGGAAACGTCTACGTCTCAAACTTCAATACCTCGATAGACATAAACGTCAAGATCGGAGAGGGCGACGCAACATTCTCGACGTTCTCAACAACGTCGTCTGTTACGGCGGAGATCGAGACAGGCAATCTCTATTTCCGCGATGTCAGGACAGGCAAGCTTGAAGCCCTGCTTTCCGAGGGCGACATAACGGCGGAGAATTTCGCGTTCAACGACATCAACATATCGGGCAGCAAGACGAACGTCTCTATGAAGATCGTCCCGGACACGCCCGACTTCGGCATGAATCTCTCGGCGCGGCACGGCTCCATCATCCTGTTTGGGGAATCATGCGGCAAGAATTACGCGCACGATATTCCCGGCGCCGCGATCCACGCATTGATAACGGTGTCCTCCGGCGATATATTGATAGATTACGGCAACCCGATAGCCGGCGGCACGGGAACGGGGACCGACCCGACACCGGAGACGGGAAATGTTGAAACGGACGGCGTCGGCACCGGCGCGGCGACGACAGAATAAGGAGGTTTATTTAAATGAAACACACGTACGAAACACAGGGAACGTGCTCAAAGCTCATCGAATTTGAGCTTGACGGAAACACCATCCACAACGTAAAGTTCACCGGCGGCTGCAACGGCAACCTGAAGGCGATCTCAAAGCTTACCGAAGGTCAGGACGCGGAGCACATAATATCGCTCCTTTCGGGAAACACATGCGGTCCTCGCCCGACCTCGTGCGCAGACCAGCTCGCAAAAGCGCTGAGGATCGCGCTTGACGAAGAGCGCGGCGCGTAAGCAATAAAAAAATAAAACTCCGGGGGAAGCTCCACTCGATGTGAGCTTCCCCCGGTAATTTTTCGTCGTCTTTTATTATGCGCTTATTCGCCCTTGGTCAAAAGCTCCGCCGCCGTCGTTGCGAGCCCGGCGAGCGAGCCGAGGTCTGACGGAATGACGATCTTCGTCGCCTGACCGTCGGCAGCCTTTTCAAACGCCTCAAGTCCCTTTATCGCGATATAACCCTGTCCCGGAGCGGCCTCGTTTATCATGCGGACGCCTTCTGCCGTCGCCTGCTGGATCTTAAGTATCGCCTCAGCCTCACCTTCGGATTCGCGAATTTTTGCCTCTTTGACAGCTTCCGCGCGAAGTATCGCCGACTGCTTTTCAGCCTCCGCTTCAAGGATCATAGATTCCTTCTTGCCTTCCGCCACAAGGACTGCGGCGCGCTTCTCGCCTTCCGCACGGAGAATTGCTTCGCGGCGCTCGCGCTCCGCCTTCATCTGCTTCTCCATCGCGTCCTGTATCTCCTTCGGCGGGATGATATTCTTGAGCTCGACTCTGTTGACCTTTATGCCCCACGGGTCTGTCACCTCGTCAAGGATCGAACGCATCTTAACGTTGATAACATCACGCGATGTCAGCGTTCCGTCGAGGTCCATCTCGCCGATGATGTTTCGCAGCGTCGTCGAGGTCAGATTTTCGATCGCGGCGATAGGATTTATGTGGCCGTAAGCGTACAGCTTGCAGTCCGTGATCTGGTAGAACACGACCGTGTCTATCTGCATGCGGACGTTATCCTTCGTGATAACGGGCTGCGGCGGGAAATCCGCGACCTGTTCCATCAGGATCACGTTCTTTGCAATACGGTCAATGAACGGCACCTTGAAGTGCAGACCTGTTTCCCACGTCGTAAGATACCTTCCCAGACGCTCAACGACCATCGCCCGCGCCTGCGGAACTATCTTGATGTTGGCGACCACGATCAAAATCAGGACGACCGCCACGATGCCGAGCATCACGTATCCGACGGTGTTCATCGCCAGTGCAATGTTTGTAATTCTCATATGTCTTTGTCTCCTTTATAATATAGATTTTTTAGTGTCCGATTTTTGCAGTCTGCCGGATGCGGCATATACCGCATCTACCGCCGACAGGATCGATTTATGCGCCTTTACCGACAATAAGCTTGACGCCCTCGATCCTGATAACGCTGACGCGCTCGCCTGCCGGTATGACATCGCCGTTATCCGACCTCGCCGTCCACGTCTGACCCTTGACCGTGACCTCTCCTTTGGCTGAGAGATTGTCGATCGCGACGGTGACGACCGCCGTCTCACCGATCAGCCTGTCGGCGTTCGTCGGAGTCTTCGGGACTGAACCGCCGCGCCGCTTGATTATTAGCTTTGCCACAACAAGCGTGAGCCCGGCGACTACTATGTATACGACGACCTGCACAACTACCGGCACGTTGAACAGCGACAGAACAAGGCACAAAAACCCCGCCGGCATGAACCATATCGTCGTGAGCGCCGCTGTCGCCGCCTCCATGAGCACGCACAGTATGAGTGACAGCGTCCAGACGTACGGCATGTAATTCAGGATATCCGTCATTATCTTTCCCTCCCTCGTTTTATCTTGACAAGAGTATACCACACAGTCAGAGGATTGTCAATAGGTATTTCAAAAGTTTTTTTAAAAGTTTTTGGCTTTCAATGCGAGCTTTAAAGACTGTATGAAGGCGGTGCGGAGCCCGCCTCATCTGCCTTCACATAATATATAAGTGCCCGTTTTCCGAGGTTTTTATCTAAAAACCGTATATTTATATATATGTCCGGTAAATCCGTATGTGCGCCCGTCGTCCGCTTTTTCTCTGATTTACGAAGCCAATGTCCCTTGAACCCCCTCGCCGCCGCGAACATTTCAAATTTTGTCGCGGCTGACGACGGCGCACTTTGAAAAAATGGCAGGCGTCGCCGCCTGCCATTTGAATCGTTTTATTCCATCACGGGGATGGCAACTTCCTTGTCCCACAGCCCGTAAATGCTGACCGGAACGTCACCGACCGTAAGCCCGATGTGCGTTCTGTTCTTTGCCGCAAATCCGGTGTCTCCGGACAGACCGACAAGTCCGCCGCGTTCCACCTTGTCTCCGACTTTGACCTTGCACTCAGACAGATGGCAGTACCAGCTCTTGAGCCCCCAGCCGTGATCGACAACGACGATATATCCCGTCGTCGTGAGGTAGCCGGAATAGACGACCTCGCCGCCGTTTACCGCGTAAACCTCTGTTCCCTTCTTGACGTTGTAATCGCAGCCGGTGTGCTGATACTTCGTACCCGTCGCCTTGACCGTAATTATCCTTCCGAAGCCGGGAGAGATCTTGTCAGACGAATTAGCGCCCACAACATCCTCGAGGAACGCGCCCGCGAAGGCGTGCTCCGTCAGTTTTTCTTCCGTCGTCAGCGGCAAAAGCGCAGCTTCTGCCTCATTTCTTGCCGTCTCGCTGTACGTCGCCTCCTCGACCGCCTTTGAGATCGTGCTCGAACTCGACTTATACGTGTATGATGTCACATTGAGCTGCATTTCCTGAACGGTGCCGCCGTATGACAGAGTAAACGTATACGTTTTGTCTGTTCCGTCCTCAAGCTCGTACCTTATCGGGACGAGCGCGTATACGTAATCGCCTTCCGTATAGAAAGTGGGCGAATAATCGATGTCCGGACTGGAAGTGAAACCGACCTTTGAGGGGTCGTCGACATTCTTTCCGCCTATAACGACGAATCCGCCGTTTTCAACCGTCGTCTGGCCGAGATAGAACGTCGCGGGTTCTATGACCTTTCCGACGAACGTGTAAGTCGCGTCTCCGTAGTAGCCGCGGCTGTCGCTCTTATACCACTTGGCGTTTACGGACGCCGTGAACTGCTTCGTTTCACCGAGCGAGAGCTGCGCCATATTTTCGATCGTGTCATTGAAAATTTCTGTCCCCTCCTCGTTTTTCAGCACGATCGAGACAAAGTCGGGGGACTCGGAGAACGAAATGTTGAAGCCGCCGGTTATATCGCAGACGACCTCTTCGGTCGTGAGATACTTTGTCGTATCTATCGCCGCCGGCGTGCCGTCAAACATCGTGTAATACCATTCGGCGGAGCTGCTCGGTGAAATATTCTTGTCTTCCTTGCCGTCGACGATAAGAGTAGGAAGCTCGTGGTCCGGCAAAACGCTCACCGAATACTTTGTCATGCGCAAAAACGCCGCGGCGTCATCCTCCGCTATTTTATATGCCGCGCCGGTCACGCTGTCAACGTAATATGCCTCTGAGGGATTTTCGGTGAAATAATATTGATAATCCTGATCCGTTCCGAAGCTCGTGACAGTCACAAGGAAGAAATCGGTGCTCTTAAGCGCCTCCGGCAGTGACGTTGCCTCCTCTGCGTGGCTGCCCATGCCGAAGAACAGCTCGATCATCGCCGCGGAGTCGCCGTCCGTGTCGCCGGACGCGAAATGCCACTCTGTCCCGTCCGGATCTTTTATCGTAAGCTCCTTGACATCGTTTTTGGAATTCGGTCCCGTCTGCGTCGAAGAATAGTACCCGACCGCGACAAATGTCGGAATGAACAGGACTATTATCAGTATGACGGTCAGTATTTTCTTATTCATAAAATAACCTCCGCTTCGATTTTAGACCCTACCACGTAATTATACAATAATATTATTTCGCGGTCAATAGCGTATTGCGTCCACGAGGCGTATTTTTTGGTGATTTAAGTCGGAAATACGTACTGAAAAATACGTGTACCATGTTTTCAAGCGGACGAAAATGTGATAAAATATGGCGGTCGGATATTTTATTCAACTGACAGAAAGGACAAAAAAGCAACATGAAATGCCCAGTCTGCGGATGCACCGAAAGCAAGGTCGTTGATTCGAGGCCCTCCGCCGATCTTTCAAATATACGACGCCGCCGCGAATGCCTGGCGTGCAAGCACAGATTCACGACGTATGAGGTGATCGAGACGGTACACCCCGTCGTCATCAAGCGGGACGGTTCAAAGGAGCCGTTTGACAAAAACAAGCTTTATGTGGGGATACTCAAGGCATGCGGAAAGCGCCCGATCAGCGCCGAGGCGATAGCAAACGATATAGAGCTCTCCCTTGCCGGGTCACTGAACCACGAGGTCACGTCCGCCGAGCTCGGCGAGATGGTGCTTTCGCGCCTGAAAGAGCAGGACCCCGTCGCTTATGTGAGGTTTGCGTCCGTTCACCGCGAATTCGGCGATGTCGAATCGTTTATCAGGGAAATACGCAAGCTTCAACAAAGGGACAAGGATGAGTGATGGGCAGCCGCAGTTACCTCATTCTTTTTGCCGTAGTATGCGTCTTTGTGGCAGCGGTCGTCCTGCTTTGCGTGTTCATGCCGATGGGCGAGACGCCGCACGGTGAGGAACCGTCTGACATCATAGATGATAGAACCGACGCCCCGACGGAACCGCCGACAGAGGCGCCGACCGAACGCGTCACGGACGCGCCGACAGAAGAGGTGACAGACCCGCCGGAAACGCTGCCGCCGCTGCCAGAGGACGGCGTGCGCGAGTATGACAGCTTCACGGTGTCCGGCAGATATATCCCGTCAGAGGACGCTGCCGCGGGCGTGTCTGCGGCGATCGAAGCGTTTGGGCGGCCGACAGGATTTATCGCGGTCGACATCGAAACGGGCATGACGATATCGCGCGACGCGGACAAAAAATTTGCACCGGCGAGCGTTGTAAAGGTCGTTTATTCCCTCTTCTGCTTCCGCCAGATCGACGCCGGAGAGGCGTCGCTCGACGAAACTCTTACATACACAAAAAGCGACGTTGTATACGGCGACGGCGTGATCGGCAAGATGGGAGTCGGCGCAAAACTGTCGCTTCGTGACGTGCTTTATCACACGCTCAACACGAGCGACAACGAAGGCTACTATATGCTGCTCCGTCGTTTCGGCAGAACGGGAGTCGACGAGATGACATCAGCCCTCGGCTGTAAAACGTGCAAATTCAAAAACTCGCGCTGGCCGCAGGTTTCGTGCCGCGACCTCGCGATCATCTGGGCTGAGATATACAGATACCGCGACGAGACTGACGGTGGGCGGCTGCTTTACGAGATGCTGACGAACGTCGAAAAGATGCACTTTTTCCGCGACGCGCTTGACTGCGTGACGGCGAACAAGTCAGGCTGGAACGCGGAATCGTATAACGAGGGCGGCATTGTTTACGGCGACCGCACATATATCCTCGTAGTCCTGACAGAGGGCAGCTACTGGACTGCGAATAAAACGCAGTTCGGCGACATTGTCCGTTCGATAAACAAAATGATGAGCGAATACGCGGCTTTTTTTGAGCCGGAAAAGACAACATGATACGAAAAATAATAAGGATAAACGAAGAGCTCTGCACGGGCTGCGGCATATGTGCCGCCGCGTGCCACGAAGGCGCGATAGATATAGTTGACGGCAAAGCAAAGCTCGTCCGCGAGCATTTCTGCGACGGGCTCGGAGACTGCCTGCCCGAATGCCCGACCGAGGCGATCACATTTGAAGAGCGCGAGGCTCCGGAATATGACGCCGCCGCTGTTTTGGTGTCAAAGACAGAAAAAGAACGCGCCGCAGCTGCGAGCGGCGAATGCCCGGGCGCGCGGTACCGCGCGATAAGAGAGCCGGACGGCGGCGTTGGCGGCGGACAAATGGGCGCGAATGTCTCAAGGCTCGCCGCGTGGCCGGTGCAGCTCCGGCTTGCCTCGCCGTACTCCCCATGCTTTGACGGCGCGCACCTTCTTGTCGCCGCAGACTGCGCCGCTTACGCATACGCAAGCTTTCACGAGGATTTCATGAAAGGCTCCGTGACAGTGATCGGCTGCCCGAAGCTTGACGGTGTTGACTACCGCGAAAAGCTTTCCGAGATCGTCCGCATGCACGACATAAAGAGCGTGACCGTCGCCCGTATGGAGGTCCCGTGCTGCGGCGGCATAGAACGCGCCGCCCGCGCCGCGTGCGCCGCAGCCGCGAAAAGGATCCCCTTCCGCGTCGTGACGATCTCAACCGACGGTCGGCTGATCTGAACAACACTGAAAAAACGTAACAAACTATGTAACATTTCGCGCTCACAACACTTTTTCGTGTTTATAAAACCGCATAACAAAACGGGGCTTAATTTGTGCAGATCAACACAAATTAAACCCTGTTTTCGCTTTCACGGAGAAGGAGAGATTTGAACTCTCGCGCCGGTTATCCCGACCTACACCCTTAGCAGGGGCGCCTCTTCGGCCTCTTGAGTACTTCTCCCTGTCAATTGTCAAGGCGGGACCACGATCCCGACCGTATGATGTATTATACACCAACTTGCGCCACGTGTCAATCGGTAATTTTAAATTTGCTGAAAAATATATTCGCCCGCGAAATTTGATGTGCAGCCCCGAAATCGGGGCATGCTTGCGGCCGCAAGCCCGCCTCATCCCTGCTTTTATCCGGCCCGCATATTGCGATTTTGATCCCGGCTCGTAAAAAGGGAGGCGTGCGCCTCCCCTTTTTCATGTAATATTCTATTACTTGATCTCGACTTCTGCGCCTGCTGCTTCGAGCTTCGTCTTGTAGCCTTCAGCTTCCTCTTTGGAGACACCCTCCTTGAGTTTCGCGGGAGCGCCCTCGACCATGTCCTTAGCTTCCTTAAGTCCAAGACCTGTGAGCTCACGGACGACCTTGATAACGTTGAGCTTGGAAGCGCCGAAGCTCTTGAGAACAACGTCAAACTCCGTCTTCTCCTCTGCTGCGGGAGCTGCCGCGCCAACTGCGCCTGCTACTGCTACGGGAGCTGCGGATACGCCGAACTCCTCTTCTACTGCCTTTACGAGATCGTTGAGCTCGAGCAGGGACAGACCCTTAAGCTCTTCAACGATAGCTGTGATCTTCTCGGATGCCATTACCGAATTCCTCCTGAATTTTTTAAATTGTGCGGCTCTTATTCAGCGGCCGGCTCTGCTGCGGGCGCCTCTTCTGCGGGCGCGCCCTCGCCCTGTTTGTCGATGATCGCCTGAAGTGCACGTGCGAAACTGCTGATCGGCGACTGGATGCTTCCGAGGAAGCGGGAGAGAAGGATCTCTCTTGAGGGAATGTCTGCGAGCTCGTTTACCGTTGCGGCATCAATTACCTTGCCTTCGAGGAAACCGACGCGGATCTCGAATGTCTCGATCTTGTCCGCGTATTCCTTGAGGATCTTGGCGGGTGCAACCGGATCGTCATGGCTGATCGCGATAGCGTTCATGCCGTTGAGATGCTCCCTGACCTCGCCAAATCCTGCCTCGTCGCAAGCTCTCGCCGTCAGCGTATTCTTCATAACGACGTAATCAACTCCGGCTTCGCGCATCTTTTTGCGCATCTCGGTGTCGTCTTTGACCGTTATGCCCTGATACTTGACGATGACGCCTGACTGAGCCTCACGGATCTTGCCGGCAAGCTCGGCAACGACCGCCTGCTTTGACTCCAGAATCTGTTTGCTGGGCATACTTTACCTCCTGTAATAGAATAAAGCTGTCGGGTCCAAATAAAAAGCTCCCCGCCAAAGCGAGGAACGCGAATTTACAGTATCAGTGCGCACCGATAGGGCGCGCGACCTTTATATAAATTCTCCTCGGCAGGAAAGCCGAACGGCTTTTACTGTAACCTGCTGTCTTTGGATCAACACGTGCTATGATATCATATAAAAGAGCCTTTGTCAAGCGGTTTTTTATGATTTTTTCGAAAGTTTCCCCGGCTTTTTGCCGCGTGAATGCCTCGTCTTAAAGAAAATTTAAGAACTCGTTAAGAAACTCTTTCGGAAGTGGTCACAAATTCGAAAAAAGCAGATGATATACTTATTTAAAGAAACCGATGACCGCGCACGACATCAACAATATTACAAAAATCGGGGGAAAGAGAGAATGAAAAAGACACTTTTACGCCGCCTGCTTGCGGCAGCACTGCTTTTATGCGCGCTTTTCACGTTCGCCGGATGCGAAAATTTCGGCGGTGACGCGTCGTTTGTGCCGCCGTTTGCCGAGGACTTTGCTATGAAGACGACGGACGATGGATGGGTCTACATGTATAGCTACCACATCAACAAAGACGGAAGCGAAATAGAAGACGAAAGCATCATCACTTCGTCATTCCGCATCTTCAACATCCGATATGCGTATACGGAAGATCATCTGCCGACGTTAGAGATCAAAAACGGCACGGCGCTCTCGCGCGATCTTGACAAGGTCGCCGATATCCTCTATAAAAAACCGTTCCCGGACAAGGCGGCGCTGCTCCGGCTCGACCGCGAGGCGGTCACGTTTGAGGCGATAGACGGGGATATCTTTTTCGATCTGATAAAAACGGCGCTGAATGGAGACGTTCAGCCGGTCGGCAAATGGAGCGTATATCCCGAAAACGGCATCATGCGGGAACCGGAATATAAAGACGGATACGCGCTTCAGTTCGGATTCGTATGCGAATACGGCGTCTTTGAAGCATCATTCATAGATGTCCTTTATCCGACGGGGGACGAGCCTTACGAATACGCGCAGCTTTCCGACATGGTTGACGATGGCACGGCTTCGCCGGAACAGAAGGAGCTCTTCCGCACGCTCTCAATAATTGCGCGTGGGATCGTTGTCGAAAACGATCTCTATTTCGGCTCAGGCGAGTATCGCGCCATGGAAACGGCGGGAGTAAAGCTCGAACGCCTCTACGATATGTTTGGTAAGCTCGACGATGAACGGGGGCTCGAATACGCCTTCGACGCTCCCGCGGATTCAGAAGAACCCATCGGATGAGGGCGGCGCTTCTCGGTGGGCGAAGTCTGAAAAATAAAGCCCAAACGTAGAGTAAAAAAAGCGCAATAAAGCAGACCACGTAGAAGTGGTCAAAAACGG
>CANRIL010000009.1 GCA_947630625.1 uncultured Clostridia bacterium
TTCCGTCAAGGTGGCTACACCCCCTTGCGCCGCAAAAGCGGCTATCCCCTGTTGACTTGCCATCCGCATACGGTTCCCAAAACCGTTCGCCGCCAGCAAGTTTAAAAAATTGAATACCCAAAAAATGACCGCCAGCGCACATACCCATGTGCATACCAGCGGTCTTTGCTTTGATATTTTAGATAAGCAGTTAAACTGATGGACTGTTTTACGGCGCCCGCTCTAATGCTCGGGGCGAATTTTACATATGAAACGGCGCGCTTTTATGCGGCGACGTTCAGCATGAAGGCGAGATTATAGAGCGTCCCGTCGATCGTATAGTTGATATTGAAGCCGCATTCGCCGGAAATGTCCGGCGCGCTGAACGTGAGGCGGAACGCGTTTACCGAGGAGGAGAGCTCGACCGGCTCGCCGCCGTCCGGCGGGTAGCACATGACGATCACGGCGTCCGGCTCGTATTCAAACGTTGCCATGACCGTATCCCCGGCGTTGACCGACACGTCGGCCGACAAGTCCGACATATAAGATGTATTCGGCTCGCCGAAATATTCGGTTATTTTAACGCTTTTGCCGCCGGCTGTAACCGACCTGCCGCCGGTGCTGCTGCATGAGGCGAGCAGGGCAAGCGCAAAAACGAGCGCGATGAGCGCGGGGAATGCTTTTTTGCGGCTCATATATCAATAATATCTGACGGAGGCGATGACGTGACCGAGGACAACGACCTCGGGGACGATTATCGGCTCCATTTTGCTGTTCTCTGGCTGAAGGCGGAAGTGCCCGTCCTCGCGGAAGAAACGCTTGACCGTCGCGCTGTCGTCGACGAGGGCGACAACGATATCGCCGTTGTCGGCGTGCGGTGTCCTGTGCACGATAATGATATCGCCGTCGAGAATTCCCGCCTCGATCATGCTCTCGCCGCTGACGCGGAGCGCGAACAGCTCGTCGCGGCTGTATTTTCCGCGCGTCGAAACTTCGATCATGTCCGTTTCGTCGTACACCTCAGTCGCGAGGATGGGCGTACCGGCGGCGATGCTGCCGATGACGGGGAGGCGCACTGTCCCGGTCGATTCGGAACCGACGGTGCGCAGCGTGCGGCTCTTGCCGTCTTCCTTATAAATATAGCCCTTTTCCTCAAGCTTTCCGAGATATGTGTGGACGGTCGATGTGCTTTTGAAGCCGATGTGCACCATTATATCGCGGACGCTCGGCGAATAGCCGTTTTTATGTATTGATTCAGAGATGTATTCGTACATCTCGCGTTCTTTTTCGGTGAGAGGTTGTTTCGTCACGTTCGTGCTCGCTTTCGTCGTATATTTTCTTTAATTTTATTTTACCACAACTTTGCCGAAATTGCAAACAGCCGTTCGAAATTTTTTCATATTTTTTCGCGGTTCATTTTGTGATTTTTGCGTGAAGAACGTGAAGAATTTGAAAAATCTTTGTTTCGCTATTGAAATCCGGGAGGAAATAAGCTATAATTGTAGAGGTGGAATTTGGCATGCCGCAAGTTGCCGATTTTCAGATAAGGAGAGATACAAAATGACAAACAACAAGTATGTCCTTGATTGGATCAATGAAATGGCTGAGATGTGCCGCCCGGAGAAGATCGTCTGGATCGACGGTTCCGAGGAGCAGGCTGAGGCGCTCCGCGCCGAGGCGTGCAGCACGGGCGAGCTCACGAAGCTGAATGAAGAGCTCCTGCCGAACTGCTATCTGCACCGCACCGCGGTCAACGACGTTGCCCGCGTCGAGGGCAGAACATTTATCTGCACGCCTACGCAGGAAGAGGCGGGCAATATCAACAACTGGGTCGAACCTAACGAGATGTACGCTACCCTGAAGAAGCTCTATACGGGCGCTATGAAGGGCAAGACGATGTACGTCATCCCCTATTCGATGGGCGTTGTCGGCTCCGATTTCGCGAAGATCGGCATCGAGCTGACTGACTCCATTTATGTTGTGCTCAACATGCTTATCATGACGAGAGTCGGCAAGACAGTTATCGACGCGCTTGGCGATTCGCCTGACTACATCAAGGGTCTGCATGCCGTTGCCGACTGCGATCCCGAAAACAGGTATATCACGCATTTCCCGCAGGACAACACGATCATGTCCGTCAACTCCGCTTACGGCGGAAACGTTCTGCTCGGCAAGAAGTGCTTCGCGCTCCGCATCGCTTCCTACCTCGGCCGCAAAGAGGGCTGGATGGCTGAGCACATGCTCATCCTCGGCGTCGAGTACCCGAACGGCGACATCAAGTATATCACGGCTGCGTTCCCGTCCGCATGCGGAAAGACGAACCTCGCAATGCTTATCCCGCCGGAAGTTTACAAGAAGCGCGGATACAAGGTCTGGACTGTCGGCGACGATATCGCATGGCTCAGAGTCAACAAGGAAGACGGCAGACTTTACGCCGTCAACCCTGAAAACGGCTTCTTCGGCGTCGCTCCCGGCACGAACGAAAAGTCCAACCCGAACGCCCTCGCTACGACGAGACGCGACACGATCTTCACGAACGTGTGCTACGACGTAGACAACAACACGGTATGGTGGGAAGGTCTTGACAACAACCCGCCGAAGCACGCCATCAACTGGAAGGGCGAGCCGTGGGATTACAGAACCTACGACAAGAACGACAAGATCAACACCTCGGGCGCTCATCCGAACTCCCGCTTCACTGCTTCCGCGAAGAACTGCCCGTGCCTCTCTTCTGAGTTCAACACGATGAAGGGCGTTCCGGTTTCCGCCATCATCTTCGGCGGCCGCCGCGCGAGAACGGCGCCGCTTGTGTATGAGTCCCGCGATTGGCAGCACGGCACGTTTGTCGGCTCCATCATGGCTTCCGAGACGACGGCTGCCGCTGCCGGCGCGATCGGCGTTGTCCGCCGCGACCCGATGGCAATGCGTCCGTTCGTCGGCTACAACATGGGCGACTACTGGGCACACTGGCTCGAAATGGGCAAGGTCATCCCGAACAAGCCGAAGATATTCCACGTCAACTGGTTCCGTACCGACGAAAACGGAAACTTCATCTGGCCGGGCTTTGGCGACAACTTGAGAGTCCTGCTCTGGATCCTTGACCGCTGCGAAGGCAAGGTCGAGGCTGTTGAGACGCCTATCGGCTTCGTTCCGAAGCCGGAAGACATCAACGTCGAGGGCCTTGACGGCGTGACCGTTGACACGATCCGCGACCTCCTGACAATAGACAAGGAATCATGGCTCGCAGACGTTGAGAACATCAAAGAGTTCTACGCCCTTGTCGGCAGCCACGTCCCCGCCGAGATGTACGACGAGCTCGCAAAGCTTGAGGAGAACCTTAAGAAGTAAAACAGTGAGATTTATATACGGGGGAAACCTTTGGAAAAGGTTTCCCCCGTACCCCTTTCTAAACTCTTTATGGAGCTATTTGGGGACGAGGCGATTGGAAGCGCGAAATTCGTCAGAATTTCGCAGCGCTCGGTGCTCGGCTCCGCCTCCGCCCGCCGCACAGCGGCGGCAACCGCGCTTTGCGCGGTTATTTTTTTTGGGAGTGGTGAGGAAGGAGCTCCATAAAAAGTTCTGAAAATAGGGGGTGCAGGGGGGAAGAAACTCTTTCAAGAGTTGCTTCCCCCCTGCATTAAAAACCATAATATCAAGTTACCTGCTCACGTCAAATGCCTGCTTTATGTCGTCGAGGATGTCATAGACGTTTTCGAGGCCGACGGAGAAGCGGATCATTCCGGCGTCGATGCCGGCGGCGGCAAGCTGTTCGTCGTTTAACTGTCTGTGCGTCATGCTCGCGGGATGGAGCACGCACGTGCGTATGTCGGCGACGTGGACCTCGCGGGACGCGAGCTTCAGCGCGTCCATGAAGCGCGTCGCGCGGTCGCGGCCGCCTTTGATGTCGAACGAGATGACGCCGCCGCACCCGTCGGGCAGGTATTTCTTAGCGCGTTCGTAATACGGATCGGACGGGAGCCCCGGATAGCTCACGCGCTCCACATCATCGGACGCGGCGAGGAATCCGGCGACCTCGAGCGCGTTTTTGCAGTAACGCTCCATGCGGACGGCAAGCGTTTCAAGCCCGATATTGAGCAGGAACGCCGAGTGCGCCGCGGGGTAGCAGCCGAAATCGCGCATCAGCTGCATGCGCGCCTTTATGATGTAAGCCTGCCTGCCGAAATCGCGCGTGTATACGACGCCGTGATAGCTTTCGTCAGGCTCTGTGAAGTCGGGGAAATTGCCGTTCGCCCAGTCGAAATTGCCGCTGTCGACAATGACGCCGCCGCCCTGAAGCGCGTGGCCGTCCATGTATTTCGTCGTCGAATGTACAACTATGTCGGCGCCGAACTCAAACGGGCGGCAGAGGATCGGGGTCGGGAACGTGTTGTCGACGATCAGCGGTATTTTATGGCT
Organism: uncultured Clostridia bacterium; assembly: GCA_947630625.1. Classification (GTDB taxonomy): domain Bacteria; phylum Bacillota; class Clostridia; order Oscillospirales; family CAG-272; genus DTU064. The sequence goes on from CANRIL010000009.1 coordinate 4,396, forward strand.
GTGCGCGAAGGCGGCGAAGCGCTCTATGTCGAAGACGTTGAGCGCCGGATTCGCAAGCGTTTCCCCGAAGACGAGGCGCGTGTTCGGCTTGATCGCCGATTCGAGCTCGCCGTCGTCAGCTTCGGGATCGACGAAAATGCAGTCGATGCCGAGCTTTTTGAGCGAATACGAGAAGAGATTGATCGTCCCGCCGTAAAGCGAGCTGACGGCGAGGATGCTGTCGCCCGCGCGGCACAAGTTCAGAACGGACAAAAGCGACGCCGCCTGTCCGCTCGTCGTGCACATCGCGCCGACGCCGCCCTCGAGCGAGGCGATCTTTTTTTCAACGGCGTCGACCGTCGGGTTTGCGAAGCGCGAGTACATGCACTCCGTCGGCATGTTGAAGAGGTCGGCGATGTGCTCCGTCGAATCAAATACGTATGTCGTGCTCTGCACGATAGGCAGCGCGCCGGGGTCGCCGTTTTTCCGCACGTAGCCTTCGTGCAGGCATTTTGTTTCGATCCGCATAAAACTGTGTCTCCTTGTGAATCAGAATCCGAAATAATTCTTGCTGTTGTTGTACGATATGTCGGCGACGAGCTTTGACGCCTCGGCGCCGTCCGGGTAAAGTCCGTCTTCGATAAAGCCGCCTATCAGGTCGCATAATATCCGGCGGAAATATTCGTGGCGCGGATATGAAGTGAAGCTGCGGGAATCGGTGAGCATGCCGAGGAAGCAGCCGAACACTGAAAGGGAAGCGAGCTTTGTCATCTGTCTTCTCATCCCGTCGAGCGTGTCCGCGAACCACCAGGCGCTGCCCTGCATCATGCGCGGGAACCCGTCGCCCGAGGTCTGGAAGCTGCCGCAAAGCGCGGCAACGGCGTCGTTTTCCTGCTGCGCTATCGGATAAAGGATAGTGCGGGGGAGCGCGTCATGCGAGTCCATCATGTCAAGCAGCTTTGCGAGCGCCGGAACGGGCACGGTGTCGCCTATCGTGTCAAAGCCTGTATCCGCGCCGAGGCGGGCGAACATGCGCGAGTTCGCGTTGCGCAGGACGCCGAAATGTATCTGCATCGCCCAGCCGCGGCGGACGTATTCCGCGCCGAAGAAGCGCAGCATCGCGCCCTTGTAAAGCGTCACCGCGCGCATGTCGTCAACTCCGCCGTCAGAGGCGAGCGCGGAAATGAATGCTTCGTTTGCGTGATAAAGGTCGGGTTCCGTGTAAAACGGGTAAATGTCGAGTCCGTGGTCGGCGACGCGGCAGCCATGCTCGCCGAAAAAGTCAAGGCGGCGGCGATAAGCTTCAAACAGCGATTCGATGTCGACGATCCTGACGCCTGCGGCGTCTCCGAGGCGCTTTATGTATCCGGCAAATCCCTTCGCCTCGATGTTTATCCCCTTGTCGGGACGCCATGCCGGGTAGACGCGCGTTTCAAACGTCGGGTCGGCGGCGAGCGCTTCATGATATTCGAGCGTGTCCGCGGGGTCGTCCGTCGTGCAGATAACGTCTACCTTGGAGCGGCGGATGATGTTTCTGACGGAGAATTCATCCTTCGCGAGCGCGCGGCTCGTGAGCTCCCAGATCTCGTCGCACGTGTCGGGCGAGAGCGTCAGCTCGCAGTCGAAATAGCGGCGCAGCTCAAGGTGCGTCCAGTGGTAGAGCGGGTTCCCGATAAGGCGCGGCATGACGGAGGCGTATGCCCTGAATTTTTCGTAATCGGAGGCGTCGCCTGTTATGTATTTTTCGGGAACTCCGGCGGAGCGAACGGCGCGCCATTTGTAGTGGTCGCCGCCGAGCCACAGCTCCGTGATGTTCGAACAGCGCCTGTCCTCCGCGATCTCGCGCGGCGGAACGTGGCAGTGATAGTCGATGATGTGCAGCGGCTCCGCCGCCTCATGGTAGAGGCGGCGCGCCGTATCTGTCGACAGAAGAAAGTCTTCATTCATGAACGGTTTCATCATTGTCCTCCTTTTTAAATATGCCGGTGATACGGTCCCAGACCGTCGGCCTTTTGCGCATCGGAACGGATTCCGCCGCCGTCAGCTCTGTGGTGCCGAGGGAGTTTCCGTCCCCGTCAAACCATTCGACGTATCCGAGACGGTCCCCGCGCCTGACGGGAGCGAACACGAACGGGGAAAGATTCACGACGCGGCGCGGCTCCGGCGCGTCCTTCGGCAGTGAAACGGCGATCCGTTCTCCGCCGCGCGCCGTCACAAAATCGGATGTGCCGCCAGTCACGGGCACGGGGAATACGAGCCCGTCATCCTCACATAGGATGTCGCACCTGTACGAGTCGAGCCCAAGCTCGAGCATCGCGGTGTGGTCGCGCCAGTCGTCGGGGTCATGCAGCGTCACGGCGACGACCGTAACGCCGTCGCGTTCGGCGGCGGTGACAAGGCAGCGCCCGCTGCGCTTCGTGAAGCCCGTCTTGACGCCGATGACGTTTTCCTCCGTGCGCAGGAGCCTGTTGTGGTTGAGAAGCAGACGGACGCCTCCGCCCTCCATCGGTATTGTCCGCTTATATGTCGAGACGATCGTGCGGAACGTTTCGTTTTCAAGCGCTGCCGCCGTTATCCTCGCGAGGTCGCGCGCGGTCGTGTAGTGTTCCTCATTGTCAAGCCCGTGAGGGTTTGTGAAATGCGTGTTCTCGCAGCCGAGCGCGCGTGCGCGCTCGTTCATAAGCTCCGCGAATTTATCTATCGAGCCTGATACTTCGATCGCGATCGCCGCGGCGGCGTCGTTTGCGCTCGCGAGCATCAGCGCGTAGAGCAGGTCTTCGAGCGTCAGCTCCTCGCCCGCCTTGAGGTAGATCGAAGAGCCTTCGACGCCGACGGCGTCAGCCGATATCTTCACGCGGCGCGTGATATCGCCCGATTCAATGGCGCAGAGCGCCGTCATTATCTTCGTTGTGCTCGCCATCGGCATGCGATGGTCGGCATTGTGTTCGTATATGACGTTTTCGCCCGTCGCCTCGATCAAAATCGCGCTTTCGGCGGACGTGCCGGAAAACGCGCCGACACGGGCGGCGGGGAAGAGTATTGCCAATGTAAAAAGTATTGCCGCGGTGCGGCGGATGAACGAGTTCATTTTTCTTAAAATATGCTCCGTTATCAAATGTTTGTTCCGGAGCTTATTTTCCCGCCGTCCGGCTATGTATATCCGAGGTTATTTTGAGAAAAAACCGAAATTTATTCCTCTGCCGCCTCGTCAGCTTCGCCCTCGCCGCTTTTTTCGGACTCGGTTTCCTCATCGGCGTCGTCTTCTTTGGCGTCGTCCTCGCCGCTCTTCTTTTTCTTCGGCAAAAGAGAGCTGATCTTGTCGATCAGCGCGGGCGCGCCGTCGATTATCGCCGCAACGTCTGATTTCGGTGTGGGCGGCAGGACTATCGGCATGAGCTCGACCGAGCCGTCGGCGGAGATGACGATGAACGCGACGGGCTTGACGGACAGACCGCTTCCGCCGCCACCGCCGAAGTTGTTGCCGCCGCCGTGCTCGGACTTGGTGGCATTTTTTCCGAGGTAGTCAAATCCGCCTGACGCGAATCCGACAGAAACTTCGGATATCGGCAGGATCGTGACGCCCTGCGGCGTCGTTATCGGGTTGCCGACGATCGTGTTGGCGTCGACGACGCCCCGGATGTTCTCAAGCGATGTCTTGATAATATCGCTTATCTTGTTGTTTTCGCTGATTTTTCCGTTGCCGTTCATGTTTTGTTTTCCTTTCATTTATATTGCGTTGCCTGTTTGGTTTTTATTCGTCGTCAGATTTGCCGCGCAGCCTTCAGCTTGATGAAGTTGAATATAAACCGCAGTGCGAGCCCGAAAACCGAGCCCACACGCACCGAGAGCCGGACGGACACGTCGGCGTCGAGCTTGCCGGACAAAAAATCCGGCAATATCATCACGGCGTCCCGCCTGATCCTGACATCGGCATGTTCCTCCGCGAGCGTGAGCGCGGCGCCGACCGCCTGAGTCACGGCGCCGTATCCGATCGCGGTCGCGGCGGCGTCCTCCGCGCCGACAGAGAGGCGCAGGCGCAGAATTTCAAGCCGCAGCTTGCCGGGGAATCGCTTTATCGTGTCGAATATGATCTCGCGCATCGTCAAAAGCAGTGAGATCGCGCTTTTTTTCTCCGTCCCCTCGCCCTCATCCGATTTTTTAGATTTCGCTGCCTCCTTCTTCTTCGGCTTTTTCGGGGAACTTTGCTTTTTCGCGTCCTTTTTCTTTTCCGCCGCCTGCCTTTGCGCGACCTTTTCAAACGTGTAGTCGCCGAGCTTTATTTTCCCCTGTTTTGACGGCAGAAGATGTATCCGCAGAAACGCATAGCGCAAAAGGATCGAGGCCTCCCCGCCGCTGTATGAAAAAGAGAAGTATATGCGGCAGAGAAACGGTATCGCTATGATACAGGCGACGGCGGCGAGTATATAAAGCGCTGTCAAATGCACCCCTCCTTTGTTTGGTCGTCAGGTTTGGTCGAGTAAGGCGTCCCGCGGGCAAAAGCATGGCGGCAAAGAATAAAGAACTGCCGCTGCTTTTATATTCGGGCTTTCCTTGGGAAGCGGGCGGCGCAGCAGTTTAAAGCAGCTCGTCTGTCGAGACGGCGTCTTCCTCTGTCACGTCCGCGGAATTGTTGTCCGCTTTTGCGACGGTCGGCAGCTCGTCCGTCGAGCTTATGCCGAACACGCGCAAAAACGTTTCCGTTGTGCCGTAAAGGATCGGACGGCCGGGAACGTCAAGGCGGCCGCGCTGTTCGATCAGCCCCTTTTCGGCGAGCGACGAGACGACGTAGCCCGAATCGACGCCGCGCACCATATCGACGTATGAGCGAGTGCACGGTTGATTGTACGCGATTATCGCGAGCACCTCAAGGGACGAGGCGGAGAGATTGCCGCCGCGCCTTATGCCGAGCGCCTCTTTGATCAGCGGCGCGTACTGCTCCTTTGTGCAGAGCTGGCATGAATCCTCAAATGCGAGCAGCATTATTCCTCTCACCGAGTCTTCGCTGTTGTAGTCCGGCATCGCGAGCTCTACGAGCGAGCGCACCTCAGCCGCTGATATGCCGAGCACCGCGGACAGCTTTTCATACGTGACCGGATGGCCGGCGGCGAAAAGGATCGCCTCGAGCGAGCGCAGCAGCTCCGCCGTCTCCTCGCGGACGAGAGTGCCGTCGGCAGCATTTTCCGAAAATATGTCATTCTTCGATTCTGACATCGTCAATATTCTCCCCGTTTTCGTCCGACAGCTCGAAGCTGAGCGATTCAGCCGCGAGCGTGCCTTCGTCGTTGTCGTCCCCGCTGACGATAATGATGCGCTGACTGCGCAGAAGCTCCAGTATCGCAAGGAAAACGGCTATCATGTCCGTTTTCGTTTCCTCTCTGAAAAACAGCTCCTCCGCCGTGACAGCGCCTCGCCCCTTCATATACGTCATGACGGAGCGCGCCTTTTCGGCAGCCGAGACTGAGCGCTTTTTTATGAGCGGCGTGAATCTCGTCACGGACTGCTCGGTCGCGCGCACCTCCGAAAGCACGCGCGAAAGCGCGGCGGCCAGAAGGGAGGCGCTGTGTTCGCGCAGCGTGTTGTCCGGCGGTATTTCATCGGTGTCCTTCACCATCCTGCCGCCGTGCATCGAATACATCCCGGCAAACAGCCCCGCCGCCTCCTTTGCGCGCGCATATTCGATGACGGCGCGCGCAAGCTCTTCGCGCGGGTCTTCTTCCGTTTCCTCGTCCCGCGGCAGCAGCGTGCGGCTCTTGATGAGCATAAGGCGGCTCGCCATGACGATGAAGTCCGAGGAAACATCGAGGTCGCGTGCGGCGGCTTCGTTTATATATTCCATATATTGATCGCAGATTATGGCGATCGGTATATCGGCTATGTCAAATTTATTTTTCTGGATCAGCGAAAGGAGCAGGTCAAGCGGTCCCTCAAACTGATCGAGCCTGTACGTTATCTGTTCCAAAAGTTACCTCTCTGTCGTGCGTCGTCGTGTTGTCAGCCGAAAAACGGCAGAAGATCAAATACAAAATGGATCGCCGAAGACAGCCACCCGACGGCGGTGAACATCACCCCGTCAAGCGCGCCCGTCCAGATGAGGATGAAGAGCGCGATCATTATATACTGCTCATACTTCATGAGGCCGAAATACTGCTTCGGCGGCAGGAAAGTTAAAAGCACGCGCGAACCGTCGAGCGGGGGGACAGGGATAAGATTGAAGACACAGAGCGAAAGATTCAGCATGTAAAATACATACGAAAAATTGTAAAGCGAAAAGACGACCCAGTAACGGAAATCGTATGACCCCGAAAGCGGAATTTTCAGAACGATCGACTCAACGAGTATGCCGACCACGGCGAGCGCGAGATTCGAAAGCGGACCCGCAAGCGCAGTCAGCGCCATGTCGCGCTTCGGATGCTTGAAGCCGCGCGTGTTTATCGGCACGGGCTTGGCAAAGCCGAACCCGAAAAGCAGCATACAGATGCAGCCGAGCAGGGAAAGATGGCGCAGCGGATTGAGCGACAGCCTCCCCATGTCGCGCGCCGTCGTGTCACCGAGCTTATACGCCATAAGCCCGTGGCACACCTCATGTACGGTCAGCGCGATGAGCACCGTCGGTATTCTGAAAGCGTATGTTATGAGCGTCATCTGAAGGTCGGAAAGTCCTTCCATGCGGCGCCTCCTTTTTAAAAAATTATCTGATCCCCGCGGCGTCCGATATGATGCTCCAGACCTCGCGCTGTCCTATCCCCTTTGTCGCGGAGAAAGGTATTATCGGCGTGCCGTCGGCGATGTTCGGATGCGACGTGAGCGCGTCTATGTTCGCCGTGAGCTCCGATTTTGAGCATTTGTCGCACTTTGTGGCGACGACGGCATACGGAATGCCGGAGCTGTTGAGCCAGCCGAGCATGGCGTTGTCGTCGGAGGTCGGGCCCACGCGGATGTCGATCATTTGCAGTATCAGGCGCAAGAGATCGATGTTCGGGTTGCGGACGAGATATCCGTCCGTCAGCGCGGAAAACGCCGCCTGCTCCTCGCGCGTGCGCTTTGCGTAGCCGTAGCCGGGCAGGTCGACGAGAAAGAGCTTTTTGTCGACGCGGTAGTAGTTGACGGTCACTGTCTTTCCCGGCGTCCCGCTGACGCGGGCGAGCGATTTTCTGCCGAGCAGCGAATTGATGAGCGAGCTTTTGCCGACGTTTGAGCGCCCGGAGAGCGCGATTTGCGGGATAGGCTCGTTTAAAAACTGATCGGGTCTGCCCGCGGAGATCGCGAGCGTGACGTTTTGTGTGTTCAACATTGTTTTATCCTTGTTTTTTGCAGCTGACGCCGTATGCGGTATAGCCAACGTCCGCCGGAATGTCCGGCAGCGCCTCGGAATTCTTTACATAACCGCCGACGGGCAATGTGACATCCGGCTCGAATATGGCGTCAAGCGCTTCTTCGGCGTGTGAGATGAGCGTGAAGCGGACGTTTTCGCGTACAACGGGGTCGATCTCCTCAAGGTCGGCGGCGTTGTCGCGCGGGATCAATATGCGGCGCACGCCGGCGGCGTATGCCGCCGATGTCTTTTCACGCAGACCGCCGATCGCGAGCACGCGCCCGGTCAGCGTCAGCTCGCCGGTCATCGCGGTGTCGGCGTGGGCGGGTTTCTTTGCAAGGGCGCTTACCATCGCCGAGAGCATCGTGATCCCGGCGGAGGGGCCGTCCTTCGGCGTCGCGCCTTCGGGGACGTGTATGTGTATGTCCTTCGTCTTATAAAAGTCGCGGTCGACTCCGAGCTCGTCCGCATGCGCGCGTATGTAGCTGATACCGATGTTCGCCGACTCCTTCATAACGTCGCCGAGCGAGCCCGTCAGCTCAAGCTTTCCGGTGCCGTCCATCACGAGGACTTCGATTTTTAAGAGGTCGCCGCCGACCGAGGTGTACGCCATGCCGTTGACGACGCCGATCTCGTTTTCCTCCGAGATATGCTCCGGTATGAGCTTGCGCGCGCCGAGATAATCTTTGATCGAATCCGCCGTTATCGTCACCGACTTCGCCTCGCCAGCGACGAACTTTCTCGCCGCCTTGCGGCAGAGGGAAGCGATCTCGCGTTCGAGCTCGCGCACGCCCGCCTCGGCGGTGTAATAGTCCATCAGCTCAAAGATCGCGTCGTCGCGCAAGCGGAAGCGGCGGCGGTCAAGCCCGTGGCGGCGGCACTGCTTCGGGATCAGGTGGTTTTTCGCGATCGAAAGCTTTTCGCCCCTCGTGTAGGAGGAAAGCTCTATGACCTCCATCCTGTCGAGCAGCGGGCGCGGGATAGTATCGGCGGTGTTCGCCGTGCAGATGAACATGCAGTCCGAGAGATCGAACGGCAGCTCGATGAAGTGGTCGCGGAAGTTCTTGTTCTGCTCGGCATCAAGCACCTCGAGCAGCGCCGAGGCGGGGTCGCCGTGCGCGTCGCGCGTGAGCTTGTCTATTTCGTCAAAGAGGATGAGCGGATTTTTGACGCCCGCTTCCGTCAGCGCGTTGATTATCCTGCCGGGCATCGCGCCGATGTAAGTTTTGCGGTGCCCGCGTATGTCCGCCTCGTCACGGACGCCGCCGAGCGAGACGCGGACGTATTTGCGCTTCATCGCCCGCGCGATCGACTGAGCGATCGACGTTTTGCCCGTGCCGGGAGGCCCCACAAGGCAGATTATCTGATGCCGCAGCGTGGGCGAGAGCTGTTTTACCGCGAGATATTCAAGTATGCGGTCTTTCACGCGTCTGAGCCCGTCGTGGTCCTCGTCGAGTATCCTTGACGCGGCGGCAACGTCGACCCGGTCCTTCGTTTTCGCGTTCCATGGCAGCGCTAAGCAGACCTCGATATAATTGCGCAGAAGCGCGCCTTCCGGCGAGCCGAACGATGTCTGCCCGAGGCGCGCCGATTCGCGGAGCAGCTTTTCTTCGACCTCCTCAGGCAGGGAAGCCGAGACTATCTTTTCGTAATAATTGTCGTCGTCGTTGTTGCCGAGTTCTTCATTTATTATGCGGAGCTCCTCGCGCAGATAATGCTCGCGCTGAGACGCGCCGATAGCTTCACGGACGCGCTGCTCCATCTCTTCTTCGACCTTGATCATCCGTGTCTCGTCTTCGATCATCGCAAGGACAGTCGTCAGACGGCGGATCGGGTCGAACTGTTCAAGCACGGCCTGCCTGTTTTCCCATCTCAGAAGCGCGCCGGAGGCGACAAAATCAGCGAGCAGACCGGGATTATTTATCTTGCGCGCCGTCGCCATCATCCTTATCGTTAAGTGGCGCTGCGAAAATTGTTCGTCGAGCTTTGAAAGAATGACGTGCATCTCGGCGCGGACGTGCTCGTCGGGCTCGCCCTCGAGCGTTACCGTCTTTGTCATGACCTCCGCGCGGATGTAGGGGTCGCCGTAAGAATTCTTTTTGCGGGAAAAGCTCAGAACTGTGGCGCGGCACAGTCCCTCGACGATGACGTGCATCCCGTCCTCCGGCGTGCGCACCGACTGTTTTATTTTTGCCGCGCATCCGACCTCGTAGACATCCTCGACCGACGGTTCGTCAACGGAAACGTCCCGCTGAGTGATGAGCAGGACGACGGCGTCCTCGGCGAGCGCCGCGCTGCACGCGGCGATCGACATCTCCCGCTCGATCTCAAAGCTGAGCGGGACAGACGGAAAGGCGACAAGCCCGCGAAGCGGTATCACGGGCAGGGATAACGTTTCGGCTTTTTCAGTGTATCTTGGCATATCTGATCTATATTATCCTTTCGGGAAAGTGTCTTTTCCAGCCCCATTTCAGCCGGCGCATCCGCCGCTTGCTGATAATAAGACATTATATTTAAAGTATATTATATCATAGTGTCAGACAAAAATCCACCCCTAATTTTATTATCGGAAAAAACGCGCGGGAGGGAGGCGCGCACGGCGGGCGCGCGGGTAAGGGGGCGGGAGGCGCACGCGATGAGAGGCGCGCTCGCTGGGCGCGCGGCAGATCACTTTCGAAGGCAGCAGCCGCCAGAGCGGTGCCGGAGAAGTCCTTGCGGGCGCACAAAAACAAAACGGGCAGACAGATCCCGGCAAGAGGTGATATCATTAGGTTGATATATCTCCGGGGTCTGTCTGCCACGCATGTCCCGCTGTCCGTCGGCGGGAAAAGAACAGTAAAATTACGGCGTTTTTTATTATACAAAAAGGCCGGGCGTTTGTATATAGGCAAATTGAACGAGAAATGCGAAATTTTTTCATAATATTGACCATCCTTTTGATTTGTCAATACTGATGCGGAAACTTGGCGGAATTTTGTACCTTTTGACGGTATTATCGCCGAAAACGCATAAGTCAGGCGGGGAAAAAAGTCCGGGAAAAAGTAAAAAAAGCCCTTGACAGCCGGGGAAAACTGTGGTATACTCTCGACTGTAAAAAGAAGTGGAACGTGTTTGTCCCCACCGTGCGGCAAAAGTCGGTACGGTCAAAACTGCATTCGTCCGGGTTCGGGCGGGGCTTTTTTGCGGAGGAACACTGTTCCCCCGCGTATTTATTTTTCGGGCGGAGAAAACCGCCGGTCGGCTTTTCTAAACGGAGGTATATGGCAAACAACTCAAAGGATTATCAGATCAACGACGCTATCCGTGTGGCGGGAAGCGTCCGTGTTGTCAACGGCTCGGAGCAGCTCGGGATCATGTCTTTGGCAAGGGCAAAGGAGATCGCGTATGAGCAGGGGCTTGACCTTGTGCTCATGTCGCCGAATTCCGACCCGCCCGTGTGCAGGATCATGGATTACGGCAAGTTCTGCTATGAGCGTGAAAAGAAGGAAAAGGAAGCAAAGCGCAAACAGCAGGTCATCGAGATCAAGGAAGTCCAGCTTTCATGCAAGATCGACACACACGATTTCGAGACAAAGGCGAAGCGCGCCGTCGGTTTTCTTTCGGAGGGCAATAAGGTCAAGGTCGTCCTGCGCTTCCGCGGGCGCGAAATGGCGCACCAGAATATCGGTCGTGATGTGCTCGCGCGGTTTGAGGAATACTGCCGCGAATACGGCACCGTCGATAAGCGCCCGGTACTTGAAGGGCGTCAGATGACGATGATGATTAATCCGGTCAAGCAGAAAGCGGATAAGTCCGAGAAAAAGGAAAGCGCCGCGCCGAAGGGCGACGGCGGCGCGGGAGAATGATCCCCGCTATGATTTACGCTATTTCAAATTAAGGAGTACCAAAATGGGAAAGATCAAGACACATAAGGCATCTGCCAAGAGATTTTCGCTCACGGGAACGGGCAAGGTCAAGATGAACCACAGCGACCACCGTCATAAGCTCGGCAAGAAAGACACAAAACGCAAGAGACATCTTCGTTCCGGCGCCATCATGTCCGAGGCGCAGGCGCGCAATGTCAGACGCATGATAATAAAGTGAGCGCAAACGACGGGAATTTAACGGAGGAACATCAAGATGGCAAGAGTTAAGGGCGCGATGATGACGCGCAAGAGAAGAAATAAAGTTTTAAAGAGCGCTAAGGGTTACTGGGGTTCAAAGAGCAAGCACTTCAAGATGGCGAAAGAAGCCGTCATGAAGAGCGGCAACTACGCGTTTGCCGGAAGAAAGCAGAAGAAGCGCGATTTCCGCTCCCTCTGGATCACACGTATCTCGGCGGCAGTCAAGCCGTACGGCATGAACTATTCGACGTTTATGCACGGCGTCAAGCTCGCGGGCATCGACCTCAACCGCAAGATGCTCTCTGAGCTCGCAATATCCGACCGCGACGCTTTCGCCGCAGTCGTAGAGCGCGCAAAGGCAGCGCTTTGATCCGTAATATCGCTTCAAAAAACCGGTCAACCCCGGTTTTTTGTGCTATATATGAGGGCTTCTGAAATGGGCGTGATATCAGCGGAAAACCGCAGCGCGGGCGGCGTTATGCGCATAACGAGCCGCCAGAATCCGACAGTCGCATGTACGGCGAAGCTGTCCGATAAAAAATACCGGGATGAAATGGGGCTGTTTCTGCTCGACGGCGTCAAGCTGGCGCTCGAGGCGCTGGCGTCCGGGCTCACGGTCGAATATATCCTTCTCTCCGAGCGCGCCGAGGGAAAATATTTCGGGGCGCTTTCGGGCAGGGGAGCCGAAATTTTTGTGCTTTCCGAGTCCGCGTTTGAGCGCGTGACAGACGAAAAGGCGCCGGAGGGCGTCGTCTCGGCGGTCAGATATTCCGACTCCGTGCGCCGGGAGTTTGTCTCCTCCGACGCTGACGACGCGCGCGGCGGGCTCATTCTCGACGGGGTGCAGAACCCTGAAAACTTCGGCGCTATCCTGCGTTCCGCGCGCGCGTTCGGCATCGGGCGCGTCATTTGCGGGGCGGGCACCGCCGACATATACGGAAGGCGCGTCATGCGCGCCTCGATGGGGGCGGCGCTTTATACGGGCGCGCTCTATACTGACTCCGCCGCGGGCGCGTGCCGAATGCTCACCGCGCGGGGGCACCGCGTCCTCGCGGCGATGCCGAGGGACTGTTCCTCGCCGCTTGGGGAATTTCGCTTCCAGCCCGGCGACTATATCGTCATCGGAAACGAGGGGCACGGCATCAGCGGCGAGGTTTTGGACGAGACTACCGGGAGCGTCCACATCCCCATGGGAAAGGGGCAGGAATCGCTCAACGCCGCGTCCGCCGCGGCGGTGATAATGTGGGAAATGTACCGTACAGGCGGCTGACGCGGGAAATTTTAATTGGGATTTCACATACAACGCCGCGTCCGCCGCGGCGGTGATAATGCGGGGATGTACCGTACAGGCGGCTGATACGGGAAAAATCAACTGGAATTTCACATACAATTTCGCAAAACAAATATGATCTGATCCTTTAGGAGGTGCAGCATGTCCGACCGGCTGATGTGGGTGTGGCTGTCGCTCGCGTGCGGCGCGGGCAGCCGCGTATACAACAAGCTTTTCGCGTCTTTTTCGACGCTGTTTGAAATATACGACGCGCCGGTCGAACGGTTCCTCGAGATCGACGGCATCAGCAGCGAAACGGCGGCGGCTCTCGCGAACAAGGACACGACGGAAGCCGAGAGGATCCTTTCGCTCTGCCGCAGCCGCGGCTGGGGAGTGCTCACTTACGGCGACAAGGCGTATCCGAAGCGGCTGAAGGCGCTCGAAGACCCGCCGGTCGTACTGTATCTCCGCGGGAATCTGCTTCACCTTGACGACGAGGTGTGCATCGCCGTCGTCGGCACGAGGAGCATGACCGAATACGGAGAAAAACAGGCTTACAGCCTGTCGTTCGCACTTGCCGCCGGCGGGGCCGTCGTCGTCTCCGGCATGGCGCTCGGATGCGATGCGATGGCGGCGAACGGCGCGCTCGACGCCGGCGCGCCGACTGTCGCCGTGCTCGGCTGCGGGATAGACATCGTATATCCGCGCCAGCACAAAAAGCTCGCCGACACCATTGAGAAAAACGGGATGATAATCACCGAATATCCGCCGGGCTCCCCTCCCATGGGCGAGCATTTCCCGGTTCGCAACCGCATAATCAGCGGGCTTTCGCAGGGCGCGCTGATCGTTGAAGCGCCTTCAAGGAGCGGCGCGCTCATAACGGCGAGAAAGGCGGCGGCGCAGGGAAGAGATATATTCGCGGTCCCCGGCGAGATAGGCCGCGAGAGCAGCGAGGGCTGCAACGAACTTATAAAGAACGGCGCACGCGCCGTGACGACCGCCGCGGACGTGCTAAGCGTATACGAATTCGTCTATCCGCATAGGATAAACGTTGAGGCGGCGATAATGGCGGAAAAAATCCACTCGCCCGAATTCGGCCGCAAGTCCGCACAGCGGCGCATGATCGGCTCGCGCACGAGCCGCGAGGACAAGCGCGCCGCCAAGCGCATGAAACAGGAAACGCGGGAGCTTTTGACATACGACAGCCGCGAAAAGAAGGAAACACGGGAGTTTTCTGACGGCAGCCAAAAGGCAGCCGATACGTCTTATTCCTTCGAGGCCGAACGGCGGGAAAACGAAGCGCCGCCGGGGCTTGACGCCGAGGCTGTCAGGGCGGAGCTCTCCGGAAATGAACTCATCGTCTTTGACGCTATCGGCAGCGGCGAGATAACGCCTGACGAGCTGACGGCGCAGGGACTCACGCTCCCCGACGTTATGGGCGCGCTGACGATGCTCGAACTGTCCGGATTCGTGACGGCAGCTCCCGGCGGGCGTTACCGACGCGGGAAATGACAATAAAATCCGAAATCAATTCAAAAATATATATAAATTAAGGGTAAAAATGACAACACTTATAATCATGGAGTCGCCGACGAAGGCGAAAACAGTAAAAGGATATCTCGGGTCGAGCTACCGTGTCATCGCGTCGAAGGGGCACGTGCGCGACCTGCCGAAGAGTACGCTCGGCGTTGATATCGAGGACGATTTCAAGCCGAAATACATCAACATCCGCGGCAAAGGCGAACTGATAAAGGAGCTTCGCCGCGAGGTCAAAAACGCAGATCGCGTTCTGCTCGCGACGGACCCTGACCGCGAGGGAGAGGCGATCGCGTGGCACCTTTCCGTCGTGCTCGGCATACCGCTCGACGGAAAGCAGAGGGTCACGTTCAACGAGATCACGAAAAATGTCGTCCGCGATTCGTTAAAGCATCCGCGCCCGCTCGACATGGGGCTCGTCAACGCGCAGCAGGCAAGGCGCATACTTGACAGGATCGTCGGATATAAGCTGTCGCCGTATCTCTGGAGCACGGTGCGCAGCGGGCTTTCCGCCGGACGCGTCCAGTCCGTGGCGACGCGGATAATCGTCGACAGGGAGGACGAGATACGCGCGTTCGTCCCGGAGGAATACTGGACTGTCGACGCGCTGCTAAAGACGCCGCAGGGCGACCCCGTAAAGGCGCGCTTCTGGGGCGACAAAAACGGTAAGATCGCGCTTTCAAACGAAGCTGAAGCGGCAGCGGTCGTCGAATCGTCGAAGAAGGCAGGCTTTGTCGCGTCCGAGGTGAAGCATTCGATGAAGCAGCGCCAGCCGTCCCCGCCTTTCACGACCTCGACCTTGCAGCAGGAGGCGTCGCGAAAGCTGAATTTCCAGTCCGGCCGCACGATGCGCGCCGCGCAGGAGCTTTATGAAGGCGTCGACCTCGGCTCGGAATTCGGCGGCGTGCAGGGTCTTATCACGTATATGAGAACGGACTCCGTCCGCGTGTCCGCGGAGGCACAGGCGGATACGCTTTCGTACATCAACGAAAAGTACGGCGCGAGATACGCGCCGCCGTCCCCGCGCCAGTATAAGACGAGGGCGGGCGCGCAGGACGCCCACGAGGCGATCCGCCCTGCCAACATGTCGCTTGAACCGGCAAAGATCAGGCGGATGCTGACTGCCGACCAATATAGACTTTATAAACTCATATGGAACAGGTTCGTCGCGAGCCAGATGGCGTCGGCGGAGATCGCCGCCGTCACGATCAGCTTTAATTCCGGCGAATACATCTACCGCGCGAGCGGCAGCACGGTGAAATTCCCCGGCTTCCTCGCCGTCTACGAGGAATCGACGGACGACAACAAGGAAAGCGAGGACGGCGACAAGCTGCTCCCGCCGATAAACGACGGGGACGTAATGACGACGTGCGACGTTGTTCCCGAACAGCATTACACGGAGCCGCCCGCAAGATACACGGAAGCGTCGCTGATCAAATATCTTGAAGAGCTTGGGATCGGCCGTCCGAGCACGTTCCCGATGATAGTCCCGACAATAACGCAGCGCGGATACGTGACGCGGCAGGGCAAATCGCTCCTGCCGACCTCCCTCGGCGAGACGACGACGAAGCTGATGAAGGAAAGCTTCCCCGACATCGTTGACTGCCAGTTCACGGCGACGATGGAGACGCGCCTTGACGAGATCGAGGAAGGTCAGCGCACGATGCAGGGCGTTCTCAGCGACTTTTACGTCGGCTTTTCGGAAGAGCTCGAACGCGCGAACAGCGCGGCTGTCAAGCTGGAGGTCCCGCCGGAGGAGACTGACCTCATCTGCGAGAAGTGCGGCGCGAGAATGATAGTGAAAAACGGACGCTTCGGCAAGTTTGCCGCATGCCCGAACTATCCCGAGTGCAAGAACACAAAGCCGCTCGACAAGCCTGC
Organism: uncultured Clostridia bacterium; assembly: GCA_947630625.1. Lineage (GTDB taxonomy): Bacteria > Bacillota > Clostridia > Oscillospirales > CAG-272 > DTU064. Next base: position 20,477 of record CANRIL010000009.1, read on the forward strand.
CGCCGAAAAGAAGGCGGCGGAGGAACAGGCGCAGCCCACGGGGTTGAAATGCGAGCTCTGCGGCGGGGACATGGTGCTTCGCCACGGCAGATACGGCAATTTCTACGCATGCTCCAATTATCCCGAATGCAAATACACGCGCCCTTACGGGCAGAAGATAGACGTTAAGTGCCCGAAGTGCGGCTCCGATATACTGACAAAATGGGGGCGCAACAAGTCGATGTTTTACAGCTGCGTCCGCTACCCGGAATGCGATTTCTCGTCCTGGGACAGACCGACGAAGGAAGTCTGCCCGAAGTGCGGAGGGATGCTGTTCCACAAGAAGGGCAAAGCGCAGCTCGTATGCAAGACGGAGGGCTGCGGATATAAGCGCGAGGCGGCGGAGGACGAAGAAAAGTGAGTCTCGTTCGCGTTATAGGCGCGGGGCTCGCCGGGTGCGAGGCGGCGTGGCAGGCGGCGCGCCGCGGAGTCGATGTAGAGCTCTATGAGATGAAGCCCGGCTCACATACGCCCGCGCACAAAACGGACGGAATGGCGGAGCTCGTCTGCTCGAATTCGCTCCGCTCAAACGAGGTGTCGAACGCGGTCGGACTTCTTAAAGAAGAGATGCGGCGTTCGTCCTCGCTCATCATGGAGGCGGCGGACAAAACGCGCGTTCCCGCGGGTTCGGCGCTCGCCGTCGACAGGCGCGCGTTCTCCGATTATATCACCGATAAGATCCGCTCGCACGGGCGGATCACCGTATACGAGCGCGAGGTGACGGAGATACCGGATGACGGCACCGTCACGGTGATCGCGACCGGGCCGCTCACGAGCGATGCGCTCTCTGACTGGATCGGGGAGACGCTCGGGCTTTCGAAGCTGCATTTCTTCGACGCCGCCGCGCCGATAGTGGACGGCGGGACGATAGACTATGACCGCGCGTTTTTCGCGTCGCGATACGGGCGGGGAGAGCCGACCGATTACCTGAACCTCCCGATGACGAAGGAGGAATACGACGCGTTTTATGACGCGCTCGTGTCGGCGAGAGTCGCGGAGCTCCACGGCGAGGACGGCGGCCTGACAGTGTTCGAGGGGTGCATGCCCGTTGAGGTCATGGCAGCCCGCGGGCGGGACACGCTGCGGTTCGGCCCGATGAAGCCGGTCGGGCTCACGGTCCCATCGACCGGGCGCGAGGCATACGCCGTCGTGCAGCTTCGCCGCGAGGACGAGGCGGGAACGATGTACAACCTCGTCGGATTTCAGACGCACCTTGCGTTCCCCGAACAGAAGCGCGTTTTCGGCATGATACCGGGGCTTGCCGAGGCGGAATTTCTGCGGTACGGCGTAATGCACAGGAACACGTATATAAATTCGCCCGGCGTGCTCTCTCGCACGTATTCGCTGAGATCGCGCCCGCGGCTTTATTTCGCCGGGCAGATGACCGGGGTCGAAGGCTATGTCGAGAGCGCGGCGTCCGGGCTTTACGCCGGGATAAACGCGGCGCGGCGCGCGCTCGGCATGGACGAGCTTATTTTGCCGGTCGAAACGATGACGGGCGCGATGGGCGCTTACGTTGAGACGGGCGGGCTGTCAGGCGATTTTCAGCCGATGAACGCCAATTTCGGAATAATCGCGCCGCTTGACTACAAAGTGCGCGGAGGAAAGCGCGCGAGGGGCGCGGAATACGCGAAGCGCGCGCTTGAAATAATAGACAAAATGAAGGGAGAGGGACTTATATGAGAATAATCGTTGATGCGATGGGCGGCGACAACGCGCCGGGCGCGGTCGTCGAGGGCGTCGCTATGGCGCGGGACGAGCTTGCCGGGAAAGCGTCGCTTACGCTCGTAGGAGACAAGGATAAGATCGCTGCAGCTGCAAACGAGGCGGTAGTCTCGCTTGACGGCATCGACATCGTACATACGGATATCGCGATCTCGATGGAAGAATCCCCGATGCTGATGGCGAAAAGCAAAAAGGAATGTTCGATGGCGATAGGCCTTAAGATGCTGACGGAAAACAGGCGCAATACTTACGGCGTCGTCGGAGACGCGTTCGTATCCGCCGGAAGCACGGGCGCGCTCCATATGGGCAGCTCCCTTTTTGTCGGCAGACTCGCGGGCGTGCGCAGACCTGGGATCGCGGTGCTCATGCCGTTCACGCCGCCCGTCCTTTTGATGGATTCGGGCGCGAACCCGACGGCGAAGCCCGAATACCTCTATCAGTGGGCTGTCGTCGGCTCCGTCTATATGAGAACGGTGCTTGGAATAGAAAACCCGCGCGTCGGGCTGCTCAACAACGGCACCGAGGAATGCAAGGGCAACGAGATGAGCGTCGAGGCGCACCGTCTGCTCGCGGGCTCATCGCTGAATTTTGTCGGCAACATAGAGGCGCGCGAGATACCGTTCGGCGCGTGTGACATAATCGTGTGCGACGGCTTCACCGGGAACGTCGTTTTGAAGCTGACCGAGGGAATGGGCAAATTCATGCTTGGAAAACTGAAGGACATATATTCGTCCGGGGCGCTCGCCGGGCTTTCGTATATGATGATAAAGTCAAAGCTGCACGACATGAAGCATTCGCTCGATTCGTCGGAGTACGGCGGCGCGCCGTTTCTGGGGCTTGACAGACCGGTGTTCAAGGCGCACGGCAGCTCAGACGGGCGCGCGATACGCAGCGCGATACTCGGCGCCGTCAGATGCGTCGAGCTTGACGTTGTCGGCAGGATGCGCGAGGAGCTTGACGCGCTCGGCATAGATTTCGCCGACAAGGAATAATAGATCAGTACATAAACGGTAATGGAGGTGTCAGACGTGCCGGAATATCCGCTGCCGATAGAACTGCTCGAGGAGAGGATCGGCTACAAATTCAATGACAAAGCGCTTGCCGTGCGCGCTATGACGCACTCGTCATATTCAAATGAAAACCGCGACCGCGGCGCCTGCAACGAGCGGCTTGAATTTTTCGGAGACTCCGTTTTGTCGCTTGTCGTGAGCGAGTACCTTTTCAAAAATTACAAAAGCAAACAGGAGGGCGAGCTGACGCGCATACGCGCGTCGCTCGTTTGCGAGGGTGCGCTCGCGGAATACGCGGAGAAGATCGGCCTTGGCGAATTTTTGTATCTCGGACGAGGCGAGGACAGGGGAAACGGCAGACACAGAAAGTCCATAATCTCGGACGCGTATGAAGCGCTGATCGCCGCCGTCTATATAGACAACGAATCGGCGGGCGGCGATGGGAAGAGCGCGGTCGCCTCGTTCATCATGCCGTACGTCAAAGACGAGCTTGACCGGCTCGGAAGCGCGACCGACTATTTTGATTATAAAACGCTCTTGCAGCAGGTCATCCAGCAGGCGGAAGGCGAGCTGCTTGAATACGTCGTTACGGGCGAGTCGGGTCCCGACCACGACAAAGTTTTCACGGTCGAGGCGCGGCTGAACAGCAACATAATCGGCCACGGAGAGGGGCATTCAAAGCGCGCGGCGGAGCAGGCGGCGGCAAAAGAGGCGCTCCGCCTTTTCGGGGTGAACGAGAATTGAGACACGTCAACATTCCCGTGTTCATTCCGCATCTCGGCTGCCCGCATATGTGCGTTTTCTGCAACCAGAAGACGATCTCCGGAGCCGGTGACTTTGAGATTTCTCAGTTTGAAAAAACAGTCGAGCAGGCGCTCGCCACCGTTTCGCCCGAGGACGACTGCGAGATCGCGTTTTTCGGCGGGTCGTTCACCGGGATCGACCGCGGGCTCATGACGGAGCTGCTTGAGCGCGCGGAGCTGTATGTAAAGGCGGGGCGCGTGTCCCGCATACGCTGCTCGACCAGACCCGATTATATAGACGACGAAATCCTCGATATACTTAGAAAATATACGATGGGGACGGTCGAGCTTGGGATACAGTCCATGTCCGACCGAGTGCTCGCGCTTTCGGGGCGCGGACACACGGGGGACGACTCGCGGCGCGCGTGCAAGCTTCTGCTGTCGCGCGGATTCACGGTCGGCGGGCAGATGATGATCGGGCTGCCGGGGTCGACGGCCGAGGACGAGCTTTCGTGCGCGCATTTTATTGCGGAGGCGGGCTGCCGCGAGGCGCGCGTTTACCCGACGATAGTTTTCCGCGGGACGGAGCTTTCGCGTATGATGGCGCGCGGGGAATATTCTCCGCTGTCCGTCGATGAGGCGGTCGAGCGAGTTGCCCCCGTGCTCGAAATATTTGACCGCGCGGACGTGAATGTCCTGCGCGTCGGGCTGTGCGACAGCGAAAATCTGCACGGCGACGAATACGAGGCGGGACCGAATCACGCCTCGATCGGCGAGCTGTCGTCGTCAAGGTTGTTTTTGAAAAGGATCGGGGAAGCGCTCGGCTGTGCCGATGTTTCCGGCCGCACGCTGACCGTGCTCGTCCCGCGCGGCGCCGTTTCAAAGGCTTCCGGAAACAAAGGACGCAACAGGTGGGCGATAATGCGCGAATACGCTCCCAAAAAACTGCGCTTCCGGGAAGACGGCGCGCTTCGCGGATACAATGTAAAGATCGAAATTACCTGAAGGACATAGATAAACGTGTATTTAAAATCACTTGAAATGCAGGGCTTCAAATCGTTCCCCGACAGAACGAAGATCGAGTTCAACCGCGGCTCGACCGTCATCGTCGGACCGAACGGAAGCGGCAAATCGAATATAACCGACGCAATGCGGTGGGTGCTCGGCGAGATATCGAGCAGGAACATCCGCGGCGCAAAGATGGAGGACGTGATCTTCGCCGGAGCCGACGGGCGCAACCCGATGGGATACGCGGAAGTCTCGATAACATTTGAAAATACGGACGAAAACGGACGCATTGACCTGCCTTACGACGAGGTGACGGTGACGCGCCGCTACTATAAGGCGGGCGAGAGCGAATATTTTATAAACAAGCGCCCCGTCAGGCTGCGCGACATACATGAGCTCTTCATGAATACAGGCATCGGCAGAGAGGGATATTCCATCGTCGGGCAGGGCAGGATCGCGGAGATAATCTCGCGCAAGAGTGAGGAACGCCGCGGCGTCTTTGACGAAGCGGCGGGAATTTCAAAATACAGGCACAAGCGGCAGGACGCGGAGCGCCAGCTTTTGGCGTCCGAGGAGAACATGGTCAGGGTCGGGGACATAATCTCCGAGCTTGAAGGCAGAGTCGCCCCGCTCGAACGCGAGGCGGAGCGCGCGAGAAAATATCTCGATTTATACGAGCGGCACCGCCGCGCCGATATAATGCTCTCGATCTTCGAAAGCAGGCGTATTCGGGAAGACCAGCAAAAGGCGGACGACGAATTTACCCTCTCCGAGCACGCGCTTGAAATGATAACGGACACGATCGACAGCCTTGAGGCACAGAGCGAAAGGCTGCTCGAATCGGCGCAGAAAAACAAGATCTCATCAGAGCGCGCGTATGAAAGAATACGCTCGCTTACAACGGAAATATCGAGGCTCGACGGCGAATATAAGTCTATGCAGACAGACCTCGAACACAGCGAGGCGCAGATCGCGGAATACCGCGAAAGCGAGAAGTCGGCAAAGAATATGATCGCCGCCGCCGAGGAAGACGGACGGGACGGAGAATCGGCGCTCGCCGAGGCGCGCGCGTCGAAGGCTGAGGCGGAGGCGGCGCTCAAAGAAAAGCGCGCGGAGCTCACGCGGCTCGAAGAGACGCTGTCGAAGCTGACATCTCGGCTTGAAGAGATGCTGTCGGAGCAGAGACGGCGGGAAGAGGAGCTTGTTGACTCCCGCGTCCGCCTTGACGTGCTGCGCGGCTCCGCAAAGGAAGACGCCGCCAAAAACGCGTCCGTTTCGGACGAGATCGGAAAATACGAGGCGTCCGCCGCGGAATACAGGAAAAAGGCGGACGAGGACGCGGCGACAGTTTCCGAATTCGAAGAGGAACTGAAAAAATCGGCGTCGGTCATCGCCGCGGCGGAAGAGCGGCTTTCCGAGGCGGACGAGGCGCTTGCGGAGAAAAACCGCGCGCTCAATACGGCGCGTGCGTCGTCCGAGGCGCTTGCGCACAGGATAGACGCGCTCGTCAGGCTTGAAGAAAATTTCGAAGGATACGGTCGCGCCGTCAAATCCGTGATGGACGGGGCGTCGTCCGGCGCAATATCAGGGAAAGTATACGGTCCCGTCTCGCGCCTGATCACCGTGCCGAAGGAATACGTCACGGCGATCGAGACGGCGCTCGGCGCGAATCTGCAGAATATCGTTGTCGACGACGAATCAACGGCGAAGTCGGCAATCAGATATTTGCAGCGCGGAGGCGCCGGAAGGGCGACGTTTTACCCGATCTCCGCCGTAAAAGCGCAGGAGCCGGGTCGCGAGCTGCGCGACGTTGCCGGCAGGGCGGGATACATCGGCATCGCGTCCGAGCTTACGGGATATGATAAGATATATGACGGCGTCATACGCTACCTGCTCGGCAGGACGTTCGTGTTTGACGATCTTGACCACGCAACGGAGGCAGCGCGCGCGAGCGGATATAAGATACGCGCGGTGACGCTTGACGGTCAGCAGATCAACGCGGGCGGCTCGTTCACGGGCGGCTCGGCGCGCAAGGAAAGCGGCATGCTGACGCGCTCCGGCGAGATCAGATCGCTCCGCGCCGAAAAGGCGCTGCGCGACCGCGAGGCGGAACGGCTGGCGGCGGAGATCGCCGAGGCATCGAAAAAGCGCGCCGCGCACAAAAGCGAGCTTGACGGCGAGCGCGCGCGCCGCGACATGATGGATGCGATGATGCGCGCCGCAATGTCCTCGCGCGATATGGCGACGGCGCAGTATGATGCGACCTGCACGCTCATCGCTCAGCTCCGCGCCGATTTTGAGGCGCGTGAAACGATCTCCGGTCAGTATGAAACGGACATGAAGGAGCTGACGGAGATATGCCGCAGGGCCGAGGGCGATGTCGCCGACATAAAGGCCGCGCGGGAGTCGCTCGATATCGAGCGGCACGAGACGGAAGACAGGCGCGACGCGGCGGCGGCTGCCGTTTCGGAGGCGATGGTTGAGCTTGCTCGGCGGGATGCCGCGATCGAGGCTTCATTGCAGCTCGCCGCCGAGCGCGCGCGCAGGCTTGAAGAATACAGGGGCATGCTCAGTCAGTATATTTCGCGTGAAGCTGAGCTGACGGAGCACACCGAGGAGATCAGGCGGCAGCTTGGCGAGAACAGGGCGGCGCACGAAAAGGCGGAGGGCGAGCTTTCAGAGGTCGAAGACGAGCGCTCAAAGCTTGAGTCCGGCGGGCTTCAGTTTGAGACGAAGCAGGTGGAACTGCGCCGCAGGATACGCGAGAAAACGGACGAGAAGGAGACTGTCGTCCGCACGCATATGAAAAACGAGCAGAAAAAGCTCGCGCTCACCTCGGAGCTTGAAAAGATGATAAGCCACCTCTGGGACGAATACGAGCTCACGCTTACGGCCGCTGAGGAACAGGCGGCTGAACTCGGTTATCCGCCGGTCGACGACAAAAACAAGGGCGAGGTCAAGGCCGAGGTGACGGAGTGCAGGAACAAGCTCCGCGCGCTCGGTTCTGTAAACGTCGGCGCGATCGACGAATACCGCGAGGTCAGCGAACGGTACGAGTATCTTTCGCGGCAGATGGCAGACCTGACGGCGGCGAAGGACGAGCTGACCTCGATAATCGAGGGGCTTGAGCGCGACATGGAAAAGAGCTTCACCGAGGCGTTTGCGAAGATAAACACGCGGTTCGGCGAGGTGTTCCGGGAGCTTTTCGGAGGGGGCGAGGCGGAGCTTTACCTTGTCGACCCCGAAAATGTCCTGACGAGCGGCATCGAGATCAAGGCGGCGCCTCCGGGCAAGGTCATAAAAAATCTCTCGCTTCTCTCTGGCGGCGAGCAGTCGTTCGTCGCGATCGCGCTTCTGTTCGCGATGATATACGTCAACCCCACGCCGTTCTGCATATTTGACGAGATCGAATCGGCTCTCGACGAAGTAAACGTCGACAGGTTTGCCGCGTACATAAAGCGGTATTCGGAGAAGATGCAGTTCGTCGTGATCACGCACAGGCGCGGGACGATGGAAACCGCCGATTCGCTTTACGGCATCACAATGCCGCGCCACGGCATCTCCCGTGTCCTGACGCTCGACCCCGGAGACATCGAGGCACGCGAGAAGTATACGAGCGGAAGCGAAAACTCGGCAAAATGAAATAACTGAGGTAACATAATGGGATTCTACGAAAAACTCAAAGCCGGGATCGGCAAGACGAAGAACGCGATAATGGGCGGCATCGACCGCGTTATGCAGTCGTTCGTGAGGATCGACGAGGATATGCTCGATGAGCTTGAGGAATCGCTCATCATGGCTGACGTAGGCGTCGAAACGACGGAGGCGATACTTGAAGCGCTTCGCCGCCGCATCAAGGAAGAAAGGCTGACCGACGCGAAGGACGCGAAGGCGGCGCTTTGCGACATCATAGCCGACATGATAGGCGAGGGTGAACCGCTCGATCTCTCGACAACGCCGTCCGTCATACTCGTGATAGGCGTCAACGGAGTCGGGAAGACGACCTCGATCGGCAAGATCGCCGCCGACCTTACGAGAAAAGGCAAAAAGGTGATCGTCGCCGCCGCGGATACGTTCCGCGCGGCGGCGGCAGACCAGCTCGCCGTATGGTGCGAGCGCGCCGGCGCGACGCTCATAAGGCAGGACGAGGGAAGCGACCCTGCCGCCGTCGTATTCGACGCCGCCGCGGCGGCGAGAAGGCGCGGCGCGGACGTGCTCATAGTCGACACTGCGGGACGCCTGCACAACAAGAAAAATCTGATGGATGAGCTTTCAAAGATCAACCGCGTGCTGACGCGCGAGCTGCCCGATTCGGCGCGCGAGACGCTGCTCGTCCTCGACGCGACGACGGGACAGAACGCCGTCATACAGGCAAAGGAATTCAGAAACGCCGCCGATATCACGGGACTTATTCTGACGAAGCTCGACGGCACGGCGAAGGGCGGCATAGTTATTTCGATAAAGGGCGAGCTCGGCATTCCGGTCAAATATATCGGCGTCGGAGAAGGGATCGACGACATGGAGCCGTTTGACAACCGCGATTTCGCGCGCGCGCTTTTCGAGGAATAAACGTCATGAAATTCGTGCTTGCAAGCAACAATAAGAAAAAGATAGTCGAGATGCGCCGGATCATAGCGGCGCTCTCGCCGGACTCGGAGATACTGTCCCTTTCCGACATCGGCTTTTCGGGCGATATAGTTGAGGACGGGGAAACTTTTCGCGAAAACGCGATAATAAAGGCGTCCGTCCCGGCGTCGCTCGGATATATCGGCATCGCGGATGATTCGGGCATCTGCGTTGACGCGCTCGGCGGCCGTCCCGGCGTTTATTCCGCGCGCTATTCGGGAATGGGCGACGAGGCGAACAACGAAAAGCTGCTTTATGAGCTGCGGGACGTGCCGGACGGGGAGCGCGGGGCGCATTATTCATGCGCCATTGCGTGCGTTTTCCCCGAAAAATACGGCATCGCGCCGGTTATTGCCGAGGGCGAATGTCACGGGCGGATATTGCGCGAATACCGCGGGGCCGGCGGGTTCGGGTATGACCCGCTCTTTTACCGGGACGAGGAAGGCTGCACGTTCGGCGAGCTTTCCCCGGAAGAAAAGGATAAGGTCAGCCACAGGGGGATCGCGCTTTCCCGCTTTGCCGCGCTGATAAGACCGATACTTAAGGAAATAGAAGAAAATGAAGCTTGAATTGACAGGAAAGCAGCGCGCCGGACTGCGCGCGATGGCGAACGGATACGAAACGATATTTCAGATAGGGAAGGACGGTATCTCTGAGGAGACTGTCTTTCAGGTCGGAAACGCGCTTGAGGCGCGCGAGCTCATAAAGCTGCGCGTGCTCGACGCGTGCCCGTACACGAGCCGCGAGGCGGCGGAGATCATAGCGGAGCGCACAAATTCCGCCGTTGTGTCCGTCGTCGGTTCGAGATTTGTGCTTTACCGCAGGAGCAAGACAAAGAAGGACAAGATCATCTTATGAAGATAGGGCTTTACGGAGGCACGTTCTCTCCGCCCCATATCGGACATTACCGCGCGGCGGCTGCGTTTCTGGAGCAGTTTTCGCCCGACCTTCTGCTCATTATGCCGACATCGGTGCCGCCGCACAAGCGCACGTCTCCATACGACGACCCGAAGCACAGATTTAATATGGCGTCCCTCGCGTTTGAGCCGCTCTGCCGGGACGGAAAAGCCGTCGTCTCGACGATTGAGCTCGACCGCGGCGGCGTCAGCTACACGGCGGACACGCTGCGCGAAATTTACCGGATATACGGGCTTGAGGGACAGAATCGCGTCTATCTTCTGACGGGGACCGATATGTTTCTGACGCTCAATCTCTGGCGCGAGCCGGAGACGATTTTTTCCCTTTCGCACATCGTTTACGCGAGCCGGGAGGAAAACGACGGGGAAGCATGCGCCGAGAAGCGCGCGTTTTATACAGAAAAATACGGCGCCGTCGTTGACAGGCTGGAGCTTATACCATATGAAGTTTCATCGACCGAGCTGCGCGCGGCGCTCGCGCGCGGTGAGGCGGAGGACGGCGTCATTTCGCCGCCGGTGCTCGAATACATAAAGCGAAACGGGCTTTACGGGCTGAGCTGACGCGGCGGGCTATGGGAGAAAAAATGAAATATACTGACGCGGATATTGACAAGCTGCGGCGAGATGTCGCCGCGTATCTTACGGAAAAACGTTACAGACACACGCTCGCGGTCGAGGGCGAGACGGCGTACATGGCGGCGCTTTATATGCCGGAGCGCGAAAACGAGCTGCGCGCGGCGGCGCTGCTTCACGATATCGCAAAAAAATTAAGTTACGAAAACCAGTTGAATTATATTCGCGAGTTTGATATAATGATTGGGGAAAAAGATCCTGTCGGCGACGTGGCGCACGCCCCGGCGGGAGCCGCGATGATAAAGGCGCATTTCCCCGCGTTTGACGACCCGGATATAATATCCGCCGTCCGGTATCATTCGACCGGACGTGCTTATATGACCGTATTTGAGGCGATAATATTTCTTGCGGACTATATCGAGCCGACAAGGAGCCACGAGAGCTGCCGCGCTCTGCGGGAAAAGTTTCACCGCGAGGCTGACGCGGCATCGACAATGGATGAGCGGCTCGGTGCGCTCTGCCGCGCGGTCGTTGACGCCATGCGCAGCACCGTTTATTATGTGCGCAGTTCGGGAATGGAGCTTGACCCGGAGACGCTGACGGCGCTTTCGTATTTTGAGGCGGGCGGCGTTTTGCGGGATAGTGTTTGAATTTAAAGGATTTTTCTGATGCAAACGAGTTCACATAAAAGGAAGCGCCGCAGTCTGTCGACAGCCCGCGCGCTGCTGTTTCTGCTTTTCGTGCTTGCTGCGGTCGCCGTGGCGTTCACGCTGTTTTTGAAATTCTACGTCCCCGACCCGGACACGAATGTGAACATCCCTGTCGGGGGGACGGGGGACGATTTCCCCGGCGTGGGCACCTCCGGCGGCGAGACTGATTTTACCGGCAAGCTGCAAAAGGCGGGGCGGTACAATTTCCTGATCGTCGGGCTTGACCGTGCTTCGCGCAGCACCGATATAATGATGATCGTTTCATACGATGTCGGCGCCGGGCGTATCTCGGTCGTCCAGCTCCCGCGCGATACGTATGTCAAAACGGCGGATGTCACGACGGTGCGCCGGATAAACTCGTATTATGCCGTATACTATAACAGGGCAAATAAGAACGGAGACGCCGACCCCGACATGGCGGCGCTCACGGGGCTTGCCGCGATGATCGAGAAAAACTTCGGCGTGCGGATAAATTACAGCGCCGTCGTCGACCTTGACGGGTTTGTAAATATAATCGACGCCGTTGGCGGCGTATGGATCGATGTTCCGTACGATATGTTTTACGAGGACCCGTATCAGGACCTCTATATCGATCTGAAGGCAGGATATCAGCATCTTGACGGCGAGCGCGCGATGCAGTTCGTCAGGTTCAGAAAGGGTTACGTTCAGCAGGATATCGGCAGGCAGGACGCGCTCAAGAATTTCATGGCGGCGCTCATGGCGCAGCTCAAGCAAAATCTCAATATTTCAACTGTCGTCGGCGTGTCCGGCGAGGTCATGAAGAATATGCGCTCAAATATCGGCGCCGCCGATTTTGTATATTTCGCGAAATCAGCGTTGTCCGTCGACCTGTCTAACGTCATGATGGAGACGCTGCCGGGCGAGCCGACAATGGTAGACGGCGCATCAGTCTACGTGCTCTACCGCGATGACACGATCGACGTGCTGAATAAGTACCTGAACGTGTTCGACCGCCCGCTCACGCGGGAGGAGTTCGACCGGGACGAGGTGATGTTCGTTCACGGCGATGACACATCCGAGGAAATTTACAACAGCCCCGCCGGGACCGCGTCAAGCGAGGGTTACAACGCCGGGGATATAAACGAAAATCCGATCGACATACCGAGAAGGTAAAAATTATATACAACGCAAAGAAAGGATGGTACAGACATGGAAAACAACGAGGAAAAGAAAGCGCTCAAAATCGACACGCCGGAAGCTCTTGCAAAGTCGATAGTCAAAGTGCTTGACGACAAGCTTGCCGGAGACATAAGGCTCCTTCACGTGACGGAAAAGACGATAATCGCCGATTATTTTGTCATCTGCACAGGTTCGAGCACGACGCAGATACGCTCGCTCGCCGGCGAGGTCGAATATCAGATCGGCGAGGCGGGGATGAAGCCCGGCCATATCGAAGGGCTGCCCGAGGCGAACTGGGTCTGCATGGACTATCACTCTGTTATCGTTCACATCTTCACGGAGGAAAACCGCTCGACGTACAGGCTCGAAAAGCTCTGGGAGGACGCCGAAGAGGTCGATATCAAGGGAAATCTGACGGCAAGATAAAAGTTTGTGGGATTTATGGCTCGTGAATTGACCCCGATCATGTTGATATCGATACCGATAATATATCTTTTATCTTTTGCCGCGTCTGCCGCGTTCTTTATCGTGTGCCTGATATTCTTCCGCCGCGCGTCAAAGGCGTGCGCTGCCGGGGGAGACGGTGACGGCGAGCTTGCGAGAAACAAGCGAATTTGGCTTGCATTGCTGATTTTTTCGTCGGTCATCTTTGGTGCCGGAGTGCTTTTCTCTTTGTGGCTGGCGATGATATATATAGCCGCCATCTTCTTTATGTGAGGCAGAGCGATGAAGGAGCGCACATTCTATATTCTTATGTCCGTCATCGTCGCGCTCGGCGTCGCAGCTACGGCGGCGCTTGCGATATATACGGCGTACGAATATCAAAACTGCTCGATCATAACTTATATCGCAACGGAGCTATGGTGACAACATGAAAAAAAGCGCCGCAATTGCGATAATGATCCTGACCGCCTTCATATTTCTTTCGCTCAACTTCTCGATCTATATGCTTTTCACGCGCCGGGTCGTTGACGAAATGACGGTTGAAGAGCGGAAAAACGCCATATCCCTTGAGGATTATCTCCCTTTCGCGGACGGGACGCGCGCCGTCACGGTCAAGTCGAGCCTCAGATTTTCAGAATCGGACAGGCTCCCCGTACTTGACGGCGCCTCGGCGCTTTATCCCGTTTACGCGTCGGTCGCCGCGTCCGTTTACCCGGAGGGGAGCGTTATTTTCGAAGACGGCGCGTTTTCTGACGGGAGCGCCGTGCAGTTCAGAAACACGCTGCGCGCGTACCGCGCCGTCGCCGACGGGGACGCTGACATAATATTCTGCGCCGCGCCGTCGGCGGAGCAGCTCGGATACGCCGCCTCGGTCGGGGCGGAGCTTGAGCTTGTGCCGATCGGCCGCGAGGGGTTTGTCTTTATCGTGAACGAAGACAACCCGGTAAACGGGTTGACGACGGAGCAGCTTCGCGGGATATACACCGGCAAATATAAAAACTGGCGCGAGCTCGGCGGGGCTGACAGGATGATAGACCCGAAAACGCGGCTCGCCGGCAGCGGCAGCCAGACGGTGATGGAGCATTTCATGAACGGAGAGCAGATGATGACCGGGCGCATGTTCGGCTTTCTCGGGGCGTCCGTCGGATATTCGTTCCGCTTCTACGTTGAGGCTGTGCCGCGGGAGCATTCCGTGAAAATGCTCGCGGTCGACGGGGTGTATCCGTCAGCCGAAAACATAAAGAATGGCACGTATCCGCTCGTCACGGAATTTTATGCCGTCTGCCGGGATGACAATGATGATGAAAACGTCCGCCGCCTTCTTGACTGGCTGCTCTCGGACGAAGGGCAGGAGCTTATAGAGGCTGTCGGGTACGCACGAATAAAATGAGTTAACCTGAAAGGAAGATACACTTTACATGAAGTACGATTTTGCAGTATGTGACAAGAAATGGCAGGATCGCTGGGAGGCGGCGCACGCGTTCGAGGCTAAGGACGACCACACCCTCCCGAAATTTTACGGGCTGATCGAATTCCCGTATCCGAGCGGAGCCGGCCTTCATGTCGGGCACATCAAGGCGTTCATCAGCATGGAGGTGCTTTCGAGAAAGCGCCGCATGCAGGGATATAACGTCCTTTTCCCGATCGGATTTGACGCGTTCGGGCTCAATACCGAAAACTACGCGATCAAGACAAAAACGCATCCGAGGATCGTCACCGACCGCAATATCGCGAACTTCACGCGCCAGTTGAAGTCAGTCGGATATTCGTTTGACTGGTCGCGCGTCGTTGACACGACAGACCCGGATTATTATAAGTGGACGCAGTGGATATTCCTCAAGATGTTCGAGCACGGGCTCGTTTTCCGCGATAAGACGCTCGTCAACTACTGCCCGTCCTGCAAGGTCGTTCTCTCAAACGAGGATTCTCAGGGAGGCAAGTGCGACATCTGCCACTCCGACGTTGTTCAGAAGTCGAAGGAGGTCTGGTATCTGCGCATTACGGAATACGCGGACAAGCTCTTGTCCGGGCTCGACCTCGTTGATTATCCCGCGAACATCAAGCAGCAGCAGGTAAACTGGATTGGCAAGTCTACCGGCGCGTTCGTCAATTTCGGGCTCCTCGATATCCCCGAAAAGCTCCGCATCTATACGACGCGGCCTGATACGCTCTTCGGCGTCACATTTATGGTCATCGCGCCCGAGCATCCGATAATCGACAAATACGCCGAAAAAATCTCGAATATGGATGAGGTGCTCGCATACCGCGAGGCGTGCGCGAAGAAGACGGAATTTGAGCGCACGCAGCTCCAGAAGGAAAAGACGGGCGTAAAAATCGATGGGCTGACCGCGATAAACCCGCTTTCCGGCAAGGAGATACCGATCTATATCGCCGATTACGTCATGATGGGGTACGGCACCGGCGCGATAATGGCGGTTCCGGCGCACGACGAGCGCGATTACGAATTCGCAAAGAAGTTCGGCATCGACATCGTTGAGGTCATAAAGGGCGGCGACATTTCAAAGGCCGCATATACGGGCGACGGCGAGATGGTCAACTCCGACTTCCTCAACGGATTCGACAACAAAAAGGATTCGATCGCCCGCGCGATCGAGGTTCTGACCGAGCGCGGCATAGGCGAGGGCGGCGTCACATTCAAGATGAAGGATTGGGCGTTCAACCGACAGCGTTACTGGGGCGAGCCGATCCCGATCGTGCATTGCCCGCACTGCGGCATGGTCCCCGTGCCGTATGACGAGCTGCCGCTGAGGCTCCCCGAGGTTGAAGATTTCGAGCCCGGCGAGGGCGGGGAAAGCCCGCTCGCGAAGGTCGAATCGTTTGTTAACTGCAAATGCCCGAAGTGCGGCGGCGACGCGAAGCGCGAGACGGACACAATGCCGCAGTGGGCGGGAAGCTCATGGTATTTCCTCCGCTACTGCGACCCGAAAAACGAGAGCACGTTTGCCGGTATGGAGGCGCTGAAATATTGGATGCCCGTCGATTGGTACAACGGCGGCATGGAGCACGTCACGCGCCATATGATCTACTCCCGCTTCTGGTATAGGTTCCTCTACGACCTCGGTGAGGTACCGTATGTTGAGCCGTACATGAAGCGCTCCGCGGTCGGGCTTGTGCTCGGCTCGGACGGACAGAAAATGTCAAAATCCCTCGGCAATGTCGTTGACCCGCTTGACATTGTCGGAGCGTACGGCGCCGATACGCTGCGGACCTACGTCTGCTTCATGGGCGATTACGGCGTCGCCTCGCCCTGGTCTGACACGGGAGTAAAGGGCGCTAAACGGTTCCTTGACCGAGTCGCCGGACTGACCGATATCGTGCGCGGCAAGGGCTCGACCCCGGAGCTTGAGGCAAGCTTCCATAAGACTATAAAGAAAGTTTCCTCCGATATCGAGGAACTCAAGTTCAACACGGCAATTGCCGCAATGATGTCGCTTATAAACGAGATATATGACCACGGCTCGCTCACGAAAGATGAGCTTCTGACGTTTGTGAAGCTGCTTTGCCCGTTCGCGCCGCATATCTCGGAGGAGATCGCCGAATCGCTCGGTGAAAAGGGGCTCCTTTCGGTTTCCGATTGGCCTACGTATGACGAGGCAAAGACGGTAGACAAAACGGTCGAGCTCGCGCTTCAGGTCAACGGCAAGCTCCGCGGCACGCTTACAGTGGCGGCGGACGCGTCCCGCGAGGACATAATCGCCGCCGCAAAGAACGATCCCCGCGTCCTCTCGCAGACGGAGGGAAAGACGATCGTAAAGGAAATTTACGTTCCCGGAAGGATAGTAAATTTCGTGATCAAATAAAATAACGTGAAAAGCGCGGTCAAACCGCGCTTTTCTTTTAGAACTTTTGGATATTTTGCAAAAAACGTATTGAAATATTTACCGCGTTATTGTATAATAGTTTACAAGAGGAATTCTGATTATTTATCAAAAAAAGAAAAACACAACACCACCGGAGGCATTTATGGGCGACAGAAAGAAAAAGAAGGCGGACGCCGTTTCGGTTTCCGACGAGACGCTGAGATCGCATATATATTATTTCCATCAGGGCACGGATTTCCGCGCGTATGAGTTTCTCGGCGTTCACAAGGTAAAGTCTTCGGGCAGCCCGAAATATGTGTTCCGCACATGGGCGCCGCGCGCCGACGAGATATACGTCGTCGGAGATTTCAACAACTGGGAAAAGACGACGCCGATGAAAAAGATCAGCGAAGGCGGTGTTTGGGAAGCGTTCCTTGATTCCGGCGAAGACGTTGAAGGGGCGAATTATAAATATCTCGTCGTTGGCGGCGGCAGGGAAGCATACAAGAGCGACCCTTACGCGGTGTATGACGAAACGCTTGTACATACGGCGTCGAAGGTGTACGAGCTGCCCAAATTCACATGGCATGACGCAGCCTTTATGGCGGAGCGGTCGTCAAACATCTGGCACGACGGGCATTTTTACTCGGCTCCGATGAATATATATGAGCTGCACCTCGGCTCATGGAAGACGCGCGACGGCAGGACAAACGTCGACGGAGACGCGTATCTTTCGTACCGCGAGATCGCGGACGAGCTCGTGTCATACGTCTCGACGATGGGATATACGCACGTAGAGCTTCTTCCCGCGGCGGAGCATCCGTATGACGGCTCGTGGGGATATCAGATCTGCGGCTATTTCGCGCCGACCTCACGCTACGGCAGACCGGAGGATTTCATGTATTTCGTCGACCGGCTCCACTCAGCCGGGATCGGCGTCATCATGGACTGGGTCCCCGCGCATTTCCCGAAGGACGAGCACGGCCTTTACGAATTTGACGGGCATCCGACATACGAATATCAGGGCGCTGACAGGATGGAGCACAAGGCGTGGGGGACGCGCTGTTTCGACCTCGGCAGAAACGAGGTACAGTGCTTCCTCATCTCAAACGCGCTTTACTGGCTGCGCCACTATCACATCGACGGCCTGCGCGTCGACGCCGTTGCGTCGATGCTGTATCTCGATTACGACAGGCGTCCCGGCGAATGGACGCCGAATGTATACGGCGAAAACAAATCCCTTGAGGCGATCGCGTTCCTGCAAAAGCTGAACGACACGATCCACGGCGAATTTTCGGACGTTATGATGATAGCCGAGGAATCGACCGCGTGGCCGAACGTCACAAAATCTCCGCAGATCGGCGGGCTCGGCTTCAACTTCAAATGGAACATGGGCTGGGCGAACGACATGTTTGATTATGTGCAGTGCGACCCCGCGTTCCGCGGCGGCTGCCACAACAAGCTGACGTTCCCGATGATGTACGCGTACTCTGAAAATTATATCCTTCCCGTCTCGCACGACGAGGTAGTTCACGGGAAAAAGTCGCTGCTTGACAAGATGTTCGGCGATTACGATGAGAAATTCGCCGGTATGAGGGCGTTTCTCATCTACATGATGACGCTGCCGGGCAAAAAGCTCATGTTCATGGGACAGGAGTACGGGCAGTTCCGCGAATGGGATTATGAAAATCAGCTCGAGTGGTTCATGCTCGGTTACGACAAGCACAGAAAGCTCGCCGATTTTACGGCCGCGCTCAATCACCTCTATCTCGCGACGCCGGCGCTCTGGGAGATCGACGACGGCTGGGACGGATTTGAATGGATCAATGCCGACGACAGCTCGCACAACGTTATCGCGTATACGCGTCGTGACAGGTCGGGCGGAGAAGTACACGTCGTCATCAATTTTTCCGGCATGCTCTGGGAAAACTACGACGTGGAAGTCCCGCGCGCGGGAGCGTACCGTGTGCTTTTGAACAGCGAATGGCAGAAATTCGGCGGCAATATGCGCTCGACCGTCCTTTCGGCAAAGAAGAGCCGCGAAACGGGGAAGACGCGCGTGAAGCTCGATCTTTTGCCGTTCTCCGGCGTCATATTCGAGAAGAAGTAATATTACTGATATAGAGATCCGGTTTTGTGACGGAGGTGTAGGCAGATGACGGAAGTGCCGGAGACATCTGCAAAGTCGACAAAAAGAAAGCGTGCCGCGCTTGCCGTTGTGCTTGTTGCCGCAGCGATCCTTCTGACAATGCTTGTATATTACGCGCTCGCGGTCAAGACATATACAGCCGAGCATTTCGGGATAACAACTGTTCGGAGCCTTGTCGACCGCAATGAAAACGGGATCGACGATTACGGTGACTTTTTGTTGGGAGCGCGTGCCGACGCGGTGAACCATCCGACTTATGACGGCAGATACTGGGAGAACGGATATCCGCCGGACGATATAGGCGTCTGCGCCGATGTAGTGTGGCGTGCATTCAGAAATGCCGGATATTCTCTTATGAAAATGGTCGATGCGGACATAGCATCAGACCCAAAAGCTTATCCGGGAGTCACCGAGCGCGACGATAAGATAGATTTTCGCCGTGTCCGCAATCTGCGCGTGTTTTTTGACAGGCATGCGGTACCGCTGACGACGGATATCGAAAAAACGGAAGAATGGCAGCCCGGCGACATCGTCATTTTCGGGGAAAACAAGCATATAGGCATCGTTTCGGATAAACGAGATGCATTCGGTCACGCATATATAATCCACAATGGCGGGCAGCGCGACCGTGAGGAAAATTTTCTCGTGAAAGGTTCGATGACCGTGGCGGCACATTACAGGTTTGACGCGTCTGTCATTGATAACGGTGTCCTTTTCGACTGGGACGCTGCGGACGACACTCTTCTGAACGGACAAACCTGAAACATAAAACATTCCACCCGGCGGTGTGTCGCGGGTGTATACAAATACGATAAGACCTGATATTAGGAGGAATTATGTATAAGAAAAAGGAATGCGTTGCAATGCTGCTCGCGGGCGGTCAGGGCAGCAGACTTTACAGCCTTACGGAAACGACCGCAAAGCCTGCCGTTGAGTTCGGCGGCAAGTACAGGATAATTGATTTTCCGATGTCAAACTGCGTCAACTCCGGGATAGACACAGTCGGCGTGCTGACGCAGTATCAGCCGCTCGTTCTGAACGAATATATAGGGAACGGGCAGCCATGGGACCTTGACCGCAACACCGGAGGCGTCATGGTGCTGCCGCCGTATCAGGGCAAGAAATCCTCGGACTGGTACCGCGGAACGGCGAACGCGATATATCAGAATCTCGCGTTCATCGAGCGGTACGATCCCGATTATGTGCTCGTCCTCTCCGGCGACCACATCTATAAGATGGACTACGATGAGATGCTGTCCGCGCACAAGCGCATGAATGCAGACGCGACTATCGCCGTGCTCGAAGTCCCGCTCAAGGAGGCGTCCAGATTCGGCATCATGAACACGGACGAGGACGGCAGGATCTACGAGTTCGAGGAAAAGCCGAAGCATCCGAAGAGCACAAAGGCGTCGATGGGCATATACATTTTCAACCGCAAGATACTCGCTGACTATCTGCGCCGCGACGAAAAGAACCCCGCCTCGTCAAACGACTTCGGCAAGGATATAATCCCCGCGATGCTCAACGACGGCTGCCGGATGTTCACGTTCCCGTTCAGGGGCTACTGGAAGGATGTCGGGACGCTTTCGTCTCTCTGGGAGGCGAACATGGACCTGCTCGGCTCGGAGCCGAAGTTCGTGCTTCACGACCGCGACTGGAGAATATATTCGAGGAACAACGCGGAGCCGCCGCACTTCGTCGGCGAGAACGCGCAGATCAAGAATACGATCGTCACGGAAGGCTGCAAAATTTACGGGATCGTTGAAAACTGCGTGCTGTCGAACGGCGTTGTCGTCGAGGAGGGGGCATACGTCCGCGACTCGGTAATAATGAGCGATGCGAGGATCGGCAGAGGCGCGAACGTCAATTACAGCATCGTCGGCAGCGGCACCGTCATCGGAGCCGACAGCACGGTCGGCAAGCCGAAGGACGCCGCCTCGGGGATCACGCTTCTCGCCCCCGGTCTTGAGCTCGAACCGGAGACGATCGTTCCGGACGGGACGATGCTCAACGCCGCCGAGCATTGATCGTGAGCGGAAAAAATAAGGCGAAGAAAGGAATAAAATAAAATGTCGGCAGCAGGTATAATTTTTTCGAATATACATGATTCCAATATTTCGGAGCTGACAAGGATGCGCACGCTTGCATCCGTCCCGTTTGGATGCAGGTACAGGCTCATTGACTTCCCGCTCTCAAACATGGTCAATTCCGGGATCACAAACGTCAATATAATCACGCACTATAACTATCATTCGCTGATGGATCACCTCGGCAGCGGCAAAGACTGGGACCTCGCCCGCACGCGCGGCGGTATAAAGATACTCCCGCCGTTCATCTCCGCTTTCGCGAACAACAGAAACGCGCTCTATGAAACGAGACTCGAGGCGCTCAAGAGCATCAACGACGCGATAACGCACATCACCGACGATTATATAGTCATGATGGACTGCGACGTTATCTGCAATATCGACCTCAACGACATCATCAACGACCACATAAAGAATGACGCCGATATGACGATCGCCGTCAAGCACATGAATCTGACGCCGGAGCAGGCGCGCATAAACTCGCTCTTCACCTCGAACGAAAAGGGTGAGATCGTCGATATCAGGTCGTATCCGACCGATTTCTCAGGCGAGGCAGACGTGTCGCTCAATATCGTCGTCATGAGCCGCCGCTATATCACCACAATGGTGCTCGACGCCATAGCGCACAACTATGTCAGCATGAACCGCGACGTGATAGGGCGCAATATCGGGCACGCCAACTTCCGCGTCTACAGGTATGACGGATATTTTGCCGTCATCTCGTCGATGCTCGACTATTTTGATCATTCGCTCGAGCTGATACATAACGAGAAGATAAGGGAAGAGCTCTTTGAGACGAAGAACCGCCCGATCTATACAAAGGTGCGCAATTCAGCGCCGGCAAAGTATTCGGACGGGGCGAACGTGAAAAATTCGCTCATTGCAGACGGCTGCGTCATAGACGGGCAGGTCGAGAACAGCATTCTTTTCCGCGGCGTCAAGGTCGGAAAGAAGACCGTTGTCAAGAATTCGATCCTCTTCCAGGACACGTTTACGGGCGATAACGTTTCGCTCAACTATGTACTGACAGACAAGGATGTCGTCATCCGCGACGGCGTGGCGCTTTCCGGCGCGCGCTCGATGCCGATATACGTTGCCAAGGGACGTATGATCTGAATATGCGGTCGTTCGTGCGCTCCGCGCCCGTTTTCGGGCGCGAAGCGCGCGGATTTTTTTGCGAACATGTTCCCGGAATTCAATTTGCTGTTGCAATTCCGGAAAATATGTGATACAATAATTCGTCGGTGATTGTAAACTGTAAAAAAACGGTATCACCCGTTATTTCAAGGGAGGAAATGAGATGAAAGTTTTATTCGCAGGTTCGGAAGCTGTCCCGTTCGCGGCGACGGGCGGCCTCGGTGATGTATTGGGTTCGCTCCCGGCGGCGCTCAAGGCGGCGTATCCGGAAAGCGACATCCGCGTCGTCATCCCGCTTTACGGGACGATCTCGGCGGAAGCAAGAGAAAAAATGAAGCTCGTTTACGAGACTTCAGTCAAGCTTGCATGGCGCGACCAGTATTGCGGAATATTCCAGTGCGAGCATCAGGGCGTTATCTTCTATTTCATAGACAACGAATATTATTTCAAGCGTTCATCCCTTTACGGCAGCTATGACGATGGGGAGAGATTCGCGTTTTTCGGCAGGGCAGTGCTCGACCTCATGGGCTGCCTCGACTTCTTCCCGGACGTTCTGCACGCCAATGACTGGCAGGCGGCGTCCTCGATACTTTATCTTCGCACTCTTTATTCCGGAGACGAGCGCTATCGCCGGGTCAAGGCGGTCTATACGATACATAATATCGAATACCAGGGCGTTTTCGGAACGGAAATTCTCGGCGACGTGTTCGGTCTGCCGTCGACGGTGCGCGGCATCGTAGAATATGACGGCGACATCAATCTCACGAAGGGCGCTGTCGTCTGCGCAAACGCGGTGACGACCGTTTCCCCGAGATACGCCGAGGAGATACAGAGCGAATTTTATTCGCACGGGCTCTACCACGTGCTGCGCCTGTACCGCGACAAGATCTCCGGCATCATAAACGGGATCGACACGGAGCTTTATAATCCGGAAACGGACGCCGTGCTCCCCGCGAATTACAGCGCGCGAGCATATTCCGGCAAGCGCGCCTGCAAGGCTGCGCTCCAGGAGGAGCTCGGTCTGCCCGTCGCGGCAGACGTGCCGGTGATGGCGATGATAACGCGCCTTGTCAAGCACAAGGGGCTCGACCTCGTCCGCCGTGTGATCGAAGAATATCTGTATGACAACGTCCAGTTCATCATGCTCGGCACGGGCGATTCCGAGTATGAGAGCTATTTCGCATATCTCGCCCGCCGCTACCCCGACAAAGTTGTGACGCTGCTGCAATTCAATAAGGACCTCTCCCGCCGCATATATGCGGGTGCCGATATGTTCCTCATGCCGTCGCAGAGCGAGCCGTGCGGCCTCTCGCAGATGATCGCCTCGCGTTACGGTGCTGTCCCGATCGTCCGTGAAACGGGCGGGCTTTACGACACGATCAAGCCCTACAACGAATACACGAACGAGGGCAACGGCTTCACGTTCACGAATTACAACGCTCACGACATGCTTTACACGATGCGGTACGCCACGAGCATTTACCGTGACAAGAAGCGCTGGATCTCGCTCATGCGCCGCGCGATGAAGTGCGATTTCTCATGGGCAGCGTCTGCCCAAGGTTATATGTCTCTTTACGAGAGGCTTTAAATTACATCGAAAAAAGGAAAACAGTTTTTTATGAACACACAGTCCCCACGTATTATCAGAGAAGAGCTCGAACGCAAGCTGTCTCAGTATTTCAATACGACCGTTGAGGCAGCGACAAAAGATCAGATCTACAAGGCGACCGTCATGACGGTGAAGGACAGACTTACCTCGATGCGCGCCGAGTACAAAAAGGACATCAAGAAGGTACACGGCAAGCGCATCGTCTATCTGTGCATGGAGTTCCTGCTTGGGCGGCAGCTCAAGAACAATCTCTATAACCTCGGTTTAGCTGATGAATACAGAAAGGTGCTCTCTGATATAGGCGTTTCGCTCGACGAGCTTTATGAGCTTGAACCTGACCCCTCCCTCGGAAACGGCGGTCTTGGCAGACTTGCGGCGTGCTTTATGGATTCGCTTTCGTCGCTCGGTTACTGCGCGAACGGCTACTCGCTCTGCTATGAATACGGACTTTTCAAGCAGAAGATAGTTGAAGGTCAGCAGTTTGAGCTGCCGGATGTCTGGCTCCCGGATGGCGAATGCTGGCTCGTACCGAGGACGGACAAACACATCACGGTAAAGTTTGACGGGCATATAAACGAGACGTGGCACGACGGTCACTGTGATTCCGTGCTCGAAAATTATACGGAAGTGCAGGCTGTGCCTTATGACCTCATGATCTCCGGCGCCAACAGCCGCGCCGTCAACACGCTCCGCCTGTGGCGCGCGAGGGGCATGAATCAGACGTTCAACATGAACCTTTTCTCGCAGGGCGACTATATCCGCGCAATGCAGCAGAACACGAACGCGGAGATAATCACGAAGGTGCTCTATCCTTCAGACGAGCACACGGAAGGCAAGCTTTTGCGCCTGACGCAGCAGTATTTCCTCGTTTCCGCGTCGATCCAGAGCGTCTTCCTCGATCACCTTTCAATGTACGGCACGCTCAACAACTTTGCCGACAAGGTTGCGATCCATATAAACGACACGCACCCGGCGCTCGTCGTTCCGGAGCTCATGCGTATTCTCATGGACGAGTACAATTACACGTGGGAGGACGCATGGCAGGTCGTCACAAAGACGATATCGTACACGAACCATACTGTTATGCCGGAGGCGCTTGAAACGTGGAGCGAAGACCTCTTCAGGATCAAGCTGCCGAGAATTTACACGATCGTCTGCGAGATCAACCGCCGCTTCTGCGCCGACCTCTGGAACGCATATCCCGGAGACTGGGGCAGGATCTCCCGCATGAGCATCGTCGGCTACGGCCAGGTCAGAATGGCAAATCTGAGTGTCGTCGCATCTCATAAGGTCAACGGCGTGTCGGCGCTCCATTCCGAGATACTCAAGGACACGATTTTCCACGACTATTATAAGTACACGCCCGACAAATTTACGAATGTCACGAACGGCATCGCGCACAGGCGCTGGCTCTGCTATTCGAACCCCGCGCTCGCAAAGCTGCTTGACGAGACGATAGGACCCGATTACCGCAAGAATTCGCTCGCCCTCGCCGATTTTGCCGACTATGCCGACAAGACGACGATCCATAAAAAGCTTGAGACGATCAAGCACGAGAACAAGGTACGCTTCGCGAATTATTATAAGGGGCTGACCGGCATCTCCCTCGACACGGACAGCATCTTCGACATTCAGGCAAAGCGCATGCACGAGTATAAGCGCCAGCTGTTAAACGTCCTGAAAATCGTCACGTTCTATAACGAGCTCCTTGCGAACCCGAACTCCGACCTGCTGCCGCAGACGTTCATTTTCGGCGGAAAGGCCGCGCCGAGCTACTACATGGCGAAGAGCATAATCGAGCTTATCTGGAATATCAGCGCCGACATAGAGGCGAACCCGCGTCTGCGTGACCGAATTCGCGTCGTCTTCCTTGAGGACTACAAGGTTTCGGCGGCTGAAGTGCTCATGCCGGCGTCAGACATAAGCGAACAGATCTCCCTCGCGGGCAAGGAAGCGAGCGGAACGGGCTGCATGAAGTTCATGATAAACGGCGCGCTCACGGTCGGAACGCTCGACGGCGCGAACGTCGAGATGGCGGAGGCCGTCGGCAGCGACAATATCTATATCTTCGGTCTGCACACGCCCGAAGTCGACGAGCTCTGGCGCAACGGATACGATTCGGTGAAATATTATAATTCGAACGAGCGCCTGCGCGCCGCTGTCGACAGGCTGACGGCAGGATTCAACGGAAAGTCGTTTGCCAACATCGCGGACTATTTCATACACGGTCACGGTGTCGCCGATCCGTATATGTGCCTCGCCGACTATGACTCATACATCACCGCGTATGAGCGCGCGCTGGCGGACTATCAGAACCACGACGAGTGGTACCGCAAGTCGGTATATAACATTGCCGGCGCGGGATATTTCTCCGCTGACCGCAGCATAAAGGATTATGCCGAAAAAATCTGGCACATGAAGAGCATTTATTGATTGCTCGCCGTAATTCTATAGGACCTATCCCGGAAGGATGTGGGGGTGCCTTTTGAAAAAAGACACCCTCACAGTGTAGTTATGAGTGAATACAATATATACCCGCCATATATCCGTCCGTCGCTGAGACGGTATATAATAGGCGAAGACGGGCGCGAAACATATACCGCGCACGGCGCTTTTTCGCGCGAGATAACCGTCCGGTATGAGCTGCGCCTGCCGCGCGCGACGATGCCGCACGATGTTGCGATGTACATTTGGGGAGAATCCGGCGGCGACTCTGTCAGGATCGGGATGGAGCGCGTGCGCCTTGACTGCGGAGCCGATCTTTTTGCCGTGACGCTCAAAATGGCGGACGTGGCGGAAATGTTCGGAGACAGAACAGGGCTTTACTATTACGGCTTTGATTTTTTGTCGCACAACGGCGACAAAATGTACGTCAAGCAGTCGGGAAGAGACGGCATGCCCGAACTGCGCGGCGACCAGTTTGCGGACGGCGCGTTTGCGCTAACCGTATATGAACGCAAATATCCCGCGCCGGAATCATGGTACGGCGGGATAATATATCACATTTTTGTAGACCGATTTGCATCGTCAGGGAAAACGACGCCGAAGCCGTACGCCAAAATGGCGGACTGGAACGGCGGGATAACGGAATATCCTGAATATCCCGGCGCGCCGCTCGCCAATGAGACGTTTTTCGGCGGCGACCTTTACGGCATCCGCGACAAGCTTGACTATATCAAATCGCTCGGCGTCACGTGCATTTATCTCTCCCCGATATTTGAGGCGCACTCAAATCACAAGTATGATACGGGAAATTTTGAACATGTCGACTCAATGTTCGGAGGAAAGCGCGCGCTCAACTCGCTTTTGAGAGCGGCTGAGAGGTGCGGGATATCCGTGATCCTCGACGGAGTGTTCAACCATACGGGAAGCGACAGCAAGTATTTCAACCGCGAAGGCACGTATGACGGGCTCGGAGCGTATCATTCAAAGAATTCGAAATACTACCGCTGGTTCTCGTTTTATAATTATCCCGACGATTATGAATCGTGGTGGGGGATCAAAATACTGCCGCGAGTCAACAGCCGCGACAAGTCGTATATTGATTATATAAGCGGCGGCAGCGGAATTATCGACACATATACGTCGGCGGGAGTTTCCGGCTGGCGGCTCGATGTCGTTGACGAGCTTTCCGATGAATTTGTGGACGCGCTCGCAGCGCGCGCTCATAAGTCGGCGGGGAAGCGCGGCGTCACGCCGCTCATAATAGGCGAGGTCTGGGAGGACGCGTCGTGTAAGATTGCTTACGGGCAGCGCCGCCGTTATTTTACCGGCAAGCAGCTCGACTCCGTGATGAACTATCCCGTCCGCTCGGCGCTGATCGAATATCTGATCCAGCACGACGGCGACGGGCTGACGCGCGCACTGTCGGTGATCTGGGAGCATTACCCGCGCGAGATAGTCCACGCGGTCATGAACCTTATGGGGACTCACGACACGGCGCGCATAATAACTGTTTTAGCCGGCGATTCCGCGGACGGCAAGACAAACGCGGAGCTCGCGGTCAAACGTATGACGGCGGAGCAGTACGCAAAGGGCGTCGCCCTCGTGCGCCTCGGTTATATGATAAACGCGACGATACCGGGCATACCGTCGATATATTACGGCGACGAAGCCGGAGTCGAGGGGTATTCGGACCCGTTCAACCGCCTGCCTTTCCCGTGGGGGCGCGAGAATACGGAGCTTACCGAATTTTACCGCCGGATGGGCGAGGTGCGCCGCGAAAACGACGTTTACAAAAAGGGAGAGCTGTATCTCTGCTATTTCGGGATAGACGGCTTCTTCATGTTCGGCAGAGGCGACGGTCAATCAACGCTTTATACGGCGACGAACCGCTCCGATGACGTGATCGTGCTCGATTTCGAGGACGAGGAAAGGGAAGTCCTAATCACATCGGGAGAGGTCACGGACAGGGAGGATTCCGTTATAGTCGCGCCGATGTCGGGAGTCGTCGTTAAGACGAAGCACGGCTCAAGAGTATTCGCCGAGAAGGCCTCCGAAAGATAAAAATAATATAAGGAAACGACTGTGCGGCGCAAAGCTTTTCTTTGTGCCGCACGGATATTATTGCGTATGGAAAACAGGGATGAGAGCTGCGAGAGCATAACAAAAATCGGAAATCCGAGAAAGCCCGCGGGAGACGCCGGGCGCATCATGCTCGGCAGAATGAACGAAAGCCACGCGAACCTGACATCATGGGCGATATCGCTGCTCATGCTTGACGGCGGCGATGAAGTGCTCGACATCGGCTGCGGCGGCGGGGCTGCGCTGCGGAAAATGTCGGGCGAAATAACGAGCGGGCACCTGACAGGTGTCGACTATTCCGACGTGTCCGTTTCCTTGTCGCGCGAGAACAATGCGGACGATATACGAACAGGGAAGATGAACATAGTCCGCGCGTCAGTCGAGGCGCTGCCGTTTGAAGACGGCAGCTTTGACAAGATCATCACCGTCGAGAGCTTCTATTTCTGGCCGAACCCGTCGGAAAATCTCCGCGAGGTGTGCCGTGTGCTGAAGCACGGCGGGCGATTCGCGCTCGCCGCCGACGTTTATACGCACGCCGGAATGTCAGATGAATCGGTCGAGTCGATAAAAAAATACGAGCTTTACGCCCCGACCGCGGATGAATTTAGGGACATGTTTTCGCGCGCCGGATTTTCAAAGACAGAGCTTCATACCGAGCCCGACAGCGACAGAATAATCGTCCTCGGAATAAAATAAAAAAGGGAGCCGTTTTCTTTAAGGCTCCCTTTTAAAATATCATATCTGCGGGCGATCTTACGCGTAGATCGGTTCGGCGTGATTTCTTATAACGTCTTCCGTGACCGTGATCGTCTTTATGCCCTCGCGGGAAGGCGCGTCGTACATGATCGGCTCCATCGCGCCTTCGAGGATCGAGCGAAGACCTCTTGCGCCGATGTTGCGTTCGAGCGCAAGCGAGGCGGCGGCGCGGAGCGCGCTCTCTTCAAACCGGAGCTCGATGCCGTCTAGCTCAAGCAGCTTTTTGTACTGCTTTGAGAGGCAGTTCTTCGGCTCGGAAAGTATCCTGACGAGCGCGTCCTCGTCGAGCTCGTCGAGCGCCACCATGACGGGAATTCTCCCGACAAGCTCCGGGATGAGCCCGTATTTTACGATATCGTGCGGAGTCACGTCGCGGAATATGCCGACATCGTGCTTTTCCTTTCTGCTCCTGACCTCTCCGTCAAATCCGATCGAGCCGCCGCCCTGACGGCGCTCAATTATCTCGGCGAGCCCGTCAAACGCGCCGCCGCAGATGAAGAGGATGTTTTCGGTGTTGATCTCGATGAACTCCTGGTTCGGGTGCTTGCGCCCGCCCTGCGGCGGAACGTTCGAAACAGTGCCCTCAAGTATTTTCAGAAGCGCCTGCTGTACGCCCTCGCCGGACACGTCGCGCGTGATGGAACGGTTTTCGCTTCTGCGCGAGATCTTGTCGAGCTCGTCAATATAAATGATCCCGTACTCGGCGCGCTCGATATCGTAGTCCGCCGCCTGGATCAGGCGGAGCAGGATATTTTCAACGTCTTCGCCGACGTAACCTGCCTCGGTAAGCGTCGTCGCGTCTGCGATCGCGAACGGGACCTGCAGCGTCTTGGCGAGCGTCTGCGCAAGATACGTCTTGCCGACGCCTGTCGGTCCCAACAGCAGGACGTTTGATTTCTGTATCTCGACGTAATCCTCATCGTTTTTCTGCTTTGACTCGCGATTGAGCACGCGCTTATAGTGGTTGTAGACCGCGACGGAAAGCGCGCGCTTCGCCGCGTCCTGTCCGATCACGTATTCGTCGAGCGTCGCTTTGATCTCGCGCGGCTTCGGAAGCGTCTCAAGCGAGAGCCCCGCGCCGCTTGGATTTCTGTTGATGTGCTCGTCAATTATTTCGTTGCAGACTTCAACGCAGCTGTCGCAGATATAGATACCCGTAGGGGAAGGGATCAGATAAAGCACCTGATGCTCTGTTCTCCCGCAGAAAGCGCATCTGCGCTCGCTGCCGCGCCTGTTGTCGTTGTTGTTTTGTGGCATAAAGTCAGCTCCCCGCCGCCGAATCGGAAATTTTTCGCTCCGGCGGCTCATTTTTTATTGTGAAGTCAAGTCCGCCGTGCAGATCGCGGCAATTATGCAATCGCGGCAATTATGCAATTTTAGCAATCGCGGCAATTGTGCAGCTGCGGCAGCTGCATCAAATCGTATGCCTTAAATCAAAAAAATCGCACCGGCGGAGATGACGACTCGGCGCGCGTCAGGCGCGCTTTTCGTATACCTTGTCGATAAGCCCGAATTCCTTCGCCTCGGCTGCGGTGAGAAAGTTGTCGCGCTCCGTTGCGACGGCGATCTCCTCAAGCGACCTGCCCGTGTTCTTCGCGAGGATGGAGTTGAGTCTCTCTCTTGTGCGGAGGATATGGTCGGCGTGAATTTTTATATCGGACGCCTGCCCCTGCATTCCGCCGAGAGGCTGATGGATCATGATCTCGCTGTTCGGGAGCGCGATGCGCTTGCCCTTTGCGCCGGAAGAGAGCAGGAAAGCGCCCATGCTCGCCGCCATGCCGATGCAGATCGTCGAGACATCGCACTTGATATAGTTCATTGTGTCATATATCGCGAATCCGGCGGAGACGGAGCCGCCCGGCGAGTTGATATAGAGCGAGATGTCCTTGTCCGGGTCCTGCGCCTCAAGGAAGAGGAGCTGAGCCACGACGAGCGACGCCGTTACATCGTTTACCTCGTCGGCAAGAAAGACGATCCTGTCATTGAGTAGGCGCGAAAAAATATCATACGCGCGCTCACCTCTGTTAGTCTGTTCAATTACGGTTGGAACGAGTGCCATTTTGATACCTCCATAGTATTCATTTTTCTTTCTGATGCACACAACAGTATATTATATACCGGATGTTGGCATGATTATATGTGTCATGGGCGAATTTTTATATGCAAATGACCGCCGCCGTTGTCGGCGGCGGTCGATATTCGGCAGTAAAAACCGATTATTCTGCCGGTGTGTCCGTTTCGGATGCGCCCTCATCCTCGGCAGGCTTCTCTTCGGGAGCCTTTTCCGTGATGACTGCGGCTGCCTTTATGAGGTCGATCGCTGCCTTGAGCCTCAGGTCGGCGGCAACGTCCTCCTTCGCGATCGCGGCCTTGACGCGGTCGAGTTCAACCTCGTAAGCTTCCGCCATGCGCGCGTACTCAGCCTCAATAGCCTCGTCGGTGATCTCGATGCCTTCAAGCTTTGCGATCTCGGCAAGCGCGAGACGCGTCTTTACCTGACGTTCAGCCTGCGGGCGAACCTGCTCGCGGAGCGTGTCAAGCGTCTGTCCCGTGTATTTCATGTATGTCGAGAGGTCAAGCCCCTGGCTGCGCAGTCTCATGTCGTAGTCGCGGACAATGTTTTCAGCCTCGGCGTCGTACATCGGCGCGGGAACGTCCGCCTCAAGATGCTTGACGAGGTAGTCAATAAGCTGCTCCTCGACCTCGGCGTCCGCTGCCTTTTCCTTGCGTTCGCCGATCTTTCGCTTCATGTCCTCGCGGTATTCCGCAAACGTATCGAAGTCGGAGACATCCTTCGCAAATTCGTCGTCAAGTTCGGGAAGCTCGTCATGCTTTATCGCGTTGAGCTTGCACTTGAAGACGGCCTCTTTGCCGGCGAGCTCTTTTGCATGATACTCTTCGGGGAAGGTGACCGTAACGTCAAATTCTTCGCCGACGCTGTGACCTGCGACCTGCTCTTCGAATCCGGGAATAAAGCTGCCGGAGCCGAGCTTGAGGTCGTGTCCCTCGTCCTTTCCGCCGTCGAACGCCGCGCCGTCGCAGAAGCCCTCGTAGTCAATGTTCGCAACGTCGCCCATCTCGGCGGGGCGGTCTGTCACGTCTATCTCACGCGCGTTGTGCTCGCGGACGTGTTCGATCTCGTGATCAACTTCTTCGTCGGTCACGGTATATGTCGTCTTCGTCGCCTCGATCCCGCGGTAGCCCTCGATCTTGACTTCGGGCACGACGAATGTCACGGCCTTGATTACAACGCCGTCGTCTTCGATCGAAACAACGTCAAATTCGGGCTGACCTACGATGTCGATCCCCGCCTCTTTGACGGCTGCCTCGTAATTCTCCGGGATGAGCTCGTTGAGCGCGTCCTCATAGAAGAATCCCTTGCCGTACATCTTTTCAATGATGGCGCGGGGAGCCTTGCCGCGGCGGAATCCGGGCACGTTGAGCTTGCCCTTTTCGCGGTTGTAGGCGCGGGAACATGCGGCTTCAAAACTGTCGTGGTCGATTTTGAACTGCAGTTCGTGCTTGTTCGATTCAATTTTCTCGTTCTTGATAAGTTCCATTATATGTTATTCCTCCAAGATAGTCATACTGAAAAATTGTCTTTTTGTGCGCGGCATAAAGCAAAACAAAAGCCGCCGCGGAGCACCAAGCTATTATATTATGTTTTTTCCGCTTTGTCAACAGTTTGGCGGGACGAAAGGGAATAATCGTCAAAAAAATACGCGCGTTTTTTGCGTTTACGTAATCAGTCGCGGGGCAAATCCGAGATAATCCGCCGCGGTCGCGCAGTGCATGATCCCTCCCGCCTCGTACGCGCTCGGATAAGAATAGCTGCCGTGGACATGACCGAACCAGACGCGGCTTATTCCGCGCTCGCGCAGAGTTTCCATTATCGGCGTGCATTCCTCGCCGCCGAAGGAGGCGGGGAAATGCAGAAATACGCGCAGCGGAGCCGTGTCGCCGCCTGTGAGCGCAAGCGCGGCGTCGATGCTCGCGCGCAGACGCGACGCTTCTCTCCGCGCGATCTTTTCATAGTCGGCGTCGTATGAGGCGCACTGCGCCGCCTCCGAGGAAAACCAGCCGCGCGTCCCGCAGATCGCGAGCCCGTCAGCCATTACGGCGTCCGCGCGGAGCGGTTTTATCGTTTTGATCCCGTTTTCAGTAAAAAATGCGTCAAGCTTCGAGGTTGTCTGCCACCAGTAGTCGTGGTTGCCTTCGATTATAATTTTTCTGCCCGGCAGAGAATCGAGGAACAATAGATCGTCCCTCGCGTCCGTGAGCGTCATAGCCCACGATATGTCCCCGGCGACGACGACGGTATCAGTCCCGCCGATGCAGGCGCGCCACGACGATTCAAGTCTCGACGTGTGGTTTTGCCAGCGCGGACCGAAAATGTTCATAGATTTGTTTATACCGGCGCCGCCCGGGAGATGAAGATCTGAAATTGCAAAAACTGACAAGGCTGCTCCTTTCGGGTTTTCGTATAATGCGGCAGTATCAGGCAAAACTATTAATGAAATTATGTGACTTTAAGGGAGTGAAAAATTTATGGCTCTTTTCGGCCCTAATGAATATTTCAATGTCGAGATGGGAGACGGACGCCCGCCTCAGCACATCCGCGGCATCGTCTGCGACGTAAAAAACTGCGCGTATCACGACGGCGACAGCTTCTGCACCGCGAGGCGCATACAGGTAGGTCCTACGTTTGCAAACAGCTCAGGCCAGACCGCGTGCGCGACATTCAAACCGAAAAATAAAATATAACCGTTTGGCGGGGGCGTTTGTCCCCGCTTTTTTATCGCATGGCAGGTGTCATGATTTACCGCCGCCGCTTGTTGTAGCCGCTCTTCGCCGTCACGGCAGAGCGGATATGGTGGACGCGCGGCGGGGCACCGTCCTCCGTGTAGACTTCAATTACATCTATTCGGACGCTCCTGCCGGAAAACAGGTCGGGATGCGTCCTCATGTACCCTTCGGCGGCGAAGATCAGATTTCGCTGCTTTTTCACGCCGACGGCTGACGCCGGTCTACCGTATTCCGCGGCGACGCTCAGCGCCCGCGATTTTACCTCAACGAATACAACGGCGTCGCGTTCGGGGGAAAGCGCGATTATATCAAGCTCTGCGTGGCTCGTGTAGTGGTTCCGTTCAACGATTTCGTAGCCCTTGGAGCGCAGATAGTCTGATGCGACCTGTTCACCCGCGTCGCCTTTTGCACGCGCGCAGCCGTTCATCCCCGACGCCGCCTTTCGCTCGTGAGAAACGACATGAACGTTTTCCTGTGGCATTCGGAGACGCCGTATTTGCGGATCGCTTCTTCGTGTTCTTTCGTGCAGTACGCCTTGTGCTTCGCAAATCCGTATTCGGGGTAGAGCCGGTCAAGCTCGACCATCAACCGGTCACGGCTGACCTTCGCGAGTATCGACGCCGCGGCGATCGACGGCGAGATCGAGTCCCCGTGGACGACGGTGACGGCGCGCACCGGAAACATCCGGGCGACGTTCCCGTCGACGAGCACGAGATCGGGGGCGGGGGAGAGCTTTGAGACGGCGCGGCGCATCGCGAGCTGCGACGCCTCAAGTATGTTAAGCTCGTCTATCTCGGCGACCGACGATTCGGCGACCGCGAAAGCGACAGCCTTTTCTGTTATGATATCGTAAAGCGCCTCCCGCTTTTTCGGGGGGAGCTTTTTTGAATCGTTCAATCCGTCGATATTGAGCCCCGGCGGAAGAATGCACGCGGCGGCGAACACGGGCCCCGCGAGGCATCCGCGCCCCGCCTCGTCCGTGCCGCAGATGAGAGCGTATCCTTCAGCCGCGTATTTTGTTTCAAGCGTATATTCAAGCATTGCAGTCACCGCACGGGCGGGCGCTCAAGCGTGAGCCTGCCGAGCTTGCCGGAGCGATATTCGTCAAGCAGTGTAAAGGAAGTTCTTTCTGAGTCGATCTCGCCGCCCGAGATCAGAAAGCCGCGCTTTTTTCCGATCGTCAGCATCAAATCATAGTCCGACACGTCTTTAAATGATGACATGTCTCCGAGCTTGTACCGCGCGGAGAGCTCCGCCGGATACATATGGCGCAGCCTGCCGACAAGGGCTGCGGCGAGCGTTTCCGTGTCGAGTATTTCATCCTTGATCGCGCCGGTGAACGCAAGCGACTCGCCCGTTTTTCTGTCGTCGAATTTCGGCCAGAGCACGCCGGGCGTGTCGAGCAGATTAAGTCCCGTCTTTGTCAGCACCCACTGCTTTTCGCGCGTGACGCCGGGGCGGTCCTCAGCCTTTGCCTTTTTCGCGCCGACGAGCCTGTTTATGAGCGTCGATTTGCCGACGTTTGGGATTCCCAGAATCATAACCTTGATGCGGCGTCCCGTCATCCCGCGCGCTTCCCAGTGCGCGAGCTTGTCCGACAAAAGCGAACGCAGCGCGGGCGTTATCCGCCCGGTCCCCTCGCCGGTCACGGAATCTATCAAAAGCGGCGACTGACCGAGAGATTTATAATACGCGAGCCATTCTTCGTTTGCCGCCGGGTCTGAAAGGGTCGATTTATTGAGCAGAATTATCGACGGCTTTCCCGCGAGCAGCTTTTTGATGTCCGGATTGCGCGAAGACTGTGGGATGCGCGCGTCAAGCAGCTCAAGGCAGGCGTCGACCTGTTTTAGATCCTCGGCTATCTGGCGGCGCGTTTTCGCCATGTGACCGGGGAACCACTGTATGTTTTCGCCCGGCATTATTCAAACCTTCCGAAAATTTTGAATTCGTTCAGCGGGAACACGCGCATTATGACGCGCCCGAACACTGTCCGCTCGTCGACAACGCCCATGTCGGAGAATCGGCTGTCCGTCGAGTGGTTGCGGTTGTCTCCCATCACAAAGAGTTCGCCTTCGCCGAGCGTGATCGGGAATTTGATGTCCGCCGTCCTCACGGCGTCACGGGCGAGATATAAGTATTTGCTTTCGTCAATGACCTCGCCGTCGACAGTGACGGTCCAGGTTTCAAAATTGATGTCGACCGTCTGTCCCTCGGTCGCAATAACGCGCTTTACGACCGCGTCATCGCCGAGCCATGTTCCGAGCTTCTGGAATACGACGATGTCGCCGTATTTCGGCTCAAACGCGATGTCGGACACGATCAGGATGTCATTCTGATAAAGCGTCTGTTCCATCGAGCTGCCGGATACGACGGCGAGCCTGACAAGCAGCGTAAACACGAGGACTATCGAGCAAAAGCCGACGACAAGCGCCTCCGCGCAGTCATAGAGCACGGCGGGGAAGCCCTCGTCTTCTTCCTCCTCGTCCACCGCCACTCCCATTTCTTCATCATCAAACGCGATCGGCTTGTAAGCCATGCCGGGAACCGCCTGATCATCGTTCTCGTCCTCGGCGGGCACGACCGGCATATTCCCGCGGTTCATCCCGCGCGCCGTGCCAACGTTATCATCACCGGGCACTACCGGCGCATTCCCGCGGCTCACCCCGCGCGCCGTGCCAACGTTATCATTACCGGGCACGACCGGCGCGTTCCCGCGGTTCACACCGCGCGCCGCACCGATATTGCCATCGCCGGGCACGCCTGACGGCGCGCTTCTGCGGCTCGCACCGCGTACAGCGCCTGCATTGTCCTCACCGGCGCGAGGCGACGCCCTGCGGTCGCTGAATTCGTCGTCGTCAAACTCGTCGCGGACGATTTTTCTTATGCCTGTTCTCGTCTCCGGGGCGGGGGAGGTGCTCCGTGCGGCTCCCGGAGCCGCGCCGGGTGTCGGTCTGCCGCCCCTGACTCTGTCCTCTATATCGTTAACGCCGCTTTCGCGGCCGGGAGTATCATTTCTGTTTATGCCATTGTTCATTATGCCGTCAACGCTCCTTTCATTCACTTTTATTATTTTAACATAATGAAGGATAAATTACAATCACTTTTTCGATTCTATATTTGTGAAACAGTAAAAAATTTCTTAAAAAACTCTTGCCATGCGCGGTTTTTTATGATATAATCAAAACCGTGTGCGGCAAAGCACACCGAGGCGGTCCGCTGCCGCTCTGCATGAACGTCTCGATATCGCAAGAAAAGGATAGGTCAGAAGGATGAACAACAAGATCGACATGCTTGTCAATGAGCAGATGAAGACCGAAGTTCCTCAGTTCAACATTGGAGACACCGTAAGGGTCTACAACAGGATCAAAGAGGGACAGAGAGTTCGTACCCAGATTTTTGAAGGTACGGTTATCGGCCGCCGCGGGGGCGGGATCTCCGAGACGTTCAAGGTTCGCCGCGTCGCTTACGGCTGCGGCGTCGAAAAGACGTTCCCGATCCATTCTCCCAACGTGGAAAAGGTAGAGGTTATCAGGCGCGGTAAAGTTCGCCGTGCGAAGCTCTATTATCTCCGCGACAGAGTCGGCAAGAGCTCCAAGGTCAAAGAGCGCATCTGACGAATCCGAAAAAGAACGGCATCACCCCGGTGGTGCCTTTTTTCGTGCTTTTCCGACATTTTGACCTTGTGGCGGCGCTCGATTTATGGTACAATCTATTCGTAAGTGTTTCGCATATAGAGGGCGACGCCGCAAATATATATAAACGTATCCGAACGGCGGGAGGTGAGCTGACATGGTAAAAAAACTGTTTAATATAATGCTGTCGCTGCTCCTGCTTATGTCCGCGCTCACCTCATGCAGCCAAAAAACAGAAGAGCCCCCCGACACCGTGACGACGGAATACAGCGAGCCGGTGCGCGAGGTGCGCGGGATATATATCGCGACCGTATACAATATCGATTTTCCGAGCAAACGCGGCATGTCAGAGGACGAACTGAAGGAAGAACTCGACCGGATAATAGAGCTGACCGGACAAATCGGCTGCAACGCCGTTTATTTTCAGGTGCGCGGCGCTGCCGACGCGATGTACGATTCAAAAATATTTCCGGTCTCCGAATACCTGACCGGCGAAAAGGACGGCGAGCTGCCGGACGGCTTTGACCCGCTTTCATATCTGATCGAGCACGCGCACAGCAAAAATATAGACGTTCACGCGTGGGTCAATCCCTTACGTGTGACGCGCGGGGGCAGCGTCAAAAAGCCGAAAACGGTCGACGATCTGCC
Organism: uncultured Clostridia bacterium; assembly: GCA_947630625.1. Classification (GTDB taxonomy): domain Bacteria; phylum Bacillota; class Clostridia; order Oscillospirales; family CAG-272; genus DTU064. Next base: position 58,581 of record CANRIL010000009.1, read on the forward strand.
GCTGACAAGCCCGGCGCGCACCTCGCCCGAGCTGACCGTTTCATACGCGGGCGAGATATATTTTGACGCTGGAAATCCTGACGCAAGAGAGCTGATAGCCGACGGCGTGCGCGAGGTCGTCGAAAATTACGACGTTGACGGCGTGCTGTTTGACGACTATTTTTATCCTTATCCCGTCGACGGCTGCACGTTTGACGACGCTTTGACGTATGAAAAATACGGCGGCGGGAAAGAGCTCGGCGACTGGCGGCGAGAGAACATAAATAAAATGGTGAAGTCGTGCTTTGACGCCGTTAAATCCGCCGACCCGGATTGCGCGTTCGGGATCGCGCCGTGCGGCATTTGGCAGAACGACGACGGCGAAAACGGTGGCAGCGCGACGCGCGGGTTTGAAGCTTACGAGTCGATATACTGTGACACGCTCGCGTGGGTGCGAGGCGGCTATGTAGATTATGTCGCGCCGCAGATATATTGGAATTTCGGGCACAAAAGCGCGCCTTACGCAGTCCTTGCCGACTGGTGGTGCGCGCAGCTCGACGGGACGGGGGTCGATTTTCTCATTAGCCACGCCGCGTACAAATACGGCACGGACGAATGGGGATTTGCCGGCGCGGTCGACGAGATGAAGGAACAGATCGGGTACGCGCGCGAGCTCATATCTTACGGCGGAAGTATATTTTACGGGTTTTCAGAGATAAGGGACGACGTTGACGGTCTCGCCGGGGAAATATCCGAATGTTATACGGAAGAAACTACGTATCAGCGCCCGCTGCCGTCGGACGGGGAGATTTATATCGTCGACCCGGAATCAGGCACGAAAATTGACTCTTCAACCGTGACGATACACGGAAAAAGCGCGGCAGGCGCGCCCGTCACATGCGACGGGGCACCCGTCTGCCGTCGGCGCGGCGGAGATTTTTATCTGACCGTGCAGCTCAAACAGGGGAAGAACAGCTTTGTTTTCCGGTCGGGAGAGTGTGAGCTCGAATACGTCCTGACATACAGTCCGGAATAATGTCGCCTTTTGAGCGGTAATTTTTAGCTGTCCGTTCAAGCGGGAAGGGGCAAGAACAGCTTCATTTTCAGGTCGGGAGAATGCGAGCTTGAATACACCCTGACATACAGTTCGGACTAATATCGCCTTTTGAGCCGAAAATGTGGATTTTGCCACAAAATGTTGTTGCATTATTCATGAAAGTGTGATATACTGTGTTCTGTGCAGTGAGTCGTGCTGTTATTTGTCGAACTACGCTGCCGTAAAAATAATATTTTGACAGATATTCCAAACGAGGAAGTTCCAATGGATATAAAAGATGCAGTCGGGGAGAAGGAGACTGTCGAGGCGGAAGAGACCGCCGGCAACGTCCAGCTTCTCACCGAGACGGAAGTCAGACAGCGGCGCGGATATTTGTTTGCAAAAAGGACATTTGACATCGTCGTTTCATTCCTCGCCCTCGTCGTCCTGTTTCCGTTCCTTTTGATTTTTGCTTTGGCAATAGTCATAGACGACCCGAAGGGGTCGCCGATTTTTGCCCAGACACGTAAGGGCAAGAACGGCAAACCGTTTAAGCTTTATAAATTCCGTTCAATGGTAGTTGACGCAGAAAAACAGCTTGACGATCTGCTTGACAAGAATGAAATGACAGGTCCCGTGTTCAAGATCAAGGACGACCCGAGGATCACGCGGGTCGGCAAGTTTTACAGGCGGGCGAGCATAGACGAGCTGCCGCAGCTCTGGAATGTGCTCAAGGGCGACATGAGCTTTGTCGGGCCGAGACCGCCGCTGCCGCGCGAGGTCGATCAATATAACGAATATCAGATGCAGCGGCTGGCTGTCAAGCCCGGGTTGACGTGCTACTGGCAGATCATGCCGGAGCGAAACGACATTCAGTTTGACGAATGGCTTGAGCTTGATTTGAAGTACATACGTGAAAGAAGCGTTCTGGTCGATTTAAAGATATTCTTTAAAACTATCGGTGCTGTCCTTCACATGGGCGGAAGATAAAATTTCAATAAAATACCGGCGGGGATGGAGTAAACGAATCCATCCCCGCCGTTTTCGCGTGTTTATTTTTCAGCTTTTTCTGCCGCGCTCGGATTCGTGCCAGCCGTCGATGCCGGAACGCTCTATCGCGCCGAAAATGCGCGTTCTGATCCCGCGGTAGTCGCTGTCTATCGAATCGAGCAGCCGCTTCATTGATTCGCGCTCCGTCTTTTTGTCGGCGGGGCATGCGCTTTTGACGACGGGAAGCCCGAGAGACTCAACAAGACTGCGCGACTCATACTCCCGGACGTATATAAGCGGGCGGATCATATATAAGTCGCGGCGTGAAAGGTATGTAACGGGCTCGAATGTGCTGAGCCTGCCCTCGTGAACGAGATTGAGCATGAACGTGTCAACAACGTCGTCATAGTGATGCCCGAGCGCGAGCTTGTTGCCGCCGCGCGCCTTAACCTCGCCGTGAAGCGCGCCCCGACGCAGCTTGGCGCACAGCGAGCACGGATTTTTTTCCTGCCTGACCTCGAAGATCAGCTTGCCTATCTCGGTTTTGACCGTGTAATACGGAACGCCGAGCGAGCGGCAAAGCTCCGAGATCGGGGAAAAATCCATGTCTTCAAATCCCATGTCGACCGTGACGGCAAAGAGATTGAAATCTATCCCGGCAAATCGGCGCAGCTCAGCGAGGGCGGCGAGCAGCAGCGTCGAATCCTTGCCCCCGGACATGCCGACGGCAACGCTGTCGCCGTTTTCTATCATATTATAATCTGTGACCGCGCGGCGCACGGCGCCGAGCAGATGCTGAAATTCTTCCATAACCTCGGCTCACCCCTTCCTTGAAGCACAAAAAGCGCACAGTTTCTCCCCAAGACGGCGTTTGCCGCATATTATATAATAAATACCTTGTCAAAACGGAGAGTAGGGAGAATGATAAAGATATTCATCGATCAGGGACATAATCCGCAGAACCCGAATTCGGGCGCTGAGGGAAACGGCTATCGCGAACAGGACCTCGTTTACGAGATCGGGATCAGGACGGCCGACCTTCTGCGGGAGGACGGGAACTTTGACGTTCGCGTGTCGCGCCCGACGCCGACGACCCAGCTTGGCACTAGCAACGCGTCAAGCCTGCGCGCGCGCGTCGACGCCGCGAATTCATGGGGCGCCGAATGGTTCATCAGCCTGCACGCGAACGCGTCCGATCTGCCGTCCGCCACGGGGACGGAGGGGTACGTGTATTCGCTCTTGTCCGCCGCGTACCCGCTGGCTGTCGATATAGTTGAATCCGTCTCGGAGGCGACGGGCGAGCCGAACCGCGGAGTATTCGCGAGGCCGACGCTTTACGTGCTCCGCCGCACGTCGATGCCCGCGACGCTGATAGAGCTCGGATTCATCACGAATTACGGCGAGGCGACGCTGATGGCGGAGAGCCCCGGACTTTACGCTCGCGCGATCTACCGCGGAATATTGCGCTTTTTCAACCTTTGACCGGCGTCTGACCGATCATCGCCAAAAGCTCCTCTTCACCTATCACGGGGACGCCGAGCGCGTTCGCGCGGTCGAGCTTTGACCCGGCGGCGTCCCCGGCGACGACGTAGCTCGTCTTTTTTGAGACGGAGGACGAAACTTTTCCGCCCGCCGATTTTATAAGCTCGGACGCCTCGTCCCGCGTCATCGTCGGCAGCGTGCCGGTCAGCACGAACGTGAGCCCGGAGAGCGTGTCGGCGCGCGGGGCCGCGTCCGTCATCTCCATGACGACGCCTGCGGCGCGCAGCTTTTCGATATAGTCAAGGTTGCGCGGCTCGGCAAAGTATTCGCGGATGAGCTGCGACGTTACCTCACCTATGTCGGGAACTTCCGTCAGCTGTTCTTCGGTCGCCGAGATCAATGCGTCGATATTGCGGAACCGCTCAGCGAGCGCCGCCGCCGCGACAACGCCGACCTGCCTGATGCCGAGCGCGTATATCAGGCGGGAAAGCCCGGCGGACTTTGATTTTTCGATCGCGGCGAGCAGATTTTCCGCCGATTTTTTGCCCATCCGCTCAAGGGACGCCACATCGTCGACCCTGAGGGAATATAAATCGGAGGCGTCTTTTATCAGCCCGGAATCAATGAGCAGGGCTGTCACCGATGGGCCTAACGATTCAATATCCATCGCGGCGCGCTCGGCAAAATGCTCGATGTTGCGGGCGCGCTGGGCGGGGCAGAGCGCGTTTATGCAGCGGACGATCCCGCCGCCGTCGGCGTCCTCATCCGCGTCGTCATGAACGAGCGGCTCCCCGCACGACGGGCAGACCTCCGGCATTTGCCAGACAGTTTCGTTTCCCGTCCGCTCCGAGGCGACAGTTCCGACAATCTCCGGTATGATGTCGCCCGCCTTCTGTATGATCACGGTGTCGCCGACCCTGATGTCGCGCTCGCGGATGATGTCGATGTTGTGCAGCGTCGCGCGCGACACGGTTGAACCGGCGATGCGGACGGGGGCGAGAACTGCCGTCGGCGTCAGCACGCCCGTGCGCCCGACGGCGGTGACGATATCGAGCAGCTTTGTCCGCTTCTGTTCGGGCGGGTATTTGTACGCGACAGCCCATTTCGGCGTCGTCGTCCCCTCGCCGAGAACAGTGCGGAGGGAAAGGGAGTTGACCTTTACGACCGCGCCGTCTATATCAAATGAAAGCGAGTCGCGCAGGGTGGCGATCTTTTCAATGTGCTCCGTTATCTCACTGTCATTTGACGCGACGATTTTGTGAGGCAGCACCTTGAAGCCGAGCTCTTGCATGCGGGAAAGCGTTTCCGAATGCGTTTCCGGCTCGTGCCCGTCGGCGTAAAGCGAGCCGCCCTGAAAATTGAAGACAAATATGTCGAGCCCGCGCGAGGCGGCGATTTTTGAATCGAGCTGGCGCAGGGAACCGGCGGCGGCGTTTCTCGGATTCGCCATCAGCGGACGCCCCTCAGCCTCGCGGCGTGCGTTATGCTTGTTGAACGTTTCGCGCGGCATGTAGACCTCGCCGCGCACCGTGAGCGACAGCGGCTCCGGAAGGCGGAGTGGGATCGAGCCGATCGTCTTGAGATTTTCCGTCACGTCCTCGCCGACGCTGCCGTTCCCGCGCGTCGCGCCGACGGTGAACTCGCCGTCAACGTATGTGAGCGAGACGGAGAGCCCGTCGATCTTCGGCTCGACGGAGAAAGTGACGTTGGGGTCGACCTCGCGGACGCGAGATGTAAACGCGCGCAGCTCGTCAAACGAGAAGACATCGGAAAGGCTTCGAAGCGGATACGTGTGGCGCACCTCGCGAAATCCCTCAAGCACCGCGCCGCCGACGCGCTTTGTCGGCGAGGTCGGCGAATCGAGCTCCGGATGCTCGGCTTCGAGCCGCAAAAGCTCCGAAAACATCGCGTCATATTCGAAATCGCTTATCTCCGGGGAATCGAGCACATAATATCTGTGCGCGTGATATTCGATTTTGCGGCGGAGCGCTTCTATATGCTCTTTAAGTTCGTTTTTATCCGTGTTTTCCATAGTCTTATTATACCCGCGTGAAAAGAAATTGTTGATTTCGAAAAAATGGGAAGCTTTTTTAGGGCTTCCCGTTTTGATTTTTATGTATTATCAGCCGAGCGGCTTGTTCGTAGGCTTCGGGATAACGTCGTGCGCGCCGCCCTCGACTATGCTGACCGATGAGACGAGCGTGAGCGTCGCTTTCTCCTGGAATTCGGGGATCGAGATCGCGCCGCAGCTGCACATCGTGGACTTGATCTTCGCAAGCGTGCGCTCAACATTGTCGGCAAGGCTGCCGGCGTACGGAACGTAAGAGTCGACGCCTTCTTCAAAGCTGAGCTTCGCCGCGCCGCCGAGGTCGTATCTCTGCCAGTTGCGCGCGCGGTTGCTGCCCTCGCCCCAGTATTCCTTCATCAGCGTGCCGTTGATGTTGACCTTCTCGGACGGGCTCTCCTCAAAGCGGGCGAAATATCTGCCGAGCATGACGAAGTCCGCGCCCATCGCGAGCGCCAGCGTAATATGATGATCGTGCACGATGCCGCCGTCCGAGCAGACGGGGATGTAAACGCCTGTTTCGGCAAAATATTCGTCTCTTGCGCGGCATACTTCGATGACCGCCGTCGCCTGACCTCTGCCGATGCCCTTTGTCTCGCGTGTGATGCAGATCGAGCCGCCGCCGATGCCGACCTTTACGAAGTCAGCCCCGCAGTCCGCGAGGAAGCGGAACCCGTCCTTGTCGACGACGTTGCCCGCGCCGACCTTTACGGTGTCGCCGTAGCGGTCGCGGATGAATTTGAGCGTGCGGCGCGTCCATTCGGTGAAGCCCTCGGAGGAGTCGATGCAGAGCACGTCCACACCGGCGTCAACGAGCGCGGGAACGCGCACCTCATAGTCGCGCGTGTTGATCCCTGCGCCGACGGCGTAACGCTTTTCCTCGTCAAGCAGCTCGCGCGGATTCTTCTTGTGGCTGTCGTAGTCCTTGCGGAAGACGAAGTGGCGAAGGTGCCCGTCGGCGGAAACGATCGGGAGGGAATTGAGCTTGTTGTCCCAGATGATGTCGTTCGCCTCGCGGAGCGAGGTGCCCTCAGGGGCTGTTATGAGGCGGGAGGCGGGCGTCATGAACGATTCGACCGAAAGGTCGGGGGACATACGGCTGACTCTGTAGTCGCGGCCGGTGACGATGCCGAGCAGAAGACCGGTCGATGTTCCGTCGTCAGTGACGGCGACGGTCGAGTGGCCTGTCTTTTCCTTGAGCGCGAGAACGTCCGCAAGCGTTGCCGACGGCTTGATGTTCGAGTCGCTTTCCACAAAGCCGGCTTTGTAGCCTTTGACCTTTGCGACCATTGCAGCCTCTGACTCTATCGTCTGATTGCCGTATATAAACGAAAGCCCTCCCTCACGTGCGAGCGCAACGGCGAGCCTGTCGCCGGAGACGGACTGCATGATGGCTGACACCATCGGGATGTTGAGGGAGAGGGCGGGGGTTTCACCGCGGCGGAACTTGACGAGCGGGGTTTTCAGCGAAACGTTGGCAGGAATACATTCCGCGGAAGAGTAACCGGGAATGAGAAGGTATTCATTGAATGTTCGCGAAGGTTCGTTGTAATATTTTGCCATGATGCTCCTTTTGCCGAACGACGGGCGATGTTTGCTTTTTAACTATATTATACACATCTATTATACTTCCGAACTCAGGTTAAGTCAACACGCGAAAAGGAAAAAATCCCGCCGAATCCGGAGGGATTTTTGTTTATTAATTTAACGCAGTACTATATCTCCGCCAAAACCGGTGCTGCCGTCGTCGGTTCCGGGCAGCGTCATAGGCGCTGCGGGCGCGCCGGAAAGCATGAGCTCGACCGCCGTTTTGATATATGCGGCGAATTCCTCTTCGCTTATGATGTCGTAAAACCTCATGCCGAAAAGGATGTTGAGGTCGACCCCCAGAAACGCGCGCACCTTGTATTCGGGCATGCCTTCGGGCAGCATTTCCGCAATTGAGATGTTCGGCGGGATATGACCGAATTTTTTGAAAAGGGAACCTCTGCTTTTTTCCCAGCGCGGCGTGCGGTATTTGAACGAACGGTAATAGCTGCGCCTCCGCTTTTCGTGCTCAAGATGCTCTTTGTAAAGCTGATCTACAATGTCCGCGTATTCTTCCGGATCCATGGTAACACCTCCATAAAATAAAAAAATGCGCCCCATCGGGGCGCACGAAAAACGTATCCTCGATGTTACCACACATCTCCAAGCAGAAGACCTGTAATCGAGAGCTATAAGCAAACGACAGAAATCTCCCTAGTCAAGGATGAGGATACATTTTTACCTGTATATCATTCCTTGACTAGGAAAAAATATTCAGATTGTATTAGATTTCTATCGTTTGTTAGGGATACGTATAATTTATACAGGTCTGCTTCTGTATAAAGATGTGTGGTAAAATAATAATATCACATCGGTCGGCGGGTGTCAATCGAAATTATCAAATCTTTTTTATAAAATTTACCGTAAAAATGAAAAATAACACTTGCAATCGCCGAGGTTATGTGATATAATAGCAAAGCGTTCACGGATGAGCGCGTATAATATGGAAGCGTAGCTCAGATGGTTAGAGTGCTTGGTTGACATCCAAGAGGTCACTGGTTCGACTCCAGCCGTTTCCACACTATCGCGGCAGGACAAATGTCCTGCCGCGATAAATTTTTCGAATAAAAAGGCTGTCTGCGCGCCCGTTCGGGGGCGTTTTTTTCTTGCGGGGCGGTTAATTTTATGGTAAAATATAAAAGACAAAGGGGGCGTATTTATGGAAAGGCTGGCTCACGAATTCGGCGCGGCATATGACGGCGAAAGCGAGATTCTGATCCTCGGCAGCTTTCCGTCAAAAAAGAGCCGCGAGGCGTCGTTTTATTATGCGCACCCGCAGAACAGGTTCTGGCGCGTCCTTGCCGGGTGCTTTGATGATACCGTCCCGCAGACGGAGGCGGAGAAGCGCGAATTTTTGCGGCGGCACAAGCTCGCGCTCTGGGATGTCGTTGACAGCTGCGAGATAAACGGTTCGAGCGACGCGTCGATCCGCAGCGTCGTGCCGACAGATATTCCCCGGCTCTGCCGGGAGGCGCCGATCAGGCGCGTCATTTTAAACGGGCGGACGGCTGAGCGGTATTTCCGCCGCTTTTTCCCGGATTTCGAAATCCCGACGGCGACAGCGCCGTCAACAAGTCCGGCAAACGCCGCGTGGACGCCGGAAAAGCTCGTCGCCGCGTGGAGAGGTGCGATTTTTTCATAAAATTCGGCCGGGCGGCGATTTTTCGCCTTCAAATCCGGCTACAATATATTATATGAAAGGGAAAACGCAATGAAGGTAGCATTTTTCGACACGAAGCAGTATGATGTTGAGCCGTTCCGTATTTGCGGGGAGAAGGCGGGCATCGAATTTAAATTTTATGAGCCGAAGCTGACGGCGGACACGGCGGGGCTCGCGGCAGGATATGACGGAGTATGCGTCTTCGTCAACGACACCGTTGACGCCGAAGTCATTGATATTTTATATAACGAGGGCGTCCGCTTTATCGCGCTGCGCTGCGCGGGATACAACAATGTCGATGTCAGATACGCGTTCGGCAAGCTGCACGTCATGCACGTTCCGGCGTATTCGCCGTACGCCGTCGCCGAGCATGCGATGGCGATGCTTCTGACCTCGATCCGCCGCATACACAAGGCGTATATCAGGACGAGGGATTTCAATTTCAGCCTGTCGGGGCTGACCGGATTCGACCTGCACGGGAAGACCGTCGGCGTCGTCGGCACGGGCAGGATCGGCCGCGTATTTATCGACATCTGCCGCGGGTTCGGCATGAACGTTATCGCTTACGACAAGTTCCCGGCGAAGGATGCGGGGATCGACTACGTTGATCTGCACGAGCTTTACGCAAAATCGGACATCATATCCTTCCATTGCCCGCTGACGGACGAAACGCGCCACATGATAAACAAGGACACTATAAACGAGCTGAAGCGCGGCGTCGTCATCATCAACACGTCCCGCGGCGCGCTGATCGACGCGGAGGCGCTGCTTGCCGGAATAAAATCGCGCATCGTCGGCGCGGCGTGCCTCGACGTTTACGAGGAGGAGTCCGACATTTTCTTTGAGGATTATTCCGGCCACATCGTAGACGATGATACGCTCGCGCGGCTGATCTCGATGCCAAACGTCATCGTCACCTCGCATCAGGCGTTTCTGACGACGGAGGCGCTGCACAATATCGCCGAGACGACGACGGAGAACATCGTGACTTTCGCATCTCGCGGCACGTGCGACAACGAGCTCTGCTATCACTGCGGCAACACCGAGACATGCAAAAAGCAGCGCCTTGAGCGCTGCTTCTGACCGCGTTATTTTAAGATTTATTCTTCCGGCGCGTCAGGTTCGCCGTCCGTCTTCGTATCTTCCGGCTCGCCCGGTGTGACGTTCGCTGCTGTTTCATCGGGCTCGCCGTACGTCTCAGTATCATATGGCTCGCCCTGTATGCCGTCGGTTATTGTATCATCGGGCTCGCCGTCGGTTTCCGTATCATCGGGCTCGTCTGCCTCGCCGTCCGCGATATCGCCGTCGTGACCGACCGATTCTTTCACGGCTGATGATGCGGCGCAGCGTCGGGAAATGCTCGTAAACAAAAGCGCCGCGGCATAGAAGATAATGATCGCGAAAACAGACCCCGAAAGGTCGAGTATCACGTCATAGACGGAGTTTCCCCTGTCGGAGAAGACTTGTATCGTCTCATCCGTCGACGCGACGAAAAGGCAGCCGAGTACGGGCGCTGCCGTCATCGACCATGTGCGGCGAAGGTCGGCGTCGAATATAAAGTAGAGAAGCAAAATCGAGAGCATGCCGAGGCATGCGAACTCGGTGAAGTGCGCCAATTTGCGCACAAACAGCTCGAGCGTTACAAATTCGGCGTCCTGAAAAATATGCGACAGCAGCTTCGCGAAAAATGAGCTTTTCGCGGCGGAGTCATCTGCCGACATCGAGGAGTTGACCCAGATAAATATTATGTTGAGCGCCGTAAGCACGCCGACCGTTGTGATCGCAAACCGTCTTTTCTTTTTATCCATCGTTTTTTTACCCGTTATAAAATATATAAGCAGCGCCGAAAGTATGATGAGGCATAAAAACTCCGCTATGTACGCGATGTTGCGCACCAGAATATGAAGCGGGATCGTTTCGAAGTTTTTTAAAATATGCGAAAGCAGTCTCGCGACAACCGAGCTTTCAGCGAGAGAGTCCGCGATCGGCACGGTGGAGCTGCCCCAGATCATCACTGTATTTGCCGCCGCAAGCAGGGATAGGGCGGCGACCACGCATCTTCTTTTCGTCTTATCCATTGTCCAAATGTCCGATTAAAACTCTTTCCCAATATTATAATATACATGCGCCCGATTGTCAAAGCTTTTTTTCAGGCGGGAAGCGTGTAAATCCAATAAAAATGCTCATAACCCGCGCCGATTTTTCGCGTCGATTTAGTTAATCTCTCTATTGAAAAAAACACAGAATATGGTACAATATTTACATAAGATGTACACTTGCCCACACTATACGGTAACGATATGTTTGCGGCTTTTGAAAGATCGGGGGTGGAGCGATTATGGGAAGGATAAAGACAGGAAATTCGAAGAAGTCCTTTATGCGCGAGCATGACTGTCGTTTTTGTCTGCATTACGGCACATGCGCACACAAGGAATGTATGTTTGACGGCAACGGCGCCGCCGATGAGCGCGAGTACGGAAAGGACAGCGGAGCCAACACCGCTGAAAACGCACGCACGGCGGACTCGATCTGATGGGGTTATGATATCATGAGTACAAAATACGCGATAGGGGAGAAGATAATTTACAGCCAGTCCGGGATCTGTCAGGTCGAGGACATAACCGAAAACGAGTTTTACGGCGAGAAGACGGAATATTACGTTCTGCGTCCGCTTTATGACGCGGGTTCGCTCGTTTACGTCCCGACCGACAATGAAAAGCTCGTTTCGCGCATCCGTTCCGCTATGACGGCGGACGAGGTCAACCGCATAATCAGCTACATGCCGAACGCGGAAAATATCTGGATAGACAATGACAACCAGCGCAAGGAAGCGTTTTCCGAAATTCTTCTCGAAAACAAACCTCGCCGCTTAACGGAGCTCATCAGGACGCTCCGCGCCCGCCGCGAGGAACAGACTTTAAAGAAGAAGCGCCTCCACATTGCGGACGAACACATTCTTGAGCGCGCCCAGCGCATCCTTGGGGACGAGATATCATACGTCCTCGGCGTCGACAGGGCAAACGTCGATAATTTTATCGAGGAGCGCATCAGGAAGCTGTCCGTCAAGGAAGCATAAAATCAACCGACTCCCTCCCGCGGCGGCAGCTGCGGGAGGGGATTTTCGTTTCGGCGCGGATTGTTGTTGCAATCCGCGCCGGAGTGTTGTATACTTATAAAAAAGACGAGAAAAAGGCGGCTATTACGATATGTTTGACAGCAAAAAGGCAGTAAACGAGCTTATTTCATTCATACGCGGCTGGTTCGCGGCAAACGGCGACGGGTGCTCCGCCGTTATCGGCATATCCGGCGGGAAGGACAGCTCCGTTGCGGCGGCGCTTTGCGTACGGGCGCTCGGGGCGGAGCGCGTTATCGGCGTCCTCATGCCGAACGGCGAACAGAGCGACATTGACGTTTCGTATGACGTTGTGAATTTTCTTGGAATAAGGCACATGGTGATCAATATCAAATCATCATACGACGCGCTGACGGCAGAAATTCTCAAGAGCATGCCGGAGCTGTCGGCGCAGTCGGTCATCAATCTCGCGCCGAGGCTGAGAATGGCGACGCTTTACGCCGTCTCCCAGTCAAACAACGGCAGGGTCATAAACACGTGCAATCTTTCGGAAGATTGGGTCGGCTATTCGACAAGATACGGCGACGCGGCGGGAGACGTGAGCCCGCTTTCCGACTTTACTGTCTGCGAGGTGAAAATGATCGGGCGCGAGCTTGGCTTGCCGCCACACATCGTTGACAAGGTCCCGTCGGACGGGCTGTGCGGCAGGACGGACGAGGACAACCTCGGCTTCACGTATGATACGCTCGACCGCTATATCAGGACGGGCGTCTGCGAGGACGCGGCGACAAAGGCGCTGATCGACAAAAAGCACTTCGCGAATAAATTCAAGCTCATGTTGATGGGCAAATGCGGGTCCGGACTTCCGCGGCTCGCCGACGATTGAAAAAACAAAAGGGGGAAATATCATGGATATCAAAACGGCTGAAAAAACGTACAGGGATTATATGAAAAAGATCCGCGCGTACTCGCACGCGATGGGGATCATGACGTATGACAAGGTGACGGCTGCGCCGCGCGGCGCTGAGGCGCGCGTCTCGGAGTCGCTGGAAATACTGAACGAGGCGTCCTACAAGCTCGAAATGTCAAAGGAACTGTCGGAGGCGGTCGATTATCTTTACGACAACAGGGATAAGCTCGACGCGAAGACGCGGCGCGAGATCGAGGTTTACCGCCGCGATATCGACTATGTAAGGAGCATCCCGGAGGACGAATATATCGCGTACATGGCGCTGACGAACGAGGCGTCCGACGTGTGGAGGTCGGCGAAGGAGAATGACGATTTCGCGTCATTTGCGCCGTATCTGCAAAAAATTTTCGACACCAACCGCAAGTTTGCGCTTTATTATAAGCCCGACAACGACCCGTATGACACGCTGCTCGACTTTTACGAGCGCGGACTTACGACCGCGCGGTGCGATGAGTTTTTCGGCGAGCTGAAGCGCGAGCTGATCCCGCTGATCTCGCGCGTCACCAAGGCAAAAGCCATAGACGACAGCTTCATGCACGCGCGCTTCCCGGTCGCCGGACAGCGCGAGCTGTCCGATTATGTGATGCAGGTCATGGCGATCGACCGCGGCAGATGCTCGATAGGCGAGACGGAGCATCCGTTCACCGAAAATTTCAGCAAGAACGACGTTCGCATCACGACGCATTATTACGAAGACGATCTGACGAATTCGATGTATTCCGTCGTCCACGAGGGCGGGCACGCGCTATACGAGCTCGGCTCCGGCGACGAATACGAGGGCACTTGCATCGCGGGCGGCGCGTCAATGGCGATACATGAGACGATCTCGCGCTTTTATGAAAATATAATCGGCAGAAGCGAGCCGTTCTGCCGCCTCATTTTCCCGCGCATACGCGAGCTGTTCCCGGAGGTGTTCTCAAACGTCAGCGACGTTGAATTTTACCGCGCGTGCTGCGTGAGCACGCCGTCTCTTATACGCACGGCGGCGGACGAGCTGACGTATCCGCTCCATATAATCGTCCGCTATGAGATCGAGCGCGACATGATAGCAGGGCTTTACGGCGTTGACAGGATACCGGAGGTATGGCGGCAAAAATATAAGGAATATCTCGGAGTCGACGTGCCTGACGACAGAAGCGGCGCTTTGCAGGATTCGCACTGGTCGGGCGGCTCCGTCGGTTATTTCCCGACGTATGCGCTCGGCTCCGCTTACGGCGCGCAGATCTATTCCGTCATGAGCCGTGAGCTCGACATTCCGGCGGCAATATCGTCCGGCTCGACGAAGGCGATAAATGACTGGCTCGGCGAGCATATTTTCCGCCACGGCGCGATGTACGACCCGGACGTTTTATTCCGGATGTGCACGGGTGAAGAGTTTTCGCCGCGCTATTATATCGACTACCTGAAAGAAAAATACAGCCGCCTTTACGGGCTTGACGGCTGATTTCGACCGTTCTCCGTCATGCGCGCGGCAAACGTCCGGCGGCGCTGTCTTCGTTGACCTCAAGGCAATCGATTCAAACAAAAGTTGCGGCGGCGGGGCTTGATTTTCTTGATTCACACGGCAAAAGCGTGCAAAATCGCGAAAAAATCATGCAGTGCAACCGAAAGTGGCGAAAAAATATAAATAAAACTTGGTTGCAAAGACCCTGACTTACATAATATAATGTTATCATGAAACATATATCGAAAGGCTTTGATACATAAATGAAGATCGGGGACAAAATAGCTTACTACCGCACCTCACTCGGAATATCGCAGGAGGAGCTTGCGGACACTCTCGGCGTTTCGCGCCAGGCGGTGTCAAAATGGGAGGTCGGACAGACCGAACCGAGGCTCGACAAGCTGCCCCAGCTCTGCGAGCTGTTTGGCATAACGACGGACGACATCATCCGCGAGGACGCGCCTTTAAGAGTCCGTGAGGCTGCCGTTGTCGGCGAAGGACTTACGGCGGGCAAATATTTCGGGACGGACGGCTTCCGCGGAGAGGCGAACGGCGAGCTGACCGCGGAGCACGCGTTCAGGATCGGGCGCTTCCTCGGCTGGTATTTTGCTTCGCCCATATCGGGCTGCCGCGACCGCAATTATAAACCGCGCATCACAATAGGAAAGGACACGCGGCTTTCGAGCTACATGCTTGAATACGCGATCGCCGCCGGTATAACTTCGTCGGGAGCGGACGCGTATATGCTCCATGTCACGACGACGCCGAGCGTTTCATACGTCACGCGGACGGACGGCTTTGACTGCGGCGTTATGATATCGGCGTCCCACAACGTATATAGCGACAACGGGATAAAACTTATAAACCGCCATGGCGAGAAGATGGACGATTCTATCCTCGCGCTCGTCGAGGCGTATATTGACGGCAATCTCTCCGCGCTCTCCGTCGAGGGGGACGATATCCCGCTCGCCCATAAGGAGCGCATCGGCGCGATAATCGACTATGTTGCCGGAAGAAACCGCTATGTCGGCTATCTCATATCAGTCGCCGCCCATTCGTACAGGAGCATAAAGGTCGGGCTTGACTGCGCGAACGGCGCTTCATGGAGAATTGCCCCGGCAGTGTTTGAGGCTCTGGGCGCTGAGGTGCACGTCATAAACACCCAGCCGGACGGCAGAAATATAAACAACGAAGCCGGTTCGACTCATATCGAGCATCTCTGCCAATATGTCAAGGCGAACAGGCTCGATGTCGGCTTTGCCTTTGACGGCGACGCAGACCGCTGCATCGCGGTCGACGAAAACGGCGGCGTCGTCAACGGCGACATGATAATGTATATCCTCGGCTGCCTATTAAAGCGGCGCGGCGTGCTTGAAAAGAACACGGTTGTCACGACGATCATGTCAAACGCCGGGCTTTACCGCGCATTCCGCGAGGTCGGGATCGACACGGTACAGACGACCGTCGGCGACAGGTACGTTTATGAAGAAATGCTCAGAAGCGGATATTCGCTCGGCGGCGAGCAGTCAGGCCATATAATCCTTCAGAAATACGCCACGACAGGCGACGGGATACTGACCGCCATCATGCTGATGGAGGAAATGCTCGAACGCAAAACGACGCTCGGCAAGCTCGCCTCCGCCGTGACGATCTTCCCGCAGGTGCTCCGCAACGTAAAGGTCACGGACAAGGCCGCCGTCATGAACGACCCGGACGTTCTCGCGCGTGTAAAGGACATAGAGACCCGGTTCGGCGAGTCAGGAAGAGTCCTTCTGCGCAAGAGCGGCACGGAACCGCTGATCCGCGTCATGGCGGAAGGGGAAGACCCCGAAATGTGCGCCTCAGTCGTTGATGAGCTCATCGGGCTCATAAAGGAAAAGGGCTACGAGAGCAGATAATATGATTGACGGCAAGCAAAAGTTCGGGGGATAAAACAAGTGACAAACGATAAAATAAACGCGGGGAGCGAGGCACTTTTCACGGAGGCGCTGTTTGACCTCTCCCACACATCAATACCGGAACTGTTTTCCGGCTGCCGCTATCCGTGGGAGGCGCTGCCTTTGATCGCCCAGTATGTCAGATCATACGGCGAGAGCCTTTCGGAAGCGGAATATTACAGTCCGAGCGAGGGAGTCTACATCTCGCGCGAGGCGAAGGTCGAGCCGACCGCGAGCATTGCGGGTCCCTGCGTCATCGAAGCGGGGGCGGAGGTGCGCCACTGCGCCTACATCCGCGGTTCCGTCATCGTCGGCAAAGGCGCCGTCGTCGGAAATTCGACGGAGCTGAAAAACGCTGTCCTCTTTGACGGCGTTCAGGTGCCGCATTACAATTATGTCGGCGACTCGATCCTCGGATACCGCGCGCATATGGGGGCGGGCTCGATCGCCTCAAACGTCAAGGGAGACAAGAAAAACGTCGTCGTAAAAACGGCTGACGGCACGATCGAAACAGGACTGCGCAAGTTTGGCGCGATCCTTGGCGATTTTGCTGAGATCGGATGCGGCTCCGTGCTCAATCCGGGAACAGTCGTCGGCAGATGCGCCCGCGTCTATCCGCTTTCCTCCGTCCGGGGCTCTGTTCCCGCAGGTCACATATATAAGCATGCGGGCAAGATAGCAGAGATTATTCCTGACGCGGAATGATCCCGCATTTTAGGACAAATAAATTAAATTGATCCCGGCGCTGCCATGGCGGCGCCGGTTTTCGAGAACAGGAGGGAGCAGGATTTGGCAAAGCTATTAGTCGTCTTCGGGACAAGACCGGAGGCCATCAAAATGTGCCCTCTTGTGCGCGAGTTCCGCGCGCGCGGCTGGGCGGATGTCAGAGTCGCCGTGACGGGACAGCACCGCGAAATGCTCGATCAGGTGCTCTCTCTCTTTGACGTTTCACCGGAATATGACCTTCAGATAATGCAGACGGGGCAGACGCTGTTTGATATATCGACGCGCGTGCTCAACGGAATGAAAAGCGTGCTTGAGGATTTCGCGCCCGATCTCGTATTCGTTCACGGCGACACGACGACCGCGTTTGTCTCGGCGCTTGCCGCGTTTTATTTCGGTATTCCCGTCGCGCACGTCGAGGCGGGGCTGCGCACGCACAATATTTATTCGCCGTTCCCGGAGGAATTCAACAGACAAGCGATCGGGATCGTCGCGAAATATAACTTTGCCCCGACGCGATGGGCTGAACAAAATCTGCTCCGCGAGGGAAAACCGCAGAGCACCGTTTTCGTCACCGGAAACACTGTCATCGACGCGCTTAAAACGACCGTCCGGGACGATTACAAAAGCGAGATAACGAACTGGGCGGCGGGGTCAAGGCTGATTCTGATGACGGCGCACAGGCGGGAAAACATCGGGGAACCGATGAAGAGAATGTTCCGCGCCGTCCGCCGCGTTGTTGACGAATACGAGGACATAAAGCTCGTTTATCCTGTCCACCCGAATCCCGCCGTCCGCGGCGCGGCATATGAGCTGCTCGGCGAAAGCGAGCGGATAAAGCTGATCGAGCCGCTTGACGCTTACGATTTTCACAACCTGATGAACCGCTCGTATTTCATCATATCGGACAGCGGCGGAGTTCAGGAGGAAGCGTCCGCGCTTGGTAAGCCCGTGCTCGTCATGCGCGACACGACGGAGCGCCCGGAAGGGCTCGAGGCGGGGACTCTCCGGCTCGTCGGCACAGACGAAAACGTCATATATTCCGCGTGCCGTGAACTGCTCGACAGCCGGGACGAATACGAAAAGATGAGCCGTGCAAGCAATCCCTACGGTGACGGGACGGCGAGCGCGAACATTGCAGACATAGTCGAAAAGGAATATAAATGACGGGAGGGCATAAAAAATGAGCGCTTCATCAGCTATAACGGCACAGCTGGCGCTTTCGCGCCTGCGCGAAGGAAACGACAAATACATTGAATCAAAAAAGCCGGACGGGGATATTTCCCCGGAAATACGCTACAGGACGGCGCGCGAGGGACAGGCTCCCTACGCCGTCATAATTACATGCTCCGATTCAAGGGTCATACCGGAATGTATCTTCTCGGCGGGGATAGGCGAGCTGTTTGTGATCCGCGTCGCCGGAAACGTCGTCGGCGAGCAT
This sequence comes from uncultured Clostridia bacterium, assembly GCA_947630625.1. Classification (GTDB taxonomy): domain Bacteria; phylum Bacillota; class Clostridia; order Oscillospirales; family CAG-272; genus DTU064. The sequence continues at coordinate 76,968 of CANRIL010000009.1, forward strand.
GAGCTCGGCAGCGTTGAATATGCCGTCGATCACCTTGGCTGCCGCCTCGTCGTCGTGCTCGGACACACGCACTGCGGCGCCGTCGGGGCGGCGATCAGCCATCCGCAGGAGGGATTCGTAAAGTCGATCACAGACGAGATCAGCGCCGCCATCGGCGGTGAGAAGGACGACAGGGCGGCGTCTGAGCTCAATGTCCGGCACAGCGTCGCGGTGATCATGCAGAGCATCGGCGGGGCGCTTGACAAAACAGGCTGCCGCGCCGTCGGCGCGGTCTACGATATCGAGTCCGGAAAAGTTGATTTTATATAAAAAACAAAGGCTGCTCCCGCTTTTTGTACGGGGGCAGCTTTTTATCATAATGTCACGGCTGCTTTTCGGTGAACGCGTTTTTTCCGAATATGCCGGCGAGCGAATCCCTTATCGCGACGGTGAGATACCGCGTTACGGCGTCTCTGTCGCGGCGGCTGCGGTCGCGCACCCACTCGATAAGGATGCCGGAAACGGCGCTTGAGTAAAATTCACATAGAAAATCGCGGTAGCCCGGTTCAAGCCTGACGCCGACGCGTTCCTCAATTTCTTCGATCACGGAGCGGCAAATGTCGATGAAATCAGACATGAAGAAGCGGCGCAGCCCGTCCCGACCGAGCGCGTCATACGCGCAGTTGAGGATGTGGTCGTTTTCCTCGACGTAGTTCATGACAAAAATTATCGCCTCGTCAAAATCGAGCAGCAGATCAAAGCTGCGGACGACCTCGACCGATTCCTCCTCTAACATCCAGCGTAATAGGTCGTATATGTCCTCGAAGTGATAGTAGAACGTCTTGCGGTTTATGCCGCAGTCAGAAATCAGCTCGCTGACCGTTATCTTCTGAAACGGCTTTTTGCTCATCGCCCGCTTGAGCGATTCGGCGAGCGCCTTTTTCGTTTGAAGTGAGATCTCCTCGTGTTTCATCGTCACACCTCCGGATATTATTATACACATTTCGACGACGTTTGCAAGATGATTTTACGGTCAGGTGTGTAATAAATTTATGCCACAAATGTGGTACGTTTGTCCGCAAATTACCCAAAACGCGCGTTTTGTCCGTTTTTCTTTTATCGCGTCAGGTATAAAATATACCGCGAAGGGGAGGTAATGAAAAATGGACTCCAGACGATACAACATCTCTATGCAGACTCCTATCGGAAAAAAATACGGGACGCTGACTGTCAGCAAGGACGACGGCGTCCTGACGGGCGAGCTCGGCGTCATGAACCACAGCGAGCCGTTTCACGGCACGATAGACAGCGACGGCACCTGTCACATCGAGGGAACGATCGTGACGCTGCTGCGCACGGTCAATTATACGGCTACAGGTTCAATAAACGAGGACGGCGTGCGCCTTTTTGTCGTCGCGGCGAACCACACTTTTGAAGTGACGGGGGAGGCGACGGCGTGAGGCGGTTTTACTCGTTCATCGTAAAGCATAAATACGCGGTGCTCGCCGTGTTTGCGCCGCTGTTCGTTTTATGTCTGATCCTTGGCAGGCTCGTGAGCGTCAATTACGACATAAACGATTATCTTCCGCCCGATACGCATTCGACCGTGTCGATATCAGTTATGTCGGAGGAATTTTCCGGCGGCATACCGAACACGCGCGTGATGGTAAAAGACGTGACCGTGCCTGAGGCGCTTCAAATCAAGGAAAAAATAAAGGGCGTGGAGGGCGTGACATCGGTCACATGGCTCGACGACGCCGCCGACATCAGGACGCCGCTCTCAATGCTCGACGAGGACACCGTGAGGTCATATTACCGCGACTCGACGGCGCTCTTCACGGTCACGATAGACGAAGAATACTACATACCGGCGACGGAGGACATAAGGGAGCTCATCGGCGACGACAACAGAATGACGGGCAGCTCCGTTTCGATCGCCGCGACAACGACGGGCACCGTCGCCGAAATCGGCAAGATCGCCTCGTTCGCGGTGCTGTTCGTATTCGCGGTGCTTATATTCACAACGTATTCGTGGCTTGACCCGCTGCTCGTTCTCGGCGGGCTCGGCGTCGCGATCGTGATCAACAGCGGAACGAATATAATTTTCGGCGAGATATCGTTCGTGACGAACGCCGCCGGAGCGATACTCCAGCTCGCCGTCTCACTTGATTATTCCGTTTTTCTGCTGCACCGCTTCAAGGAATGCCGGGATGAGATCGGGGAGCCGGGAGAGGCGATGGTCGACGCGCTTGTGAAATCGACCTCTTCAATACTGTCAAGCGGACTGACGACGGTCATCGGCTTCCTCGCGCTCGTACTCATGCAGTTCCGGATAGGACCCGACCTCGGGCTGGCGCTCGCCAAAGGCGTTGTGATCAGCCTTCTGACCGTTTTCGTCTTTACTCCGGCGCTCATTCTCGCGATGACGCCGGTCACGGATAAACTCACGCATAAGCCGTTCACGCCGAAGCTGAACGGATTCGGCAGGTTTGTCCGCCGGATAACAGTTCCGATGACGGTTATCTTCGCTGTCATAATAATTCCCGCCTTTCTGGCGTCAAACTCGAATTCGTATCTTTACGGAGCCTCACACATACTCGGCGAAAAGACGCAGGCGGGAGCCGACGCGATCGCGATAGACGAGGCTTTCGGCGAAAGCGACACGATGGTGCTGCTCGTCCCGAACGGGGACATGGCGACGGAAGCATCGCTTTCGCGCGAGCTTCACGCGCTGCCGCACGTGACGGGGATCATATCGTATGTCGATACGGTAGGCGCTGAAATTCCGACGGAATATCTTGATCCGGATACGCTCTCGCAGCTCATCTCCCCGCATTACAGCCGCATGGTCATATCGACCGATCTCCCCGCCGAGAGCGAGCAGACATTTTCGCTCGTCGGCGACGTGCGCCGGATCGCTTCGAAATATTATCCCGACAAATATTACCTCGCGGGTCAGGGCGTCAGCACGTTCGACCTCAAGGAAACGGTCACATCAGACCTATTAAAGATCAACCTGCTCGCGATCGCCGCAGTGTTCGTTATACTCGTTATAACGATGCGCTCGGTGTTCCTTCCGGTGATACTTGTGCTGTCGATCGAGACGGCGATATGGATCAACCTTGCGGTCCCGTATTTCTCAAATGACAGCATTTTCTATATCGCGTATCTGATAATCAGCACGATCCAGCTCGGTTCAACGGTCGATTACGCGATACTAATGACGGA
>CANRIL010000010.1 GCA_947630625.1 uncultured Clostridia bacterium
AGAGTTCGTAACTCTGCGAAAAATTATGCGGTAAATTAAGTTGGAAATTTTTACATTGGAAAAACGGGATAATTAAAGCTGGCTGCCTGTTTCGGGCTGCCAGCTTTTGCGGTTCGGGGACTATATAATAATGTGGAAATTTAATTATATTATATCCTTGCGTCTGCATTTTATAAAATATTCTTATAAATTCAACGGGGCTGCCGCACTTTGAATCGTGCGGCAGCCCCTGCGGTTGGATCCGGTTTGCTGCATGCGCATTTTTTTAAATTAAATCAAACTATATTCGCGCGCGGCAGAATTTTTTATAGATAAAATCGGCAGTGCGAATAAACTTCCGGCGGGGCGGCAAAAATCATGTTGAAAGCGATATGATCGGAGCTTTGACATGAAAAAAATACTTATTTTATCCGTTGCGGTGCTGCTCGCCGCTTCCCTTTCCTCGTTTTTCCCCACGAAAAACGAGATGTCCTTATATGACAACTTCATCAGGCTGCACGTCATCGCAAATTCGGACAGCGAAGACGACCAGGCTTTGAAGCTGCTCGTGCGCGACCGCGTTCTTGAGACGGCGGCGGCTCGGCTCACTGGTACTGAAAGCAAAGAAGAAGCGGAGGCGGCGCTCGGCGAGATTTTGCCGGAGCTTGAGGCTGCCGCCGCTGAGGTGATCGACGGGGCGGGTGCCGATTATTCCGTAAAGGCGACGCTGACGGAGGAAAAATATCCTCGCCGGTCGTACAGCGGCGTCACGCTGCCTGCCGGAAAATACACGTCTTTGCGGATCATGATAGGCGAGGCGAAGGGACACAACTGGTGGTGTGTTTTATTCCCGCGGCTGTGTACACAGCCAGCCGTTTCCGAAGATGCGCGCGAGGAAGAATTCATTGAATCGGGATTCACGCCTTCGCAATACAGGATCATCACCGACAGCGAGAACACGCGTTACGTTGTGAAATTCCGCCTCATCGAAATAATAAAGAGTTTTTTTGACTAATCCTTCGGTTCCGGCTCGCGCGTTCCAAGCTTGTCAACGGCTTTGTCGAGCGCGTCAAGCGCGCGGCGTACGCCGCACAGCTCAAACAATTTTATCCGGCACACGTCGATAAGCGAACCGGCGACATATATCACGAGCGCTGACGCGAACACGAGTCCGACAAAGCGAAGCGCTCCGCCGCCGCCGAATTTTGTTGCGAAATTATATATATAGAGCCGCCAGATGAAATAATTTACGTGGATTATATAGACGCCGAGCGTCGCGGGCGCGAACGTTTTAATGAGCCACACCGGGACTTTGGCGCGAATTTTCATTCTCGAAAAGATGATGAGCAGCAACGCCGACGAGGCGAACACGGTCGGCGAAATATAGTTGAGCAGCCATGAAGCGCTGAACCAGACACATCCCGCCCACGTTAAACCGGTGGAGGCGACATATAAGAGCGCGAGCACCCAGACCGGCTCGCGTTCCCCGATGCGGAACCGCTTGATGAACGCGCCTATCATATATAATATCATGAGCCATATCATACTGTATCCGTTCGAAAGCGTGAACACGGGCGTTCCGAACGCGCACGGGACGAGCATAAACAGGACGACGGAGGCGCCGGTGAATATCGCGGCGTCCCTTCCGCTGACGGACTGCACCGCGCGATTCAGAAACGGGATGAACAGCGTCATGCCGATATATGAGGTGATATACCAATAGTGATTATGAAAAATCGGCGAGATCGAATATGAAAGCGCCTCATCTGTCAACTCCCATCTGCCCGTTCCGATAAAGAAGAGCGCCGCGAGCAGTGTATAGAAAAGCACCTGTAACCACACGTAAAGCGCGCGGGAATATTTATGTTTTCTTCCGTAACAGACGTAACCGCTGATGAGCGCGTAGCAGTCAACGGAGCCGTAGCAGATAGTCTCGAGCAACCACGCCGTCTGCCGCTCTCCCCCCGTATTGGCGGACGCGTTGAACGCGCCGCCGCGGTTGAGCACATGAAGCGTCACGACCATCAGCATCGACACGATGCGGAACATGTCGACTCCGTAATTGCGGCCTCCGTCACCTGTTTTCGTCTGCATAGTTTATTCCCCCACGCGCAAGTAACGCATATATATAGTTTCGTCCTCGCGCTTCATTATCATTGACGTATATGATTCGGTATCGCCCGACTCGTCAGTCAGCGTAAAGCTGACGCGGTATGTATTTTCCGTTTCGACGCAGTTGTTTATCTTGACCGAGACGGTCACGGGGAGCGGCTGTCCCGTTGAGGTATACGCGCTGACGCGCGACAGGTATATATATCTGACAGTGCTCTCGTGCTTGACGCTCGAATTGCCGCCGAACCAGCGATAAACGGTACTTTCGAAGTCGCCCTCGGGGACAAGCGTTGTGATATTATATTGCGGATATTCGCGCGAGGCTTCTTCAAGCAGTTCGGAATTTCCGCTGTACGCGGCATAGCTCGTATTTATCATGTAATTGAGGATCGCGTCGCGATTGCCCGCCGCCGCGTCTCTCGGATTCTCGAACGGCGCTATATGCGCGCTGTCGAGCGTCAGTATGCCTATCACTTTTACGATATCGTCATATCCTTCGTCGTCGGGGTTGAGGACGCGGATGACGGTTTCCGCCTCGTAATCGTTCATATCGAAGCCGAAGGCGGACATGATGCTGTTATAAAGCTTCCCTCCCCCGGAGCAGGAGAGCAGCGACGACGCCGATATCATGAGCGCCGCCGCAAATATGATAAGCCTATACCGTTTTTTCACTTATATTCCTCCAAGCGCTGAGACGGCTTTTGCCGCCTCGGCGTACATATAGAGTGACCCGAATATGAAGAGCGGTCGATCGTTTTCCCTGGCGTCCCGCGCCGCCGCGATCACGCCGTCGGCGACGGATGCGCACGGGTGAGCCTCGACGCCTTCATTCTCAAACGCGGCGGCATAATCCTCCGCCGAAAGCGCGCGCGGGTTATCGGGCACGACAGTATACACCCGCGCGAGCGCGCGCGACGCGATATTGACGGTTTCGCGGTAGTCTTTATCCGCCATCACGCCGGTGAGCGCCGTGACCTTTTTGCCCGGAAAATATGATTCTATGCTGTCGATCGCCGCGGCGACGCCCTGCGGGTTGTGGCCGCCGTCATAAATTATCACGGGGTCGCGCCGCAAAAGCTCGAACCGCGCGTGCCACACGGTCGAGATGAGCGAGGCGCGGATGTTTTCTTCATTTATATTATATCCGAGCTCACGCATTGTATTTGCCGCCTCGATCACGGCCGCCGCGTTTCTCGGCTGATATATTCCGGCGAGCTTTGTTTCGTATTCGCGCCCTTTGTAAGTAAACCGGCTGCCGTCGACGGATGAGGCAGACACATTAAGTGATCCGTAATCCGGCGCAAAGACGGAACAGCCGAGGCTGGCGGCAGTATCCGCGACGACCTTTGCCGCCGCCGCGTTCGTCCCCGTGAACATCACGGGGACGGTTTTTTTTATTATTCCCGCCTTTTCGGCGGCGATTTTTTCAACGGTGTCGCCGAGGATCGCGGTATGATCAAGCGATATCTCAGTTATCACGGAAAGGGTCGGGGTTTTTATGACATTTGTGGCGTCGAGCCTTCCGCCCATCCCGACCTCGAGCACGACGATATCACATTCGGCGCGTCTGAAATATTCAAATGCGATCGCCGCTATGAGTTCGAATTCTGTCGGCGGGTCGTCCATTTTGTCCGCTTCCCTGCGGACAAAATCTGTCACCTCTGCGAGCTCGTCCTTGCCGATGTCGCGCCCCATGACGCGTATCCTTTCGCAAAACGAGAGCACAAACGGAGATGTGAACAGTCCCGTTTTATATCCGGCGTCGCGAAGGACGCCTTCGAGCATGGCGCAGAAGGAGCCTTTGCCGTTCGTTCCCGCGACATGGACGAATTTGAGCTTGTCCTGCGGGTCGCCGAGCCTCCGGCAGAGCTCTGTTATTCTTGAAAGTCCCGGGCGGCTTCCGCGCCACGAGACTGAATGTATATAAGATACGGCCTCATCATAAGTCATCATTCTTATTCAAAAACCTCATGATCTGCTTGTTTTTTACGAGCGCCAGGATGACGCATGTCTCTATCACGACGGCGACCGCGGAAAATCCCGCGCCGATAAACACGCCGTACCACGGCATTTTGTACATTATCATCTTGGCGAACTGTTTTATTATAACCTGTCCCAAAAGGTGCGCCGACGCGGCGGCGAGAAAATAGCTGCCCTTTCCGGGAATCCGCCGGTGCACGGCGCGGAACACGAGTCCCGCCGTTGCCCCGACGCACGCCGCCCCCACGGTAATAAGAGGATTGACGGCGGGATTCGTTGACAAAAGGCAGCTTATCACGTCGACAGCGACGCCGACGGCGGCTCCCGACAGCGGTCCGACGAATATCCCGGCCATTATGACGCCGAGATTTTCGAGCGTAAACCTATAGAGAACGCCGATGGTGAAGAGGTTCTTGCAGATTATTCCGAGAACGACGCTCACCGCCGTCATCATCGCAAGCGCGGTGATTTTTTTTGCCGCTGTGCGGCCTGATCTTACGTTTTGTTTCATTTGTATTGCCCTCCTTTGCCCACAGATTGCAGCCGGGAAGACAATACTCCCTTGTTGCAACAGCGGGATGCGGCATGCGCACCGCGATCTCTCTTCGTTCCCGGAGCAACTCCCCGTCCCCGGGACACTTTACGCGCGCACGCCTACTCTGTGCTTATTTTTTATTTTTATATAAACCGCCGGGATGCGGATATTTTCAGACGCCCGGCGTCACGCCGCCGTAGACCTCCATGAGCTTTTTGTTGAATTCCTCAGCTGTATTGTAGCCCATCTTCTTCTGGCGGTTGTTCATCGCGGCGATCTCTATTACGACGGCGAGGTTTCTGCCCGGGCGGACAGGGATCGTCGTTGTCGGCACGTCGATGCCGAGGATGTTCGTATATTCGGTTTCGAGGCCGAAACGGTCATACGTTTTGCCCTTCTCCCACGTTTCGAGCTTGATTATCATATTGACGCGCTCAGTCTCCTTGATCGAGCCCATACCGAATATCCGGCGAACGTCGATTATTCCGATGCCGCGCAGTTCTATGTAATATCTTATAAGCTCGGGCGAGGTTCCCACAAGCGAAACTGCGGAAACGCGCTTGATCTCAACGGCGTCGTCCGCTATGAAGCGGTGTCCGCGCTTGACAAGCTCGATCGCCGTTTCGCTCTTGCCGATCCCGCTGTCGCCGAGGATGAGGACGCCCTCGCCGTAAACTTCGACGAGCACGCCGTGTATCGTGATGCGCGGGGCGAGATGCAGATTCAGTGAGGCGATGAGCGCGGCAAGGAATTCGCTCGTAAGCTGGTCTGTCAAAAGCAATGGCACCTCGTAATATTCCGCCATCTCCGTCATTTCGTCCGACGGCTTATTGCCGCTGGTGATAATTACCGCGACAGGACGCCGCGATAAATAGTCCGCCAGCATGCGCTTGCGCACGTCAGGTTCCATCGATTCAAGATAAGCATGCTCGACGATGCCGACAAGCTGGATGCGCGCAGGTTCAAATCTGTTGAAATATCCGGAAAACGCAAGTCCCGGGCGGTTTACCTCCGCTATCGTGATCTCACGTTCACGCCCGTCTTCGGGCATATATACAGGCTGGAGCGAAAATTCGTCTACGATTTTTCCGAGCTCCACCGTCGGTTTGTTAAGTCCCATTTGTCCGCCTTCCTTATTCCGTTATTTCGTACAATTGCATTGTACCATACGTGCGTCCGCTTTTCAAGTAGACGCGGCAAATTTTATTATCATATGCCGAGGGCGTAAAGCGCCGTCTGCCGAAACTTCGCACCCGCAGGCTTTTTCGGCGCGAAAGCGGTTGACTTTGCACGTGCTTTCGATATATAATAAAGATGATTTCATATTTGACGATGAAGGACTTTTTTATCGTTATGAGAAAAAAATTTGTTCAGTTCATATCGTTTGCCGCGGCGCTTTTCATTATTGCCTCATCGCTTGTCTCATGCGGCGACAAATACGATTTCCCGGCGAGCACCGAGGAAGAGGCGGACACCGTTCTGACTATCGGGGATTACGAGGTCCCGTTTGAGCAGTACCGCTATTTCTTCATGAATTTCAAAGCCGAATACGACGACGGGCTCGACAGCTATTGGCGGACGCACGACAAAGACGAGGCTTTCGCCGAGATCGACGCCCTCGCCCGCGATTCGCTGCTCCGCTGCTACGCGACGTTTTCACTCGCCCTCGACTACGATATCGACTATAAAAGCGGCGCCATCCAGAAGGACGTGATGGAGTCGATAAACAATTCCGTCGAGAATACATACGGCGGGCTTGAAAAATATCTTGAGGCGCTGTCTGCCGCGCATATGAATCATTCCGTTTACCGCTTCGCTATGTCCGAGCTTGAAGTCGAAAGGCAGCTCTTTTCGCTGCTGAAGGATAACGGCGACATAAAATCAGACGAGGACACGGTGCGCGCCGCGATAAAGGACGGCGAATTTTGCCGCGCCAAGCAGGTTCTGATCATGAACAACGACGGCGACGACCCGGAGGAAAACCGCAAGAAGGCGGAAAATGTCCTCGCGCTCGCGCAGCTCGGTTCCAATTTTGACAAGCTCGTCGCCGATTACGGCGAGGACCCGGAGATGATAACGAATCCGACCGGCTATTATTTCACGCACGGCGAGCTCATTGAGGAATTCGAAGACGCCGCTTTCGCGCTCGAGATCGGAGAGCTGTCAGATATCGTCGAGTCGCCGCTCGGATATCACATCATTTTAAGACTTGAGCCGGACGAGGGCTACATCAATGAAAATATAGCTTCGCTCGCCGAGGCATATGCGGCGAACAGATTTCACGCGCTCGTCGACAAGCGCGCGGAAACGATGAAAATTTCCGACACCGAACTCTCGCGCTCGCTGTCGCTCGACGATTTCTTCTACGACAACTAATAAAGGCGCGAAATTTCCGGACAATTTTCGAAAGGAGGGCGGCTTTATTTGAACAACAACTACCATGCACCGATACAGTTCAAGCATTACAAAAGCAAACGTCGTTACGGCAAGCGTAAGATAAAGATCAACCTGACCGTTGTCGGGATAATAATATTCGCCGTCGCGTGCGTCGTTGGGACAGTTTGTCTCGGCAACTACCTGCGCGGCAAAGTCGACGCCGGAGACGGCGTCGGCTATTCGGGCAGCATCGGCTCAGGTTCGGGCAATGATGCTGTCGGTCCTAACGTCGGAGACGCGGCGCAAACACACGAAAGCATGAGATCGGGATGTTTTGATCTTGCGACCGGCAGCGCCGACCGCCTGTTTGACGCCGGTTACGACGCCGTGACCGTTCCGCTCACGGACGAAGACGGCGTTCTGCTCTACGATTCGGACGCCGCGAAGGCGCTTTCGCGTCAGCCGACTGAGACGGAACTTCCGAAGCTCGACGAAAAGCTGGCAGAGATCCGCGCCGCCGCAAGCGCGCGCGGCATCAAGGCGAAAATTACCGTATATTACGATATGAGATATTCGCAGAACGCCGACCCCGTCATTTCCGAGGCGACGCTGCTTTACGAAACGGCTGTAATCGCGGAGGCATACTCTCTCGGCGCTGACGAGGCGCTGATAACTGGTATTCCCGTCGAAAAGGACGCAGCGTCCGCGCTCGAGATCATAGATAAGCTGCGCGCGTCAGCCCCCGGAATAAGGCTCCGGCTCGCGCTTCCCTATGAGATATTCGGGGACGCCGCGATGTCACAGACGCTTGACGCCGTCGCGGACGCGGCGGGCGCGCTCGCAGTCGATGCGCGCTCGCTTGACTGGTCTTACAGCGAGACAAACGACTCGCCGGAGACTGATCCGGGCACGGAAACGGGCACGCCCGCGACGCCTGAAAGAAGTGAGCGGCACTCGAACATATTTGACGAGCTTGACCGCGCCGCCTCGTCGATCCGCAGCAGCGTGTCACTTTACAGTCTCGGCTTCGTTCTGCTCGGCGACAATATGTATCTCGAATCTGAAGCTGTCGACGCGCTGATAAAGAACGGCATTTACAGCTATTATACAGTCACGTCCCCTGAGGATACGTCGGCGCCGTCGACCGGCGACACGGAGCCCCCGGTCACGGATGACACGGGCACATCGACCGACCCCGATCCCAAGCCAAAGCCGAAACCGAAGCCCGAAACAGACCAAAAGCCCGAAACCGATCCCGCGCCGGACACCGAACCGACACCGGGCACAGACCCGACGCCGGGCACCGATCCTGTGCCTGATACCGACCCCGCACCGGATACAGACCCCTCCCCTGACACCGACCCCGCGCCGGGCACCGATCCGGGCACGGAAACCGGGCCGGACACAGACCCCGGCACCGAAACAACACCGGGCACCGAAACCGAGCCGGAACCTGAACCGGAGCCGGGACCCGGCGATGAAACAGAATCACCGGCGCCGGAGGAATGAAAGCTTTCGGTCGGGCACATCCTTACAGCTTAAAAAACATAAAAACGGGAGAACGTCTCTATGAACGACAAATTTGACATGTCCCACCTGATCTCGGAGAATCCCGCGTCCGGTCCGCTTGTAATCGCAAAGAACACCGGCGAAATCATCTACTGCAACGACGCGGCGCACATGATCTGCGCCGCGATCGTATGCGGGGCGGACGCTTTTACGCTGTTCCCGCCGCTGAAAGACGCGTACCGCGCTGCCCGCGCGAACGGGGAGCGCTCATTCAGGCTGCGCGAGCCGGGAGCGCTCGTCGGCTGGCTTATCGCCGACCTCACATTTGACGACACGGAAAACATTATCAAGCTGTTCCCGATGCAGAGTCGCGAGGTATTGCACGTCGATTATGCGGAGGCAGCCCGCGAATTTGCCGACCTTTCAAAAACCGACCCCAACCCGCGCCGCGTCTCAGAGCTTTATGAAGTGCTCACTTCGTCCGACGGCGTATTTTTGCGCGGTCATGAGGTCGCGCCGCGCGATTTTGCCGAACTAATCAACGGCTTTTTCAATTCGGCTCTGCCAAAAATGCGCACGATAGGTCAGACGCTCGTCCTCAATATCGACGATTCCGTCCTCCCCGGCGCGCTCATCTGCAGCGACATATACACTTTCGAGCTGATCCTTTCGGCGCTTGCGTCAGCGCTCGGATACACGACAAAAACGGGCGTCACCGTTACGGCTTCGCACACGGAGGACTTCGCCGTCGTGACGATGTGCGCCGAGAAAAGAGACGCCGTTGACATAAGAGACGCCGCCTCGTTCGGTCCGCATTCGTCCGACGTGCTCTTTGCCGAAACGCTTGCCCGCGTTACCGGAAGCGAGCTCACCCTCTCCTCAGACGGCAAGCTCGTCACTTTTACGCTCCGCGTTCCGGCACGCAATTATTATCCGGAATGGCTCAAGAACGGCGCGTGGGACGTTTTCTTCATCGAAACGTCCGCGAACGTCGCCGCCCACCTGATAATAGAGTGACGATGACCACCGTCAGCAAAACAGCAGTATCACGAGCATTATCAGAAGCTCGTCGTCAGACCCGTTAAGCGCGAGGATCAGCGCTATTGAGCCGATAAGTATGTCTTCTGTCGTGATCCTTTGAAGAATCCCTGCCAGAATGCCGCCCGGCTGCTCCCTTGGACGAGCCGCAGCCGGGATCGCTTTAGTTGATCCTTCCGGCGGCGCTGACATCGTATCCGATGTCGCCGGAGTCGGCGTTTTCGGCTGTTCGCCGAATTTCGGCGGCTCTATGTAGTCTTCCCTTGCGGGCGCGCGGACTTCGCTTTCGTCCGAGGGCGCTGAGGTGTCAGCCTCCGCGGCGGACTCGACCGCCGGCGTGCTCTCCTTGATCTCATCAAATACATACCCGCGCCGAAAAAGCTCCTCGGCGTGGCGCAGCGCTTCCCCGTCAGGATCGTATGACCGGCGGGCTCCGTCCGCAAAAAAAGCGTTACCGCTGTAACGCGGCGGAACTCTCATGCCGCCGTCGTCCTCACGAGGCGTCTCTTCCCCCCTTTTCCCGACATATACCATGTTCCATCACCTTTCTCATATATATCGTCTATGTATCGTCACTTTTTCAGCTCTGTCTGAACAGTCCAGAAAGCCTGTTGACCTGTACCATGGCGTCCGCCGCCGAGCGGCGCGAATCGGACAGAAACGGCCTTATCGCCAAGAGCAGATTTTCTCTTTGTGACTCGCGGCTTTCGTTTCTCACGTCAACGCCCGAACCTGTTTTATCCGTAAAATCGAATGCGCCCGCCGACGAATCCCCGCCATTGTCCGCACCGAACAGCAGCGCGGCAGTATCGTCGTCGCCGCCTGTTTCCGCCCCGCCCGCAGCGGCGCTTACAATGCCGCCGTCGCTCACGTCGGCAGTTGCGGCAGCTATATCGGCGGCAGGGTCTTCAAGCGGGGCTGAAACCTGTGCCGGCGGCTCTGATACGCTGGCGGTGTTATCTGCTCCCGTGCCTGTCATGACCGACAGCAGCGGCAGGATCCCCGGCAAAAGGTCGAGCAGCCCGCCTGTCGAAAGTATGCCGCCCCCTGACTGAGTCCCATTTTCCTTCGCACGGCGGGAGGCGCTGAACGCGGATATTCCCGCGATCAGCCCCTCGAGAATGACCGGATTTGACAGGAGCGCTCCGAGCGAATCAAATATAGGACGCAGACTTCCGCGTTCCTCCGTCATTTTCCGTTCCTTTTATATGATTCGATGATCTCCGTCGCGCGCCTTATATCCCCGTCCGTCAGAGACGAGAGCGCGGAACGCAGCTTCGAAAGATCCTGCGGACGCTTTACGCCGGAAAGGTTGACGCCGCTTTGACCTGCGATCATCTGCACTGTCCGCCAGAGCTGATCGTCGTTCTGCTTCAACAGTCTGTCTACAGTTGCCTTATCAATTTTCATATAAGAACCTCGCTTTTTATACTTGTTCGGCAGCGCCTGACGGCGATGCCTTTTGGTTTCCCGATAACAAGTATATGCTGAACAATTCATAATGTACCCGAAAACAGGAGTTTTTTAAAATGAAGCTGCTCGTCTTTTCCGACTCGCACGGCTCGACTTTCGCGATGAGAGAAGCGCTGAGACGCGTCCGCGATGTCGATTACGTCATACACGCCGGCGACGGCGCGCCCGATTTATTCCCGATCGCTCAGGAATTCAGCGTCACGCCCACCGCCGTCCGCGGAAACTGCGACCTCGCCGCCTCCCTCCCGCTCGAAGAGACGCTGACGGTCGAGGGCACGCGTGTCCTCATCGTGCACGGTCACAGATACGGCGTAAAATTTTCATTCGCGCAGCTGATCGCAGATGCAAGGCGGCGCTCATTCGACCTCGTCATTTTCGGGCATACGCACGAACGGTGCGAGCAGTACGTCCCGGCGGAAAACGGCCTTCCCGCCGTGTATCTCTTCAATCCGGGTACGGCGCGCGCCGGAGATTTCGGCGTCATAGATATCAGGGGCAAAAATATTCTTATGAGCCACGGCTCAGTTTACGATATAGGGTGATTTGATTTGACTGTTTACGAAGCGCTCAGGTACCACATGGGAAAGTACCGCAAAATGACGCCGCAGGATACGGTGAAATTGCTGTATCAAAGCGAATTCGGCGGCGGACACATGATATCGGATAAAGAAAGTGCGCGGCAGTATCTCTTGCGTGAGCTCGCCGATCTACAAAAGACCGAAAAACCGCCGACGACGGAACAGCTCGGCGACGGCGCGGCGCGCATCAACCTCGCCTCCCTCCCCGCCGGGCTCTCGGCAGACACGCTCTTCTCGATCTTCTTCGAAAGCGTGCCGCTTTTCCGCAAACGGGAGGACATGTTCGAAAAAAAGCTCGCGCTTCCGCTCTCCCTGATCGAGGACGGGACGGCGCCCTTCACGCTTTATGAATATAACGCGTATCTCGAACGTTACTTTCGCGCAGGCGGCGGAGCCGTGCATCATTCGCTCGCCTATTCGTCCGCGTACCGTCCTTCATACCGCGTCGTCCATAAAACGTTTTCAGACGCGATAGATGTCTTCTCCCGCATCGACAGCCTGCTCGCGGGCGGCATGCGCGGCTTTGCCGTCTCTGTTGACGGGCGGTGCGGCTCAGGTAAATCAACGCTTGCCTCGCGCCTTGCCGCCGTTTACGGCTGCGGAGTCGTCCACGCGGACGATTATTATCTTCCGTTTTCCGAGCGGCATGGTCAGCTCGGAAATCTCGACGCCGAGCGGATGCGGCGCGAGCTTTCGCCCGACGGCGGCAAAATCATATCGCGCGCATACGACCCGCACACCGGCGCGTTTGTCCGCGAAACCGAAATTGCGACAGAACCGTTTTTCGTAGTCGAGGGCTCATATTCTACATTTGCCGATCACAATATATCATTCGCGCTCCGCATATTTGTCACCACAGACAAGGACGAGCAGAAAAGGCGCATATCGGCGCGGTGTCCCGACAAGGCGTCCGATTATTCGCGGATATGGATCCCGGCGGAAGAAGAGTATTTCAAAAAATACAGCGTCGAGACGAACGCGGATATAGTCGTCGCCACATAAAAAAGCAGCCGATATAAAAAAGTCCGTGCCGAAACTTTTCCAAAAAAGTTTCGGCACGGTTTTATATCATATTCTTTTCATGTTTGCCGCGCGGTTTTTTGAGACAGAATATGTACAGAAAATAAAATGAAAGGCAGCGAAAACATGAACGGAAATTTCAGCAGAACGGCAGCGGCGGCGCTTCTCGCCGCGATGATGCTGTTCTCTCTTCTCGCCCTCTCCCCGCGCGCAAGCGCCGCATACGACGACCTGCGCCCCTATAATTGGTATGTCGTCCGCAAAAAAGACCATACCCAGCCGCCCGCCGACCCGAATATGGCATTCATCGAAAAGCTCGGCGGCATCTACGTCGACAAAAAGCACGGCGACGACAACGCCGAGAAAGTCCTCTATCTCACATTCGATGCAGGTTACGAAAACGGAAACGTCGCCCGCATTCTCGACACGCTGAAGGAAAAGGACGTTCACGGCGCGTTCTTCATCCTCGGCAACATGATCGAACGCTTCCCCGACCTCGTGCTACGCATGCGCGATGAGGGACATCTTGTGTGCAACCACACATACACCCACAACGACATGTCCACAGTCGCGGACGAGGCAGAATTTTCAGCCGAGCTCTGCCGTCTCTCGGACGCATATCACACGCTGACCGGCGACGAGATGCCGAAATATTACCGACCGCCCGAAGGCAGATTCTGTGAACGCAACCTTAAGTTTGCGCAGTCGATGGGATACAAGACCGTGTTTTGGAGCTTCGCATACGCGGACTGGGACAACAATAAGCAGCCCTCGCGCGAATACGCGATAGGCAAAATCTGCGACAACCTTCATAACGGCGCCGTAATACTTCTGCACCCCACGTCTAAGACAAACGCCGATATTCTCGGCGAGATAATAGACAAATGCCGTGCAGAGGGATACCGCTTCGGCACCCTCGATGAGATATGTTCCGGCTGAAGCTGACGGCGGTAATCGCCGCCGTCATTGCAGTATGCTCAACATTTTCCCCCGCAAGCGGCGCGCCAAGCGCGGTAAATGCTCCGGCGACTCAGTGTTTTTCAAACGCGGCAACCGCCCCGGCAGTGCCATACTTTTCAAATGCGTCGTGCGGTTCATGCGTTTCGTCGGCGTGCGGCGGAGCCTGCGCATATGTCTCTTCATCCTCCGCGTCCGTCTGGCGTGGGGGAGATGTCTTCGCCGGATGCGGAGAAAAAGCCGTCGCGCTCACATTTGACGACGGACCGCACCCGCACATCACAGACAAAATTTTAGCCGTACTCGAAAAGTACGGCGTCAAGGCGACTTTTTTTGAGATCGGGCGAAACGTGCGCCTCTATCCGGAGGTGACATCGCGCGTCATCGCCGCCGGGCACGAGGTCGGCAACCACACGGATTCGCACGCGTTTCTGCGCGGATTTTCGACGGAACACGTCGAAAACGAGATAATGTCCGCAGACGACGCGATATCAGATGTCTGCGAATATGAAACGCATTTCCTCCGCCCGCCGGGAGGCATATATGACAGCGCCGTCGTCGAGGCGTCATCAGACGAAGAAAAGGTCATCGCACTCTGGACGATAGACACGCTCGACTGGAACCATCGAAGCTGCAAAGGCATAACCGACGAAGTCCTGACCCACGTCAAGGGTGGGGACATCATCCTCATGCACGACTATGTTTCCGGCGAATCACATACCGTGGAGGCGCTTGAAATAATAATCCCGGAGCTTTTGTCGCGCGGATATACGTTTGTGACGCTCTCCGATATGTACCTCAACTGGCAGACTGCCGGCTCCGGCGGCTGACATTACCGCGTCACCGCGGGGGAGCTTGCAGCATTTTCATGAAATCCGAATCGATTATCGCGCATACGCCGACCGTTTTATATTCATCGCCGAGCAGCAGCGAATCGCGATATGTGCCCTCATACGTCATACCGACTTTCTCCATAACGCGGCGGCTCCTGTCGTTGCCTATCATATATCTGCACTCGATCCTGTGCAGTCCGAGGCGGAGAAATCCGAAACGCATGACCTCAAAAAGCGCCTCGGCGGCGATCCCGCGCCCCCAGTACGCGGGGTTGAGCACGTAACCGCATTCGGCGGAATTGTTCTCCTCCGAAAACCGCGTAAATCCGCACGTCCCTATCATCTTTGCATCCGGGCGGTATACGACGCCCCAGTCGTAAAACGTCCCCTCGTCATATTTGCGCGACAAATACGAGAGATAGCGCGCTGTATATCGCTTATCCGGATGCGGCGACCACGTCAGGAATCTTGTGACACTCGTCAGCTTCGAATACTCAAACATGTCGTCAACGTCCGTGCGGAACATGCGCCGCAGCATAAGTCTGTCCGTGTAAAGAACGGGCATGCGTCTGAAAACGCGCCGTATATCTTCCCTCACATAATCACCCCCGAACCGTCTCTACAATTATATATTCGCAGGGCAGCGAAATCAACCCCAAAAGGCAGTTTTTTTCGTTTTTTCGCTTTTCCCGTTGATATGTCGGGCTTTTTGTGGTAAAATCATAAAAACGGTTCCGCGAATAGACAAAGAAGATGCGTCATATACTCGGTTATGGAAAATGTTTTTTCTGAGGATGATGTTTATGACCGCGGACAATATAGCAGCAAAGCCACGTTTTTCCGTTCCCGCGCCAATAATGAGCGCACTTTTGGTGATCCTGCCGACAATTCTCGGCATAGGAGCCGGAGTCGCTGTGCTCACGCATTACGGGGAACTCCCCGGCGCGCTCGCGAACGCGTCTGCCGGATACGGCGAGCTTTTCCATCGTACATATTCTCTCGCTGACGCGTTTCTGACGGCGACCGCCATATCCCGCGCCGACATCGCGATTCTCTTTGTCTCGATGCTGTTCCGGTATATGGACGGGACGTGCGCCCTCACCGCCGCCGCTCTCTTTTTGCGAAGTGCGGCTGTATGCCTCGCGGTTTCGGCGTCGCTTTCGTCGCCGCTTGCGTCGTCGTCGCTTTTGGCGGGGGCTGCCGCTTTGATGATCTTGCTTTTTTGCGCTCTGCTCTCGCGCGGGCGCGATCTGAAACCCACACTGAAGGACCGCCTGACATCTGTCGCCGGGACATCCGTCGCTGCCGGAGCCGTCATCGCGGTCAGAACTGCGCTTCTGCTTGCGGGAGCGCTTCTTGCCTGATTCAAATAAAAAAAGGAAGTCCGGATATGGCTGAAAAAAAGGAAAAGAAAAAAAAGAAATTCAATTGGTTCGGCATGTACAACCTTGAGGGCAAGGGAGTCGACAAAGATGAGCCCGATTTTATATCGGAGCCGACGTTTGGAAACTTCTTTCGCCTGCTCGGTAGAAAGTGGAATACGCTCATCACGGTCAACCTGATGATGGTGTTCGGCAATTTTCCCATCTTCTTTTACTTCATATACCGCGCCGGTTATTTCGGGATAACGACATCAGCGCCGTATTTCCAGCAGTTTATCCCGCTCTACGGCGCCGCGATGTTTGAACATTCCCCCGTCGTCTCCGCGCTCTACGGGATTTTCGGCATACAGGTGCCGACGACGGTCAACACGCCGATGACGCTGCTCTTTTTGTGGCTGACGGCGCTTTTGTTCATCACATTCGGCCCCGTCAACGCCGGGATCACATACATCACGCGCGGAATGATGCGCGGCGAGCCTATCTTCCTCTGGTCTGATTTCTGGCACGCGATAAAGAAAAATTTCAAGCAGGCGCTCCCGATGGGGATCATCGACCTTGCGGGGCTGCTCCTTCTCGGCAACGACATCGTCTTTTTCTGGGGACATCTGACATCCTTCGGAATGTACATGATGTTCTACGCGTCGATAATAATGTTCCTGCTCTTCTTCATTATGCGCTTTTACATGTACCACATAATGATAACGTTCGACCTGCCGCTTTATAAGATATTCAAGAACTCAATTATTTTCACGCTTCTCGGCATAAAGCGCAACCTCATGGGGCTTCTCGGCTGCATAGTCGTGATCGCGCTGAACTACCTGATATTCGGAACGTATATTCCGGTCGGAATAGTCCTCCCGTTTGTGTTCACGCCAGCGCTCATGATGCTGATCGAGACTTACACCGCTTATCCGAAGATCAAGGAATACATGATCGACCCGTATTACGGCGACTCTTCCGGCGGCTCGGACGAGGCGTCAGACGATGACAGCGAGGCGGACGAGGCTGAAACGTCCGAATAAGCACGCTTCACACCGAGCGCGCCGCGCAGCATACCGGCGCACATATACGCGGGTATAGATAAAAATCCCCACAGGACCGAGAATTGCAGGCATATCTGCCCCATCAGGTTCATTGAAAACCGGCTGTAATCCCAGACATCCCAGCCAAGCCAGATGTTGCAGATGCAGCCCGCGGCAAACTCCGCCGCCGTTATGAGCGCGGCTCCGCATAAAGCCCGGAACAAGAGCGAGCGGCGGCAATGCTTGTCGATCGCGTAAAGTCCGGCGAAACATATGCCGCCTGTAACGAGCATCGACGGGTGCGTGTATCCCCGAAACACCGTCTCGAGCGCGCCGTACATGACGCCGCCGAAAACGAAAGCCGACAGATATTCAAATACGGCAAGAAAACGTTTTGATATAGACATAAAAGTCACCTCCGGTTTGATTCTTGCCTCGGCGCGCGCCATTTATGCAGCGATATTCAGTTACTTTAAAACCGCCCTCATCGAAAGTGAAACGGGGCGGTTTTTGCATAGAGATCAAACGCCGCGCTTTACCGGCGCAAAAGAAATTTTCCCGCGCCGCTTTTTTGTGCGGGAATTTTCGTTCCGCTTTGCGCGTGTTTTATTTTAAAAAGGGGTTTATTTCGTGCGGCGTGTGTGGTATAATTAATTCGTTATTCGACTGACTGAATTACCGCCGCAAATAAACTTTGTCCCCGCGATTATGCGGGGCATGTCAAAAATAAAGCGTCCCCCCGTTAATTCCGCAAGGAATATCGGCACGCGCTATTGTTCTGCGGCGAAAATATAATAAAACCTCCGTGCGCAGAAGTTTTCTTCGCATGGCGCGTTTTTTTGAGCGGTTTTACCCTTGAAAAAGAAAGGATGTGGTAATATTTCTGTCAGACCGAAAAAGACTCTCGGCATACTTGGCGGGATGGGACCTGCCGCGACAGTTCTGTTTTACCACCTCGTCACAAATCATACGCTCGCGCAGCGCGACAAGGACCATCTCAATATAATCATCACGAGCCGCGCCGAAATTCCCGACCGCACGGATTTCATTCTCGGCAAAAGCGCTGACGACCCACTCCCGATGATGCTTGCCGACGCGCAGATGCTCGAACGCGCGGGCGTCGGCGTCATCGCCGTACCGTGCAATACGGCGCAGTTTTTCTGGGACAGGCTGACGGCCGGGATCAGCGTTCCGATTCTGAATATTGTCGACGAAACCGCCAACCACGCCGCGCGCCGGGGATTTCACCGTGCGGCGCTCCTTGGGACGGAAGGTACCGTTAAGGGCGAGCTTTACAAACGCGCGCTCGCCGAATACGACATCGAATGCCGCACGCCTGACCCCGAAGGACAGGCTCTCGTAAACTCAATAATATACGATTATGTCAAGGCAGGCGTCCCCGGCGGAGAGGTGCTGTTCTCCAAAGTCGCCGAAATGATGCTCGCGGACGGATGCGATTCAATAATACTCGGCTGCACCGAGCTGCCGCTCGCGTCCGTGCCCGACCCGCGCATAATCGATTCGCTTGAAGTTCTCGCCTACCGCTCTATCGTCGAAGCGGGAGGCACGCCGAAGGGGTTTTCTCCCGAATTTATGTCTGCTTATGAAAAATAAATTAATTCAAATTATATCATTTATCATGTCCGCCCTCATCCTTTTCTCAGGCTGCACCTTAAGCAGGCGGCCTGTCGGAGACGAATCGCAGTCGCAGACAGTCAAAGAAAAGGAAACAAAGGCACCGCCTGAAACGGCAGCGGAAACGGGAACCGAAGCTCCGCCGGAGACGAAGGAACCGGAGGATGAATTAAGATTTTCAAAGGAACCGCTTGAGCTCGAATTGAACGCCACGCAGGCGTTCGTTTACGACACGAGCCGGGAGGAATTCCTCCTGCTCAAGGGACAAAGCGAGCCGCTATATCCCGCGAGCACGACAAAGCTTCTGACGATCCTTTACGCGATGACGCTTGTTGCGCCTGACGAGCTGATCACTCCCGGAGACGAGCTTTCGCTCGTCGGCGAATTCTCTACATACGCATACGTCAGGCCGAACCACACCCTGACGGCTGAAATGCTCGCTGAGGGCATGCTTCTCCCCTCCGGAAACGATGCGGCGCACGTTCTCGCCGCTGCGGCAGGAAGAAAGCTCGCCGGGGACAGCGAGATGAACGGTGTCGACGCCGTAGGCGTCTTTATGGAGGGCATGAACAAGTATGCCGCAGCGATTGGCATGAAGGGCAGCCACTTCGTCACGCCGGACGGATATCCGCACGACGACCACTATACAACCGCGGAGGATATGGCGATAGTCGCCTCGATGGCTGTCAAAAACAGCCTCATTATGAAATATGCCCGCATGCTTCGTGACGATGTCGTTTACGCGAGCGGTCACACGAACACATGGGTCAACACGAATAAGCTGCTCGACCCTTACAGCGGATTTTATTCTCCCTACGCAACCGGACTTAAAACCGGCTCCGTCGGAGACGGAAACTACGCGCTCATAGCCACAGCCGACATCGAAGGTGTGACTTACATCATAGGTCTTTTCACTGAGGAAGTCCCCAACAACCGCTATGTCGACGCGCTGGCAGTCATAAAAGCCCTGGAGGACAGGCTATGAATTTAGCAGACCTTTTTTACCCGCTTGGCATTTCAATTCCGGAAGGTCACTCAGAGCTTTTGATCGACAGTGTGGAGTACGACTCGCGCACGTGTACGGACGGCGCGCTTTTCGTCTGCCTGCGCGGCGCTTTCGAGGACGGGCACCGTTACGCGCGCGACGCATATGACAGAGGCTGCCGGGCATTTGTCACAGAAGAACCTCTCGATCTGCCGGACGATGCCGCCGTTATCCTGACGGACAACACGCGCCGCATGCTCGCGCTCGCCTCGTCCGAGCTTTACGGCAGGCCTGCCGAAAAGCTGCACCTGATCGGGGTCACGGGCACAAAGGGGAAAACGACAACCTGTCACATGATATATACGGTCCTGAATGCTGCCGGTATTCCGACCGGCTACGTCGGCTCGACCGGGGTGATGTTTTCCGGCGTCCGCTCGTCAACTTTGCGGACGACTCCGGAATCGTCCGACCTGAATCTGTATTTTCACAAGATGCTCGCGGCGGGGATAACGACGGTCGTCGTCGAGGTTTCCTCACAGGCGATCAAAAACGATCGCATTTACGGCTTGAAATTTGAGACTTGCGTCTATACGAACATCGCCCCTGACCATATCGGCGAGCATGAACACCCCACGTTCGAGGATTACCGCGCGTGCAAGGCGCGCCTTTTCTCGGATCACGAATGCGAGCTTATAATTTACAACGCCGACGACGAAAACGCCGCATATATGCTAGAAAACGCAGCTTCCCTCGCCGCTGCCGTCTCGATAAAGGACGAATCCGCCGAATACTACGGCTGCAACCTCGAAATGTGGCGCGACAGCGGCGCGCTCGGCGTAGATTTTTCGATGCGCTGCGGCGACTCCGAATATCATGTGCGGCTGAAAACGCCCGGAGATTTCAGCGTTTATAACGCGCTGCTCACGATCGGCGTCTGCCGCTGTTACAGCGTACCGTTTGAAAAGATAATCTCCGCTCTGGCGGATGCCTCGCCTATCGGTCGATTCGAGGTCGTGGACGCGCTGCCGTATGCGACATTCATCATAGATTACGCGCACAACGAGCGCTCGCTGCGCGAAGCGCTGACCGTTTTGCGCGGATACGGACCGTCGCGGCTTATAGTTCTTGTCGGCTGCGTCGGCGGGCGCACCTTCTCGCGCCGCGCCCCTGTCGGGAGCGCGATATCCGAGCTTGCCGACCTCTGCATACTCACCTCGGACGATCCGGGATTTGAAGACCCGATGGAGATCATACACGATATTTTAGAGGGCTTCGGCGACCGTGATACGCCGTTCGTCTGCATTCCGGACAGAGCAGAAGCGATAGAATACGCCGTGGAAGAGGCGCGCCCCGGCGACATTATCCTCTTTGCGGGAAAAGGACACGAAACATTCATTGTGATCGAAGGCGAGAACCGCCCGTTCTCCGAACGCGCCCTAATCCGTGCCGCCGCCTCAAAGCTGACCTCAAAAGCCTGAACTTATGCCGCGCTTTGCGGTCACGTTTGTGGATCGCTTTTTCAGCGATAGTAAAATTTTGTTCTATCCAATTTTTGCGAAAATGCCTGACAGCACAGATTTTTGATCTCGCATAAATATCAAAAACCATGCGCGTCATGATGATTTGAATATAATAATGACCGGAGCCGTGTGATCGACACAGCTCCGGTCGCTTTTATATCGAACTATTTTATCACCGATCTCAGCCGAGTCTTGCGGCGTTGATCTTGATGCCGGGACCCATCGTCGAAGCGATGACGCAGCTCTTGATGTACTGTCCCTTTGCAGCTGCCGGTTTAGCCTTTATTATGGCTTCCATAAGCGTCGAGAAGTTCTCTTCGAGCTTCTGGCTTCCGAAAGATGCCTTGCCTATCGGGCAGTGGATGATGTTCGTCTTGTCAAGACGATACTCGATCTTACCTGCCTTGGCTTCCTTGATCGCTCTGCCGATATCCATCGTGACCGTGCCGGACTTCGGGTTCGGCATGAGTCCCTTAGGACCGAGCACACGACCGAGACGACCGAGCATACCCATCATATTCGGCGTCGTTATAATAACGTCATAGTCAAACCAGTTCTCGCGCTGGATCTTTTCGATCATGTCCTGGTCGCCGACGTAATCAGCGCCAGCCGCTCTTGCTTCGTCTGCCTTATCGTCTTTCGCGATAGCGAGAACGCGCACGGTCTTACCTGTGCCGTTCGGAAGGACGATGGCGCCTCTGACCTGCTGGTCAGCGTGACGGGAGTCAACACCGAGGCGAACGTGCAGTTCGATCGTTTCGTCAAACTTTGACTTAGCGGTCTGGAGAACGAGATTTATAGCTTCGGACGCATCGTAAAGCTTCGAGGATTCGATCAGCTTTGCGCTTTCCTTATACTTCTTGCCCTTAAACATTTCGTCTCACCTCCGCTCAGTCCTCGACAACGACGCCCATGCTGCGCGCCGTGCCGGCGATCATGCTCATGGCTGCCTCGATGGAGCCCGCGTTCAGATCCTTCATCTTTGTCTCAGCGATCTGTCTGACCTGCTCGCGCTTGATCTTCGCAACCTTATTCTTATTCGGAACGCCGGAACCGGACTCGATGCCGCACGCCTTCTTGATGAGGACGGGCGCCGGGGGCGTCTTTGTGATGAACGTGAAGGAACGGTCAGCGTAAACCGTGATAACTACAGGGATTATAAGACCGATGTCGTTCTTCGTTCTTTCATTGAATTCCTTCGTGAAGTTCGGTATCGGAACGCCGTACTGACCGAGCGCCGGACCTACGGGCGGCGCGGGAGTAGCTTTCCCTGCGGGAAGCTGAAGCTTTATATAGCCCGTTATTTTCTTTGCCATTTCTAATTTACCTCCTGTGTGGTGACGTGCGGGAGAATCACAGATTTAAAATTTTCTCCCTCCCACTTTAAAGAAACCTTATTTCTTCCTTATGTGCTTTGTCTCCATCATGACGGGCATGTCTCGACCCGCATTCGAAATGATGACGGTGACGCTCGCGCCGTCCGGCGTGAAGGACTGGACTCTGCCCGCAAAATTGACGAAAGGTCCGTCGATTATATCGACCTCGTCGCCGACCTCGATCATCGAGCGCTCCGTATGAGACTCAAGATTGATCGCCGCGACTTCCTCATCGGTCAGCGGAACAGGCTTTGATCCGGGACCGACAAACCCTGTCACGCCCGTGATATTGCGCACGATGTGCCAGCTCTCGTCGGTCATTATCATTTTTATGAGCACATAGCTCGGAAATATTTTTGATTCCGTCGTTCTTGTCTCATCCCCGTTTGTTTCGGTGACAGTCTCCGTCGGAACCACGGACTCGAAGATAAGGTGACCGAGTCCTCGGTTTTCAACAATTTTGTCAAGGTTCGCCTTGACCCTGTTCTCGTACCCGGAATAAGTATGCGCCACATACCAGCGTGGTCCGAGATTCATTTCGTTTATATCGCTCATGACAGGGAACGCATCAAATCGCAGTACCGATCGCGACGATCAGGAGCGACAACAGATAATCTATAACTCCGAGAACTGCTGCGAACAGGACTATCGCAATTACGACGAGTATCGAATTCTTCAGCGTTTCGTGCGGGTTTGCCCAGACTATCTTTTTGAACTCGCTCTTGAATGATCTCCAAGTCTTCGCGGACTTCTCGCGATCACGCAGTGCCCAGATCGCAAATCCTATGAGGATAACGGCGACGATGATTATCGTTGCTATGCCGAAATGCGTTTTGTTCGTGCTGCTCGTGCTCGAACTGCTTGAGCCCGCTGCGGCAGTCGTTTCGGCTTCCGTTACAGCAGCGGTTCCGGTTTCTGTACCGGCATCCGTTCCGGCGTCTGTCCCGGCGTCAGTCGCAGCATCGGTGACCGCCTCGGTCCCCGTCTCCTCCGGCGTGTCCGCCAAAACGGTGACGAGCGAGAAGGAAAGCATTACCGCAAGCGAGATGACCGCCGCGAGTATCTTCCAAACGTTTTTCTTCATTTCCGTAATTCTCCCCGCTTACTTAGTTTCCCTGTGGAGAGTGTGCTTACGGCAGAAGCGGCAGTACTTGTTCATCTCAAGTCTGTCGGGAGTGTTTTTCTTGTTTTTCTTCGTGTCGTAGTTGCGCTGCTTGCATTCGGAGCAGGCGAGTGTTACTTTGACTCTCATTCTTAGTCGGCACCTCCTGGTTTTTAGATATGTTTCGTACCTCCCTCAAGCGGGGCGCGCCTTTATTCCCCGCTGCCGTGGCGCGGCATGCAGGCGCAAAAAAAGAGCCCTCCGCAGAGGTAGTGAAAGTATACCATACGAAAGGAGCCCTTGTCAAGTATTATTTTGAAAAAAATCAGAGATATCCTGAAAAATTGAGCAATCGCGCGGCTTTTTGCGCGCGGGCTTTGGTTGCGCCCTTGAAAAACAAGAAAAAATGAGGCAAGTCCGCGCGGCTTTTTGCATATTGGCTTGAGTCGCGCCTTTGAAAAAACAGGCAAGAATGCGGCACGCTCGTGCGGCTTTTTACGCAGACTTGAGTTACGCCTTATAAAAACAAGTAAGAATGAAGCACAATCGCGCTTATTTTGCGCGTGGGCTTTAGTTTTACGTCGGGGGAGCCAACAATAGACTCCCCCGACATATCCGTCAATTTTCTTTTTTCTGCGGTTTTATCGCGAGCCCAAGCTCGTCAAGGCTTGCCGCGTCCGCCTCGGACGGGCACTTTGACATCGGCTCAGACGCGTTCTGCGCCTTCGGGAACGGGATTATCTCGCGTATATCCTCGTATCCGAGCAGAAGCGCCACAAGGCGGTCAAACCCGAACGCGAGGCCTCCGTGCGGCGGAATGCCGTATTTGAGCGCCTCCATCAAGAAGCCGAACTTCGCCGCCGCCTCTTCTTCTCCTATCCCGAGCTTTTCAAACATCATGGACTGCATCTCCGGCGTGCTGATCCTGATCGAACCGCCGCCAAGCTCCGTGCCGTTCAGGACTATATCATAAGCGCGTGCGCGCATAGCGCCGGGGTCCTTGTCAAAGAGCGGTATATCCTCCTCCATCGGGGCTGTGAAAGGATGGTGCATCGCGTAGAACCTGCCGTCCTCCTCACTGTATT
Organism: uncultured Clostridia bacterium; assembly: GCA_947630625.1. Taxonomy (GTDB): domain Bacteria; phylum Bacillota; class Clostridia; order Oscillospirales; family CAG-272; genus DTU064. Next base: position 24,498 of record CANRIL010000010.1, read on the forward strand.
CGAACAGCGGGAACTCCGTTACCCAGAGGAATTTGAAATCCTTCGGATCGAGCAGTCCGAGCTTTTTCGCGCACTCGCGGCGAAGCGCGCCGAGCGCGTCAAGCACGACCTTGTTTTTGTCGGCGACGATGAGGATGAGGTCGCCTTCCTCAAAGTTCATCTTTTCATATATAGCCGCGTTTTCAGCGTCCGTGAGGAACTTGGCGTACGAGGACGATATCTCCCCGCCCGCCTTCTTTGCCCATGCAAGTCCCTTCGCCCTGTATGATTTGACGAAATCGGTGAGCCCGTCTATTTCTCTGCGCGTGAACTTTGCTCCGCCCTTCACGTTGATCGCGCGGACGCTGCCGCCGTCGGCGATCGCGCCTGCGAACACGCGAAAGCTCGTGCCGGAAAGCGTCTCTGTCAGGTTGCAGAGCTCGAAACCGAATCTGAGGTCGGGTTTATCTGAACCGAATCTTTCCATCGCCTCGCGCCATGTCATGCGCTGAAACTTTTCCTCAAGCTCAACGCCGAAGAGGTTGCGGAACAGGTACTTGATGAAGCCCTCGTTTACATCCATAATATCGTCTTCGGTAGAGAACGACATCTCAAGGTCTATCTGTGTGAATTCAGGCTGTCTGTCTGCGCGCAGATCCTCGTCGCGGAAGCAGCGGGCGAGCTGGATATAGCGGTCAAATCCGGCATACATCAGAAGCTGCTTATAAAGCTGCGGCGACTGCGGGAGCGCGTAAAATTTTCCGGGATAGACGCGGCTCGGGACGAGATAGTCACGCGCGCCCTCCGGCGTCGGCCTTATAAGGTCAGGCGTCTCGATGTAGAGAAAACCGTGATCATGGAAATAATCGAGCGTGAGCTTCGTGATCTTCGAGCGCATGATGACGTTCTGCGTCATTGTCGGGCGGCGCAGGTCGAGATAGCGGTACTGCATGCGCAAGTCTCCGCGTATATTTTTGTCGTCGGCGATCTCAAACGGAGTCGTCTCAGACGTGCAGAGTATCTTTATCGCGTCGACGTAAATCTCGATTTTGCCCGTCGCGCGGTTGACGTTGACATCGGCTCCGCGGGAACGTACGACGCCGGACGCGGACAGAACGTACTCGCTCCTGACTGTTGCCGCCGTCTCAAACACGTCGTGCGCCGTGTTTTCGTCAAACGCAAGCTGAACGATCCCGGAGCGGTCGCGCAGGTCGATAAATATCAGGCTGCCGAGGTTGCGCTGCTTCGCGCACCAGCCGTTCACCGTAACGCGGCTGCCAATATCAGCCTCGGTCAGTTCCGTGCAGTAATGTGTTCTTTTGTCTTCCTTTAAAAATGCCATTTTGTATTTCTCCCAGCCGTAAAAAATATGTTGTTTACCTTTAATTTATTTTCCGCGAACGGCGTGCGCCGCTTCCGTCCCCGCGCCGCGCGGACGGCGCACGGGATCAATATCAGTTCGGTTCAGCATGACTGTCTCCAAACCATGTTTTTTTCGCGTATTATTTTACCACAAATCGCACCGATGTCAAGAGGTGTCAGCGTATCGCGCATAATTTCCCCGACGGCAAAGGAATATTCGCGCATATCGAGGCTGTTTTCGCTCAAGGGGTTTACAAACGCACAGAATCCATGATATAATATCATATATAATTATGCAATATAATCTAAAAGCATTTATTTCGGAGGGCAAATGGCTGAAAAACGCGTCCTGCCGCTTCGCCCGGGAGACACCGTGACGTTGCGCAAGAAGCACCCTTGCGGGTGCGACCGGTTCCGCGTCGTGCGCGCGGGGACCGATGTGCGCGTCATATGTCTCGGCTGCGGCAGAGATATGATGCTTCCGCGCGACAAGTTTGAGCGCGCCGTGCGCAAGCATGAGCATCAACCGGAAGAAGTATAAGCTTAATTTAAGGAAGATCTAAATGGAAAACAAGGAAACGATAATGAACGGCGGAGAAGACGGCGCTGTCGGTGAACCCGAGGTGAGCTCCGCCGAAAATAGCAGCGCCGTTGAAACTGACGCTGAAAAATCTGAAAACGCCGCCGACAGTTCCGTCTCGGACGAGCGCGCGGATGACAAGAGCACGGGCGGCGACGACACCGAGGAGCTCGACATTTACGACGAGCTCGGATTTGACGAATTTGACTTGCCGGATGACGAGGAGGAATTCTCCGATGACGGCGAAAAACGGGATAACGGCTCAAAAAAGCCGCGCAAAAACCGCAAGCTGCCGGGTTTTCTCGGCGACGAGCGCTTTTTGAACAACAGTTATCTCGGCTTATGCTTTCTCGTCCCTGCACTTACGATGTGGCTCATCTACATCGCGATGGGAACGTATCCTTTCGGCAACGGCAGCGTGCTCGTCCTCGACTTAAACGGGCAGTACATATATTTCTTTGAGCAGCTGCGCGATATCGTACTCGGTGACGGCAGCTTTCTTTACTGCTTTGGGCGTGCGCTCGGCGGAGAATTCATGGGTATTTACGCATATTATCTCGCCTCGCCGTTCTCGTTCCTCGTATGCCTGTTCCCGAAGACGATGATAACGGAAGCGCTTCTGCTTATGTTCCTCCTGAAGACGGGACTTTGCGGACTTACCTTCGGTATATTCCTTAGATATAAGACGCAGGCGCATAAAGAGAACCGCACCGCCATCGTCATTTTCTCGACGATCTACGCGCTCACGGCTTACGCCGTCGTTCAGCAGCACAATACGATGTGGATCGACAATCTGATCTTTCTGCCGCTGATCGTCATGGGCATCGAGCGCATGATAAAATATCACCGTTTCCGCCTGTTCGTGATCTCGCTGACGATCGCCGTCATGTCCAATTTCTATATCGGCTACATGATGTGCATCTTCGTGTTCTTCTATTTCTTCGTCGCGTATGCTACGATGGAACCGGAAGAGCGCAATCCGAGCGGCGAGAGCGCGCACTTTGGCAAATCCCTGCTCCGCATGGCAGGATCGTCCGCGCTTGTGCTCTCGATGTCATGCGTGATACTCTGGAGCGCATATTACTCGCTCACGTTCGGAAAGACGACGTTCTCCAACCCGACATGGACGCTCGACCAAAAATTTGACCTTCTTGACCTCATCTCGAAGCTCTTTATCGGCAGTTACGACACCGTGCGCCCGGAGGGGCTGCCGTTTGTGTACTGCGGCTCGCTCGTGCTCATCCTTCTGCCGATCTACTTCATAATAAAAAAGATACCCTTCCGCGAAAAGCTCTGCGTTTTTATCATGTCTGTATTCTTCGTGCTCTCGTTCACGATTTCGGCAGTCGATCTCGTGTGGCACGGATTCCAGCGCCCGAACTGGCTCAACTACCGCTACAGCTTTATCCTCTGCTTCTTCATGATATACGCCGCGTACCGCGCGTTCATACATATAAAGGAAGTGGATATCAAGACGGTCGTCGCCGTCGTCGCCGCATGGGCTGCGGTGCTTTTGATAATACAAAAGCTCGACACGTATACGTGGATCTCCGATTACGGCACGGTATGGCTTTCGTTTGCGTTCTTCGCCGCTTATCTTATACTTCTGCGGTTCCATATTTCATCCGAACTGCCGGAGGGGGTGGCGCTCGCGGTCGCCTCTATCGTCGTGCTTGAATCGTTCGTCGGCGGGCTCTTAAACCTTGTCGCCCTCGACAACGACGTTGTGTATTCATCGAGAACATCATACCGCTCGTTCATCGACCGCGTGCAGCCGATCGTAGATATGGTACAGGAAAAAGACGACTCCTTCTACCGAATGGAAAAGACGATACACAGGAAAACAAACGATCCGCTCGCGCTCGGCTTCCGCGGAATGTCAAATTCCACCTCAACGCTCAACGCCGACACGATCAAACTGCTCGCAAGGCTCGGACTTGCATCAAAGTCGCACTGGTCGAAATATCTCGGCAGCACGCCCGTCGTCGATTCGCTGTTCGGCATCAAATATCTGATCGGCGAGGTCGGTGACCGCATCCCTTCACTGTATGAAAAACAGTTCACATATTTAAGCGATCAGTCGAAGCCGAAGCTCGAGGCGTACTATAATCCCTACGCGCTGCCTATCGCATACGGCGTCAACCCGATGCTGCTTGACTACAGGTTCACAGAGACGCACACGGATTCCGACGGTCAGGAGATCAAGAAAGAGATCGCGCGTTCACCGTTTTTGCGCATGAACGATATCGTCACCGACATGCTCGGAGGCGAGAAAACTGATATATTTGTTCCGATCGACATCGAAGAGGAGAAGAACAGCTACTGCACGCTCGCGTATACGACCGGGCACAAGGCCTACACAAACGACTCGAGCGAGCCGAAGGGGCGCGTCACATACACGATAACGGCTCCGAAGGACGGCGAGATCTACTGCTTCTTCCCAAGCGACTACATCCGTGAATCCGACCTTTACGTCAACAGCCGCAGAATTTCGACATACTACGGAAACGAAACTTACCGCATCGTCGACATGGGCAATTTCGTGAAGGATTCCGTCATCCACATCGAGCTGCGCATGACGGAAAGCGAAAAGCTCTATATAAGAAACGATCCGACGTATTTCTTCTATTTCGACGAAGAAACATTCAAAAACGCCATGACGGAGCTTGCCGAAAGTCCGTTCAAAATCGACCGCTACACAGAGGACAGCTTCTACGGTTCAATAAATATAAAAGAAGGAGACGAGCTCGTCTTTACTTCGATCCCATACGATAAAGGCTGGGTCGTCAAGCTCGACGGCGTCAAGGTTGAAACGGTTGAGGTGCTTGAATCGCTCATCGCGTTCAGGGCTCCGTCGGGAGAACACACGCTCTCGATCGAATACCGTCCCGCATGCGTCATTTACGGCGGCATTATCTCGATCGTCGGCGTCGCCGCGTTCGGAACGACGTGTGCCGTCGACTATGTGAAGAGACGCAAAAGGAAAGCGTGACACGGGAGCTTATGCCAATTGAAATCCGGAGGATAAAAAAATGTTTTACTACCTGAGGGGGACGCTCGCCTATTCAGGCGACGGGTTTGCCGTCGTTGACTGCGGAGGCGTCGGCTACAAGCTGAACGTCAGCATGACGACGCTCGCCTCGCTCTCCGGCTCAAAGGATCGCGAGGTGCTGCTCTACACTTATTTTGCCGTCCGCGAGGACTCGGCAGAGCTTTACGGCTTTTATACGACGGAGGAGCTCGACACATTCAAGCTTCTCATTGATATTTCCGGCGTCGGTCCGAAGGCGGCGATGTCTGTACTGTCGCTTTATTCCCCGTCGGCGCTCGCCGCCGCGGTCGCGGAGCAGAACGTAAAGCTGATCTCCCGCGCGCCGGGCGTCGGCGCAAAGACGGCGCAGAGGATCATACTTGAACTCTCCGGCAAGCTCGCCGTAGGAGAACCGGGCGCCGCCGCACACGCGCAGGCGAAAAAGCGCTCGCCCGCTATGGCTGAGGCGCAGGAGGCGTTAATCGTGCTCGGATATTCGCGTGCGGAGGCGCAGTCCGCGCTTTCGTCAATCGAAAGCGCCGAAAGCAAAACGACGGAGGAGCTGATCAGGCTCGCGCTGTCGAATATGATCTGACACGCCGCAGCTGCGGATACTCTTTGATTTTTCGCTCACATAAAAAAGGTGCCGCGCATCATGTAAACGAGCTTGATTTTAAAATTTTTCCCCCGCGATTTGAGTGTTTCGTGCTGACTAAACGATCTGCGCATTTAGGATTATCCGGCTATGTGAGTCAATTCGCGTGCACAGCCGTAAACGTTTGCCGGCACAGTTTGCGCCAAAGCGACGGCGCGGCAATATGAATGGTGATATAATGGATTTTGACGGAATTAACTTTGATGAATTTGATTTTGAAAACAGGATCGTTGATTCGGGCGTGACGCCGAACGACCTTGACGAAAAGGAAAGCGAAAATTCCCTTCGCCCCAAGACGCTCTCCGATTACACGGGACAGCGGCGGGCGAAGGAAGAACTCGGAATTTACATCGACGCCGCGAAGCTGCGCGGCGAGCCGCTTGATCACGTTCTGCTCTACGGTCCTCCGGGACTTGGCAAGACGACGCTTGCCGGTATCATCGCCGCCGAGCTCGGCGTAAATTTCCGCATAACGAGCGGTCCCGCGATCGAAAAGAAAGGCGACCTCGTTGCCCTTCTGACGAACCTTGAAGCCGGAGACGTGCTTTTCATCGACGAGATACACAGGCTGTCGCATCAGATAGAGGAGATCCTTTATCCCGCGATGGAGGATTACGCGATCGACTTTATCATCGGCAAGGGACCCGCCGCGAGAAGCATACACCTCGCGCTGCGCCCGTTCACGCTGATCGGCGCGACGACGAGAGCCGGTCAGATGACGACGCCGCTGCGCGACAGATTCGGAGTCGTTCTGCGCCTGGAGCTTTACACTCCGGACGAGCTCGCCTCGATAATCATGCGCAGCGCCGGCATACTCGGCATCGAAATAGACAGCGAAAGCGCATACGAGATCGCGTCCCGCTCGCGCGGAACGCCGCGTATCGCCAACAGGCTGCTGAAGCGCGTGCGCGATTACGCGCAGGTCAAATGCTCCGGACATATCGACCGCGCCGTCGCCTGTGACGCGCTCGCGATGCTTGAGATAGACGAGCTCGGTCTTGACAACACTGACCGCAGAATGCTCGCCTCCATGATCCGTTTCTATGGCGGAGGTCCCGTCGGGCTTGAGACGCTTGCGGCAACGATAGGCGAGGAGGCCGTCACTATAGAGGACGTTTACGAGCCGTATCTGCTTCAGATCGGTTATATTGCGCGCACGCCGCGCGGCAGAGTTGTGACGCGCATGGCGTATGAACACCTCGGCATACCGTATACTCAGCCGGACGAACCGTCAGGCGGCCAGATAAAGATCACAAACGACTGAAATATCACAACTTATTTATAAGGAGGAAGATTTTTCATGAAAAAACGTGCGTCGGCAGCGCTTTTGGCGCTTCTTCTGTTCGCTTCCGCATGTTTTCCCGGCTGCGAGCCGAAAGATGACGGCGGAGGCAGCGAGACGGGGGACTCCCCCACAGAAACGACTGGCAGCGTCATCACGCCGATCGAGGAAACGGAGCCGTATGACGGTTACGTGCTGAAAACGTCCGCCGAGGGCGGCTATGACATCAGCGACAACCTCTTCGGCATATTCCTCGAGGACATCAACTTTGCGGTGGACGGCGGACTTTACGCAGAGCTTGTCTGCAACCGCAGCTTTGAATACGGCCCGATAGCTCAGGGCGCCGGAAAGTTCTCGTGGGGAAACGATGCGGGAGTCTCATGGAACGTCGTCGGCAAAACCAGCGGCGAACCGCTCAACGCAAACAACCCGCAGTTCGCCCGCGTCATCAGCAGCGGCGGGAACACGGGAATTTACAACACCGGCTTTTTCAATGAAATGCGCATAGACGAGGGCGCGGATTACAAGTTCTCCGTCTACGCGAGAGCCGTGTCGGGGTATTCAGGCGGTCTTGATATTTCAATTGAATCGTCAAACGGCACAGTTCTTGCGTCCGAAACGATTACATCTCTGACTGACGACTGGCACAAATATTCCTTCACGCTGACCGCGGAAAGAACGTGTCTTACAAATGCCCGCGTCGCCGTTCGGCTAAGCGAAGCAGGTACGGTCGACATCGACATGGTATCATTATTCCCCGCCGACACGTATAAGGGACGCGAAAACGGCATACGCCGAGAGCTTGGTGAAAAGCTCGAAGCGCTGAAGCCGAGCTTTTTCCGCTTCCCCGGCGGCTGCATAATCGAGGGTTCCACGCTTGCGGGTGCCTATGACTGGAAGGATTCGATCGGCAACGCGCTTGAATTTAGTGTAAACGGCGAGATGACCGTCGGCGATGTTGCGGCTCGCCCGATCGGAAACAACATCTGGTCGTGGAACTGGCAGCCCTACTATATGTCATACGGGCTCGGCTTCTACGAATATTTCCTGCTCTGCGAAGACCTTGACTGCGAACCTGTTCCGGTCGTCAACTGCGGAATGTCCTGCCAGGGACAGCCGGGACCAAACGGAGTCGAGGCGCTGCCGACGAACAGCGCCGAGTTCCAGCAGTACATAGATGACGCGCTCGACCTCGTTGAATTCTGCATGGGCGACGAAACGACCGAATGGGGCAGCGTCCGCGCCGCGATGGGGCACCCCGAAAAGTTCGAGCTGCACTATATCGGGATCGGAAACGAGCAGTGGGGCGAGGATTACAACACGCGCTATGCGCTGTTCCGCGAAGCGTTCCTTGACGCGGCGGAAAGCGATCCCGAACTTTACGGAGATGTCAAGCTTATAATGGCAAACGGACCTCTCTCGTCGTCCAAGGACGGCTGGAACGTCGTCGCCTCCAAGGGCAACGACATTGCCGACCTGCTCGATGAGCATTACTATAACGACCCCGACTGGTTTCTCACGTCGAGCGGCCGCTATGATCAGTACGACCGCGAGGGTCCGACCGTGTTCGTCGGCGAGTTCGCCGCAAAGTCAAACACGTCCGAGGCGGCGATTGCTGAAGCGGCATATATGACCTCGCTCGAACGCAACGGCGACATCGTTGAGCTCGCGGCATACGCCCCGCTCTTCGCATACAACAATCACACGCAGTGGGTCCCCGATCTTATCTGGTTCAACGGAAATCAGGTATGGTGCTCCATAAACTATTACGTACAGAAAATATTCTCCGCCAACCAGCCCGACCGCATTGTAGCCTCGACGACAGACACGAGCGGCTACAAGGGAAACGAAGGGCTGAGAGGCAGATTCGGACTCGGCACATGGCAGACGGCAGCTGTATTCAGCAACGTCGTCATGACCGACAACAAGACCGGCTCGGTCATCTTCACCGAGGACTTCACAGACTCTAAAGTCTCCGATTTTGAAGTCGCCGGAGGCAGCTTCGGCATAAGGGACGGGCAGCTGATCCAGATCAACACGGGCGCGCCTGTCAACGGCGTGACGGGAGATGTGCTCTACATGGGCCCCGACGACACATCCGACTATACTCTGACGTTCAACGCGCGCAAGACGGGCGGCGCCGAGGGCTTCATTATTCCGTTTGCAGTCGGCGACAAAGAAAACTTCTGGCACTGGAACATCGGCGGATGGGGCAACACCTCGTCATGTCTGCAATACTGCGTCGGCAACGTCAAAACAGTCGAGATCGAAGGAACCGTCAAGCCGTTCGCGGTCGAGACGGGCAAAGATTACGAGATCAAGATCGTGGTTGAAGGCTATCGCGTCAAATGCTACATCGACGGCGAGCTCATGATAGATTACGACACGCTCCCTGCCGTAAGCAAGGTTTATTCCGTCGTCGGCGAAGACAGCGACGACATCATAATCAAAATAGTCAACGCGTCTGACAAAGCGGCTCCCTTCCACATCAATATTTCCACAGTGACCGCATATTCCGGCGAAGCGGAGGTCGAATCGATCAATTTCATCAACAAAGACACCACAAATTCGCCGAAGGAAGAAACAGTCACGATAGAGGAAAGCTCGATTTCAGTATCGCCCGTATTCAATTACGAGGTCGCGGCGTATTCCATGGTCGTGATACGCGTTCCCAAATGATCCGGTATTCAAATTAATCAAATACAACGGAGGACGACATGAAGAAAAGAATTTTTGCGATGCTGCTCGCTCTCGCGATGCTGCTGCCCGCCGTGTTCACAGCGTGTGACCCGGCAAACCCCGGCGAAGACGGCACGGGAACATCTGCCGAGAGCGGGACTGCAGCCGGCACAGAAGGCCCGGGCAGCGAAGGAAAGCCCCCCATAAGCGACGGTCCGTATAACGGATTCGTTCTCAAAGCGTCGGCTGACGACTCTTATGAGATCAGCGACAACCTGTTTGGGATATTCCTTGAGGATATCAACCACGCCGTTGACGGCGGTCTTTATGCCGAACAGATCTACAACCGCAGCTTCGAATTCGGCGACCTCGCCATAAGCGGACCAAAGCAGGGCTGGACGGCGGACAAACCGGCAGATGTCAGCTGGGACGTGATCGACGGCGGAGCGGACGGAAGCGCGCTGAACAAAAACAACACGCATTACGCACGCGTCACAAACAATTCCGACGACACGCGCGGCATCTACAACCGCGGCTTCTACGAAGACATAAACGTCAGCAAAAAGAGCAAATATGACTTCTCCGTCTATGCGCGCGGAGTCGACGGATACTCCGGAAAGATATATGTCTCCCTTGAATCGTCAGGCGGCGTCGTATACGCGAGCGGCATGATCGATTCCATCACCGGTGACTGGCACAAATACAGCATTACGATTGAGCCGACCGAGTCAATGACGACAGGCGTCCGTTTAGTCGTCAGGATCGACAAGGGCACCGTCGACCTCGACATGGTCTCCTTCATGACACAGGACACATACGAGGGCAGCAAGAACGGCAAATACGGCTTGCGCCGCGACCTTGCGGAAATGCTCGAAGACCTGCATCCCAACTTCTTCCGCTTCCCCGGCGGCTGCATCATCGAAGGTATGACGCTTGAGTCGGCGTATAACTGGAAGGATTCGGTTGGAGACGGACTCGAATTCACAATAAACGGCGAAAAGACTATCGGCGATGTTGCGACGCGTCCGCTGTGCGCCAACATCTGGGCGGACTTCAACAACAAGCAGTCCGACGCGTATTACATGACATACGGCATCGGATTCTATGAATATTTCCTCTTCTGCGAGGATATCGGCTGCGAGCCGATCCCGGTGCTCAACTGCGGTCTTTCCTGCCAGGGCAGACCGAACCCGTCAGGTCCTCAGCCCGGCACGCCCGAATTCCAGGAGTACGTGCAGGACGCGCTCGATCTCGTTGAGTTCTGCCGCGGCGGCACGGATACATACTGGGGCGGCATTCGCGCCGCGATGGGTCATCCGGAACCCTTCCATCTCACCTATATCGCAATAGGCAATGAGCAGTACGGCGACGAATACAACAAGCGTTACGCGAAATTCCGCGAAGCGTTCAACGAAGCCGAAAAGAACGACCCCGAACTTTACGGCGACCTCAAGCTCATCATGGCGAACGGACTCACCTCCGGCTCGCGCGACGGATGGGATGCAGTCGCTAAATACGGCAACGACCTTGCCGACTCCCTTGACGAGCATTACTACAACCCGCCGACATGGTTCCTCGTGAACGAGCAGCGTTACGATCTCTATGACCGCAACGCCCCGACGGCATTCATCGGCGAATATGCGTCACAGTCAAATCTCGCCGTTTCAGCGATTGCAGAAGCAGCATACCTCACCTCCGTTGAGCGCAACGGCGATGTCGTCGAACTTGCGACATACGCGCCGCTTCTCGCATACGACAGGCATACTCAGTGGGCACCGAACCTCGTCTGGTACAACAGCACCAACGTCTGGGGTTCGACTAACTACTACGTGCAGAAGATATACGCCGATAACCAGTCTGCACGCATAATCAAGTCAACGCTTGACGGTTCGGACTACGAAGACAAGGGGACGCTTTCCGGCAGGATCGGACTTGGATCATGGGTAACATCTGCAAAGTTTGACGACGTTGTTGTGACCGACACCGCAACAGGCGAGGTGCTCTTCGAAGAAGACTTCACAACGGACAATCTTTCAAGCTACAACGTTATCTCCGGAAGCTTCGGCATCAAAGACGGAGCGCTTGTACAGAGCAACACCGCTTACCCGCAGAACGCGACGACCGGAGATGTCATATACATGGGCAGCAAGACAATGTCAAACTACACCATGACGTTCAAGGCAACAAAGATCGGCGGCGCAGAAGGCTTCATTATCCCGTTCGCAGTCAACAACTCGAAGGATTTCTGGCACTGGAACATCGGCGGCTGGGGCAACACTGTTTCAACGCTCGAATACGTCTTCCCCAACGGAGAAGGCGAGTATAAGACCGGACAGGTTCCCGGAACGGTCAAGAAATTCGCTGTCGAGACAAATCACGAATATGAGATCAAGATAGTGCTTGACGGCTACAACATCAAGGGCTACATCGACGGCGAGCTGATGATCGACTTTGACGTTCCGCAGGTTCGCGCCGTATATTCCGTTATCGGCGAAGACGACGACGATATCATTGTGAAGCTCGTGAACGTGGACGAAAAGAAATCGATCCCCGTGAAGATCGACCTCTCCGCCATAAGCAGCTATGAGGGCGAGGCAAAGATCCAGTATATCAAGTTCCTCACCCCCGACACAAACAACATAAACGGAAATCAGCCTATCAAAATCAAGGACGGCACGATCGAAGTATCAAGCGTATTTGAATATGAGCTTGAAAAATACTCGATGGTAGTTATCCGCATTCCGAAGGATAAGTGATCCTCTGATACCATAAAGCTCCCTGCCCGTTTTAAAGGCAGGGAGCTTTTTTGCCGCGGTTTTTTATGTTGTTCATTGTGGGCGCGGACAATAACAAAAGTTCGAGCGCCATTTCCGATGCTTGAAGCGCTGTTATATGTGCAAAAACCTGCATCTGCAAGCCTCGCACAGTGGTTTGCCGCCATCATATCGGCGGCATATGCGTGCAAGCGCCCACACCCGCACACGTCAAGGCATGATGGACTATTGCGGCATAACATCAGTGCGTATGCGTGTAAGAGCCCGCATCCGCACGTCAGCGCATGATGGACTATTGCGGCATAACATCAGCCCGAATGCGTGCGAGCGCCCACGGCTGTACATCAGCGCATGATGATGAGCTGTCTGCTGTCTGCTATTTGCGCATTTGAGCGTGAGCAGATTTTCATCGCGCCGCGCATGAACACACCTTTCCCCTGCCCTCGCTTTCAGCGCCGAAACTTTCATATATAATAAACTTGGCGGCTGCCGCAAAAGCGACAGCCGCCAAATCTTATTCATTTACCTGAGATGAATGCTCGATATGTCCCGTCAAGCATCAGTCGCCGGAATTGCTGTAGCTCGGGTCTTTGCCGTATACCTTTACTTCGTAGAGAGTAGGCGTATACCAGCCGAGCGCTTCTCCGTAGACGCTGTTGTTGTCCCATGAGGAATCCTTCCAGCGGTACGGTGTCGAAACGTCGATCTTGATGTAACGATATGAGCCCTTGATCGCCTGTGACGTAAATCCGACTGCCTTCGTTACGACAGTGTCGCTCAGCTTCGAATTGTCGCGGAGGAGGTCCCAGCTGCTGCCGTCAACGCTTCCGTAGATCTTATGTACGTAGAACGCCTCGGAGCCCTTCACGATCATCCACGAGATCTGGATGTTCGAAACTTCGCATTCGCGGCCGAGGTCGATCGTCACGGAGTACGGCCACGTTGCGGAATTGGCGACGTATGCCGAATAGTAGTCACCGTCAACGATCTTGGACGGATCGCCGTCAGCCGTGCTCGGCAGCGTTGCGGTCACTTCTGCATCCTGCGAGAGCAGCATGCCTTCGGTCACGGGGATCATGTCGCCCGTCTCGCTGTTGTAGAGTATATACGGGAAGTAATCGTAATAAGCGACGCCGTGCGAGAACGTTATAGGCGCTATCATCGTGCCGCTCACGCCGCTGCCCTGTGCGGGACCCCAACGGTAAGCGTGCATCAGATAATGGGCGTTCTCGCCCTCACCAAGCTGGAGTATCCAGCTCGACTGCGAACCGAATGTGGACGAGTTGCCTATCGTGCGGAGCTCGCTCCAGCTGTTCGGGTCAGTTATGTCCGTAGAAACGGCATATGCGCCGGCGCTCGGAGCCCATCCGGATGTCTGGGAGACGAAGAAGTAATAGATACCGTCGATCTTGACGATATTAGGCATCTCGCGGTACATCTCGGGGAACAGTCTCGCCGTCACCTTTTCGATGCCCGTATAGTCGTCCTTGAATTTGAAGACGTATGTCGTCGCATTCGCGCCGCTGTCAACGCCCGGCTTGTTCGCCGCTGCGAGCAGGTACGCGGTGTCGTCATCGTCGACGAAGATGGACATATCGCGGACTTCAACATCAAGCGGTCTTGCGATGCAGCGGAGCTCAAATTCGCCGCCCGGCGTACCGGTGACGAGGAAGAGCTTGCCGTCCGCGTATCCGTTCGGTTTCTCCCAGTGAGCCGCTATAATGACTGTGTTCTTGGATTTGACATATGCGACCTTCGTGCTCTCGATCTTGCAGCTCTTCATATCGGGATGCGCCGTCGAAGGAACGATTACGTGGCTGTTGCCGTAGCTGTAGCCGTCCGTGGAGGTCGACTCGCTGACTGAAGCGACGCCGCCGCTTACATTTACAGAATAGCTGTAGTAGAGGTTTCCGTCAAAGATGCCGCCCCTCGTTCTGAGGCTCGTGCCGCTCTGGTTGTTCATGTTATAAAGCATGAGCTCATCCCTTGACGGCATAGCGTAGCATTCAGCTTCGACCGGATCGCTCTTGAGGACCGTATCGCCGTACTTCATGTGGACTTCATACGTGTATTTGCCGAGCGGAAGCTCGTAGTCCTGCCATGAATTGCCGCTGCCTGTGTAGACGAGTTTGAATTCGCCGTCCTCGCGCTTACGGTAGATCTCGTATTTTTCCGCATTGAGTGCGGGCGAGCCCCAGTTCAGCGCGACGCAGTTGATGTCTTCCTTCATGTTCATCGTGAACGGAAGCGCAGTCAGCGGAACGACGGTCGAAGTATTCATTGAATAAATCGCAACTTCGGCGAGGTTGTAGTTGCCCTTCTGCTCGAAAACGACCTTCGTATATTCGCCTGTCGTCAAGAGCTTGCCGTATATGATCGCGTTCATGAAACGCGCCTTAGGCTCGTTGTCGCTCGTGATCTCCCAGAGCAGGTCGCGGTCGCCGTTTTCCTTGACGCCGTAGAACTTGCCGCCGACGCCGGAGCTGTCGCTCATGAACGCGACGCAGCCGACCGTCTTTACTCCGCCGAGGTCAAACGTGTGCTCGCTCTTGCTCTCGGCAAGTGTGGACGGGTTGTTGTCCGTGAGCGCGCTGTCGCTCGCTGTAACCTCGAGTTTTGTCATTCCCTGAGTCACGGGGTTGACATCGATCTCGACTGCCGTGCCGTCCGCGTAAAGCTCGCGCTCAGGCTCAACGATCACGTCAAGCGGGATGTTGACCGCCGAATAGAGCTCAATCTCGGAGATATTCGCGCATTCGGTGTTGTTCATGTACTTTATGTATCTGAACGCTGCGACAGTCTTGAATTTGTCGTATGTCACCTTCGTCATCGACTGGGGCGAATTCGTGATGCCGTAAATCGGCGACCACTTGATGCCGTCGACGCTTCCGTAGAAGAGTCCGCCGTTAAGTCTTCCCTCGTATCCGCTTCTCGGAGCGAATGCGATCTGCCCGATAAGGACTCTTTCGCCGAGGTCGATCTGGATCCAGCCGTTTTCAACGCCGTCGAAGAACGTGTTGATGTCTCCGTCAAACGCCTTTGATGCGACATCGCCGCCGTTGTTCCACGGGGTCGAACCGGTCACCATATCCTCGGTGATCTCTATCTTTGTGTAAGCCACGTCTCCTGTCGGTTCAGGAAACTCCATCGGCTTCACAGGCTCGGCGTCAGGCCAAGCAGGCGCGGGACCGTAATTTTCCGCTTCGTCGCCGGCGCCGGTATCGTCGCCCTCGCGATCGGGGCCGCATGCCGCAAGCGAAAGCAGCATTGAAGCCGCAAGCAGCGCGGAAATGATTTTACGCAGTTTTTTCATGTTCTGCCTCTCTTTTTTTATGTGTGCACCATGCACAACTTTCTTATACTTAATATACCATCAAGCAACCATTTTGTCAACACGTTTTTTATCAACTTTCTTATTAATATGTAGTATTCGCTTAAGCAAGCCGCTCGCTTTTTCTCGAAATTGTACCGTTGTCCGATTGCATTCCTCATTTTTTTGTGCTATACTCTATTCTGTTTGAACATACGTTACGTATCGAGGCGAAAAAAGCAAATGGCAGATGCTGCCGTAAGACAACGCCACAGTCATGACATTGACATGACTGTGGGAAACATCCCTTCGCTGCTGATAAGATTTGCGATCCCGATGCTCATCGGGAACCTTTTCCAGCAGCTTTATAACACCGTCGACTCATGGGTCGTCGGAAACTATGTCGGGCAGTCGGCGTTCGCCGCAGTCGGCAGCGTAGGACCTATCCTGAACACCGCGATCGGTTTCTTCTCCGGCTTCGCGACAGGCGCGGGCGTCGTCATCGGGCAATACGCCGGCGCCAAGGACAACAAGCGCCTTTCCGAAACAGTCAGCACAACGATGCTCGTGTCGCTCATCCTCTGCGTCGTGTTTACCGTCATCTGCTCGCTTACCGCCCCGTTCATGGTTTCGCTGATGGAGACGCCGGAGCCTGTCGTGCCGGACGCGACGACGTATCTGACGATATACTTCTACGGAATGGCAGGGCTCATGCTATATAACATCGGCTCCGGTATCCTGCGCGCGATCGGAAATTCCGTGCTTCCGCTCATCGCGCTCGTGATCTCCGCCGTCACCAACATCGTGCTCGATCTGTGGTTTGTCATCGGCTTCGGCATGGGAACGGAAGGGGTCGCGCTCGCGACGATCATATCTCAGGCGCTCTCGGCGCTGTTCATCCTCGGCTCGCTCACGTTCACGAACGCCGCGTACCGCATAGTCTGGACGCGCCTGCGCATCAACGGCTCGATCCTCGCCCGGATCATAAAAATCGGCATCCCGACGGCGCTTCAGCTCGCAATCACGGCGTTTTCAAATGTGTTCGTTCAGTCGTACATAAACGCCTTCGACGAAGTCGGCGACTGCATGGCAGGCTGGTCTGCATATAACAAAATCGACGCGTTTGCGATGCTTCCGATGCAGTCCGTGTCGCTCGCGGTCACAACGTTTGTCTCGCAGAATTACGGCGCGGGGCAGCCGGAACGTTCCCGCCGCGGCGCGCTCGCCGGTATCATTATTTCAACGATAATCACCGTGATCCTCGTCATCCCGATCATGATCTTTGCGGGGAATCTCGTCACGTTCCTGAATACGGACGGGACGGAGCTTTATATGTACTACGGGACGCTGTTCCTCCGCTACATTTCCCCGTTCTACATCCTCTGCATCATAAACCAGATACTCGCCGGCATACTGCGCGGCGCGGGGGAATCACGTGCTCCGATGCTCATCATGCTCGGCTCGTTCGTTGCGTTCCGTCAGCTCTATCTCTTCACGCTGACGCGCCTTTCCTCGTCCGTCATGGTAATAACGTTCGCGTACCCGGCGGGATGGGCGGTATGCTCGCTTGCAATGTACATCTATTATAAAGTCGCCCCGTGGGAGCGGCATTATCTCGAGGCTGCAAAAGCTGACAAAGCAGCTGATGCGGCAGCCGTCAGCGGAGAATGATCCGCTGCAGATCGGGTCCCGATATATCTTTCCCATGGCTTGGTTCACCTTGTTTTCTGACTTGGTGAAAAGAGGTTTGTTGGGACGGGATGTGTGGTAATATAAAAGTGCGAAGCATGGGGCCTCTCCTCATGCTTCGTGCTTTTTTGCTTCAATTGTCTGATATACGGTAAATATTTTCGCAGCCCCGTACTGCCCCCGCCTTTGCGTATGCCATCGCAACGACATCTTCCCTCTCGAAACGATCCGCTCAATTTTATCTTGCCGGAATAACAAGAATGCCGGCACAGAATAATATTACTGAGAAAGAGCAAAAAAATGCTTGACAAATACCCCATATGGGTATATACTATCAATGAAATGAATACCCCATGAGGGTATATTTTAAGCGGAGGATCGAAAAATGAACGACGAACCCGTTCGCACAGGAGTGTCTGCCGATCCGTGCAGCGAACCCGACATCATTTGCAATATCTCCCCGGCAGCGTGCGAAGAAAATACGGACGCCTGCTGTGAGACTGCCTGCGGCTGCAAGACGACGGCGAGAAGCGACGACGAGCGGCGCAGGCTGAAAAACCGCCTTTCAAGGATCGAGGGGCAGATACGCGGCATAATCGGTATGATAGAGCGGGACGCGTACTGCAACGATATTCTGATCCAATCCGCCGCCGTATCCGCCGCCGTTGACGCTTTCAACCGCGAGCTTGTTGCCGCGCACATCAGAAACTGTGTCGCGCGCGACATACGCGCAGGTGACGACAGCGTCATCGACGAGCTTATAAATACACTCGGAAAGCTGATAAAGTAATGACACAGTATAGTGTAACTGGAATGAGCTGCGCCGCCTGCTCGGCGCGCGTCGAGCGCGCCGTCTCCGCCGTCCCCGGCGTGACATCCGTGGCGGTCAGCCTGCTCACAAATTCAATGGGCGTCGAGGGCGCCGCCGACCCCGCCGCCGTGATCAAGGCGGTAAAGGACGCGGGCTACGGCGCGTCGCTTAAATCAAACAGGGGCAGTTCAGAAAAGGCAGCCCAAACAGGTGCGGACAGCGCAGAATATGATGAGCTGCGCGACACCGAAACGCCGCGCCTTGTCCGCCGCCTTTTGATATCGCTCTGTTTTCTCGCCGTTCTGATGTACGTTTCGATGGGACACATGATGTGGAACTGGTACCTCCCCCCGTTTCTCGACGGGAACCACATCGGGATCGGCTTATTTGAGCTGCTTTTGACGATAATCATTATGATCATCAACCGCAAATTCTTTGTGAGCGGTATAACGGCGATTCGGCACGGAGCACCTAATATGGACACGCTCGTCGCGCTCGGCGCGTCGGCGGCGTTCGCGTACAGTACGGTCGCGCTGTTTGCGATGACATCCGCGCAGGTCACGGGCGGGAACGAAGCCGCGATGCCATTCATGAACGAATTCTACTTTGAGTCCGCGGCGACGATCCTCACGCTTATAACGCTCGGCAAGACGCTTGAGGCGCGTTCAAAGGGCAAGACAACGGACGCGCTGCGCGGTCTTTACTCGCTTGCCCCGAAGACGGCGACAGTCATAAGGGACGGCACGGAGGTGACGATCCCCGCGGCAGAGCTGCGCGTCGGCGACGTATTCATCGTTCGCCCGGGCGAGCAGATCCCGACTGACGGCGTCGTCACCGACGGCGCGACGGCAATCGACGAATCCTCGCTGACCGGCGAGAGCGTTCCCGTCGACAAAGCTTCCGGCGACGCCGTATTCGCCGGAACTATCAACCGCTCAGGGTTTATCACATGCACCGCAAGCCGTGTCGGCGAGGACACAACGCTTTCGCAGATAATAAAGATGGTGGGCGACGCCGCGGCAACGAAAGCGCCTATCGCGAAGCTGGCGGACAGAGTCGCCGCCGTCTTCGTGCCGACCGTGATTGCGATTGCCGCCGTCACGACCGCGATATGGCTGATCTTCGGCGGCGATTCCGGCTGGAGCCACGTCGGATACGCGCTCGCGCGCGGCATTTCGGTGCTCGTCATAAGCTGTCCGTGCGCGCTCGGGCTTGCGACACCGGTCGCAATAATGGTCGGCAGCGGAGTCGGCGCAAAAAACGGAATTCTTTATAAAACCGCGTCCGCGCTCGAGGCGATGGGCAGAGTTGAGATCGTCGCGCTCGACAAAACGGGAACGATCACGGCGGGAGAACCGCGCGTTACCGACATCTTCCCCGCCGACGGCGTCACGGAAGCTGAGCTTTTGCGCCTCGCATACTCGCTTGAGAAAAAAAGCGAGCACCCGCTCGCGCGCGCCATTATTGAATGTGCGGAGGGGCGCGGGATCGAGGCTGCGGTCACGGATAATTTTGAAGCCCTTCCCGGAAACGGCGTCACGGCCGTTGTCCATGACGAAATTGACAAGAGCTGCACGTCGGATTCGTGTCCTATCCCGACTTTGACGGAAAAACCGCGCGATCCCATAGAAGGCACAAAGCTGACCGGCGGCAGCGTCGCGTTTGTATCGACGCAAATCACCGTGCCCGACTCACTTCGCGAGCGCGCCGCATCGCTCGCGGAATCGGGCAAAACGCCGCTCTGCTTCGCGCGGGGTGACGAATGCCTTGGGCTGATCGCAGTCGCCGACGTTATCAAGCCGTCGAGCCCACGCGCAGTTTCTGAGCTGCGCCGCATGGGAATTCGCGTCGTGATGCTGACCGGCGACAACGAAAGGACCGCGCGCGCTATCGGCAAATCCGCCGGGATCGACACCGACAGTGGCGACGGGAGCAACGTTATTGCCGGAGTTTTGCCGGACGGCAAAGAAACCGTCATCCGCAAACTGAAAAAGAGCGGCAAAACGGCGATGGTCGGAGACGGCGTAAACGACGCGCCCGCGCTCACGAGCGCCGATGTCGGCATCGCGATAGGCGCCGGCGCCGATGTCGCGATCGACGCGGCGGAGGTCGTTTTAATGAAATCAGATCTCGCTGACGTGCCCGCAGCAATACGCCTTGGGCGCGCGACGCTGCGCAATATCAGGGAAAATCTCTTCTGGGCGTTCATTTACAACATCATCGGTATACCGCTCGCAGCGGGCGTCTTTATCCCCATGTTCAACTGGCGTCTCGATCCGATGTACGGCGCGCTCGCCATGAGCTTATCGAGCTTCTGCGTCGTGACGAACGCGCTGCGGCTGAATTTCGTCCGTCCGCACGACGCGCGGCATGATCACAATCACAGGAAAAAATCCAAATCAAATAAAACCACAACGGAGGAAGAAGAAATGAAGATCACATTCAAAAAGGACAGCTCCGCCACAACGCTCAAAATAAACGGCATGATGTGCGGACACTGCGAGGCGCGCGTAAAGGCGGCGCTTGAGGCTGTAAAAGGCGTCACTTCCGCGGAGGTAAGCCACGAAAAGGGCACCGCCGTCGTGAACGGAACCGCCGACCGTGACGCGCTCGTCGCGGCTGTAACGGCGGCCGGATATGAGGTAGTCGGCTGAGAAATTCTGCCGTAACCGGCGCAAAAAACAGCGATAGAACCTCCCAAAAAAGCGTGAGGCGGCTTTCATCGGAAAGCCGTCTTGCTTTTTATTGTATAATATGCGCAGAAGCGTTTCATTGTCGGGAAATCGCTTGACTCATGCCCATCCGGTTTACGACTCAAGACTGCTCAGTTCCAGCGAGGAATTCCATAACGCCGGAAGCGATCGCCAACGCCAGCGACTGACGGTAGGCGGGATCGTTGAGATGCTGACATTCGACCACGTTTGAAAGGAACCCGCACTCGACAAGAATTCCCGGAGATTTGAGCCTGTTCAGCAGATATATGGAGCTGCCCGCCCGCTTTGTTTCCCTGTCGTTGTCGGGCTGCACGTACCGGCGCACCGTCGACTGCACGAGCCCCGCCAAAGTCGAGGAGGAAGCATCGTTCGGCGAATAATACACCTGAAGCCCCGAATACTGCTTCCCCGAAAACGCGTTCATATGTATGCTCAGAAGCACGGCATCCGGATGCTCTTCCGCAATTCTCAAACGGTTGCGCAGATCGTAGACCTTTTTCTTTCCTTTATAATCGGAAAGATCGCCGTATGCGTCGTAGAGCAGCCTGTCGTCGTTGCGCGTCATTATAACGCCGACGCCGGAGGCGGAGAGAATATCGCGTATGCTGCGCGAGAGCTCAAGATTTATATCCTTTTCGAGCGTTCCGTCCGCGCCGGAAGCGCCGCCATCCTCGCCGCCGTGCCCCGCGTCTATAACGACGAGCACACGGCTGCCGCCCGGCGCGGCGTCCGCGTCCCTGCCCCACTCCCCCAGCAGAATGGCAAGCCTTCCGAGCGAAAAACAGAGGATCGCGGAGAGGACCGCGATCAAAAAATATCGCAGAACTGCGGAGGCAGCCGCGTTTTTCCCGCGCTTCCCACGACCGGAGAAGTTCACAGCGGGATCGGCCTGACTCCCCGCTCGCTTGCCAACGGACACACCCGCGGGATCGCCGCCTTCAACGTGAAATCTTCCGTCGTTTCCGCCTTCCATAACGCGCCGCCTTTCGTCCTTCGTTCAGAAAAAATATATGACGCACAGCAGGCGAATATGCCGGCGATAAAGATTTTTTTGTCCTCACCTCTGCTTTGACTGGGCTTTTAATTGAAATAAACCTTGCAAGAATTTTCCCGCCGTCAGGCTCTTGCGTAGAAATATCTGCTGTACGTGGCATAAGTCGAAAACCGAAAAAACCGGGGAAAGCGCCCTTCGAAAAGGGAGCTTTCCCCGGAAATAATTTATCTTTTCAGGCTATCAGACCTTGCGCTTGTCGCCGTAGTAAGCCGAGAGATACATCTCGCGAATTTCGGATATCCTCGGATATCTCGGATTCGCGCCAGTGCACTGGTCGTCAAACGCGAGCTCGGACATCTCATCGAGCGTCGAAAGGAACGTCTCCTCGTCAATGCCGTAGTCACGTATCGTCTTCTTGATGCCGACACGCTCTTTCAGCGCGTCGACCGCGGCGATCAGCTTTTCAAGCTTTTCTTCGTCCGTGTCGCCCTCGATGCCGAGCGCGGTCGCGACTTCGGCGTAACGGTGCAGCGTGTGAGGATGATCGTACTGCGGGAACGTACCCATTTTAGCCGGAGCTTCAACCGCGTTGAAGCGGAGGACCTCATCTATCATGAGCGCGTTCGCAACGCCGTGAGCGATGTGGTGCATAGCGCCGAGCTTGTGCGCCATTGAATGGCAGACGCCGAGGAACGCGTTCGCAAACGCCATGCCCGCCATCGTCGCCGCCTCTGCCATCTTCTCTCTAGCGACGGGGTCCTGCTGACCGTTGTCGTATGCCTCCGGCAGATACTTGAATATATTCTGCAGCGCCTTGATTGCAAGACCGTCCGTGAAGTCCGTCGCCATCATCGAAGCGTACGCTTCGAGCGCATGCGTCACGGCGTCTATACCGGAAGCGGCCGTCAACCCCTTCGGCGCCGTCATGTGCATGTCGGCGTCGATGATTGCCATTTTCGGCATGAGCTCATAGTCTGCGAGAGGATACTTGATCCCCGTCTTTTCATCCGTTATAACGGCAAACGGCGTGACCTCGGAGCCCGTTCCGGCAGAGGTCGGGATCGCGATGAAGTACGCGCGCTCGCCCATGTGCGGGAACGTATAGACGCGCTTTCTGATATCCATAAAGCGCATTGCCATATCGGTGAAATCGACTTCCGGATGTTCATAAAGCACCCACATTATCTTCGCCGCGTCCATTGCGGAGCCGCCTCCGAGGGCGATTATGCAGTCAGGCTCAAACGAGAGCATTTCCTGCGCTCCCGCCTTGGCGCACGCGAGCGTCGGGTCGGGTTCGACATTGAAGAACGTGATGTGAGGGATGCCCATTTCGTTGAGCTTCGTCGTGATCGGGCGTGTATGACCGTTTCTGTAAAGGAAGCTGTCAGTTACTATGACTACCTTCTTTACGTGGAGCGTGCTGCCGAGCTCGGAAAGAGCGACGGGCAGGCAGCCCTTTTTCATGTAAACCTTTTCGGGGCATCTGAACCAGAGCATGTTTTCCCTTCTTTCGGCGACAGTCTTGATATTCAGCAGGTGCTTGACACCAACGTTCTCGGAAACGGAGTTTCCGCCCCATGAGCCGCACCCGAGCGTGAGCGACGGGGTCAGCGCAAAGTTGTATATATCGCCGATGCCGCCGAAGGAGGAAGGCGTGTTGACGAGGATACGTCCCGTCTTCATGCGGCGGTTGAAGCGTGCGAGCTTGTCTCGCTCCTTGATCTCGTCAATGTAAATAGACGACGTGTGACCGTAGCCGCCGTCGGCGATGAGCCGTTCCGCGTAGTCAAACGCCTGGTTCAGCGTCTTGACGCGGTACATGGCGAGGACGGGCGAGAGCTTTTCGTGCGCGAACGGCTCCGTGATCTCAACGGATTTGATCTCGCCGATAAGTATCTTCGTTCCTGCCGGAACCTCGATCCCGGCAAGCTTGGCGATCGACTCGGCAGGCTGACCAACGATCTTCGCGTTTGCGGAACCGTTGACAAGGAGGATCGCGCGAACCTTTTCAATTTCGTCTTCCTTCAGGAAATAGCAGTTTCGTGCGGCAAATTCCGCTTTCACAGCGTCATATACCGCGTCGTGGACGATGACGGACTGCTCGGACGCGCAGATCATCCCGTTGTCAAACGTCTTTGAATGTATGATCGAATTGACGGCAAGCGTAACATTCGCGCTCTCGTCTATGATCGCGGGCGTATTGCCGGGGCCGACGCCGACGGCGGGCTTGCCGCTCGAATACGCCGCCTTGACCATTCCGGGGCCGCCCGTTGCCAAAATCAGGTCTGATTCGCGCATGAGCGTGCTCGTCATTTCGAGCGTCGGAGTGTCGATCCACGCGATGATATCCTCGGGCGCGCCGGCTGCGACGGCGGCCTCAAGCACTATGCGCGCCGCCTCAACGGTCGATTTCTTGGCGCGGGGATGCGGGCTGATGATGATGCCGTTGCGTGTTTTGAGCGTCAGCAGCGTCTTGAATATTACTGTCGAGGTCGGGTTCGTCGTCGGGATGACGGCGGAAACGAGTCCGACAGGCTCCGCGATGCGCTTTACGCCGTACGCGCGGTCTTCCTCGATGACGCCGCACGTCTTGACATTGCGGTATGCGTTATATATATATTCGGCGGCGTAATTGTTCTTTATTACCTTGTCTTCGACGACGCCCATTCCGGTCTCCTCGACCGCCATCTTCGCAAGCGGGACGCGCGCCCTGTTTGCGGCGGATGCCGCCGCGGCAAAAATGCGGTCAACGGCGTCCTGGTCGTATTCGTCAAATTTTTTCTGTGCCCGGCGAACCTTCGCGATCGTTTCGTTAAGGGCTTCGAGCGTGTCAACTGGCGTATAAACTTTCTTTTTCATCCGGCACCTCTTTATTTTACCTACAATTTTTCACGGTATGTTTATGCTCGGGAATTTGCGGCGCCCCGCTCTCCCTCTTTCATGATATGTCCGCGGAATCGCTGCCGCGAATACATGAAATATCGATTATTTTGCGGTACTGCGCCGTTTTTGACTCGACTCCGAGTGTAACTATATCAAAACGCAAACAATTTTTCAAGCATCAAAGATATCCAACAGAAAAAATCGTATGTTTGCACATAAAATTGTTTTTATCCCGCGCTCACACTGTTGAAAAATGACGACAATTCTGATCGCGATTTAAGGTTCACTTTTCGCCGAACGCTCGCGGGCGGTTGATTTTTGCGCGCGGATGTGATACAATGAAGTCGCAAAACAAAAAATCCGGGGAGACTTTTTTTCATGGCGGTGAGCATACTTTCAGGCTGCGTGCGCGAAACGCGGTCAGAAGAGGAAACGGAAGCGGTCGGCGAGGAGCTTGGCCGCGCGCTTGCCGGTGAGACGAACGCGTTTATAGCGCTTTCCGGCGAGCTCGGCGCGGGCAAAACCTCGTTCGTGCGCGGGATGGCGCGCGTGCTCTCGCCCGGAAGCGTCGTCCGCTCGCCTACATACACCGTTGTAAACGAATACAACCGCGGCAAAGTGCCGGTCTATCACTTTGACCTATATAGGATCACGGACGCCGACGATTTGTGGTCTATCGGATATCATGAATACCTTGGCGCGGGCATCTGCGTCGCCGAATGGGCGGAGCGCGCCGGGGACGAGCTGCCGACTCCCCGACTCGACGTAACGATTTCGAAGACGGGCGACAGCTCGCGCACCGTCACCGTCACCCCCGTCGCCTGACGCGAGCCGTTCCCGCGCATATCGTCCGCTATTTTCATTGGTGCGTTAAAACGGACGCGACTATATACTTTAAGGAAGAAATATTCAAATGCTCATACTCGCAGTTGACTCAACAGCAAAAATATCATCCGCCGCGCTTGTGCGCGACGGTGTTACGCTCGGCGAGCTCACATTAAATACAGGCAACACCCACAGCGAGACGCTTTTGCCCTCGGTCGAATTCCTGCTGCACGCCGCGCGCCTCACCGCAGCCGATATAGATTTCTTTGCGTGCGCTGTAGGTCCCGGTTCGTTTACGGGCGTCCGCATAGGAGCCGCGACCGTAAAGGGACTCGCCTTCGGAAGGGGCGAATGCTGCATCCCGGTCGGAACGCTCTCCGCGCTCGCGGAACGGATCGCCGACCTCGGCGGGATATCGGTCCCCGTGATGGATGCCCGCCGCGACCAGGTTTACACCGCCGTTTTTGACTGTGAAGGCGGCGCCGTACGCCGCGTCACCGAGGATTCCGCAATGTCGGTCGGAGAACTCGGCGTACTGCTCGCCGACCTCGCTCCGACTCGCCCGATATATTTTGTCGGCGACGGGTACCCCCTCGTATATGAAAGGTTGTCGGCATGCCTGCCGAATGTCGCCGTCACGCCATCTCCCCTTCGCGAGCATTCGGCGTCCGCCGTCGCTGAGGCCGCGCTCCGCCTGCTCGATTCCGGTTTTTCCCCGGTCGACGCCGCTTCCCTTGTGCCCACGTACCTCCGCCCGTCACAGGCTGAACGAGAATATAACGAAAAACATAAAGGCGACGTTAACTGATACAATTCTGCCGCGTCATTTTGCGGCGCACGTGAAAAGCGGCTTTTCCCCCGAACATTTCAAAACCATCGCGCGGACTTTACAAACCTCGCTTAACGGCTGCAAAAAAACGTACAAATGCGGGAGGCGCTCCCGCACAAAAATAAACGTCTGAAAGGAAACAAACAAAAATGAAAGTAGCGTTTGCCGCCGACCACGGCGGATACAAGCTCAAGGACGCCCTCGCCGCTCACCTTCGCGACAAAGGCGTCGAAGTCGTTGACTTCGGAACGAACACCGCCGACTCCTGCGATTACCCCGACTATGCTGACCCGCTCTGCCGCGCCGTCGCCGCAGGCGAATGCGATTTCGGCGTTCTCGTCTGCTCGACCGGACTCGGCATGTCGATGGCGGCGAACAAGCACCGCGGCATCCGCGCCGCGTGCTGCTCCGAGACAGTCAGCGTGGGGCTGACGCGCAGCCACAACGACGCGAACGTCCTCTGCCTCGGCGCATTTATCGTCGGCGAGCACACCGCATGCGAGATGGTAGACCTCTTTATTTCGACGCCGTTCTCCGGCGGCGAGCGCCACGTCCGCCGCATCGGAAAAGTCAACGCGCTCGACGACAGAGGATAAATTTCACATAAAAAGCCTTATTTTAAGTAATTTCTACGCTTGATGAAAACGCTGCCCGTGTCGGGCAGCGTTTTTCTGCATTTGTATAAGATTTATCGACAATTGTAAAAAATGCTCGTTTACCTGCGATTTATGTCTATTACGGGCTCCGGCATGCCTGTTTTACGCAGGCGGGCGAGCTTCAATATCGCCGTATCCGTCTTAGCGTCATGGAATCCTTCCCCGGCAGCTCTGTTGACCGCATCGGCGAAACTGATCTTCTCAACGTCCAAGAACTCGTCCGCGTCGAGCGACTGACCGGAAAACGTCAGCCCTTCGGCGGCGTATAAATACAGCTTCTCCGTCGTATATCCCGGAGAAACGTAAAACCAGCCGAGCTCATATACTCTCGCCGCTGTCGCCCCGGTTTCCTCACGCAGCTCACGGACAGCCGCCGGAAGCGGTTCTTCTCCGGCTTCGAGCTTTCCGGCGGGCAGCTCAAGCAAAAGCTCGCCCGACGGATATCTGAACTGCCGCACGAACAAGAGCTCATCATTATCCGTCACCGCCGCTATCGTCACGCCGCCATGATGCTCGACGACCTCGCGCACCGCCGTTTGACCGTTCGGCAACTCCGCCGTGTCGCGCCGCAGATTAAGTATTCTCCCCTTGTAAATGTATTCCTGCGTCAGAGTCTTTTCGAAAAGCTCCATCTCATTTTCTCCTTATTCTTATTGACACGATCTCAAACGCGCCCACATCGACCTCGACCGATCTTTGATCGTCCGTAAGCGGAAGCACCTCGCCCGCTCGTTCAAGCAGGTCGCATATATTCGCCTCAGCCGCCGGGAAACCGAACGTCACCTTCGTTTTCGACCTCTCACCAAACGCGTCGTAAAGCCTGATGATGACATCGTCGCTCCCCTCGGCAAGCTTCACCGACTCGATCACAATATTTTCGCGATCAGCCGCGGCGAGCGAAAATTTTTCAAGAGCGCCTTCCCCGCTGCCGGACGGCATAACGGAGACGAGCGGGCGATTCAGGATGTACGCCGCCCTGACGACGCCCGCCTCGCAGAAGTCGCCTTCGTGCGGAAGGATCGCATACGTGAACTCGTGGCGTCCCTGATCTGCCTCCTTGTTCGGGTGCGTCGCCGATTTAAGGAGCGTGAGCGAGAGCTCGGAGCCGCGGCAGCTGTGCCCGTATTTGCAATCGTTTATGAGCGCCATTCCGTATCCGTGTTCGGAAACGTCCGCATACTTGTGCGCGCATACCTCAAACTGTGCCGCGTCCCAGCTCGTGTTTTCATGCGTCGTCCGTGTGACGCTGCCGTACTGTATCTCATACGTGGCGCGGTCAGCGAGTACCGCGACCGGGAAATGCGCCTTCACGAGCGTGTGCCGCTCGTGCCAGTCGATGACCGTTTTGAATTCCACCTTCTTATCATACGGCGTGACCGTGATCTCCTGCTCCACCGTTGACTCCATATATCTCCGCACAACGCGGAACCCGACGGACGCCCCGTGCTCGATTGTATCAACAGATTCAACGTCGTTTATCGGATACGACTTCTCCGTATAATAATTCGTGATCTCCCATGCGTCGTAGGCGCGCGGAAAATCTTCATAAGCGACGAGCCTGTTGCCGACGCCGTCAAGCACTTCCCTCCCGGCGTCCTTGTCCCAGACGCGGGAAAGCTCGAATTTCTCATCAAATTCGACCCGGATGTGTTCGTTTTCGATCACGCGCGCGTCAAGCTCGGCGCGCGCTCCCTCGTGCCCGCGAACGTATGGCATATGCGCCCAGCCGAGCGGCGGTACGTCTTTGACATATACAAGCTCGGCGCTCAATCTGTCCCCGTCGCGGCAAAGTGCCGCCACCGTGCCGGACGCCGTAAATCCGTTCGGGTTGAAGACGAGCGCGTACCCGTTTTTCGGGCGAACGCTGTCGGCGATCTCGCGCCGCGCGCGCTCAGTATATTCGCCGAGCTCGCCGCGCACGCGCGCGTAAATTTTATCCGTGTCGTCATAGACCTGCTTTATTGACGAACCGGGCAAAACGTCGTGGAACTGGCAGAGCATAACGCTCTCCCACGAGCGCCGCAGGACCTCGCGCGGGTAGTCAGCACCCGATATTATGGTGTGCGCCGTGCCAAGCGATTCTGCGTCAAGGCACATGTACTCGCACTGCCTGTTGTTTTTCTTGTTTTTCGCGTTCGACGTATACGTGCCGCGATGAAATTCAAGATACAGTTCGCCGACCCAGCGCGGCAGCTTGCCGGTCGCGGTCGCCCCGGCGCGCACACGGTCAAGAAAATCTCCCGCAAATTCAAATGAAACGGTCGGCAGCGTGCCGATTCCCCTCTCCATGCGGCGGCCGCGCTCGATCATCTCTTCTGTCGGTCCTCCGCCGCCGTCTCCGTAGCCGAACGTGTCAAGCGCCTCGCGCG
Source organism: uncultured Clostridia bacterium (assembly GCA_947630625.1). GTDB lineage: Bacteria > Bacillota > Clostridia > Oscillospirales > CAG-272 > DTU064. The sequence continues at coordinate 53,920 of CANRIL010000010.1, forward strand.
TCAGCTCCTTCTGCTGCATGCGCCGCCACGTGCCGTTTATCATCGACGGCGTGATGTCGCCGTTGTATGTGGTATACCTCGCCGGTTCGCGGTCTGTCGTCGTCTTTTGCGGCGTCAGAAAATACGTGAATACTTCGGAGCCGTCGATGCCGCGCCACATAAACATGTCGTAAGGCATTTTGTTCGTCTCGTTCCAGCTTATTTTTGACGTGACGAACGCGTCAACGCCGCTCTTTTTCAATATTTGCGGCAGCGCCGCCGAATAGCCGAACACATCAGGCAGCCACAGGATATGCGACTCGACCCCGAACTCGCGGCGGAAAAATTCCTTGCCGTATAGTATCTGCCTGACGAGCGCCTCAGCGCCCGTCAGATTGCAGTCGGCCTCGACCCACATCGCGCCCTCCGGTTCCCAGCGGCGCTCTGCGACAAGGCGTTTTATCTCGGAATACGTCTCCGGCTCGTCTTCCCTTATGTATTCGTAAAGCTGCGGCTGGCTCGACATGAATTTGTATTCCGGATATCTCTCCATCAGCCGGACAACGGTCGAAAAGCTGCGCGCGACCTTTTCCCGCGTCTGCGCAAACGTCCAGAGCCATGCCGTGTCAATATGCGTGTGCCCGATGCAGGCGACGTTCGGGCGGCCGCCCTCGCCTCTCGCCGGAAGCTTTGAATATAACTCCCGCTCAAGATATTCAGCCGCGTCACGGACAGAATCATAAAATTCGCGTGAGCCGGGCGCGCGCCAGTCGAGCAGATTAAGCGCGCCGTTCAGCGTGTCGCGCAGGCGAACGTATTGAAGCGAATCGGGCTCCATTACGGGGAGCGCGTCATACGGCGTCTTGATGTCGTGATAGAGCGACCACGCCGCCTCGTCCCGCAGGACGAGCGCCGGGGCAAATTTATAATCCTCCCGGTCATATCCCGTATAGACGTAAAACCATACCTCGTGCTCCCCGCCCTCGCGCGGAAGGACGACGGACGGATGATTTTTGTCAGTTCCCTGCAAAAGATGCCCGTCTAAATAGACCATGTACTGCGGATTTTTTCCGTCGCCGTAATAATTCTCGAGAAGGCGCTGTGCGCCGTTCGGCGTCGGGGCGAGCGAGAGTCGCCCGCGGAACCATCCGTGAAACTCTTCCTCCCTGCCGAATCTGTCGTCCTCCTGCCATACGCGCCACGAAAGCCCCTCGTCGGGCTCGCTTTTCGATTTGTATCCGCAGCGCGCGAATTCAAAGCCGGAAAGCGGGGTTCGCTCCCGCTCCGTAAACGGCAGAAGCCGCCGCAGCATCTCGCCTATACGCTCATATATGAAATTCATGTCAAAAACCGTCCTTTTCCCCCGGGCAGAAAATCACCGCTTCCGGAGGCGTTGTCATCAACCTAATTATACACTATCACGCCTCAGGATAACAATAGTTTTTTGATGAATATTTCGTTGACATACAGGCGGGCACATGGTAAAATACAAAAAAGGATATTTTATTGAAAGGAAAAGACATACATGACAGACAACAGAGCCGACATTCCGGCAAAATACAAGTGGGACCTCACAGCGATCTATGCGGATTCCGCCGCGTTCGACGCCGACTTCGCCCGCGCGCAGGAGATGATCGCAAAATTTCCCGCACATGCGGAAACGATGACATCCTCAGCCGAAGCACTGCTTTCGACTCTTGAAGACGCCGTCGCGCTTGAGCGCGTGATCTCAAAGCTCTTCACGTTCGCTCACCTGAACTCCGACCTTGACACGTCCGACAATACGTATCTCGCCCTCTCCGGCAAGATGTCCGACCTCGCGAACGCCGCCGGCGCGGCTTCATATTTCGTCTCCCCGATGCTCATAAAGCTCGACGATGAAACGCTTTCGTGCTGGTACGACGAATGCCCGGCGCTCCGCGCGTTTGAGCGCACGATCGAAGGCAGCCGCCGCTACAGAAAATACACGCTTACGGACGAAAACGAGCTGCTGCTCGCCCGTCTGCGCCGCGGCATGGGCGGTCACTCCGGTATTCGCTCCGTCTTTGCGAACGCCGACCTTGATTTCGGATACATCAACGGGGAGGACGGGAAAAAGACGCGCCTGACAGACACAAATTACGTGCCGTTTTTGATGAGCGCCAACCGCCGCGTCCGCCGCGCCGCGTTCAAAACGCTCTATAAAACGTATAAGCAGTTCGGGAACACGTTCGCTGCGCTCATGAACGCATATGTCAAGGAGCGCACGACAGTCTCACAGGTGCGCGGATACGATTCGAGCCTTCAGTGCTCCGTATTCGACGACGAGGTCACGCCGGTCATATACAACACTCTGGTCGACACCGTGAACGAAAATCTCCCCGTACTGTACGATTACTACAAGCTGAAAAAAGAAGTCCTCGGGCTTCCCTCCCTGCACCTCTACGATATATACACCCCGCTGATCGCGTCCTGCACGAAGAAATACACGTATGAGGAAGCCGTCGAGGAAGTCCTTGACGCTGTCCGCGTGCTCGGACAGGAGTACCATGACGTGCTTGAAAAGGGCATAAAGGAGCACCGCTGGGTCGATGTATATCCGAACCGCGGCAAGCGCGGCGGCGCGTACAGCTCCGGCTGCTACGACACGGAGCCTTATATCCTGCTCAACTTCTGTCAGACGCTCGACAACGTCTCGACGCTCGCTCACGAGGCGGGACATTCGATGCACTCATACTATTCGAGAAAGGCGAACACGCCGCAGGATTCCGAATACACGATATTTGTCGCGGAAGTCGCCTCGACCGTGAATGAGCTGATCTTCTCGCACAAGAAGCTGCGCGAATCCGAGAGCCGCGAGGAAAAACTCGCGATACTCGATCAGATCCTCGAAACTTACAAGGGAACGCTCTTCCGTCAGACGATGTTTGCCGAGTTCGAGCGCGACATACACGCCTCATCCGAGGCGGGCGAGACGCTGACGCAGGATCTTCTGTGCTCGAAGTATTACGAGATCGTGAAGCGCTATTTCGGCCCTGATGTAGTATGCGACCCCGAAATCGCATGCGAATGGATGCGCATACCGCACTTTTATATGTTCTTCTACGTGTACAAGTACGCGACATGTATATCCGCCGCGTCGAGCATCGTAAAGCGCATCGAGACGGAGGGAGACGCCTATATCCCGAAATACCTAGAATTTCTGCGCTGCGGCGGCTCGAAATCCCCGCTTGACAGCCTGAAGGTCGCGGAGATAGACCTCTCCGACCCCGCCGTCATAAAGGACGCGATTTCGGACTTTGAAAACACAATAAAGCAGTTCAGAGAAATCTACAACGGCTAAAAATATTGTCGGGGAGAGCTTTTCAACCGAAAAGCTCTCCCCCGTTTTTTTATTATTTTTGTGCGAAAGCGTATCACCTCCGATTTGTCGCTTAAAAATCAGAGGATTATGCAGATAAGCCCGCCGCTGCCTTCGTTGATGATCCTGCCGAGCGTGTCTGACAGCTTGGCGCGCGCATCCTCCGGCATATGTTCGAGCTTTGAATGCAGCCCGTCGTTTACAAGCTCATAAAGCGTCTTCCCGAACATATTTGACTGCCAGATAGCCTGACTGTCGTCCTCGAACTCGCGCATCAGGTAGCGCACCATTTCCTGAGACTGCTCTTCCGTACCGACGATAGGATTTATTTCCGTCTCGATAGTCGCCTTTATCATATGTACGGAAGGCGCCGTCGCCCGCAGGCGCACGCCGTAACCGCCCTGCTGGCGGACAATTTCCGGCTCCGCAAGCGTCAGGTCTTCGACCTCAGGCATTACGATTCCGTACCCGCGCTCGTTTACGTCAGAAAGCGCCTCCGAAACCTTGTCGTACTCGCGCTTTACGGCTGCAAGCTCCGTCAGAAGCGCGATCAGTTCCTCCTCGTCGCGGATGTCAAATCCGGTCAGCTCGCCGATAGTGCGGTAGTAAACCTCGTCCGGCACCGCGACTGACAGCTCAGCGCGCCCCTGACCGAGGTCTGAATCAAGATACCGAACCTCGGAAACGTATTCCTTTTCGCAGAGCCCCGTAAACGCGCCGCCGTCTATAACGTCGCCCATCTTCACGGTCTTTGACGCGCATTCGCGCAGTCCGCCGACGAGCCCGGCGCGAAGCGGGTGATCTGCCGGGAGCGCGCGCAGCCATCCCGGCGCTTTGACGCTTATCTCGCGCACCGGAAATTCGTACAGCACGAGTTCGAGGATATGCGTGATGTCATCCGCGTTCATCGAAAGGCATGAGACGAGCGCGACGGGCGCGTGATATTTTTCCTCAAGCTCACCGGCGAGCGCCTGCGCCGCCTCTCCCTCCGGCTCGGCGGAATTGAGGATCACCGCAAACGGCTTCCCGATCTTGTGCATTTCCTCGGCAACGCGCGCCTCGGCCTCTACATAATCCTCGCGCGGGATGTCGCCGAAGCTTCCGTCCGTCGTCACGAGCATGCCTATTGTGGAGTGCTCGTTGATGACGCGGCGCGTCCCCATCTCCGCCGCATCTGCAAACGGCATCGGCTCCGCCTGCCACGGCGTTGAAACCATCCTGACGCTGCCGTCCTCCGTGTCTCCGAGCGCGCCGGGAACAAGGTAGCCGACGCAGTCCACCATCCTCACGCGCAGATGAGATACGCCGCGCAGCGAGACTTCGACCGCCTCGTCCGGAATAAATTTCGGTTCCGTCGTCATGACCGTGCGCCCTGCCGCCGACTGCGGCATTTCGTCGCGCGCACGCGTCCTGTCGTATTCGCCCTCGATATTCGGCATGACGAGCGCGTTCATAAACCGTTTTATGAACGTGCTCTTCCCCGTCCGTACCGGACCGACGACTCCGATATAGACATCGCCTCCGGTGCGCTCGGCAATGTCACGGTATATGTTTGTCTCCGTCATAAAAAAATCCTCCCGTATAACAGCTTACGCTATTTATACGGGAGGCTCTTCATTTTTATGACACCGGCTCAGAGCACGACGAGATCATATATGCGCGAACCTATGCCAAGGGAGGCTGCCGCCTCAACGGTGTGAATGCCGTTGCGGCTTTCGATGCGCTTTAAGAGATGTTCCTGTCCGGGATCGTCCGTCGCCTGATATACGAGGTCAAGGCACGCCTGGTCGATCGCTACCGGGTCGGTCGAGGCGAGAATGCCGATATCCCTCATGCAGGGGTCTTCCGCCTCGGCGCAGCAGTCGCAGTCGACCGACATATTTTTCATAACGTTTATATATACCGCCCGGCCGTCAAACCTTCTGACGACAGAGAGCGCGGCGTCCGCCATTGATTCGAGGAACTTGTCGTGATTTGCGCCCCAGAAATTGCCCTCCGGCCTGCCGGCGCCGTGTATGTTCTTCTTACCGTATGCGGACGCAATGCCGATCGAGAGCTGCTTGAGCGCGCCGCCGAAGCCGCCCATCGGGTGCCCCTTGAAATGCGACAGCACGAGCAGCGAATCGTAATTCGCCAGATTTTTGCCTACGTAGTTCTGTTTTATAACGCGCCCGTCAGGGATCGGCAGTACGAGATCGGGTCCCTCGCCGTCGAGCAGATCGACCGGGAAACGACCTGACCAGCCGTGCTTTTCAAGCGTCTTCAAGTGCTTTTCCGTCGTGTCGCGCGCCCCGCCGTAAGCGGTGTTGCATTCGACGACGGCTCCGCCGTCCGCCTCGTTGAGCACGGCGTCGACCGTCGGCGCCCAGAAATCCGGGCGGAGGAAATTCTGATTTCCGACCTCCCCCGAATGCACCTTGACGGCGACCTTGCCGGTCAGCGGAACTCCGACCGCGCGGTACAAATCAAGCACGCGCTCCGGCGTGATCTCCCGCGTAAAATAAACAGTTGCCTTTTCCATTTTTGTTCCCCCTTCAAGTTCTCCTGTTTTCTTTTTCGGCTTCCACAGTCTGAAGCTGAGTGTAAATCCGCGTCCCATAATATTATATCATACCTCCGATATCAAAAAATGTCGTCTCGTCCCCCGCCGCCGACAGGCGCGCGGCCAAAGTTTCAGTTTAGAGATTTGCGCACGAACGAAATAGAAGTACACGCCGCCGACGGGCACGCATCTAAAGTTTAAGGAAAAAAAGCGCCAAAGTTGAAAAAGAAAGCTCGCGCAAACCACCGCAAGCATGCGCGGCATGACTGCAAATCTGCCCGTCTTATTTATGTCTTCGGGAAATTCCAAGTTTATTTTATCACCGCGCCCCCGCCGCGTCAACCCGAAAAACCGCATAATAAAATTATTTTCAAAAAGTTTCCGGAAAGGCGGCGCGGAGGACAAAACTTTTGAAGCTCTCTCCCCCGGCGTTTACTATTCTATTTCAATATCGACCTCAATAAATGACGGGCGGCTGTAAAACAGTTTTTGTCAATCAGAAAACTATCGCTCAAAGCGATAATCCCAGAAGCCGTCATTTTCTTCAACGTCCGCGCAAACGGAATTATCGAGACAAAGTCAGTATCCCTGCGCAATACGAAACTTGCGTAAAAGAAAGATTCGGGAACGCGCTTTTCAGTTCGTCGGCAACGAAATAGATTTCCTCATCATCCCATTCGTCCCCGGCGGCCTCGCGGCACCGAGCCAGCTTCTCACGCGTTTCAAAAGCAACGTCACCGATCAGAATTTGCCCGTTCTCTTTCAGACAGCCTTGCAGCGTGCGGAGAAATTCGATCTTTTGCTCGTCCGTCAGATGATGCAGGGAGTACGTCGCCACAATAAAATCATATCTTTGATGACGCAAAGGTTCAACAAGTCCCCGCGTAAAATCCCCCTGATAAAGGTGCGCGTCCGGCATTTTCTTGATTGCCAGCTCGATCATTCTGGGCGAGAAATCCTGTCCGTAAATAACGCAGCCGCGTTCATATAATTTTGTTGTAAGCGTACCCGTTCCAAATCCTATATCAAGCACGGTCGGATTTTGTTTTTTCACGATGATTTGAAAGATGCTCCCAAGCACATCCTTGTACCCGGCAAACGGATATGTTTTTTCTTCGTCGGAGATACCGACCGTTTTGTCGTAATCATCCGCCCACAAGTCAAAACCTCTTTTATCTAACAAATCTATACCTCCTAATTTTCGTTTGTCGAGCAGTCGAACACTCGACATTTATTATATCACCCAAACGTGAGGAAATCTACTGTCTGTTAAATCGGTTGACCCTTTTTCTCATCAAATTTCCGCCCATATTGAAAAAACGCTCCGGCGATTTTGTCCTCGTCCGGAGCGTTTCTATTATGTCATAGTTCTTCCACATCAACCGTAGACAAGTCTGAACTTCACCGCCCGCGCACAGCAAGCGTTTACCGCTTTGTGCTGTAAGCGTGCTTTACACTGCAATCGAACTTTCAATGCCGGCGGCAGAAAGCTAAGATGGGATATCCCAAATGCTTATACTGTCTTATATATCGCCGAGCGCGGCGGCGATAAAACCGGAGAACAGCGGATGCGGGCGGTTCGGGCGGCTCTTGAACTCCGGGTGGAACTGAACGCCGACGAAGAACGGGCGGTCGCTTAACTCAACTGTCTCAACGAGCCTTCCGTCGGGAGAAATTCCGGAGATCGTCAATCCCGCGGCTTCCGCCATCTCGCGGTAATCGTTGTTGAATTCGTATCTGTGGCGGTGCCGCTCGCTTATCTCGTCTTTGCCGTAGCAGCGCGCCATCGTCGTGCCCGGCTTTATGCGGCACGGATAAGCGCCGAGGCGGAGCGTCCCTCCCTTGTCGATCTCATTGCTCTGACCGGGCATGAAGTCGATTATCTTATGACGGCACAGCTCGTCAAATTCTCCCGAATTCGCGTCGCTTATACCGAGCACGTTGCGCGCAAATTCTATCGAGGCTATCTGCATGCCGAGACAAATTCCGAAATACGGCTTCCCCGTCTCGCGTGCATACCGTGCGGCGAGGATCATGCCCTCTATACCGCGCTGACCGAATCCGCCCGGGACGATAATACCGTCAAGCTGCGAGAGACGTTCGCAGTAATTGCTCTCGTCAAGCGTCTCCGAGTCGATCCACTCTATCGTGACCTCGGCTCCGTGACCGTATCCGGCGTGATGAAGCGCCTCCGCGACCGAAAGATATGCGTCGTGAAGCTGAACATATTTGCCGACAAGGCCTATCGTCACCGTGCGGCGCGGCGTCTTGATGCGCTCGACCATCGCCTCCCATTCGGAAAGGTCGGGGGCGGGCGCGTCTATTCCGAGCTCGCGGCACACAACGTCCGACATCTGCGAGCGCTCGAGCATGAGCGGCGCTTCATAGAGGCACGGAAGCGTTATATTTTCTATCACGCAGTCCGGCTTGACGTTGCAAAAGAGCGATATTTTCTTAAATATCGAGTCCTCGAGCGGTTCGTCGCACCGAAGGACGATTATGTTCGGATTTATGCCCATGCCGAGAAGCTCCTTTACGGAGTGCTGCGTCGGCTTGGACTTGTGCTCGTCGGAACCGCGCAGAAACGGCACGAGCGTAACATGTATAAAGAGGCTGTTTTCGCGCCCGACCTCAAGCGATATCTGGCGCACCGCCTCGATAAACGGCTGGCTCTCGATATCGCCGATCGTGCCGCCTATCTCGGTTATGACGACATCAGCGCCGGTCTGCTTTCCGACGCGATATACGAACTCCTTGATCTCGTTTGTGACGTGCGGGATGACCTGCACCGTCGAGCCGAGGTATTCCCCGCGGCGCTCCTTGTTCAGTACGTTCCAGTAAACCTTGCCCGTCGTGAGGTTTGAGAAGCGGTTCAGGTCCTCGTCGATAAAGCGCTCATAGTGACCGAGGTCGAGGTCTGTTTCGGCTCCGTCATCTGTCACGTAAACTTCGCCGTGCTGATACGGGCTCATCGTTCCGGGGTCAACGTTTATGTACGGGTCGAGCTTCTGCGCCGCGACCTTGAGTCCGCGCGCTTTGAGCAGTCTGCCCAAAGACGCCGCCGTGATCCCCTTGCCAAGCCCGGAAACAACGCCTCCGGTCACAAAAATGTATTTCGTCATGTTCGATGCCTCTTTTCCGTTTTGCACCGCGCTGCAAGTTTTTAATTTTGATGATTCATCGCTTTCGCGCGGCACCATTAACGGAATTATATTATACACCTTTTCGTCGTCGATTTCAACCGTTTTTTCGGTTTTCGGCAAATTTTTCTTACGGCGCGGTTTTGCAAAAGAAGGATAGGCGGCGCAATCCTGCAAATTTGCGTTTTGAATCAAAGGATCGGCGGCGATTGCGCAAAGGCTGAAAATATGATAAAATTATTTTCATAAAAAGCGTTAGTTTTTCGTGCGAAATACGTCTTTATTAGTGAAAGCACAAAAAAGCGAGGTGTGAGATATGGAAGACGAAAAGATCGTCAGCCTGTTCTGGCAGAGGGACGAGGCAGCGATCAGGGAGACATCATCGAAATACGGCAAGCTGTGTCACAGCATCGCCTTCGGCGTGCTCCGCTCGAAGGAGGACGCGGAGGAATGCGTCAACGACACTTATACGCGCGTCTGGAACTCGATCCCGCCCGATCAGCCCGAACACCTTGACGCTTACGTATCAAAGGTGACGCGCCGCATCGCCATCGACAGATACAGAAAGAACACGGCGGACAAACGCTCCGCGTCAACTGTTCCGATCATAGATGAGCTCTCTGAAGCGCTGCCCGACGGCGCGGACGCAGCCCTCGACAAAATCACGATACGCGACACCGTTAACCGGTTCGTCATCTCATTATCGCCTTTGAACCGTATAATCTTCATGCGCAGATACTTTTACTGCGCCTCGGTGAGGGAGATCGCGTCGCTTTTGCGAATGACCGAAACAGGCGTCAACATGAGGCTCGGCAGGATGAGGAAGAAGCTCAAAGAAGCGCTCGCCTCGTCCGGCGTGGAGGTGTGACAGGATGAACGAATTTGATATTTTCGAAGCCGTCGGCGAGGTCAGCGATTACCTCGTCATTGAATCCCGCGAGGACAGCGCCGCCGTCCGTGAGCGCAAGGTGATCTACCGCGTCGTGACCGCTGCCGCCGTATTGTTTCTCGTCACTGCAATAGCGTTTATTGCCGTGCGCGTCGCCGGCAGCATCGTCACCGGCCGCCGTCCCGGCACGACGACCGAGAGCGAAATCAGGGAAACATCCGGCACGACCGACACGGCGAACGACACTGACGACACTGTTGAAACGCAGCCCGAAGAGACAGAGCCGCCCTTCATAAACGGGATCGACAGCGATGAGCTTTCCTTCATGCGGCAGAACGGACTTGCCGTTTACGCGCTCGACGATATGAGATACGAAAGCGAAGACCCCTTCATCGGCAGCCACAAATTTACGCGGTATTACGGCATATACGGGCTCGGCGTCGTCCTGTTTGAGGAGACAGGCGAAGACGAACCGACATCTTTTACGGTCGGGGGGATCGAATTCAGACACAGTTCCGGATTCGGCATATACTGCCTCCGGGGCGGTCATCTCTTCTCGCTCGAAAGCGCATTCGGATTTTTATATCTGACAGGAAACGACATCTCGGAGATCGCGGCAAAGCACAATTCATTTGAGCCCACGCCGCCGACGCCGGACAGCGTGACCATTCAGGGCGTTGTATATAAGCTGTACGACGATCACGCGGCCGTCGTCGGCGCCGAAACGGACGATATCGTGTATGCTCCGATACTCGGAAAGGTCAACGAATTGCCCGTAACCATGATCATGGACGGCGCGTTTGACGGTATGCGTCCGCTGCGCATCGCGTGCGACCGCTCAAGCGAAATATATGACGACGCAAAGAGCTACGCCATCGAAAACGACCACATATTCATAGGCACGGGAGGCACCATCTATCCGGAGCGGTATTATCCCGACTGGGTACAAAAGCTCGACTGGCGCCTTCGCGACACGTCGGAGGACAAATTCGTTTTCGTCGACGACCACGACAGGATCACCGAGCTGAAGGACGCATACCTCAACGGCGACGAGTCCGTCTACGACGAGCTTCTGCGCCGCGTCATGTACAGATACGCCTGCGCGGTCACGCGTTCATGGCTCTATGAAGCGGGCTGGGACGGAAAATGTTCAAAATACGAGAACTCTTCGCAATTAACGACGGGAGATCCGATGACGGACTTCGACAGGTATTTTAATTACGGAGACATCCTTGACGGCGGTCCTTATGAATACGAGTTCGCATACGGAAGCGTCGACACATATACGGAATTTGTCGACTACATGCACTCATTCTACGTCAGCTCGGTGGCGGACAAAATCATAAACGACGGAACGCACCACAATCGCGGGGATGCGCTCTACATCAATTTTACCGGGTTCGGATATGCGGACGATAACAGAAATCCCACATATGACCTCGTCGTGGGGGACGATTATCTGATACTTACGGAACGCCGGGAGATCTGGATGCAGGACAGCGAAACAAACGAGGACTACTTCACCGGCGATTTCAAGCTTGAGACTGTAACGCTCGAACTGCACTCCGGCAAATGGCAGCTTACGGAATCGTTCTACATCGACATGAATATATTAAAGGCATATCGCGAGAAATACGGTACTGAGCTTCTTCCGTAATAAAGCATGCGGCAGAGGGAACGCTCCCTCTGCCGCAGTTTTTTTATATTTTACGTGTGTCAGCCGGACGGTCGATTCCGTTCTGCGCGGAAATTGTTCGGTCAGCCGTCTATTCTGACTGTCTCCTTTCCCAAAGACACGATATCATACGTCGATTCGTTCTCATCGAAGAAATATATTTTTTCGCCGTCAAACCCAAACGGCTGCCCGACATCTTCAAACTCGATATTGGCTTTGACTTCCCCGTCATAGCCGTAAATCGTCGCACGGTTTACATAATTCACCTCCGCCATGCAGTCGGGACGGAAGAATATCGCCTCGCCTCCATTGATCCCGATCGTAAGCGCGGAAACGCTTTTATCGGAAAACGAATATTTCATGATATCATACCTGCCGCCATCTTCCTCGCCGCGCTCCAAAAGGAAATAGATCGCTTCATTTGGGACGACGGCAAAGTTCTCGCCGCAGCCTTCAATTTTCTCGTCGGATTCTATGATGACCTCGCCCTCGCGCGTCTTCGAGTCCCAGCGGTATATGCCGTAATAGTTTATACGCGGGTGCCCGTCTACCAAAAAATAAACGTCGTTCCCACAAAGCGCCATGCTGCAATTAAACGTTGCGACAGAGGGGGACTTCATATAAAATATCGTGAAAGCGTCGCCGCTCTTAAGCGGAAACGCGCTTAGTCTGACATACCAGAAGCTGTTGCTGCTGAAGTCGGTCGTAGTGCAGTATTCAAGCATGTACACATACCCGCGATGTACCGCGATCATCCGGCTTAACGGTGAAAAATATGAATCGTTTGTATCCCACTTCGGCAGCACCCTGACCGTATTGCGCTCCAGCCCGTCGAGAGATATGCTGAACAGCCTTCCACTGTCGCGGCCTCCGTTTTTGCCGGGCGTCGCAATGAACAGCTTGCCGTCATAAACTGTAAGCTCGCACGTCTCTGTCACGTTATCGAGAAACGCGCAGCATCCCTTTGACCTGTGATCGCAGTCCGGGATCGAACAGAGCGGCGCGGAAACGCCCGTCTTCTTGTCATACTTAGTGATTATGCTGCCGCCTCCCATCATCGGCTTTCCGATGACCTCACGGCAAAAGTACCACGCGTCCTCCGTTTCGAATATGCCGCATTTATCTTCCATGTAATGTAAAAACGTGTTGTCCGTGTCGAATCCGGGCAGATATTCGTCCGTGTCAAACTTCGCGTCTGCAAGATAATTGCCCGGCTCAAATTCGGTAAAACATTCCTTCCCCGACGGGACAAACGTATTCTGCTCCGGCTCCGGTTTCGGCTTATGCGGCAGTTTGACCTCGTCCGTCTGTTCCGGTTCCGGACTGTTTTCGCCGCTGTATATAAGTCCGGCAGACCCGCCGGCATCTTGCGCGGTTATCACCGGCTCGCCGCTATTTACCGAGCAGCTTGTCATCAGCATCAAGGCGGCGGAAATTATCGCAATCAACCTTTTTTTCAAATTCATTTTTAAATGTCTCCCGAGATTTCCTTCAATATATAGGTATCCAAACGGTGCAAAAAAGCAACGTGTCAAAAAAGCTTTTTTACTGCCGCAAAATCGCGCACACCCGTGTGTCTCGCGGCATCATGCCAATATTATAAGCCATATTTCATAATATTGCAAGGCTCCGCGCCTGAACGACGGCGCATCAAAATGAGATTTTTTAAGCCGGAGCAGGCACTGACGCATCTTGATCTTCATCCGTAAAAATCACGCGGCAGAGTGAGCGCTCTCTCTGCCGCAGATTTTTAAATTTTTCCGTGTATTCGTTCGGCGCGAGGTCAGCCGTCTATTCTGACTGTCTCCTTTCCAAAAGACACGATATCATACGAAAGTTCGTCCTCCCGGAAGAAATATATCTTTTCGCCGTCAAACGCAAACGGCCGCCCGACATCCTCAAACTCGATATTGGATTTGACTTCCCCGTCATAGCCGTAAATTGTCGCGCTGTTTTTATAACTACTTACCTTTGCTATGCTGTCTGAACAGAAGAGCACCGACGCGCCGCCCTCCACGCTTATCGGAAGCACTGAGATGCTTTTATCGGAAAATGAATATTTCATGATATCACTCCCGCCGCCGTCGTCCTCACTGTGTTCCGTAAGAAAATAAATTGCGTCTTCGGGAATGACGGCAAAGTTCTTGCCGCAGCCTTCATTTTTCTCGTAGGACTCTATGATGACCTCGCTCTCGCGCGTCTTCGAGTTCCAGCGGTATATACCGTAATAGTTTAAACGCGGATGTCCGTCTACTAAAAAATAAACGTCGTTTCCGCAAAACTCCATGCTGCAATTAAACGATGTGATATAGGGAGATCCCAAATAAAATATTGTGAAATCATCGCCGCCATTGAGCGGAAGCGCGCTGAGCTTGATATACCAGATGCCGATGTAGCCGGCATTGTCCGCAGCGTAACCGCGTTCAAGCATATACACGTAGCCGCGATGTATCGTCATTATCCGATTCGAATTCGGGAAAAAGCCTTTTGCCTCCTCATTCGGCAGCGTCCTGACCTCTTTGCGTTCCGACCCGTCGAGGGATATGCTGAACACCCTTCCCATGTCGCGGCCTCCCCTGAAATCAGGTGTCGCAACGAACAGCTCTCCGTCATAAACAGTAAGTCCGCACGGTTCTGTCGCGCCCGCCAAAAAAGCGCAGCATCCCTTCGACCTGTGATTGCAGTCCGGTTTCGGGCAAAGCGGCGCGGATACGCCCGTCTTTTTGTCATATTTATAGATTATGCTGCCGCCTTCAAGCATAGGTGTACCCATAAATTCACGGCAAAAATACCACGCGTCCTCCGTTTCGCATATGCCGCAATTTTCTTCCAGGCAATGCAAAAACGTGTTGTCCGTGTCGAATTCGGGCAGATATTCGTCCGTGTCAAACTTCGCGTCGGCAAGATAATTTCCAGGCTCAAATTCGGTAAAGCATTCTTTCCCCGATATCAAAGACGCATTCTGTCCCGGCGTCGGTTTATGCGGCAGTTTGATCTCTTCCGTCTGCTCCGGTTCCGGACCTATCTCACCGCTGTAAACAAGCCCGGCAGACCCGCCGACATCTTGCGCGGTTACGATCGGTTCCCCGGTCGGCGCCGAGCAGCCTGACAGCAGCATCATGACGGCGGAAATTATCGCGATCAGCCTCTTTTTCAAATCCATTTTAAAGTATCTCCGAGATTTCCTTTAATATAAATGTATTCAAACGATATAAAAACGCAACGCATGCGAAAAAAGTTTTTTCGACTGCATGTCAATATTATAAGCCACACTTCATCATATTTCAAGGTTTAACGATTGAAAACAATATCCCCGGCGGCGAATTTCACCTCGCGCTTTCTCAAAAGCCGCATAATGCGCCGCAAAATAATAAATGTCCGGGATCCGTCTTTATACACGGACTCCGGACAATATAAAACCGGCGAAATGTTCAGTTGTCTGACCGCTCGGACAATTGCCTATATGTTATGCCGATAACGACAGCGGAAACGATCGCCGTCAGAATATCCGATATCGGCATTGAATAAAGCACGCCGTCAAGCCCGAAAAATACAGGCAGAAGGAGCGCAAATCCGACGCCGAATACAAATTCACGGATCATTGAAAGCGCCGTTGACGCCGCCGCCTTCCCCATCGCCTGAAGAAAAATAAACGTCGCTTTGTTGAGGCAGGCGAAAACGACCATGCAGAGGTATATCCGGAACGCCTTTATCGCAAATTCCGTGTAATATACGCTCTCATTTGCTGAGCCGAAAATGCCGATAAGCTGGCGCGGCAGGCATTCCACAACGAGAAGCGCAACAATGCCGACGATCGCCTCACAAGTGAGCAGCAGTGAAAAGAGCTTTTTGACACGCTCGTGGCGCTTCGCGCCCATGTTGTAGCCCACGACCGGGATGCAGCCCGCCGCCATGCCGATTACGATGGAAATCACGATCTGGAATACCTTCATGACGATCCCGACGACCGCCATCGGGATCTGCGCGTACATCTCCTGCCCGAAAATAGGGTCCTCAGCGCCGTATTTGCGGATCATGTTGTTGATCGCCGCCATCGCCGCGACAAGTGAGATTTGCGAAAGAAAGCTGCAAATTCCAAGCGACAGCGTGCGCCCCGCAACTTCCCTGTTCCAACAAAAATCCTGCCTTGATAATTTTACGGACTTTGTATGAAATATATATGCAAGCGAAAGCAGCGCCGTCACGACCTGACCGATCACGGTCGCCACAGCCGCGCCCATCATGCCCCCGTGGAAAAGGAAGATAAAAATCGGGTCAAGGATTATATTAAGGACGGCTCCAGACAGCGTGGACGCCATCGCAAATTTTGGGCTCCCGTCCGCGCGGATGACGGGATTCATCGCCTGCCCGAACATATAAAAAGGTATGCCGAGAGAAATATAAAAGAAATATTCCTTCGAAAGCGCAAACGTCTCTCCGTTTACGGTGCCGCCGAACAAGGTGATGATCGGCGTCGAAAAAATGAGATACACAGCAGAGAGAAAAAGACTGCCGACGACCGTCATCAAGACCGACAGCCCGATACTGTTTCCGGCGGTCTTCTTGTTTCCCATCCCCAGATTCAGACTGACAAAGGCGCAGCATCCGTCCCCGATCATGACGGCAACGGCAAGCGCAATGACCGTGAGCGGAAACACAACTGTATTTGCGGCGTTCCCGTAGGAGCCGAGATAGCTTGCATTTGCGATAAAGATTTGGTCGACGATGTTGTAAAGCGCGCCCACGAGCAGCGAGATAATGCAGGGCACGGAATATCTGGATAAGGTACAATAAATTTCGCAAAAACGTGAGGGCAAAAATATAGACATGCCCCCGCACTTCTGATAGAATGAAGT
>CANRIL010000011.1 GCA_947630625.1 uncultured Clostridia bacterium
AGAAGATACCCATCCCGACGATGTATTCGCTCTCCACCATGATCTGAACATTGTATCCCGGCTTCAACTGTCCGTTGCGCATGTAGTCTTCTTTCATTCGCATGAAGGTGGCGTCAACATCGGTTTTAGAGTAACTGTTTCGCCCATGAAACTTCCCGATGCTCTCCAGATATGACTGCTTCTTTTGCGCATATGCGGACAGCCTTTCGATATCACGCTGCAGCGCGGTTTTGCGCTTGCCGCTTCCGTGAACAAATTCAACCCCGAAAAGAACAGCCTGCCGCATAAGTGCCTCGATGCTCTCTTCCAATGTCAGATCGTTTCGCAAGCCGTATTTTTCGCAAACCGTCTCTACATCTTTTGCTGCTTTTGCTGTCAGCTTACACAGATTTTTCTCCACTGCCTTTGCCCACACAAAGGTATATTTGTTTGCATTTGCTTCGATCTTTGTCCCATCAACAAACACATTACGATAGGACACCTCGCCCATCTCTATCAGTTTTTCTGCCAGTTGGTAAAACAAATCTTCAATCACGGGCGTCAACCGCTCATTCTGGAATCTCGCGATCGTGCTGTGATCCGGTACTGATTCGTTTTGCAGGATCCACATGAAACGAATGTCCGTCCGGCAAGCGTTCTCGATCTCGCGTGCGGAAAACAGTCGGCACATATATCCGAACACTATCAGCATAAACAGCGTTTCCGGGTTGTGCTGCCGTCTTTTGCGCAGGTATTCATTCTGTAATTTTGTGTAATCTAATCCCTCGCATATCTCCACCACTTTGCGTACCGGATCATTCTCAGATATTTTTATCCCCAAATCCAACGGTAATACTACTTGATTTCTGCACTTTCTCATGTTACAATATACCTGCTTTCCGGTGTGTTTTGACTGCAACTTAATTATACCATGAAAGCACAAAACGGGCTACCCTTTTTCGGGCACCCGTTTTGTTTTTGCCTGTCCTTATTGCGACAGCCCCACCCCCTCTTTTTCAGAACTTTTTGGGGAGGGTGGGTTATTCCACAACTATTTTGTATACGACATAAACAGCGGAAATGTATTTGAAGGATTTTTCGCCCCTGATTTTTCCTTAATCTGATGCCGAAATTTTTCAAAACCTCTCCCTTTTTGCATTCAATTGTGGTATACTATATATAACATTAAGCTTAAGGAGGAAATATAAAATGGCAAACAGATTCATTCTCAACGAAACGTCATATCACGGCAAGGGCGCCGTCGCAAACATCCCGGCCGAGATCAGGGCAAGAGGGCTTTCAAAGGCGCTCGTCTGCACAGACCCCGACCTTCTCACCTTCGGCGTCACAAAGAAAGTGACCGACGTGCTTGACGGTGCGGGGATCGAATATGAAATTTACTCCGACATCAAGGCAAATCCCACGATCGAAAACGTTCAGCACGGCGTTTCCGCTTACAAGGCGGCCGGTGCGGACTGCATCGTTGCCGTCGGCGGCGGCTCGTCGATGGACACCGCTAAAGCTATCGGCATAATTATCAACAACCCCGAACACGCTGACGTGCGTTCCCTTGAGGGCGCGGTCGAGACGAAGAATTCCTCCGTCCCGATAATCGCCGTCCCGACGACGGCAGGCACTGCCGCCGAAGTCACGATAAACTACGTCATCACAGACGTTGAGAAAAAGCGCAAGTTCGTCTGCGTCGACCCGCACGATATCCCCGTCGTCGCGGTCGTCGACTCCGACATGATGTCCACTATGCCGAAGTCGCTGACCGCGTTCACCGGCATGGACGCGCTGACGCACGCGATCGAGGGCTATATCACAAACGGCGCGTGGGAGCTCTCCGACATGTTCCACCTCAAGGCGATCGAGATAATCTCCCGCAGCCTCCGCGGAGCCGTCGCCGGCACTGACGAAGGCAGAGAAGGCATGGCGCTCGGTCAGTACGTCGCCGGAATGGGATTCTCGAACGTCGGCCTCGGCGTCGACCACTCGATGGCGCACACGCTCTCCGCATATTACGATATGCCGCACGGCAAGGCGTGCGCGACGCTTCTGCCGACGGTCATGGAATATAACGCGCCCTGCACGGGCGAGAAGTACCGCGAGATCGCCCGCGCGATGGGCGTTCCCGGTGTTGACGAAATGACGCAGGAGGAATACCGCCGCGCCGCCGTTGACGCCGTAAAGAAGCTGTCGGAGGACGTTGGCATCGTCTGCTCGCTCAAGGGCGTCGTCAAGCCGGAGGATGTTCCCGCGCTCGCGCGCGATGCGTACGCCGACGCCTGCCGTCCCGGCAACCCGCGCGAGACGAGCGAGGCTGAGATCGCCGAGCTCTACCGTTCGCTGATGTAATGTAAATTTAATATCCGCCCGCCCTCAGAGCATTCCTTCCCGGATATGTTTTGAGGGCGGGACTTTTTTGTTTACACGCGGGATAATTTATGATAAAATATTATCGCTGATCTGCCGCCGCCTCGCCTCACACCAGACATTGACGGCTTCACAAAAATGCGGCATATTCTTTCAGACAGGGCTTAATATAATGAATTCAACAACTGTACCGCGGGAGCTTTTGCCCGAATGGGGACCTTATTCGAAAAAATACATGGGCGTCTCGCGCGCCGTGCCGGACGCGGATATATCGGGCGTCCGCTTTGACTGCGTCGTTCACCCGGCCGAGGCGAACATGAACCAGCCCGCGCCGAACGTCACGTTTCCGTCCGGCTGGCACATGTGGGACGCCGCGCCCGACCTCTCCTATTTTTCATACCGCGTTGAGCTCGAATGGCGAGACAGGCTATTTGCCGATGTCGCATTCGTGAAGCTCGACGACGAAGCTGTCCTTATCCGGACGGAATATAAAAACAACACCGACCTTTCGCGGAACTGCGTCTTAAATTACTACCTTTCAATAGAATATCCGCGCCGCCGGATAGTGTCCGCATATTCGGACGGTGATTTCGCGATAAAGAAATTCACCGAATACGACATGATGGAGTATCACACCCCGCGCCCGTGGGAACATCTCATGCCGAACGGGCTTCACCGCGGCGAATTTTTTGACGACGGCTTCACCGACGGGCGCGGCTTCGGCGAGCGCGCCCAGATGCCGGAATATGTCCCGCGCACGCTTTTCGGCGAAGAACCCGGCGACACGGTCACGCTGACGCTGCATGCGGACGCACCGTTTGACACGCTGACGCTGCGGTACAGGACTACGTCGTGTTCCCCCGCAAAATTCTCGCTCGCCGTCGGCGATGCTGAAGCCGAGCTCACGCTTCCGCCGTCGCAGGAGCTGACGCTGTTCTCACTGCCGGTCTGCACGCCCGCGGGAGACGTTCCCCTTACGCTTACTTCCCTCGGCGGGGGCGGCGCGGAATTTGACTTTGCCGCGCTGTCGCATGCAGAAACACCCGTCTTTATTTTGTCGCGCGCGCCGGAATACGTCCCCGAATGCCGCCGCAGCGGCGGCGGATTCGCGCTTAAATATAAAGGAACGCCCCGCGTTTTCGGATTCTCTCCGATGACGGAAAATGTGCGGCTGCGCTCTATCCCGTCAGGCGCGCTCGAAGACGCGCTGCCGTCCCGGCTGTCGCAGGCTGACCCGTCGTTTGACCGCGTGCTCCGCACGTTTACGCATTCATTCTCCGACAAACACAGCGACGACGGATTTTATCAGAACTTCATCGTTCATTCTATCTTTATCCCGCCGTATTCGACGCATGTCGAATACGCCGTCATCGGCGACGGCGCGCCCCGGACATTATCCGCCCTTGAAGCGGAGAGCATATATGAAAAACGGTGCACGGCTTTGCCCGGCATGCTCTTCAACCGCGGCGGCGAGCCGTATTCGCAGAGCTGCCGCATATTAAAGACGGCGCTTCTCACAAACGTCGTTTACCCCATCTACCGTCACGGCGAGTGGATAAAGCACCACACGCCCGGCAAGCGCTGGGACAGCATTTACACGTGGGATTCCGGCTTCATCGGGCTCGGTCTGCTCGAAGTCGACGCACGCCTTGCCGAATACGTCTTGTCCCTCTACCTGTCGGAAGCTGACAACCCCGATTTCGCGTTTCTGCTCCACGGCTCGCCCGTGCCTGTTCAGGCGTATCTCTATCTTGAGCTTTTGCGGCGCACAAACGACAAGTCAAAGCTTCTCGCATACTACACGCGCGTTCGCCGCTATTACCGCTATCTCGCGGGCAAATCGGAGGGTTCCGTCACCGACCCGTTTTCAAGCAGGCTCACGACGACATTTTCATATTTTTACAATTGCAGCGGAATGGACGACCTGCCGCCGCAGGTCGAGATGCACGCGTCCGGGAAAGAATTCGACTGCGCCCCGTCGCTCACAACGTCACATCTGATCCGTATGGCGAAAATTCTGCGCATGATCGCCGCCGAATCGGGATTTTATGACGACATCGCCGAATACGACGCCGACATCGCGCTGCGCGGTGACGCGCTGCTCAAATACGCGTGGGACGAGGAGAGCGGATATTTCGGCTACGTCGTCCACGATGAGGACAAAAATCCGGTCGGAGTTTATAAGACCGCGGACGGCGAAAATCTCTCGCGCGGGATGGACGGCGTTTATCCGCTCGTCGCCGGTATCTGTGACGAGCGGCGCGAAAAAATCCTGCTCGGCCATATTTTCTCCGAGCATGAGATGTTCTCCCCCGTCGGGATCAGCGCCGTCGATATGTCCGCGTCGTATTACCGCGACAACGGCTACTGGAACGGCAACGTCTGGTTCTCGCATCAGTGGTTTTTGTGGAAGACGATGCTCGATCTCGGACGCGGCGAAGACGCGTACCGCATCGCGAAATGTGCGCTTGACGCCTGGGCGCGCGAGGTCGACCACTCCTACTTTACGTTTGAAATGCTGAATATCAAGACAGGCCGCGGCGGCTGGTTCCACCACTTCGGCGGGCTTTCCTCCCCCGTCCTTGTCTGGGCGTGCGCGTACTATAGACCCGGAACAGTTTCGTGCGGGTTCGATCTATGGCTCGCCTCGCAGTCCTATGACGCGGATACGGACGAAATTTCGCTCACCGTAACAAATCACGGCAGGCGCGGCGGCACCGTTGTCGCAGTGCTCGCCTCGGAGGACGCCGAGGCGTCCATTGACGGGGATACGCTCCCTGTCGTCCGCCGTACGGACGGGGCTTTTGAAATAAACGTCCCCGCCGGGGTCAAAAACGGCGAGCTCACGATAAAAGGGGCGAAAAAATGAGACTTGACAAATTCGTTTCCACCGCATCAAATCTCTCGCGGCGCGACGCCTCCCGCGCGATAGCGGGTGGGCACGTATCCGTCTTTGGCAAAACCGTGCGCGACGGGGCGTTTCACGTCGACGAGGGCGACGATATCACGCTCGACGGGAAGCCGCTTTTGTATTCGCGGTTCCTATATCTGATGATGAACAAGCCCTCGGGGTACATCACCGCGACGGAGGACGCGCGCCCGGGTGAGCGCGTCGTCTCCGACCTGCTGCCGCCGGAGCTCGCGCGCCGCGTCTTCCCCGTCGGCCGCCTTGACCGGGATACGACGGGACTTCTGATCTTTACCGACGACGGCGCCGCCGCGCACCGCGCGCTATCGCCGAAGCGCCACGTCGAAAAGACCTACCGCTTCACGTGCTCGCCGCCGCTGACGGACGAAATGATCCGCGCGCTTGAGGCGGGCGTCGACATCGGCGAGAAAAACAGCGCGGGCGAGCCGATTTTGACCGCACGGGCAAGGATGTCCGGGAACACGATCACGATCACGGAAGGCAAATTTCATCAGATTAAGCGGATGTTTCACGCGGTCGGCAGCGAGATCACGTCCCTCGCCCGCGTCAGCTTCGCGGGGATAGAGCTTGACGGAGCGCTTGCGCCCGGCGAGTGGCGATATCTCTCGCCGGAGGAAATAACGCTTTTTACGGGTGAATGACCGCGCCGCGATAATCCGAAACGCCGCTCCCTGTGGGGTGCGTACAATTCGCCGCGCCGCTCGCGTGACACAAGCGCGACAAAATTTACTTTAAATTTTTCAAAGCAAATGCAAAAGCATCATTTGTTTTTGCAAAATTTATCCGATGATCCGACTTTATATTGATCATGAAGACCACTTTACGGCAGTTCGTTTTTGTGTTACAATAGACGGGTCAGACCATGATACAAAAAGTTTTGAAAGGGATGCAACGCCTGTAAAAATGGACATATTAAAGACACTATCCGAAGAACTGAACATTCCGCAAAAGCAGATCGAAGCCGCCGTCGGGCTTATCGACGAGGGGAACACGATCCCGTTCATCGCCCGCTACCGCAAGGAAGTTACCGGCGGGCTCGACGACACGCAGCTTCGCGACCTTGAAACGCGCCTGCAATATCTGCGCTCGCTCGACGCGCGCCGCGCCGAGGTTCGCGACCTCATCGACGCGCAGGGCAAGCTGACGCCTGAGATCGAAGCGGCGCTCGAACGCGCCGCGATCCTCGCCGAGATCGAGGACATATACCGTCCATACCGCCCGAAGCGCAAGACGCGCGCCTCCGTCGCGCGCGAACGCGGGCTCACTCCGCTTGCGGAGGCGCTGCGCGAACAGCGTCCCTCATACGAACCGCCGCTTCCGGAGCTGGCAGCTTCGTTCATAAATGAAGAGCTCGGCGTCAAGACCGCGGGCGACGCGCTTGCGGGATCCGCCGACATTATAGCGGAAGAAATTTCCGACAACGCCGACTACCGCCGCCGTCTGCGCGAGCTGACGCGCGAGGGTGGCGTCATTACGACGGCCAAGGCGGCGGAGGGAGACTCCGTATACACGATGTATTACGAATTTTCCGAGCGCGTCTCAAAAATCGCGCCGCACCGCGTCCTCGCCATAAACCGCGGCGAAAAAGAGGGGATATTGAAGGTTTCCCTCACGCTTGAGCCGACCTCGGCGCTCTCATATCTATATTCAAAAGAGCTGAAAAAAGAGGACTCCCCCGCAAAGGAGCTCGTCCGCGCCGCGATCGAGGACAGCTATACTCGGCTTATCGCCCCGTCGGTGGAACGCGAGATCAGGGGCGAGCTGACGGACGCGGCGCAGGAGGGCGCTATAAAGGTATTCGCCGAGAATCTGCGCCACCTGCTGATGCAGGCTCCGATCAAGGGAAAGACCGTGATGGGGCTCGACCCCGGCTACCGCACCGGCTGCAAGCTCGCCGTCGTCGACAAGACGGGGCGCGTCATCGACACCGCCGTCATTTACCCGACAAAACCGCATGAACGCATTGAAGAAGCGAAGCGCAAGGTCAAAGCTTTCATCAAAAAATATCACGTCGACGCCGTTGCGATCGGCAACGGCACCGCCTCCCGCGAAAGCGAACGCTTCATCGCCGACACGCTGCGCGAGATTCCCGACTGCGACTGCAAATATGTCATAGTCTCCGAAGCGGGCGCTTCCGTCTATTCCGCCTCAAAGCTCGCGGCGGAGGAATTCCCCGATTTCGACGTGACGCAGCGCTCCGCCGTTTCGATCGCGCGCAGGCTGCAGGACCCGCTCGCGGAGCTTGTCAAGATCGAGCCGCGCTCTATCGGCGTCGGTCAGTACCAGCACGACATGAAACCCGCCCGCCTCGACGAGGCGCTCGGCGGCGTCGTAGAAGCGTCCGTCAACGCCGTCGGCGTCGATATCAACACCGCGTCGCACGCGCTTCTCTCTTACGTCGCGGGGATCAACGCGACGCTTGCGAAAAATATAGTGAAGTACCGCGAGGAGCACGGAGAATTCGCCTCCCGCGCGGACGTTCTCGCCGTTCCGAGGATGGGCGAGCGCGCCTACCAGCAGTGCGCGGGATTCCTGCGCGTGCCGGGCGGGGAGGAAATTCTTGACAACACCGGCGTTCATCCCGAATCATACGAGGCGACGAAAAAGCTGCTCCGCAAATACAAGTATTCGCCAGAGGACGTGCGCGACGGCGGGATGACGCTTCTGCGCTTCAAAATTCAGAAGGACGGAGAGGAGAAGGTCTGCCGCGAGCTCGGCATCGGCGCGCCGACGCTCGCCGATATCGTGACCGAGCTTGAAAAGCCGGGGCGCGATGTCCGCGACTCGTTCCCCGCGCCCGTTCTGCGCGAGGACGTGCTCGAAATCTCCGACCTCCGCGAGGGGATGACGCTGACCGGCACCGTCAGAAACGTCACCGATTTCGGCGCCTTCGTCGATATCGGCGTTCACCAGGACGGCTTATTGCACGTATCCGAGATCGCCGACAGATTCATCCGTCACCCGTCCGAGGCGCTTGCCGTCGGCGACGTTATAAACGTCAAGGTCAAGTCCGTCGACACAGCAAAGGGGCGCATCGCGCTGACCGCAAAGGGGCTCGGCAATCCGGACAAGCGCGCGAAATAAGCGTGTCCGTTTTAATAAATTAAAATATTAAAGTCCTCCGGGGCGAAAAATCCGAGATTGCATTTTCCGAGTTATGCAATATACACAAACGTCAATTGTGATTTTTGGAGAAAAAAGCTCTTTTCACGAAGCGGTGTTTTTGATAAAATATATAAAAACAAAAGAATGGGTACGAGTCGGCGCGAGTTTTGCCGCATGTATCCGAAGCTAAGGAGGAACCATTTAACAATGGCAAGCTTATCCCTGAAACATATCTATAAGAAGTATCCCGGCGGAGTTACGGCTGTATCCGACTTCTGCCTTGAGATCAAAGACAAGGAATTCCTCGTCCTCGTCGGCCCTTCCGGATGCGGAAAGTCGACAACGCTGCGTATGATCGCAGGTCTTGAGGAAATTTCCGAAGGCGAGCTTTATATCGGCGATAAGCTCGTCAACGACGTGGCTCCGAAGGACCGCGACATCGCGATGGTGTTCCAGAACTACGCTCTGTATCCTCACATGTCCGTGTTCGACAACATGGCGTTCGGTCTTAAGCTCCGCAAGACACCGAAGGAAGAGATCAAGCGCCGCGTTGAGGAAGCTGCCCGCATCCTCGACATCACGCACCTGCTCGACAGAAAGCCGAAGGCTCTGTCCGGCGGTCAGAAGCAGCGTGTCGCTCTCGGCCGTGCGATCGTCCGTAACCCGCGCGTCTTCCTTCTTGACGAGCCGCTCTCCAACCTCGACGCTAAGCTGCGCGCGACGATGAGAACCGAGCTCACGAAGATACATCAGAGAGTCGGCACGACGTTCATTTACGTCACGCACGACCAGACAGAGGCTATGACGATGGCTACGCGCATCGTCGTTATGAAGGACGGCCTTATCCAGCAGGTCGACACGCCTCAGAACCTCTATGACAGCCCCTGCAACCTCTTTGTTGCCGGCTTCATAGGCACGCCTCAGATGAACTTCGTCAACTGCACGCTGAAGCGCAAGGGCGACGATACATATCTCGTATACGGCGACAGCCAGATCAAGCTGCCCGCAGAAAAGGGCAACGCTCCCGAGCTCAAGGACTACATCGGTGAGGAAGTCATCGCCGGTATCCGTCCCGAGGCTATTCACGACGATCCCGCTTACGTCGCACAGTTCCCGGACTGCGTCATCAACTGTGACGTTGAAGTCACCGAGCTTATGGGCGCTGAGATTTACCTCTACCTCGTTTCCGAGGAGCAGAACCTCATCGCGCGCGTCGCTCCGACCTCCACAGCCCGCGCCGGCGACAACATCAAGGTTGCCGTTGACCCGACGAGGATCCACATCTTCGATAAGGACACAGAGCGCTGCATCGTTCATTGATCGCAAACACAGTTTTATTCGGGGGACTTCGCATGAAGTCCCCCGAATGTCAATTTATCAGGCAAATTCTCAATTGATTGGAGGACTAACGACTTGATCTGCAAAAATTGCGGGTTCGACTGCACCGACAGCATGAAATTCTGTCCGCGCTGCGGTCAAGAGCTGAAAAACGACGCCCCCGCCGAACCGTCCGTGCCGCAAACTCCGACGGAACCGGAGGCTCCGCCTGTATCGGAGGCTGCATCCGCACCGCAAACTCCGCCGGAGCCGAAAGCTCCGCCAGTGCCGGAGACGCCGCACGCGCCGCAAACCCCGCCGCATACACCGCAAACTCCGCCCCCGCCTCAGTGGAACCAGCCGTATCAGCAGCCCCGGCAGCCGTATGGACAGCAATACTACTATCAGCAGCCCGCGCCTCAGTACAGCCAGCCGCCGCAGGGTCAGCAATACGCTTACCGCCCCGCCGTCGATCCCATGACGGCGGACGCCGTGCGCCGCTCCCTTAAGGAGATCGGCGGCTCGGCAGTCGTGCTCATAGCCGCGATACTGCTCTCCCTCTCCGTCCTTCTCGGCATCATGGGGCAGGCAACGAACTCCGCCTATGCGGGACTTGAAGATTTTTTCAACGAATATGACGTGGAAATCCCGCCCGAACTGTTCGGCGCATACAGCTCCTCAACGCCTTTTGTGGCGGTCATCAACGCCATACCCAATATACTTGAAATCGTCGGTATATTCCTCGTTTTTGCGGCGGCAAAGAGCAGGTCTGATCCCGGCTTTGGCACCGGAGGACTGACGCTCATAAACGTCATGAACGCGATCCGGCTCGGCGCCGTCATCCTTTCTGCCCTCCTGGTCGTCATTATTTTAATAATGGGTTCGGCGGCTCTTTCATTTATCGGCGGATCAACGTCGATCGTAGGCGGCGGCGACATAGTATATGCTGTGTTGGCGGTTGCCGTCATCGCATTAGTTATCGTCTTCGCTATTGTAATATCATATTACATATGCCTGATCAGCGCCGTCGGCGCGATGAAAAAGGCAGCCCGCACGGGAGCGCCCGAAACAAAAGGGTCTATAATGTTTGTCGCCGTGATCAACTTCATCCTCGGCACATTCGCGCTGATCGGATCATTTCTGACCGTGAACGTTTTGGGGATAATAGCCGACATATGCTCCGGCGGGGCACTCATTATGTTCGGCGTCGCCCTCGTGACGTACCGCGGCAGAATGCGCTCGATAAAAACCGCGCCGCCCACAGGCGGGACGTACAGCCAGCCGCAACTGACCGTGTGCCCGCACTGCGGATGCTCGTATAATTCAACTCTCCCGTCATGCCCGAGGTGCGGCATGCCGAACGGCTATAACCGATAACCAATAACGTCACAAATTGCCTATTATCGGCGGCGGAGCACGCTCCGCCGCCGATTTTACGTGCGCAAAAAAACTTTATTGTCGCAAAACAGCCCTTGAAAAACATGTCCGTATGTGTTATCATGTAGCCGTTAAAATATGCTTAATGCCCGGACGGGAGATAATACATGAATATCATCATCGTAGGCGGCGGCAAGGTCGGCATTTCGATCGCCGAACGCCTCTCGTATGAGGAACACAATATAACGCTTGTCGACACCGACACCGAAGTGCTCACGGAGGCGCAGGAAACGCTCGACGTTCTGACCGTCGACGGCAACGGTGCCGCCATCGACACGCTTCGCCGCGCGGACGCCGGAAAGGGCGATGTCCTCATCGCCATGACGGACGCGGACGAGAAAAATCTGCTCTGCTGCCTCGCCGCCAAAAAGCTCGGCTGCCGCCACACGATCGCGCGTGTCCGCGACCCGCAGTATTCGCGGCACGCCTCGTTTCTGCGCGACGACTTGGGGCTTTCAATGGTCATAAGCCCCGAACACATGGCGGCGAACGAAATTTACCGCATAATACAGTTCCCCTCATTTTTGAAGCGCGACTCGTTTGACAAAGGGCGCGTCGATATCGTGGAGATGAAGATCTCGGAGGGCAGCCCGCTCGACGGGAAAAAACTCTACGAGGCGTCCGGGATACTCGGGCTCCGCGTCCTCATCTGCGCCGTCGAGCGCGACGACATGGTCACGATCCCAAACGGCAGCTTCACGCTTCGCGCCGGCGACAGGATCACGGTCACGGCGGCGAGGATCGACCTTGCCGTACTCATAAAAAGCCTCGGGCTCGTGCGGCAGAAGATACGCGCCGTCCTTATGATCGGCTGCGGCAGGATCGCCGAATATCTCACGGATGAGCTTCTGCGCTCCGGCGTCAGCGTCAAGGTCATAGAAAAGGACACAAAGCGCGCCGAGGAATTTCAGCTCCGCTTCCCGAAAGCGCTCGTCATCAACGGCAACGCCTCACAGCGCGGCTTCCTCGAAGCGGAAGGGATCGAGAGCTTTGACGCCGTTATAACGCTGACCGGTGTCGACGAAGAAAACCTCATCATTTCGATGTATTGCAGCCACATGGGGATAAAGAAGACGGTCACGAAGATCGACCGCAACGAATACGCGCGCCTCTTTTCCGACACGGAGGTCGGCTCCGTCGTCTGCCCGAAGGAACTGACGGCGAACGAGATCATCCGCTACGTCCGCGCCATTTCGAACAGCGGCGAGGATTCGATCCGCGCCCTGCACCGCCTCGTTGACGGCAAGGCGGAGGCGCTCGAATTTCTTGTCACCGATCAGCTTCCCTACGTCGAAATACCGCTTGCCCGCCTCCGTTTCAAGCAAAACGTCCTGATAGCCTGCATCTCACGCTCAAATCAGGTCATAATCCCGAACGGCGACGACGTGCTCCGTCCCGGAGACACCGTCATCGTCGTCACGACTGCCGACCGCACGGTCGGCGACCTGCGCGACATTTTTGAGCGTGACGCCGTGAAGAACTAAGGGGGCGCGCTTGAATTACAAAATAGTTTCAAATTATCTCGGCAGGATCCTTCTGCTCGAGTCGATTACGATGCTCCCGTCGCTCATAATGGCGATTTTTGCGGACGGACTTATGCCGACCGTGGCGTTTGCAGTCTCGATAGCAGTCTGCGCGGGCGTCGGAGCCATTTTGATATTCTGCCTTAAGCCGAAGAACAGAAATATTTTTTCGCGCGAGGGATGCGTAATCGTCGCGCTTTCATGGATAGCAATATCCATTTTCGGCGCGCTGCCTATGACGATCTCCGGCGCTATCCCGTCGTTTGTCGACGCCGTGTTCGAGACTGTATCCGGATTTACGACGACGGGGGCGACGATCCTTACCGACATCGAGTCGCTGCCGATGAGCGTTCTGTACTGGCGCTCGTTTACGCATTGGCTCGGCGGCATGGGAGTGCTCATTTTCCTGCTCGCGCTCGGTCCCGATGGGCACGGGAGCGGAATGCCGTTTCAGATAATGCGCGCCGAAAGCCCGACGCCGACGGCGGGCAAGCTCGCGCCGAAGCTGCACCTGACGGCGCGGATACTGTATTCGATATATCTCGGTCTAACCGTTTTGCAGATCATCATCCTCATATGCGGCGGAATGCCCGTCTTCGACGCGGTCACCGCGTCGTTCAGCACGGCGGGGACTGGCGGATTTTCAATAAAAAACGACAGCTTTGCTTCGTATAGCCCGTTCTGCCAGACGACACTTGCCGTTTTCATGCTCCTGTTCGGCGTAAACTTCAACATTTATTTCCTCGTTCTCATCGGGGAATTTCGCCGCGTCTTCAAAAACAGCGAGCTGCGGACGTATCTTGCCATCATCGCGGTTTCAGTCGCCGCCGTGACCGTCAACGTGCTCAAGATGTTTGACTCGTTCGGCGAAGCTCTGCATCACGCGTTTTTCCAGGTCGTATCTATAATCACAACGACGGGCGGCACTACGCTCGATTATGAGCCGTGGCCTGAATTTTCACACGGCGTGCTGCTTTTGCTGATGGTGGTCGGCGCGTGTGCCGGTTCGACAGGCGGCGGCGTAAAGGTTTCGCGCCTTGTCATCATGTGGAAGGCGTTCCGCACGGAAATAAAGAAGCTCCTTCACCCGCACGCTGTTTCAACCATCGAAATGGACGGGGAGATCGTCGAGCGCAGGACTCTTTCCCGCTGCGGAGTTTTCTTCTTCATCTATATGGTGATCGTGACGCTGTCGACAGTACTTCTCGCGCTTGAGGGAACGGACATTGAAACAAATTTCAGCGCCGTGCTCGCGTGCCTGAATAACGTCGGCCCCGGCTTCGGGCGCGTGGGTCCCGCGATGGCGTACACGTGCTTTTCCCCCGCCGGGAAAATCCTTCTCACGTTCGATATGCTGCTCGGCAGGCTCGGACTTTTCCCGGTGCTGCTCCTGTTCGTGCCCGCAACATGGAACAAGCGGAAATAAAATCATGCGGCAGGCGTCCCCCCGGCGTCTGTCGCCGTCTTTGTGCGCCGGAAAATGTCCCGATCTTCCGGCGTCTTTTTTAAAAAAATTTATATTGCCTATTGACAGTGCGCCCGCCTTGTGATATCATTATGATATCACAAGAATATGAGAGGTGAATATTATGAATGAGATCGTTTTATCGGGAAAGAAAAACGGGATGGCGGCGCTCCTTATTTGCATCGCCGTGCTGCTCGCCGCGATCGCCGGGGTCGTGTTCGGCGCAATGGGGATGGACGCCGCTGAGACGGCGGGGGAGGATACGCCCGTCCTGTACGCAGTGCTGTTCGCCGTTTCTCTTGTCATTTTCTGTACCGGATGGATACCGCTCTGCGGGCTGCGCGTGCTCGCCCCGAACGAGGCGCTCGTGCTGACGCTGTTCGGCAAATATGTCGGAACGCTTAAGGGCGACGGATTTTTCTGCGTCAACCCGTTCTGCGTCTCGGTGAACCCCGCCGCGAAGACGAAGCTGAAGCAGTCCGGCGACGTATCATCTGTTCAGAGCGCCGTTTCATCGGACGGAAACTCCATTTCTATCGACACTACTTCAAAAAAGCTGTCTCTCAAGATAATGACGCTCAACAACAGCCGCCAGAAGATCAATGACTGCCTCGGCAACCCGATCGAGATCGGAATTGCCGTGACATGGCGCATCGTAGACACCGCAAAGGCGGTCTTCAATGTCGACAACTATAAGGAATTCCTCTCGCTGCAGTGCGACAGCGCGCTCCGCAACATCGTCCGTCTCTACCCGTACGATGTCGCGCCGAACATAGACACGACCGGCGACGGAATTGCGGACGACGGCAGCCTGCGCGGCTCCTCCGAGCTCGTTGCCTCCCGCATACGCGACGAGATCCAGAACCGCGTTGACGAGGCTGGGATAGAGGTCGTTGAGGCGCGCATCACGTACCTCGCTTACGCGACCGAGATCGCCGCCGTCATGCTCCAGCGCCAGCAGGCATCCGCGATCATAGACGCGCGCAAGATGATCGTTGACGGCGCGGTCGGCATGGTCGAGATGGCGCTCGACCGCCTGGCGGAAAAAGGCACCGTAACGCTTGACGAGGAGAGAAAAGCCGCGATGGTGTCAAATCTGCTCGTTGTCCTCTGCGGGAACCATGACGCGCAGCCTGTGGTCAATTCCGGGAGTTTGTATTGATGTCTGACAACGAAAAGAAACAAGTTCCTTTAAGACTCTCGCCAAAACTGTACGCCGCGATAGCAGCGTGGGCGGAAGACGATTTCCGCTCCGTCAACGGGCAGATCGAATACCTTTTGACCGAGTGTGTCCGCCAGCGGAAGAAGAACGGCAAATACGTTTCCGACGAGATCGACGTACCGCCTAAAATCGACATTGAATAACCGCACGGGGAGGGCGCTCTCATAAACGAGGGCTGCCCTCCCCTTTGCACGCCACGCCCCCCGTTTTCCTTTGCGTGCGGCGCATGCGCGGCGCACTGCGCCGCGCCTCCCGCGCACCATTGCCGTCCCCTCTCCATTTGAACGCGGCGTCCAACTGCTTCCCGCACTCCTTTGCCGCACTCCCTCCTTTGCACGCGATGCCAACTGTGCACCATTGCCTAACCCTTTTCCTTTGATCACGGCGCTCCGCTGCTCCCCGCACCCCTTTGCCGCCCTCCCCTTGCCGCGCCGCCCTTTTGCGGCAGCCGCGCGAGAATACTGATTTGACCTAAAGCGAGCCGAAATTATTGCATTTTTGCCGAAGATATTTTATAATGAATTTCGGATGTGGTGCCAAAGCCGAGCCGAAATTTCCGGCGGCTTTACGACATAAACAAAACAAAAGGGCGGGGCCGCGAATGATAAAGATTTTTGTTTCAAGCACCTTCCGCGACATGCAGGCGGAGCGCGACGAAATACAGAAAAATATCGCCCCGCGTCTGCGCGCGGCGGCGCGCGAGTACGGGGAAGATGTCGAATTCTGCGATCTGCGCTGGGGAGTCGATACTTCCCTGCTCGGCGACGAAGAGAGCTCGAAAAAGGTCATGTCCGTGTGCCTTGACGAGATCGACAAGTGCAGGCCTTATATGCTCGTCCTTTTGGGCGAACGCTACGGCTGGATGCCGGACAGCAGGCTTTTGCTTGACACCGCGGCGAGAAAAAATTTTACTCCGAGCTGCCCCGACGCGAGCGTGACCGCGCTTGAGATCGAATACGGCGCGCTTTCCTCCCCAGAGGCGCTGAAAAAAACTGTATTTATGTTCCGCGACCCGATCCCTGGGGCGGGCATCGTATATAAAAGCGAGGACGACGAACACGCGCGCCATCTTTGCGAGCTCAAGGAAAAGATCCGTTCCCTTGCCGGGGAGAGAGTTTTTTCATATCAGGTCGGCTGGGACAGCGATGCCGGCGCGCCGTGCGGGCTCGAACAGTTTTCCGAAACGGTGACGGAGCAGTTTCTCGCCATTCTCGACGAAGATTTTGAAGCGTACAGGTCGCTCTCCGAAACAGGCAGGGAGCGCAGGCGGCACTGGAGCGTTATCGAAAGCAAATCATCGCAGTTTGCCGGACGGCAGGAGCTGCTTAAACTTTGCCGCGAAAAGCTTGAAAGCAGGAGCCGCGCTCTGCTCGTTACGGGAGGCGCGGGGAACGGCAAAAGCACGCTTTGCGCCCGGCTGATAACGGACTACAGGGCGCGCGGCTGGTGTGTATTCCCATTCGTGTGCGGGAACGGCGGGGACGAAAAAACGGGGCTCGACGCGCTCATATACCTCGCTTTATCACTTGAGGAAGGTCTTAACGAAGAAGAGCGCCGCCAATTTGAGCAGATCGCGCACAGCGCCGCGCCGGAAAGCGAGGAGGCGGGCTGGTCGTTCTGGAACATACGCCTCGATATTCTTCTCAAAAAATTTTACAGCCCCGCCGGGAAAAAGGTGCTTTTCGCCGTCATCGGAGCCGAAAGATTTGAGCACGACGAAAGCACGGAAAAATTCAAATATATTCCGGAACTGAAAAATCAAGTTCTGCACGTCCTTGTGTGCTGCGACGACAAATATAAAACCGAATCGTTTCCCGGCCAAAAGTTGACTGTCCCGGAGCTGTCGGACGGCGAAAAAGAGTCCGTCATACGCGGGATCATGTCAAGCAGCGGCAAAGAGCTTGACATCTCCGTCATAGACGAGATCATGGGGAAAAAGCGCTCCTCCGTGCCGCTTTATTTGTCGCTTTTGACGAGGTGCCTGCTCACATTCGACAATGAAGACTTCGGGGCGATCAACGAGGGCGGAGGCGGAATGGACGCGATCTCCGGCTATATGAGAAATTTTGTCGCCGGACTGCCGGAGGATGAAGTCGGGCTGAGCCGCGTCATCTTCCGGCGGCTCGCGCGGAGCGGCGGCACAGAGCTCATCACCGCCGCGATCGAATATATTGCCGCCTCGCGATTCGGTCTGCGCGAGCAGGACATAAGGGCGCTGCTCGGAGGTCGGGGGATTTCATGGAACCGCCTTGATTTTTCGCGGCTGATAGATTACAGCGCGCATTTCTTTATCGAAAACAACGGGTTGTTTGATTTTTCAGACGCCGCGTTCAAAGCTGCCGTGCGTTCGAGCTCCGATCTTCGGGAAAGAACCGCCGAGATATTCCTTTACATAAAATCCCTGCCGGACACGGACGCGCTCAAAATCAGCGAGATCGTGTACTGCTGCCATGCGACGGACGACAAGGACCTTCTGATGCGTTTTCTCATCTCCGTCACGGACAGGGACGATCGGGACGCGGCGCGAAAGGCGGCGCACAACATTTTAAATACAGATGTCTGCGTCTGGTTCATGCTGGCGATAAGGGACATTACCGATCCGAAGCTGCTGCTGCACATATATAATTTCTGGTGTCTTTACGTGATGGACGGCGTCGGCTCAAAGAGAAGAGACGAGCTTTCCGCCGCGCGCGTTATATGCGAGGCGCTTGCGGTGAAAGCCATGGAATTTGCGAGCAGCACGGGCGAGGAGATTTTCCGCTGCATGCTCTGCCTTCTCATGCAAAAAGAAGGCGAGCTGTTCATGAAGCTGAGAAACTTTCGTGACGCCGCCGGCGCGTTCAACAGCGCCTGCGTCAGGGCTGCCGAGCTGTATAAGGACACCGGGGGAAAAGAATACAAATACATTTTTGCAAACAGCGCGTTCCGTGCCGGCAAGGCGCATTCGGAGCTTTCCGGGTACAAGGACGCGGAGGATTTGTTTGATGCCGCGGAAAAAACGTTTGAAAGCCTGATCCGTGAAACGTCGGAGACGGACGCTGCGCTCGGATACTGCGAAGCAAAATATGAGCACGCGCTCGTTTGCTGGCAGCAAGGTCACGTCCTTGAGGCGGAAGGGCTGTGTCTTGACGCTGTCTCGATATACCGACAGCTTTACGTGATGAAATTCGCCGGTCTTCTGGGGGATGTCCGGCAAATGTCGTCTTACAAGAACGCGTGCGAGATGCTCAGTTATATTTTCGATCTGAAAAAAGGCTCGCCCGGCGCGCCGACAGGGGAGGAGGCTGCGGCTCTCGACTCCGAGATCAGGCGGCTCGAGCGTATGATAGAGGACCTTTTGTGGGACCCGATGCTTATACGCGAATACGCGCGCTCGCTT
This sequence comes from uncultured Clostridia bacterium, assembly GCA_947630625.1. Taxonomy (GTDB): domain Bacteria; phylum Bacillota; class Clostridia; order Oscillospirales; family CAG-272; genus DTU064. Next base: position 18,733 of record CANRIL010000011.1, read on the forward strand.
AAGAAATTCGGCGCGCTTTGCGACTCCGTCGGATACAATATCGGCGCGCTGCACGATTACGTGCTGTGCGTCAACATGCTTCGCTGGGCGGCGGAAAACGGCGGCGGCTCGGTCTGCATCAAGGATTACTATGCGGGCTGCTACGAGCTGGCGGGATTTTATAAGAAGATCGGGCAAAATGACTATGCCGTCAGATATTATCTTGAAGACATACGTTACAGACGGCAGGTTTTATCAGAATATCCGTTTTTCGGGAACGCGCTCATGTTCAGCGATCGCTGCGCGGCGCTCGGTCAGCTTTTTGTTGAGATCGGCAGCCTTTGGGCTGCGTATGAAGCGTTCCGCGAGGCGGCTGTCTGCTTCGGCTCCGTTGACGACGCCCCAAAGGAACTCGCCGCCTCGCTTTCGGAACAGCGATACGCGCTGATGTATGAGGCGGCCTCGTTGATCGAGCCGTGGCGGTACACGAGAGCGGCGTTTGAAGAAAATCAGCTCAGGGCAAAAAAGCTGCTCGGATGGGACGAGGTGCTTCGCTGGTGAGCGCCGTTATCATCACTTTAAGACACATAAAGGAGACTTTTCTATGATAAATATAATTTTCGTCTGTCACGGCAACATATGCCGCTCCCCGATGGCAGAATTTGTCCTCCGGGACATGACAAAAAAGCGCCGCATCGAACATAACTTTAATATCTGCTCGGCGGCAACGAGCACGGAGGAGATCGGGAACGACATGCACTACGGCAGCCGCGACAAGCTGCGCCGCGAGGGCATCCCGTTTGAGCGCAGACACGCAAGACAGATAACGCGGCGGGACTGCGACGCGGCGGATTATATAATCGTGATGGATTCCTACAACATAAGGAATCTGGAGCGCGTCGTCGGCACCGGGTACAGGGAAAAGACTTACCGGCTCCTCGACTTCACCGCGCGCCGCGGCGAGGACATCGCCGACCCGTGGTATACGGGCGACTTTGACACCGCGTACCGCGACATCGTTGAGGGGTGCGAGGGGCTGCTCTCGGAGCTGGAGAAAAAATAAGCCGCCTTTTTCATCATTGTAAAACGGAAGATTTTATGATAGACTTTATTTTGCAGACCGGAAAGTGACGGGGGGATTTAAAATGACCTATCGCGGATTTGAAATCAGCAGAATACAGTATCCGGACGCGCCTTCGGGCTGGGTCGACGGAGTCTACTGCGAAAGAGAACCGAGGAAAACTCCGCTCGCGGCGGACGCGGAGCTGCCGCTTTCGTTTGCATGCCGCGCCTTCCGGGAGCGCGAGGAAACGGGTTGGGGCGTGTTTGACTACGTTGACGGCGTCGCCTTTTCGTTTCCGTCCTCGCTTTCAGACTGGGAGGTCGCCGTCACCGTCAGTTCGCGCTCGGACGCGTGCCGCGTCTCCGTCTTCTGCGACGGGATAAAGGCTGCCTCCGGCATCGAAATAACGTCCGAGCCGACGGAAATTAAATTTAAGGTCCGTTCAGCCGACGATATCTCGACGTTTTATCTTTCACCCGAATACGGCGAGGGCAAAGAGGAGGCCGAAGATGAATTCACGGTCTTCGACATCTCGCGCTCACCGCTCCCGCAGCGGCAGCCGGGAAAAAAGCCGACGATGTTTTTAGCGTCCGATTCGACAGTTCAGACATACGATCCTTACTACTACCCGCAGACCGGCTGGGGCGAAGTGCTTTATAGATTTTTTGCCGACGCGGAGCTCGTCCGCGAATATCGCCCGGAAGGCAGCACGTATTCGCAGTGCCGCGCTTATGAGCTGCCCGGCGTCACGATCGAGAACCGCTCGATCGGCGGGCGTTCGTCGCGCTCGTTCTTCCTCGAAGGCAAGCTCTCCGAGCTTTTGGCGCGCGCCGCGTGCGGCGACTTTCTCATGATACAGTTCGGCCACAACGACTGCACACGTGCGCGCCCGAACCGATACGTTTCGCCGGATGGGTATGAAGCCTATATCCGCCGCTATATCCGCGCCGCGCTCGCGCGCGGGATCACGCCGATACTTGTCACGCCCGTCAACCGCCGCAGCTGCGACGAAAACGGCATTTTTTCGCCGTCCTTCCCCGATTATTCCGAGCGGCTCCGTGCGCTTTCGGAGCAGTATAAAACCCCTCTCATCGACCTCGCCTCAGAAAGCCTCCGGCTGCTTTCCCGCGTTGGGGCGGAGCGCTCAAAGCGCCTTTTCCTGTTTGCCGATGAAGGGGAATACGAAGGCGCATACGCCAAAGGCGTCTCCGACAACACGCACCTTTCGCGCACCGGCGCGCTCCTTTTCGCCTGTCTTGCCGCCGGGATGCTCCGGGGCGCGCAGGATGAAAGGCTCAGTCAGATCGGCGCGCTCGTCGACGAAAATCGGATATCTGCCATAACGGAGGCGCTCCTTGGAAAACTTTGATCTTTGCTCCCCCGCGTTCATACGCGAGCTGATGGAGCGCTTCAACATCTCGTTCCGCCACGAGTTCGGGCAGAATTTTCTCATAAACGGCGCAATTCCCAAAAAAATTGCCGCCGCCTCCGTCGGCGGCAGCGGCGGCTGCGTGCTTGAGATAGGCCCCGGCATCGGGACCATGACGCGCGAGCTCTCGCGCCTCGCCGACACCGTTGCCGCGGTCGAGATTGACCGCTCGCTGATCCCGGTCCTCGAATACACGCTTTCCGACTGCGAAAACGTCACCGTCATAAATAACGACATTATGAAATGCGATATCGACGCGCTGACGCGCGATGTTTTCTGTGGGCGAGAATATCACGTCTGCGCAAATCTGCCCTACTACATCACGACGCCTATAATAATGAAGCTGCTCGAAGAAGGCGGGGAACGGCTCCGCTCGGTCACGATCATGATCCAGACCGAGGTCGCCGCCCGCATCACCGCCGCGCCCGGCACATCCGAATACGGCTCCATCACCGCCTCCGTCGCCTACTTCGGCACGGCAAAAAGGCTTTTCACCGTCTCGCCCGGCAGCTTTCTGCCGGCTCCGAAAGTGACCTCGACCGTCGTCAGGATCGACATTTACCGCCCGGACGAGCGCCCCGTAAAGCCCCGCGACGAAAAAGTCATGTTCCGCGTCATATCAGCCGCTTTTGGGCAGCGCCGAAAGACGCTGCCGAACGCGCTTTCCGCCGGATTCCCGGCATTATCAAAATCGGACGCCTCAGATCTTCTCGCCTCGCTCGGGTACGACCCGCGCGTTCGCGGCGAGGCGCTTGGCACAGCCGATTTTGCCAAAATCGCGGATGAGATCGTGAATCGAGGCGAAGCGAATGGATAAATACGGAATTTTAAAGACATATTTCGGCTACGACACCTTCCGCCCCGGGCAGGAACAGATCGTGGACGCTCTCGCGAGCGGGCGCGACGTTTTGGCCGTCATGCCGACAGGCGCGGGAAAATCTATCTGCTACCAGACCCCGGCGCTCCTTTCGGACGGCATCACGGTCGTAGTCTCGCCGCTCATCTCCTTAATGAAGGATCAGGTCGCCTCTCTCATCAAATCCGGCGTCCCCGCCGCGTATCTCAACAGCTCGCTGACGTACGAACAATATATGCTCGCGCTCTCGCGGATGCAGGCCGGGAGATATAAGATCGTCTACGTCGCGCCGGAGCGCCTTTCAAGCCCGCGATTTCTTGAGGTCTGCCGGTCTGTCAGCGTTTGCATCGTCGCGGTCGACGAGGCGCACTGCGTTTCTCAGTGGGGGCAGGATTTCAGACCCGATTATCTCAAAATAGCCGACTTCATACATTCGCTGCCCCGCCGTCCCGTCGTCGGCGCGTTTACCGCGACGGCGACCGACCGCGTTCGCGACGACATACGCAAAATTCTTGACCTCGACTCCCCCGTCACGGTCACGACGGGATTTGACCGGCCGAATCTGTTTTTCAGCGTGCTGACGCCGGAAAAGAAAACGGAAAAGCTGCTCTCGCTTATACGCGAACGGCGCGGCAGGTCAGGCATAATATACTGCGCGACGCGGCGCTCGGTCGAGGACGTTTGCGAAATGCTGCTGCGCGCCGGAGTCCCGGCGACGCGATACCATGCCGGGCTCACCGCCGAGGAACGGCAGAAGAATCAGGACAGCTTCGTCTCCGACCTCACCCCCGTCATCGTCGCGACAAACGCCTTCGGCATGGGGATCGACAAATCAAACGTCTCATTCGTCATCCACTACAACATGCCGAAAAACATAGAGAGCTACTATCAGGAAGCAGGACGTGCGGGACGCGACGGCGAACCGGCGGAATGTATCCTGCTTTACGGTCCCCACGACATAATCACCGCAAAATTCCTCATCAATAATTCCGAACCGAATCCCGACCTCTCGGAAGAGGAACAAGCATCCGTCCGCCAAAGCGAGCTTTCAAGGCTCGAAGATATGATACGGTACGCAACCGGTACCGGCTGCCTGCGCGCCTTTATCCTGCGCTATTTCGGGGAGGCGACCGGCGACTTTTGCGGCGCGTGCTCAAACTGCCTTGAATCATACGAATCGGAGGACATAACGGAGGACGCGAAATGCGTGCTCCGCTGCGTTGCCGAGACGCAGCAGCGCTACGGCATGTCGCTGATCTCGGAAGTCCTGAAGGGGAGCAGCAGCGAACGTATTTCCCGCCTTGACAGGGCGGGATCGTTCGGCGCGCTCCGAACATACACGCTCGCCAAAATAAAAAACATCATAAGCGCGCTTTTGACGGACGGGTTTCTCACCGCGGACGGCGAATATCCCGTGCTCACGCTGACTGAACGCTCCGCAGACGTTCTTTACGGCGGAGCGCACGTGAAAATGAAGGTGCTCGGCAAAAAGAAGAAGGAGCCGGAGATGAAAAAAACTTCTTCGTCCCAAGCCCTCACAGGCGAGGACAGCGAACTGCTCACAGAGCTCAAGCGGCTTCGCGCCCGGCTCGCGCGGGAGGAAAACGTCCCCGCCTACATCATCTTTACGGACGCGACACTAACGGACATGTGCCGCAAAAAGCCGCGCGACATGACGGAAATATTGCGCGTAACCGGCGTCGGCGAGCGCAAACGCGACAAATACGGGATGCAGTTTCTCGGCGTCATAGAAAAATTCGTCTGAAAAAAGGGAGGATGTGCTTTCTTTCGCGAAAGCTCCATCCTCCCACATTTTATGTTTTCTTATTCGGCAAGTATTTTCTCAACGGCCGCGCGAAGCTTCGGGCACTTGCAGTCTGCAAAGAAGAGCTCCTTGAATCTGCTGCCGGAAAGCGCGCCCTTTACAAGCTCGCGGTCGAGCTCCGGCAAAATCTCTTCGAGCGGGCGGTACGTCTTTGACTTCACCTCGTCGAGTATTTTCTTGTTCGCCTTTTCGGGAACGGCGCGCTCGCGCGGATAGCCCTGACCGGGCTCCTCGCAGAACAGCTTCTCGAATATGTATTCGAGATTGAGGTCGCCGCCCCAGCCGAATCCCTTCGCAAACGGGATTGCGATCGCGTTTCCGTCGTTGATCTGCGCGAACGTGTACGCGTCGAGCGGGTCTTCGACGTGTCCGCATATGACGCCCGGAAACGAATTGCACGCCAGCATCGCGCCCTCGCCCGTGCCGCAGCCGGTTATGACGTAATCGGCAGCGCCCGAATTGAGCAGGACGGAGGCGAGTATGCCGATCTGCACGTACGTGAGCTGGTTGTCGTCCGGCGAGTACATCCCGTAGTTGACGACCTCGTGCCCCATAGGTTCGACGACGCGGCGCAGCGCGCCCTCGATCACGGCGTTTTTCGCCGCCTGGCTGTTTTCATTGATAAGTGCGATTTTCATCTTGTTGACACTCCTTTTTTATTGCTTACGCGTTTTCGGCGCAAATATAGACTAGGCGAATAATATCCTTACGCGCACGTCACGGCTGCCTGCCGATATAGGCGAGAATGCCGCCGTCCACATATAGGATGTGGCCGTTCACGAAATCGGACGCCTCGGACGCGAGGAACACGGCGGGGCCCTTCAGATCGTCGGGTGTGCCCCAACGCTCCGCCGGAGTTTTCGAGATTATGAACGCGTCAAACGGATGGCGGCTGCCGTCCGGCTGAGGCTCGCGCAGCGGAGCCGTCTGCGGCGTGGCGATATATCCCGGCCCTATGCCGTTGCACTGGATATTATATTTTCCGTACTCGGAGGCGATATTTCGCGTCAGCATCTTGAGCCCGCCCTTCGCGGACGCGTAAGCTGACACCGTTTCCCTGCCGAGCTCGCTCATCATCGAGCAGATATTGATTATCTTGCCGTGACGGCGCTCCATCATCGACGGAAGCACGGCCTTTGAAACGATATACGGCGCTACAAGGTCGATGTCGACGACCTCGCGGAATTCGGATACCTGCATCTCGTGCATCGGTATGCGCTTTATTATCCCGGCGTTGTTGACGAGAATGTCTACGGCGCCGAGCGTTTTTTCAATGTCCGCAACCATTTCGGCGACGGCGCCCTCGTCCGTCACATCGCAGATGTACCCCTTCGCCGTAATGCCGCGCTTTTCGTATTCGGCGAGCGCAGAGTTCAGGTGCCCTTCTCCTCGGCAGTTGAACGCGATCTTCGCGCCCGCCTCCGCGAGCGCTTCCGCGATCGCGAAGCCGATCCCGTAAGCGGCGCCCGTCACAAGCGCGGTTTTTCCTTCAAGCGAAAACAGATTTTTCATATAATTACCGCCCCTATTCCTTAGCATTATATTAAGTATATCAGAAAAAACTGCCGTTGTAAATGACTTTGTTCCACAGATACCCGTTTTGGGCTTGAAAAACGGGCGAGTATGGTATATAATACTGTGAGAGAATGAAATTCGCGGGGAAACGGAGGACCTTTTATGCTCGCAGCCGTCAGAAATTTTATAATAGCATTTTTGATCGCCGCTTTGGTCTTCGGTGCTATCGCGTCATTTATCACGATATTCATCGCCGAAAACGTCATCGGCATCGCGGACACGCCCGAAACCGACTCGATGGGCGACGAAACGATAACCCCGCCGGAGGACACGCGCCCCGTCAACCCGGATAGACCTGCCCCGCCTTCATACCCGGACATAGAAGGGGAATCCTTCTCGGTCCTTCTGATCGGGACCGACTATCGCCCCGACGATTTTGTAGATTATATCGAGGACTTTTCAAACAAAGCGTTTACCGGCTCGACTCTCGGATATCTCAAAAAGCCGATCCGGACGCAGAACGCCGACATGATAATCCTCGTCACCGTCTCCGAGGAGACGCGGCAGATCGTCTTCACCTCGATCCCGTCCAACACGCGCATAACTGTAAACGGCAGCTACCGCCTGCTCGGCACGCGCTACGACAAGGGCGGCGTTGACGAGATCGTTGACTTTGTAAATTACCTGACGGCCGTTCCGGCAGATTTCTACATCAAGGCGAACATCACGGACGCCGGCTCCATCATCGACCTTATAGACGGCGTCTCCATCAACGTCCCCGTCGACGTGATGAACCCGTACTACAACCCGATGTGGGTGGAAGAACTCGCCCCGTTTTCGGGGATCACGGGAGAGCGCGACTTTGAGACGAGGATCGCGATCGAGGCGGGCGAGCGTACGATCGACTCTTCCAACATCTTCGCCCTCATGCACTACCGCACCGAGCGCGCGTCTTCAAGCGAGCGTGACTTCGTCGTAATGGAGCTTGCAAGGCAGACGCTGAAAAAAGCGGTCAGCGCCGAATACCTCAACCGCGCGCCGGAAATTTTCGCAAAGATAATGAAGCTCACGGACTCGAACATGACCGTCGGCGACCTTACGTCAAATATCGAATTTTTCCGCCACTATAACGAATTCTCGATCGTGACGCTCACATATCCCGGAACGTATTCGACGCTTGACGGCGAGGCGTGCTTCGTCCCCGACCTGACCGAGGCTTACGAACTGTTCCGCTCATATCGCGGCGTCGGACTTGAATAAACCCGAAAGGATAAAATATATGAACAACACCGAAAAGACAATGGACAAGATCGTTGCTCTCTGCAAGAACCGCGGCTTTATTTTCGCGGGCAGCGACATATACGGCGGGCTCGCAAACACATGGGACTACGGTCCTCTCGGCTCCCGCCTGAAGAACAACGTCAAGGACACATGGCGCAAGCGCTTCATTCAGGAGCGCAAGAACAGCTACGAGGTCGACGCCGACATCCTCATGCACCCGAGAGTCTGGGAGGCGAGCGGTCACGTTGCGAGCTTCTCCGACCCGCTTCTGGACTGCAAGGAATGCAAGACGCGCCACCGCGCCGACAATCTCATCGCCGACTTCGACCCGGACGCGCATCCGGATTCGATGACGAAGGAAGAGATGTTCGAATACATCAAGGCGCATTCGATCCCCTGCCCGAAATGCGGCAAGCACAACTTTACAGACATACGCGAATTCAACCTCATGTTCCAGACGTTCCGCGGCGTCACAAACGATTCGAAGAGCGTCATATACCTTCGCCCCGAAAACGCGCAGGGCGAATATGTCAATTTCCTCAACGTCCAGCGTTCGATGCGCGCAAAGCTGCCGTTCTCGATCGGTCAGATCGGCAAGGCGTTCCGCAATGAGATAACTCCCGGCAACTTCACGTTCCGCACGATCGAGTTCGAGCAGATGGAGTTCCAGACGTTCTGCCATGAGGGTCAGGACAGCGAGCTCTACGATTATTTCAAGGAATACGGCAAAAAATATTTTGAGGACCTGGGCATCGCGCCCGAACACCTCCGCTTCCACGACCATGAAAAGCTCGCCCATTACGCGAAGGCGGCGTGCGACATCGAATTCTTATTCCCGTTCGGCTGGGGCGAGATCAACGGCACCCACAACCGCACGGACTTCGACCTCACGCGGCATCAGGAATACAGCGGCACGAACATGAGCTATCTCGACCCCGAGACGAACGAGCGCTTTATTCCCTACATCATCGAGTCGACATACGGGCTTGACCGCACCGTGCTGGCGCTTCTTTGCGAGGCTTACGACGAGGAGGTCATCGACGCGGAGAAAAACGACACGCGCGTCGTCCTGCATCTCTCTCCCGCAGTCGCGCCGTACAAGTGCGCCGTGCTCCCGCTCTCCAAAAAGCTTTCGGAAAAGGCGCTCGGCGTATATGAGACGCTCTCGAAGGAGTTCATGACGGACTTCGACGAGACGGGCTCCATCGGCAAGCGTTACCGCCGCGAGGACGAGATCGGCACTCCGTACTGCGTCACCTACGACTTCGATTCCGAAACCGACGGCTGCGTCACCGTCCGCGAGCGCGACAGCATGGAGCAGGTTCGCATTCCGATATCCGAGGTCGCCGGATATATTTCAAAGACGATAAAATTCTGAAAAACACTCAGGGGAGCCTCCAATTTAAGAAGCTCCCCGCTTTTTAAAAAATAAATATGGGAGAAAAGGTCATGAAAAAAATACTTCTCGCACTGCTCGCCGTCTCGCTGCTTGCCGCCTGTACATACGCCGCGTCGGCCGCCGAGACTGTCCACGTCAGCGCCTCCGGCGAGGTACGCGTCGATGAAAGCTACGACGGACCCAAAATAATCAAGATACGCGTCCTGAACGAGGCGCGCTTTCTCGAAATTTACTGGGACCGCTACGTAGACGAAAACGAAGCCGTCAATCCCGCCAATTTCACGCTTCGCGCCGGGGACAAAACGATCACTCTTCTGCCGAACACGCTTGCCTCCACCGGATATACGGACACGATCTTCTTCGACCATGAAAACAAAGTCGTCGCCGCCTCCGACGCGCACTGCATGAACAGGCTCGACCCCAACTTACATATGTCGAGCATCTCCTTCCCCGAATCCGAGCTTTCAAAGCTTGCCGCCGCCGGCGAATCCCGCCTGACCCTTGAGGTTCGCGGCGAAAAGATAGTCGACAAAAACGGGAAGTCCGCGAAGAGCGTCACATATACGGGCGTTCCGCGCGTCGATTATTATACTCAGAAGGTCGAGACTGAAAGCGGCATAACTGTCAAGGGCGACGACACCGTAAAGCGTTCATCCCTTGAGCTCGCCGCGCGCCAGATCGAGGTCGAGCTCGCCAAGCCCGGAACCGGCATCGCCGAGACGATGAAGAAATGGCACTGCTCGCTCGCCGTTTACAGCCCACGCGAGAACGTATACATGATACCGGAGCACCGCTACGGGTTCCGCACCTCCATGTACGACCTTGAGGGCTACGGCGGAAACAAGTGGAACGGCTGCGTCTCCTCCATCGCCGAGGCGAACATAACGCGGACGCGCGGTTCCGCGGAGCCGTATCAGAACACGATGTACCCGAACGAAAACGTGCTGATACACGAATTCGGGCATTCGATCAAATCTATCGGCCTTGAAGAAAACGACGATCAGACGCTCATCGACGAATACTTTGCGGCATACGAAAACGCTGTCGACACCGGGCTCTGGCCGAACACGTACGCGATATCGAATTCCGACGAATTCTTTGCGACGATGTGCGCCATCTGGTTCAACAACATGGACGATGTTTCCTCGTGGAGCGACGGCACGCGTTCCCCGCTGAACACGCGCGCGGAGATGAAGGAATACGACCCCATCACATACGCATTTTTTGAAAAGATCCTTCCGGCAGACGAAACGCTTCCCTCCCCATGGGACGTTCCTTCTCCCGACAACTACACGGGCGGCATCGTCCGTCCGCCCGTGAACAACAGATTCGCATGCGAGGAGGACGGCATGGAGCGCGATGTCTTCAAGCTTGAAACGCGATCGCGCGGCACCACATGGCAGGTCGACAGATACGCCGCCGACGCCTCGCGTCCGGAGAAGGACCTCTGCCTCTGGACCCCTTACGGCAACGACGGCGACAGCGGCTCAATGATAAACGGCCCCTGGCGCGTCGTCCGCAACAGCGACGGCACAGTCTCGCTCTCGTCGTTTGATCTCACCGCCGCGCTGACGGCGACGGGCAAGGATACGGTCGCCGTTTCGGGACGCGCGCTGAACACCGACAACGACGCGCAGAAATGGCTCTTCATCGAGGACACGACGACGGCGAACGAATTCGACGGCAGGCTCATAAACGTGAAATACGGCACAGCGCTCGCTCACGAGGCGCGCGCCTCCGACGGAACGGCGCTGCTGCTCACGTCCGAAAGCGAGGGCTCGCTCTGGATGCTGCGCAACACGTCCGAGACGAAGGGATCGAAGCTCGCATACCTGACACCGACCTCGCTCACGCCGAAGGACCCGCCCGAAACGGACCCCGCGCCCGAAACTGACGTGAAACCGGAACCTGATCAAACAACTGCCCCGTCGCCCGACTCCGGCGAACCCGCCGCGCCGTCCGGCGGCTGCGGCTCCATGCTGCCGCCCCTCCCCGCGACCGCCGCCCTCGCCGCGTGCGCCGCGCTTGTGATAAAAAGGAAGCGGAAATAAATGCCAAGGGGGAGCTTTTGAAAAAGCTCCCCCTTGAACCCCCTTAAAACTTCTTATACATCTGAACTATTCACGATAACTGCAACGGGGCTGACGCGCGTGCGTCAGCCCCGTATTTTAACTTTAGCTTACCCGTTTATCTTTTCTTTTTCAGCATGACCGCCGCGGCGAGCACGAGCGCCGCCATGATGCCGGAGCCGCAGACAACGGAGCCGCAGCCGCCCTCATTCGCGTCGCCGCTCTCCGTCCCCGTCGGGGACTCGGTTTCGACCGGTTCATTCTTCACCGTCACCGATGTCGGCACCTCAAGCTTATTTGCCACGTAAAATTTCACGTAGTCGACGGCTCCGCGGAATCCGTCGCCGTCACCGCCGCCGACAGCGCCGGCAGTCGCCTTTATATCCGCCGGAACAAGCGAGGTTTCAACCGCGTCATGCGTTTCCTCGCCTATCGTCAGCACCGCCAGCCCGTCAACGAACGTGACGACTACTTCCGCCCATTCTCCCTTCGTGAGCGCCGTTTTCGACCTGAGCGTGACCGTTTTGTCGCCGACCTTGAGCTCAAACTTCAGCATTCCGTCCCCATCCGCGGGAATGAGGGACATCGAACCGTTCTCGCCCTCATAATAAAGGATGTTTCCGCTGTCAGCGTCGGGGCGCACGTTCATCGCGATCTGAACGTCGCGCGGGAGGATCGTTCCGCCGTCGAGCATTATAAACTGGTCGCTGCCGCCGAACGTGTAGAATCCGAGCGCGGTTTCGGCGCTGCCCTTGTCCCATGCGGCTCCGTGAACGACCGCGTACGTCGAACCGCTCTGCGGCGCTGCGATCACCGTATCCTGCGTTTTGGAAAAATCGTATCCGATATAGAGTCCCTTTGACTTTTTCAGTCCGTCGACGTATGTTTTCTGCGCGTTCTGGTCGCCGAGAGACGGGAAATATCCGAACGCGGTCCCGTCCTTGATCGAGAGTCCGCCGTCTTCGAAGAAATCTCCGTCGGCGACTGCCGTTCCGGTGAGAGCGCCCTGGCCTAAGCAGAGTGCGAGCCCCTTTGCGGTCGCGTTATCCGAAAGCTTATAATTGCCCGCAACATACGCGGATTCTATGACATTCGCATTTCCGGACACCATGGCGCTGCCTGTCACAACGGCGGAATCGCCGACGTGGGCCTCATGCCCTACTGCGGCGTTCCCCGCAACGACGGCAAAGCCGTCGATGACCGCGTCGCCGCTGACCTTTGCGTTGCCCATGACAACGGCGTGTCCCTCAATTCTTGCGTTGCCGGTCACAACGGCGTTGCCGAGCACCATCGCGTCCGGTCCGACATAGACGCCCTCGTCGACCTTTGCCGACTTAGCGACAAAGCCGCCGCCGTTAATATGGTCTTCTCCCGCACTTGAAGCTTTGATCTCGCGCCGGGACGGTTCCGCGCCAACGATGACGGCCTCAAACGGGTATCTCGGCTTCTGGCTGAACGGGACCTCGTTTTCCGACTGGAACGCCGCGTATTTTACATATTTGTCAAGCGCGGGCGTCGCCGCGACCGTGAGATATATCTCGCTCGCACCCGACACGTTGACGGTCACCGATTCTCCGTCGCCGAACAATTCGGAATAATTTGACACGCCGCCCTTCACTGTCACGACGCAGGCGCGCCATGCGGCGCCCTCAAGCGCCGACAAACCGTGAAGCGTCACCGTTATTTCGTCTCCCGACGCCGTCAGAGGCGCAACGACGTATGCCGCCTGCTGCGGCGCGCGCTCCGTCGGGACGGCGTATGTGTTCTCCGAATAAGGGACCGCCTCGAGCATCGTATAAAACTGCTGCCAGAAGAAATCCTGATAATTAATGCTGCTCTGCACGTTTGCAATATACGAGTCCTGATGCTCAAAATCGAGCGTCGCCATATGCGCGGCAAAATATCCGAGCATATCTTCAAGCGGCGCTTTCGCGTGCTCGGCGATCATCGTATATATGTATCCGCTGGCGCTGCCGTTCTGCAAAAGCTTCGCGACAAAATCAGACCCGTATCCTTCAAGGCCGTCCGGGTTCTCGGTCAGATACTGAAGTATCGGCCACGCCTCGTAGTAGGCGCGTCCGTTCGCCGCCGTCAGGCTCGCGGCGCGGAGGATAAGGTGCGAGAAATCCGTCCTCGTTCCGCCCGCCGTATAATAGTCGCTGTAAAGGTACTGCTCGCGGAACCAGTTTCCGATCGCCTCATACCACGGTCCGAGGTAATTTCCGGACGACCAGCTGTTATACCCCTGCGCAAAGTGAGTCACATGGCCGAACTCATGCGGCAGCGCCCATGAATTTGACTCCATCGCGCTGCGGCTGCACATCATGTACCCGTATCCCTCGTAGTCGACGCCGCCGTAAGCCGCCCATTCGTTCGGGTCGGCGGCGTTGTGGTATCCGGGCAGCCCCGTGCCCCACACCACGACGTTGACCTTGTAATGTGTTTTGTGGTCGCCGTTTCTGAACGTGCAGAGTGACGGCGGCGTCATGCCGAGGTCGTCTATATAGAGCTTCCAGCACGCCTCGTACATGTCGAATATGTTCTTTATCCAAGCGTCATTGATGTAGGAGTTGTTCTGATCGCCCCAGAGAAGCTGGAAATGCTCGCTCTCTGCGGCGTGATACTTCTCCGCCGATATGATCGTCACCCCGTCCGCATTGACGACAGGGCGAACGTGATAGACGATTTCTTCGTCTTCGCAGCCCTCTTCCGCCGATACGGTCAGCGGCAATGCCGACAAAAGTATGACGAGCGACAGGATCAGCGCCGCCATTTTTCTTACGCGGTGTTTCATAAAATATGTTCCTCTTTTCTGCTGTTTGGCACAAAACCTTCATAAATAATATATCACCGCTTGTGCATGTTGTCAAGCGAAAATGAGGGACGCCGCAAAATTATTTTACGGAATTTACATAAACGATCACGCACTGTTCCCCTGTGCCGCTGCCAAAATGCTGCGCGCCGAGCGATTTTACGACCTCGGCGTTTTCCTCCGTCAACTGTACCGTAAACGGCTCGTCGTTGTATTCGGCGTCGAACAGCTCCGCAAGCTTTTTCGCCTCCGCCGAATCAGACGCATAGATCACGTATCCGCCGTCATAATCCTTCCCGTACAGCGCGAAAACCTCCGCCGGCGGCGACGCCTGGTTCAGGCTTTCCCCCGCCATGCCGCCGGGCGCCTGCGCCCCGCCGCTGAAATTTCCATCCTCCACGTCTCCGACGGAAAAATCGTTTTTGTCAGGTTTGCCCGGCACCTCCGCTTCCGCGCCAGGCGCCGCCTCGTCGCTGAAATTATCAAACGTTTGGGAGAGGAACCCGACTCGCCATATAGTGAACACGGAACCGACGACGAGCACGAACACCGCCGCCGCGGCGAGGATCCGTGTCAGTCTGCGCCGCCTGCCCGCCCGGACCGCGTTCGCGTCCGAATGCACGGACTGCATTATTTTCCCGTGCATGTCCGAGGGCGGCTCGGCTTTAAGCTCCGAAAGCCTTGTGCGCAGCCACAAGAGCTCGTCGAGCTGCCGCCTGCATCCGGCGCACGTCTTCATGTGCGTCTCGACCGCGGCGGTCACCTCTTCGTTCGCCTCTCCGTCAATATATTCCGGGAGCAGCTCCCTTATATCATCGCAACAGTAGTTTCCCACGTCAGTGTTTCCCTTTTGCGGCCGTGCCGCATCGCTTTGAGCGTTTTCACGTTTATCTCTTTCATCTGTCAATTTGACGACGGCGGACGCTGATTTGTTCCGTCATCCGGATCATATAGAAGTTTTTTCTTTAAAATCGCGCAGAGCTCTGCGCGTGCGCGCGAAAGCCTGCTCTTGACCGTGCCGATGTCGGCTCCCGTCGCCTCCGCGATTTCGCGATAACTCATCTCGCCGAGCTCGCGAAGCTCTATCACCTCGCGATATGCTTCCGGCAGCTCCGCGATCGCTTCTCTTACGATGCGCGCCGTTTCCGCCCGCTCGACATTTTCCTCCGGCGTCAAAGACGTGTCCTCGACCTCGATTGTCTCATCGAGCGGTACCGACGCGGACGATGCGCGCAAACGCGCCGCGTCGAGCGAGGATGTCTTCGCGATCCTGTATATCCATGTCTTGACTTCGCATTCGCCGCGCCATCCCGACGCCGAACGCCACAGCTTTAAAAACGCATTCTGCGCCGCGTCCGCGGCGTCGTCCGCGTTTTTGAGCACGCCGAAGGCGATGTTGTACACAAACGACTCGTACCGCGTCACAAGCTCCTCGAACGCCGCCTCGTCAAGTTTTCCCGCAAGGACATAGAGTTCCCTGTCCTCAAGCTCCCGATATCGCCTCATGCGCCGCCTCCGTCCCCGCCGTAAAGCGCGGCAAGCTCGTTTACAGCCGCCTCCATTTCGGAAAGCGTGACGGAACGCATGATGCGGTCGCGAGCTGCGGGCGCGCCCTTTATTCCGTGTATGTACCACGCGAAATGCTTGCGCGCCTCAAACGTACCGACTCTCTCACCCTTGTCGGCGACGAGCAGGCGCGCGTGCGCGATCGCGGTCCTGCACCTCGCCGCCACCGTCGGCGGCAAATACTCCCTGCCGTCCGCCGCGGCGAAAATGCTGTCAAATATCCACGGGTTGCCGAGCGCGCCGCGCCCTATCGCTATGCCGTCGCACCCCGTCGCCTCCTCCATTCTCACGGCGTCCTCGGCAGACGCGATATCTCCATTGCCGACGACCGGTATCTTCACCGCGCGCTTCACGTCCGCGATCACGGAAAAATCGACCGGGGGCGAATACATCTGCTCCTTTGTCCTGCCGTGAATGACGATGAGCGCCGCCCCCGCGTCCTCGGCGATCTTCGCTATGAGCGGCGCGTTCACGTTTCCTTCCCAGCCCGCGCGGAGCTTGACCGTAACGGGCACGCCGAACGGCTCCGCCGCGAGCACGCACGCGCGCACGATTTTCCGAGCGAGCTCCGGCGACTTCATGAGCGCCGAGCCGTCCCCGTTTTTCACTATCTTAGGCGCGGGGCAGCCGAGATTTATATCTATCGCCGCCGGTTTGCGGTCGCTCTCGCAAAAAGCGTACGTCCCGCCTGCGACCGCCCGCGCGGCGTTTGCCATAATATCAGGTTCATGTCCGAAAAGCTGCACCGCGAGCGGCGAGTCGCCGTTTTTTACGGCGGCGATGCGCGCCGTCTTTTTGTCGCCGAACCACATCGCCTTCGCGGACACCATCTCCGTCACGGCGTAACCGACGCCGTGCGCCCTGCACACCGTCCTCATCGCGAGGTCGGAGGCCCCTGCCATCGGAGCGAGCATGACCCCGTGCGGTATCGTTATGCTGCCAAGCACTATGTCCTTCATCCCGAGCATGCTCCCCTCCTTCGCGATCCCTTCCCCCGCGCATATCGCGGGCTCTTTTGCGCAGAATAATATGTATCATATTGCGCCGCTGTTTTATTATACAATATTAAAGCTGTCATTTCAACATAAATTAAAGGGAGCGCCCCTGCCGTTTTTCAAACCCGGCAAAAGCGCTCGCGTGCGGTAAAAGAATCAAACCAAACAAAGCTGATTTAGACAGCCGCCCATACTATTCCGAGCACGGCAAACATAAAATAATCGCTCTGTCAAGAACAAATCGTCAGAGCGTTTTTTTATTTGACATAAACATAAACTAAGATAAATTTAATTAACCGTCTTAAAGTACGGTAGATTTCTTCACATTTGAGTGGTATAATGTTAAATATACTTTGTCCATTCTTTATGAATGTAAATAGAGGTTATGAGCATGGATGAGATATTACGTTTGGAACATATCCAGAAATACTATGGCAATCAGGGCAATATCACAAAGGCTATTAACGATATCAGCTTTTCTGTCCATACGGGTGAATTTGTCGGTATCATGGGCGCATCCGGCTCCGGCAAGACAACTATGCTCAACTGCATTTCCACCATTGATACCGTAAGCGCAGGGCATATTTTTCTTGATGGAACCGACGTGACGGAACTGAAAGAAAAGGAATTGGCTCGTTTTCGCAGGGAAAACCTTGGTTTTGTTTTTCAGGATTTCAATCTGCTAGATACGCTAACGATTTATGAGAATATTGCACTGGCACTGACGATCAACAATGTGCCTGCTGCGCAGATCGACGGGAAAGTCCATAAGATAGCGGAAACGCTGGGTATCACAGATATTTT
The DNA here is from genome assembly GCA_947630625.1 of uncultured Clostridia bacterium. Classification (GTDB taxonomy): domain Bacteria; phylum Bacillota; class Clostridia; order Oscillospirales; family CAG-272; genus DTU064. Next base: position 36,326 of record CANRIL010000011.1, read on the forward strand.
AGAGAAATATCCTTATCAGGTTTCAGGTGGTCAAAAACAACGCTGTGCCTGTGCCAGAGCTATCATCAATCAGCCCAAACTTATTCTGGCCGATGAACCCACGGGAGCGTTGGATAGCCATTCCTCTCAAATGCTTCTTGACACGATGCAGAGTATCAACGAGCAGTTGGGAGTGACTATTCTGATGGTGACACATGACGCTTTTTCCGCCAGCTATGCCAGCCGCATTTTATTTTTGCGTGATGGAACGGTTTTCACTGAAATTATAAAAGGAGCCGATTCCCGTACATCATTTTTTGAAAAGATTCTGGACATCCTTACAATGCTGGGAGGAGGTCAGATTGATGTACGCTAAACTTTTTCGAAATAATATCAAGAAAGCATTGCGGGACTATGTGATCTACTTCTTTACACTCGTAATAAGCAGTACATTGTTCTTTGCTTTTTTGTCCTTGACGAGCAAGTACAACGACATTTTGGGCGGGAACGGAAACTACTCTTTGTCCTTGTTTCAAGACACGATCCGATATGCCGTACTTGCTATTTCCGTTATTTTTCTTGCATTGATTCGATATATCAACAGCTACATGCTAAAACAGCGCAGCAGGGAGTTTTCCGTTTATATGATTCTTGGCATGGAGCAGCGTACCATTGCAAAGCACTTCTTCGGAGAAACCTTTATTTTTGGCATGGGAGCCGTTGCTGCGGGGTGTATTTTAGGAACGCTTCTGTCCGGGATCGTGACAACATTTGTCATGCGGACAATCACGCCAACAGCCATATTCCGTTTAGGCTTTTACCCGGATACAATGCTTATAACATTATTGTTCTTTGGCATTTCCTTTTTGCTCGTAGGCCTGGTGAATGTCCGCAGGATTTATAAAATCAAGCTCATAGATTTGCTGAATGAAAAGAAAACTGGCGAAGGTCAAAACAGAAAAAAATACAATTACATAATGTCCTTTATAATAGCTGTACTATGCTTTGGCATTGTGGGCGTGGTGCTCTATAATTTTGCGAATGTAAATAACATTTACTCCGGAAGCATACCGGAAGAAATCAGTAACCGCTATCAGGCAATAGTCATTGCGGCATCTATTATCGGTATCTTCGCACTATATAATGCTGCGGCACTTATCATAATAGTGATCCGTCGACGTAAAAAATGGAAGAACCGCAACATAAATTCCGTCCTGCTCGGCAATCTTTTTCATAAAGTGTCCTCAACTGCAAAGGTTCTTTCTATCTCAACACTGGCAATTACAATTTCCCTTGTGGCATTTGTCATTTTACCCATGCTGGCAGAAATCACCACAGGCTATCTGGACTACCGTATGCCTTACGATGTGATGATCTACAATACTTATATGTATATCGACAAGATAGACGATATTCCGCAGATAGACTTCTCCTTTGTAAGTGAAATCCTGCAGGAGAATGACGTTATTGTATCGGAAGATGTATCCCAGCGCAGCTACTTTGTATGGTCTCGTGATTTTAATACAGTTGACACCAGAGAATACTGGAGTGATCTGCCAAGACTGGCTATGTGTATTTCCGATTACAACGATATGCGAAGAATGGCGGGAATGGAGCCGGTTCAGTTGAATGATAACGAATTTTTTATGCACCTGGATTATGAAATGGATATTGAAAGCGTTGAGGAAAGCATCGGCAGCGGAAACAGGTCTATTAAGTTGGACGATGGAACAATCCTTGAACTGGCGGATCTAGCAATTTATAATGATCCATTGGGAACCTACCTGTTCCATCACGATGATTCTATCCTTGTGTTCCCTGATTCCGTGTGCGAAAACCTCTATCTTGCGCGAACCTGCTATTATGCAAATACAGAAACAACCGTTCCGTACCGTCTTTGCGATTCGATCAGAAACGAAATTGCAACTTCTTTCAAGAACCGCTATCCTTATCTGTTTGAACAATATGAAACCAAGTATCAGTCGGACAGACATTACACCAGCTTTATTGAGCCGATTCGATTTCGGACGCAGGAAAACAACGATGTTGCCCTGACCGCAACCAGCGTCCGCCTGCTCGGCATTTATTCCGGGATTATTTTCTTCATCATTTGTATGACAGTGCTGGCTCTGCACCTCACAACAGATTCGATTGAACAGCAGACACAGTATAGAATTTTATATCAGTTGGGAGTTGAACGGGATGATATAGTAAGGATGGTGAATAAACAAAGTCTGTGCTATTTCTTTATTCCGTGCCTTGTTGCGTTTATGATTGCCTTATTATTGATCTATTCTTTTATTGTACGATATGGATATAAGGTATTTACTTATATGAGCAGTATTGGATTTCAGTTCGGAGTATTAATCCCAGGCATACTTATTTTAGTAATTCTTATCTGCTACTATGGCGCGACAATTTATACAATCAAAAGGAAATTGAATCAGACACTTAATAAGGTGAAATAAGAAAATCACTGCTATTATATTGAAGAAAGAAAAAACCGCTGAAAACTGAATACCGGAACGCCCACCGTCGGTGGAGAGCAGGAAATCACAAAACGGTTTCCTGCTTTTTTTTGTTTCTGCGGTTGCTGAAATCGTCCCGCCGGTGTTTCTTATGCGAAAGAGAAACATTCTCTCCCTGCTTGGCAAAACGTTCGCTGCGTCCGTGTTAGAGAAAAAATGGAATTGTGATGTTTTTGGAATTTTTCATTTTATATTACATAAGCGCCTCTGGCGGTCTGGTGCTTCATTTTTCCGTTCGGATGCTGATTTACAAAATTTACAAATGAATGAATTTCCGGCTTCATATCTGTTTTGGCACTTGCAAAATAAGTGTGTTTGTGGTAAAATAAATATGATTATAATCTGGACTATAGGAGGCAGCAGCTTGAAACGCATCGCGGTCTGCTTTTTGTTTGCCGTCGCGGCGGCGCTGCTGTCGCTGAATGTTTTCGCGGAGGAGCCTTCGCCGGCGGAGGCAGAGGAACTGACGATTTCGCTGTCATGCCCCGGCGTTGACACAGGTCATATACTCGACCGAAACGAAACATCGTACACAAAGGTGCCGTCTGTCACGCTGTCATCAGACTCCCCTGTGTATTCGCTCTATATCGAATTTGACCGCATATTCGGCGAGTGGTCATTGTCGGACGGCTCCGTTTCCGTCGTCTGCGGGAAGGACGGATTCCTTCACGAATACGTTGATGTCGCCTCCGCGTTCGGTTACGCGCCAAAAAAGCTCACGCTTACATTCACCGGCACCGAGGCGTCCGTCTCCGAGATCTACGCATTCGGGAACGGGGAGCTGCCCTCGTGGGTGCAGGTCTGGGAGCCGCCGTGCGAGCGCGCCGACCTTGTGCTGTTCTCGACGCATGTCGACGACGAACAGCTTTTTTTCGCCGGTATCCTGCCTTATTATGCGGGTGAACGGAAGCTTGCCGTCGAGGTCGTTTATTTTACGACGCCCTTCACGTACCACAACCGCCAGCACGAGCAGTTAAACGGGCTTTGGACTGTCGGCGTGCGCAGCTACCCAATATCGGGCGAGTTCATAGACGCATATTCCGAGACCGCGAAAAAGGCGTACAGCGATCAGGAGCAGTACGGATTCTCGCGCGACGATATGGTTTTGTTTCAGGTTGAAATGATCCGCCGCTTCCGCCCGCACGTCATCGTCGGTCACGACATAAACGGCGAATACAGCCACGGGCAGCACATCATCAACTGCGAAACGCTGATGGAGGCGCTTCCGCTCGCCGCGGATGAGACGTTCGCCCCCGACTCCGCCGAAGAGTTCGGCGTCTGGGACACGCCGAAAACGTATATCCACCTTTGGAAAGAAAACGAGATCATCATGGACTGGGACACGCCGCTTGAGGCGTTCGGCGGGAAGACGGCGTTCGAGGTCACGCAGGAAGGGTTCCTCTGCCACAAATCGCAACAGTGGACGTGGTTCCGGAACTGGATATTCGGCAAGAACAATACGATAAAAAAGGCCTCGCAGATAAAGTCGTATTCGCCGTGCAAATACGGGCTTTATAGGTCTACGGTCGGCGCGGACGAAAAAGGCGGGGACATGTTTGAAAACATCCCTTTATCATATGCCGAAATAAAGGCGGAGGAGGAGCGGCAGGCGCTCCTTGAAAGCGCCGCCGAATCCGAGCGCATCAGCCTTGAGGAAAGCCGGATCGAGTCGGCGCTGCTGGCAGAGGAAGAATCAAGGAGGGCGGAATCTGAAGCGGAGGCGAACCGCGGAACGCTTCCGCCGGAAGAACCCTCCGAAACCGGGGAAAACGACCGCGACAAAACGCGCCCGGCGACAGGAGTTTTTATCGTTGCCGCCTCAGCCGTTCTCGGCGCGGCGCTCATAATTCCGCAGATAACATCGGGAAAGAAGAAAAGAAGGAAATGACGCAGCCTTAGCCGCGTTTTTCATGAAATGGGAAAATATAATTTTACACTCGTTATACCGTCACTTGACCCGGACGAAAGGCTCGCCGCAACGGTTCGTTCCGCCGTCGACGCCGGGATAGACGACATAATCCTCGTTGACGACGGCAGCCGCGAAGAATGCCGCAAAATTTTTCTCGACCTCGACCGTGAATTTTCTACGGTGACGCTTCTAAGCCACGAGAAAAATCTCGGCAAGGGCGCGGCGCTCAAGACGGCGTTCACGTATTTTCTCGCCCGCGGCGATGATAGCCGCGGCGTCGTCACCGCGGACGGGGACGGACAGCACAGGACCGAGGATATTATCGCGTGCGCCGAGGAGATGGAGCGCACCGAAAACGTCATTCTCGGCTGCCGCGATTTTTCGCTCGACAACGTCCCGAAAAAGAGCAGATTCGGCAACAAAACGACATCTTTCGTCTTCCGCCTCTTCTGCGGGATGAAAATTTCCGACACGCAGACCGGGCTCCGCGCGATCCCCGCGCGCTACATAAAAGATATGCTGAACGTCAGCGGCTCAAGATACGAGTTCGAAACGAACATGCTGCTTTATATGGGGCAGAACGACATTCCGTATAGCGAGGTAAAGATCTCCACCGTCTACTACGACAACAACAGCGCATCGCATTTCCGCCCGATCGTCGACTCAATACGCGTTTACGGGCTGATACTCAAGTATGTCGCAAGCTCGATGTTTGCGTCCGCCGTCGACATAGTAATGTTTTTTCTGTTCGGTCAGTTCGTCTTCAACGGCGGCGGCCGGCTTGACGTGCTGCTCACGACGGCGTGCGCGCGCGTCATATCGTCTGCCGTCAATTTCATGACAAACCGAAAGCTCGTCTTCAAGAGCCGCGCGGGCGCGGGGAAAACGCTTGTGCGCTATATCTGCGTCGCCTTCCCCGTGATGCTCGCGTCATGGCTCATCGTGTACCTGCTCTCCGAGTTGTTAGCCCTCATATTCGGCGTTGAGGCGATAAAGCACATCGGAAGAACGGCTGTAAAGATACCAGTCGACGCGATGTTGTTCTTCGTCAGCTTCAGGGCACAGCGAAAGTGGGTATTTGCCGAGAAAAACGAATCGAGGAGGTAATCCATGAACGACAACGGTTATAAGCGCCGCCCTTCAAGGGAAGGCGCGCCTCAGCCGTCTGACATAATAGAAAATAATATCTCCGACCCCGGCACGGGCGAGCAGCAGCCCCGCCCCGCCGCAAATCAGGGCGAGCCGCGCAGGAATCCAGTCGATCCCGCACAGCCGGGCGAGCAGCGCAGAATTCCAGCCGACCCTGCTCAGTCAGGCGAGCCGCGAAGAAATCCAACCGCTCCCGCTCAGCCGGGCGAACAGCGCAGAAACCCAACTGCTCCCGCTCAGTCAGGCGAGCCGCGCAGAACCTCAGCCGCTCCCGCTCAGCCTGGCGAGCCGCGCAGGAATCCGAATGTCTCAGCGCAATCGGGCGAGGCGGGTGAGCCGCGCAGAATTCCACGCCCCACAGCACAGCCGGGCGAGCCGCGCAGGACACCGACCGCCGCTCAGCCGGGCGAGACGGGGGAGCCGCGCAGAATTCCACGCCCCACAGCACAGCCGGGCGAACAGCGCAGGACACCGACCGCCGCACAGCCGGGCGCGTCAAACGGAGCGCGCCGGGGAGCGAACACAGGCGCAGGACAGCGCCCGATCCCGCAGACGACGCCAAGACCTGTTATTGACGACGATGACGAAGACGAGGACTTCGACGCATTTGCCGCGCGCCTTAATTCGCGCGGACGGCGCCGCCGCCGTTCGTCCACCATCATCGGGCGCATTCTGCTCGTAATATTCACCGTCATTTTCATCGTCCTCTTCGCCCTCGTCGCGCTTTGCCACACGCTTGTGAACGGTCCGAGTGAGACGGTGCGCGACAAGCTTGTGCTCTCCGCGATGCAGGCGAGCGCGACAAAGTGGCTGCCCGGTCTTTTCCTTGACGACGAGGTCGTACAGGAGATATGCGACCGCAGCAAGGTCGAACAGCCGGTCACGATCCCGATGGGGACGCTGAATAACGGCTCCACGGAAACAGGCGATCCTAACCCCGGAGACAGCCCAAACACGGATAAACCTCCTGAAACGGAGCCCGAGCCGGTCGACGAATGGGCTGACGCCGTTGACGGCATGATATATAAAACATACACGGGCGCGTCGTATAAGGCCTACATCCTCATCGTCCGCGACCCGTCCCGCGTCTACGTCGGGACATCGAGCGACTACAAGAGCGGCAAGATCGGCTCCCGCATATTCGATATTGTAAAGCGCGAGGGCGCCATCGCCGGCATCAACGCCGGAGAATTCTCCGACACGAACGGCATGGGCACGGGCAACACCCCGATCGGGCTGACGTATTCAAAGGGAAAATGCGTCTGGGACGACGGCGCGAAGCGCACCTTCATCGGATTTGACAACGACGGCGTGCTCCACGCAGTCGAAAAAATGAGTCGGGACGAAGCTGAATCGCTCGGCATACGCGACGCCGTATCATTCCAGACCGGCAACGTCCTGATCTCAAACGACGGCGAAAAGGTCACTCTCCACTACGCGGAGGGCAACGTCGGGATGGCGCAGCGCACCGCGATCGCGCAGCGCGCGGACGGCGCCGTCATTCTCGTCGTCACGGACGGGCGCTCCGCATCGAGCCTCGGCGCGACGCGCAACGACATCATTGATCTGCTCGTCTCCGAGGGCGCCGTCGTCGCCGGCATGCTTGACGGCGGCTCATCCTCGATGATGTATTACGAAGACTACTATATAAAATACGACATCGACACGTCGACGCTCGACGAATATCAGCGTCAGGGACTCACAAACAGGTATAAGGCGTTCACGAAACCGCGCCATATGCCGACGTTCTTCCTTGTCTCGCCTGAAGGCGGCTGACACACCGAAAATAAACTAAGGAGGCAAAATACGTGGCAATTAAAAAAAGCTCCGGCTACGGCTTTCATATACCGCGCTTTTACGTGATATATCTCGCCGTGACCGTCGCCGTCGTACTTATAATAATCGCCTCGCTCGGTGTCGTCTCCAACAGGCTCGCCGAATACGAGGACACGCAGCCGAAATACGTCGCCGCGGAGGTCTTCTCCCGCTATTTCGAGCCCGCCGTCAACTACGACGCGCTGCTTGCGGACGCGCGCTATGACCACAGCGCCGGTACGCCCGAAATGATAAAGCTCTATCTCGTCGACGAGATAGGAAACGAGCCGATAACGTATTCGATCGGCTCTTCAAACGACACCGACGAGGTAAAGTTCATCGTCCTTGCCGGTTCAAAGCAGCTCGCCTCGATAAATCTTAAGCCGATGGAAGAAAAGACGGAACACGGCTACACGCAGTACGAATTTTCCTACATCGAGCTCTACATCAATTCCGACAGCGGCGACACGCCGCCGGAAACGAGCGAGCTTCCGACGCTGCTTACAGTCTCGTTTGACATTCCCTCATACTGCACTGTAACGGTCGACGGCGCAGCCCTCAAGGAAGACGACATCTTTGAGCGGCACATGCGCACCGACGCGCTCAAATATTATCCGAGCGACGCGCACAACACAGGCGGAGTCGAATACACGATATACAAGCTGAACACGCTTGAAGAGCTGCCGGAAAGCGTCGTCGTCACCGACCCGGAGGGGACGGAGGCGGAGGTAACGTTTGACTCCGACACAAACACATACACGGCTGACATAACGTATTCTGTCGCGCTCGCGGAGGAATACTCCGAGTTCGTCACGGAGGCGATCGAGAGCTATGCGGCGTTTGTCCAGCGCGTGCCCGGAACGAGCCTTTCAAAGCTGAAAAAGAGCGGCAGCTTCGACCTCAACTCCGATGTCTACGCTGACATCGAGGAGGCGGCAAAGTCGATATGGATGGTGACAACGCCGTCCGGCAACGACTTTGAAAACGTCTACATCGGCGAATTTTTTGCGCACACCGACAGCATATTCTCGTGTCATATCTCATTTACGCAGCTCCTGCACCGCGACGGGAACGAAGACTATCCGGATCAGATAAACATGTACGTCTTCCTGCACAAGGTCGACGACAAATATCAGATATATGAGTGGTACAACGCTTAAGGAGGCCGGAGCATGAACATAGGTGAGCTTGCGATACTTGACTTTATCGCAGAGCATATGCGCTGCGGATTTCTCGACTTTCTGATGCCGAAGATCACGCTGCTCGGAGATGCGGGCATATTCTGGATAATCCTCGCCGTCGCGCTCCTGATCCCGAAAAAGACGCGCAAGACGGGGCTGATGATGGCAGTCGCGCTGATTTTAGGGCTCATCGTCTGCAACATCACGATCAAACCTCTCGTCGCCCGCGTGCGTCCTTACGATGTCAAGGGCATAATGCCGTATCTATGCGAGGTGCAGAAGGATTTCTCGTTCCCGTCCGGACATACGACCGCGAGCTTCGAGGGGGCGACAGTCATTCTGCTTCGCCACCGCAAATGGGGCATTGCGGCTTGTGTGCTCGCCGCGCTTATCGCGTTTTCGAGAATGTACCTTTACGTACACTACCCGACCGATATTCTTGCCGGACTCGTGCTCGGCGTCCTGTTCGGATTCCTCGGCGTCTTAATCGTCAACAAACTCGACGACTACATAACGAAGCTGAAGGCAGGGGCGGAGGCAAAATAGTAATCTCCCTCTTTTCAAATCAGCATCTTAAAAACAAACCGCCCTTCCGCGAGATCAGCGCGGAAGGGCGGCCTTTTGTTTGATTTTCAATTTCTATTCCCACCTGTGCGGGATATCGGGGCAGTTCTGCGCTTGCTTTGCGGCGCGCACCTCGACGAAGCATCCGCAGAGCGCGCACATCCCGTCCGTGAGATGTTCGCACGCGCGGCATATCGCCAGCCGTGCGGAATATTCGTCCTTATCGCACCTGATCGAGTCGTCGAGCGACGAAATATATTCAAGCACCGTCCGATAAGTTCCGTCCCGATCGATTTCCGACAACAGACACCGCTTACATCGCGGGCGCGAATAGTCGCCGTCCATTTACCGTTTTACCGTAATTCTCGCGACTGAGCAGGCGGGCAGCGTGAATGACAGCCCCTCGTCCGTGAGCTTTACGCCGTCGAAGTGCTCAGACTTGACGTTTTCCGGCGACTCAAACGTATTGAACGCATCCATTTTGTCCGTGATTATCTCGGCGTCGACGGACGCGGGCTTGTAACCGACAAGGATCGCGTCGATATCGCGCGCCTCCGTGCAGGAGAGATTGCAGACCGTGATATTGAGGTTGCCCTCCGCGTCGATCGACGCCGATTCGGAAAGATCGTCGGCGAGGTTTTTCTCGTCTACGCCGATCTTGTTCTTCTCTATGAAGCTTCCGACGAGCGTCGCGTCCTGATGCGGCGCGTACATTTTGAATACGTAGTAAGTCGGCGTGAGCAGCATCTTCTCGCCGTCCGTGAGGATGACGGACTGGAGCACGTTGATGAGCTGCGCGATGTTCGCCATTCTGACGCGCGCGCTGTGCTTGTTGAATATGTTGAGGTTGACTCCGGCGACAACGGCGTCGCGGATCGTGTTCTGCTGGTAGAGGAAGCCGGGATTTGTGCCGGGCTCGACATCAAACCAGTTGCCCCACTCGTCAACGATGAGGGCGACGCGGCGGCGCGGGTCGTAGCGGTCCATTATGTGCTCGTGCCCGGTGATGATGTCTTCCATTTCGAGCGTCTTCTTCATCGTGAGGTACCACTCTTTTTCGTCAAAAGCGGTGGCAGAACCCTTGTGGTTCCAGTCGTGGCAGATCGTATAGTAATGCAGCGACAAGCCGTTCATCTGGTGGCCTGCCTGCTTCATCAGCACCTCAGTCCAGTTGTAGTCGCCCGCGTTAGGTCCGCACGCGATCTTATAAAGGTGATTCTCGCCGTAGTTGCGGCAGAAATTCGCGTAACGGCGGTATTCGTCAGCGTAATATTCCGGACGCATCAGTCCGCCGCAGCCCCAGCTCTCGTTTCCGATGCCGATAAACCGGACGCCCCAGGGCTCCGGGTGTCCGTTCTTTGCGCGGAGAGCTGCCATGGGAGATGTACCGTCGAAATTCATGTATTCGATCCACTCCGACATTTCCTGAACGGTGCCGCTTCCGACGTTTGCGTTTATGTACGGCTCGCACCCGATCTGGCGGCAGAGCTCCAGAAATTCATGCGTGCCGAAGCTGTTGTCCTCGGTGACGCCGCCCCAGTTCGTGTTTACCATGCGCTTGCGGCTCTCCTTGGGACCGATGCCGTCCATCCAGTGGTACTCGTCGGCAAAGCAGCCGCCCGGCCAGCGAAGCACAGGCAGCTTCATGTCGCGGAGCGCCCTGACGATATCGCTTCTCATCCCCGCCTCATTCGGGATCGGCGAATTTTCACCGACATAGACGCCGTTATAAATACATCTTCCGAGGTGCTCGGAGAAATTGCCGTAGATATTCTTATTTATACGGCTTCTTTTGTCGTAAGTGTTGATAACGAGTTTGCTCATACAAAAACCTTCCTGAGCGTGAAAAATTGCGTCTTCCGCATTCCTCGTACATTGTACCCGATGAGTTTCCTTTTGTCAACACAAAAAAGAACCATTCGTCGGTTTTTTCCCGATTTTATATTCGCCCCGAAAAAAGCGCGGAATAACGCGATAAAAAATTTGAACCAAGGTGCAAGAGCCTATTGGCGGCGGCGGATTTTTGTGGTATCATCTATAATGTAAATATTAAAAGACACTGAAAGGATGACGCATTTGCTCAATTACTTTGATTTATTATCCCGGCTGTCGTCAATGCGCAGTCTCGTCGGTCACGAAACGGCGGACAAAGACGCGCTCCCCGATCTTTTGTCGCCGCACTTTGACGAGTGGAGCCGTGACAACGTCGGGAACCATATCTTTCACCGCCGCGCCGCCGAACCGGGCGCGCCGCGCCTGCTTATTGACGCGCACTTTGACGCCGTCGGTCTTATCGTCACCGACATAACGGACGAGGGGAACCTCCGCGTCACGCGGCTCGGCGGCGTCGACCGCCGAATACTCCCCGCCTCCGAGGTTACAGTATACGGCGACGAGCCGATCTACGGCGTCGTCGCCGCGACTCCGCCGCATCTGCTGAGCGGCGAGGCGCGCGAAAAAGTGGCCCCGATCGAGGACATGCTGATCGACACCGGGCATACAAAATCCGAGCTTGAGGCGCTCGGCGTCCGCATCGGGACGACGGTCGGCTACCGCGCGCCGTTTACACGCCTTCTCGGCGGCCGCGCCGCCGGCGTCGCGTTTGACGACAAATCCTGCCTCGCGGCGGCGATCCTCGCCGTCGACATGATGGGAGACGACCGCGGGCGGTTCGATTTATATGTGACCGCTTCCGCGCAGGAGGAAACTGGGATGTCAGGCGCTGAAAAGGCCGCGTTCGCGATAAAACCCGATCTCGCGCTCGTGCTCGACGTTGGATTTGCGTCGGCTCCGGGCTCGCCGGAGGAAAACGGAACGTCCCCGCTCGGCTCCGGCGTCATCGTCTCATTCTCGGCGGTGACGAACGTGAAGCTGACGCGCCGCGTCATGCACATCGCCGACGATGCGGAGATAAAATACACCGTGTCGGCGGAGCCATCCGCCACGGGCACAAACGGCGACGATGTCACGCTTGCAGGTCCCGGCATCCCGACCGTCGTACTCGGAATACCGCTTCGCTCGATGCACACGCCGGGCGAAGTAATTGACGAGGCGGATGCCGTCGAGCTGGCGAAGCTCGTCTCTGCCATAATGCGCGACCGCGAACTGGAGGTATGGTGCCGTGAGTAACATTTTATCGGGAAAAGAACTTCTTCGTGCGCTCTCGCTCACGTTCGGACCGACCGGGTGCGAGGACAACGTCGCCGACCTCATCCGTTCGCAAATTAAGGACTGCGCCGACGAGATCCGGCGCGACAAAATGGGCAACCTCGTCGCCGTCGTATACGGCAGCTGCCACGGGACGGACGCCGAACGCCGCGTCATGTTCTCGGCGCACATGGACGAGGTCGGATTCATGATAAAGAACGTCAACGCCGACGGCACGCTTTCGTTTATGACTCTCGGCGGCATCGTCGGCTACGCGCTTCCGTCCCGCCGCGTCACCGTCGGCGATGAAAACAACAGGCTCCCCGGCGTTATCGGCACAAAGGCCATCCACCAGCTGAAAGCGGACGAGCGCGAAGCCATGCCGAAGGTGAAGGAACTCTATATCGACATCGGGGCGAAGGACAAGGAAGAGGCCGAACACTACGTAAAGCGCGGCGATTTCGCGACGTTCGACTCTGAATTTGTCACGTTCGGCAGCGGGAACAAATATATAAAGGGCAAGGCGCTCGATGACAGGTTCGGCTGCGCCGTCCTCATCGAGCTGTGCCGCGCGCTTCATGAACGCGCCGAAAAGCTCCCGCACGACGTATATCTTGCGTTCACCGTCCGCGAGGAAGTCGGCAAATCGGGAGCCGAAACTACGGCATACGCCGTCGACCCGCAGATGGCGTTCGTCCTTGAGGCGACGGCTGTCGCCGACAGGTCGGGGGCGCCGCATGAAAAGCAGGTCGCGACACTCGGCGAGGGACCCGCGATCTCATTCATGGACCGCTCGACGATATATCTGCGCGAGGTCTACGATTTCGTGCTCGAAACTGCCGCCGCGCGCGGCATCAAGGCGCAGCCGAAGCGCTTCGTCTCCGGCGGAAACGACGCGGGACATATCCACAAAACGCGCGCCGGGATCAAAACGGCGGCGATATCAGCACCCGCAAGATATATTCATACCGCGTCCTGTGTCATTCACGAGGACGACTACAATGCGGCGCTCGCGCTCGTCTGTGCGCTTGCCGAATCCGTAAAGCTGTGACTGGAGGTAAAAAACGATTATGTATACACTTCTCAGAGATCTCATTAAGCCTCTCGGCGTCTCCGGCAGGGAAGCTCCGGTGCGCGCCGCGATCGAAACTATGATAGCCCCGTTTGTCGACGAGGTCTACACTGACGCGCTCGGCAATCTCATCGCGCACAAACGCGGGGGAGAGGGCGCGAAGAAGCTGATGTTCGCCGCGCACATGGATGAAATCGGATTTTTCGTCACCGACGTTGACGACGCGGGCAGAGTCTTCTTCTCACCCGCGGGCGGCATCAGGTTTGAGGCTGCCGCATACAGCGAGGTCATATTTGAAAACGGCACGCGCGGGCTGCTCGTCGCGAACGACGACGCAAAAACGCCCGCCGCCGATAACTGCTACGTCGATATAGGCGTCTCTTCCCGCCGCGAGGCGGAGCGCCGCGTAAAGACGGGCGACACGTTTGCCGTCGTATCGTCGATCCGCCGCATAGGCGCGCACACCGTCGCCGGCAGACCTATAGACGACCGGGTCGGCTGCGCCGTCCTGATCGAAACGGCGAAGCGCGTAAAGTCGTCAAAGTACGATTTATACTACACGTTCACCGTACAGGAGGAGGTCGGCTGCCGCGGCTCGAAGACGGCGGCGTATGCCATAATGCCCGATATCGCCGTTGCCGTCGATATCACCAAAACGGGCGACACGCCGGGCGCCGACAGGATGGCGGTCAAGCTCGGCGGCGGCGCCGCGATAAAGGTGAAGGACACCTCCGCGATCTGCGACCCGGCGCTCGTCGGCGAGATGGCGGAGCTCTGCCGCAAAAACGGGATAAAGCATCAGCTCGAGATACTGACGCGCGGAGGCACAGACGCCTCCTCCATGCAGTCGGCGGGAGCCGGCAGCCGCGCGGGCTGCATCTCGATACCGACGAGATACGCGCACACCCCGCTTGAAATGATCGACATGCGCGACGTTGAGGCATGCGTCGCCCTTGCCGTCGCTGTTGCCGCGGGAGAGTAATGCTTATCGGGCACATTGCCCGCAAATTCACACTTTGCCGCGATCGCTGAAAGTGAGTGACACTTATCGGGCATATTGCCCGCAATTTCGCTCTTTGCCGCGACGCCGCGGGTGAGTGACGCTCATCAGACAAATTGCCCGCAATTGCACGCTTTGCCGCGATCGCCGCGGGTGAGCGACGCTTATCAGAGATAATAAAAATTCCGCCTGTGCTGATTTTTTCAGCACAGGCGGTCTTTTTCAAAGCGTCAAGCGCGGACGGTGAAAAATTTGAGAAGTTCTCTGCCGGACTCCGGCATTCCACGTTTCATCCATTCGATCATCCAGCCAAATATCCCATATGCCCAAAACGATTTCATGTATGCTTCGATATTTGTCATTTCAGGAGTTATTTTTATAGTATTAATAATTGTTTCCTGCATGATCGAGGCCATTCCTGCCTGATAAAGAATGGTATAAAACTCTTTATGATCCCTGTAAAAATCAAATAAAGAGGGAAAAAGCGTTTCCGGTGAAGACTCCGGATTCGCTTCGTAAAGCTTCCCCCACTCTTTAATGAGCCGATCGGATTCTTCCCGCAGAATATCCTCTTTTGTTTGGAAATTACGGTAAAATGAAACTCTCCCGATCTGCGCTTTTTGCGTTAGTTCGGTTATTGAAATATCAGCAATAGACTTTTCTTTCAATAGTTCCAACAGGGCGTTTGTGATTTGGCGCTTTACATATGTGTTCTTTTGCTCGTTGTTCATGAGCCGATACAAAACTCCTTAAACTGTATCATTTTAGGCGAAACACTTGTTACATCGACGATTATATGATACACTTACATCAACGCATTGTCAAGGAGGGGCGTATGAAAAAAATGATCAAAATACTTGGTATTGTCCTATTAGTTGTTATTGCCGTGGCGGCAGTTCTTCTATTCAAAGGGCTGAATGACTCGAAAAAATCCTCAGTAAAGCCTGACTATTACAAGGATTTTATTTCCTCCGCTCCGTTGGAGCAGAAATATTCTCAGCTTGGCCAGTACGAAGTATCTAACAAAGATTTTCCGTCAGAAAACAAGTCGATCCAAAAATTCCGTTTTTGGTATCCTGTCGAACTTGAAACAGCGGATAAGCAATACCCGGTTATTATCGCTGTCAATGCCAGCGGGACGCCGGCTTATAAATATGAGGCGTGGTTTGAGCGCCTCGCCTCGTGGGGTTTTGTAGTCGTCGGAAATGAAGATCCCCAGACAGGCACAGGAGAGACAACTTCGATCACACTTGACTATGTGATTCATCTGTCGGAGGATCATATACTCTACGAAAAGCTTGACGTTGAAAATATCGGCATTGCAGGTTTCTCACAGGGAGGGGCCGGCGCTTTGGCCGCCGTGACTGAATACGAGAATGGAGCCGTTTACAAAGCAATGTTTACAGGAAGCGCTGCATACCCAATACTCGCGGGGAATATGGGTTGGCATTACGAAGTGTCGAAAGTACATATTCCATATTTTATGGCAGCGGGAACGGGGAAATCCGATGATAATGGCGCAAATGACCCCAGCAAGGAATATGCAGGTGTTGCACCGCTGTCTTCTTTAATTGAAAACTATAATTTGATTTCTGACGAACATTTCAAAGTCCGCGGAAGGGCTGCGGGAGCGGAACATGAAGATATGCTTGCCCGCAGCGACGGATATATGACCGCATGGATGCTATATCAGCTGACGGGCGACGAAGAGGCGGCCAAAGTATTCGTAGGAGACGACGCTGAAATTCTTAACAATTCAAATTGGACGGATGTGGAGAAGAATCAATGAATATAGTGAAGGAAAATAAGAAACACAGGCTTTTGAAGGGCTTACTGATCGCGCTTATCGTGATCGTTGCCCTTGCGATCGGAATATTTTTTCTGCTTATGACGCATACGCAGATCATTGTAGGGGCAATTCAAAATGCGTCACAAGGAATTGTCAATACGAAAAATTTATATGAACCTTTGCATGAGCCTGTGCAGACAACAAAGGACAACGGACAGTTTATTATAACCGAGATTCGTTACTCGGATGATTATCCAAACAGCTTTTTGGACATAACTTATCCCGATGAGAATGTTGATGTGCGGCGACCGACTATGATTTATTTTCACGGAGGGGGCTTTTTCGGCGGCAGTAAGTGTGACGGCGATCCCTTGGCTGAGACGGATGCAACCGCGCTGCTCGACGATATTTGTAGAGAAGGGTTCAACCTTGTGAATATCGACTATGCGTTAGTACCCGAATACCACTTTCCGACTCCGGTTATACAGGCTAATGAAGCTTTCCTGTTTCTAATGGATCATGCGGAAGAATACCATCTTGATATGGAGCAGATCGTTATCATGGGTTCTTCCGCGGGGGCGATCATCACAAGCCAGATCGGGAGCGTGATAACGAATCCCGAATATGCGGCGACGCTTGGCATAGACCCGGCTTTGAAACCTGAACAGGTGAAAGCGTTAGTCATTGACGACGCGCCGTTAGCTTATGATAAGTTTTCAATTGGGACAAAAGTTTTGGTCGGGAATTATGTAAAAGGTTCTATTTTCCTGAGTAAGGAAGAAATCAGGAAATACAACAATACGATGTGGGTCACGAAAGATTATATTCCCTCGGTTCTTTTGGGAAGCGAATATTATGTTGATATGCGCGAAATGGACATAGCGCTTGAAGGTGTCGGCGTAGAACACGAACTCGTAGATCCTTTGGCTGAGTTGAATATAGAGATGCCGCATTGTTTTGTGGCAAGTGAAAGAGCAGATGAAATTGCAAAGGAGGCATATGATAGGATGATATCGTTCATAAAGCAAAAGGTAGGTGACTCAGATTCCTAAAATAAAATTCCGCCTGTGCTGATTTTTTCAGCACAGGCGGTCTTTTTCAAAGTATCACGCGCGATGCGCGTTCAGGGCTTTTATTCGATGTCGATCCGCTTCGACTCCGGCAGCTCGACATGTTTTTTCGGCATCTTCAGTCTGAGAACGCCGTTTTCGTATTTGGCGCTGATCTTTCCGGCATCGACGGAAGATATGTCAAACTGGCGGCTGTACTGACCGTACGAGCGCTCCAGACGTACATATTTGCCCTTCTTGTCGCTGTCCTCATGCTCGGAATGGCGCTCCGCGTTTATCGTCAGAATGTCGCCGGATATCTCGAGGTGGATATCCTTCTTGTCAAATCCCGGCAGGTCGGCTTCGAGCAGGTAGCTGTCGCCCTGATCGGAAATATCCGTCTTGAATTCCGCGATGTCTCCGCTCTCAAAGAATCCCGTGAACGGTTCCTCAAAGAAACGCCTTTCGAAATCCTCCATCTCCTTGAACGGATTATATGAGAGCCTGCTGTTCTTTCTGTGGTACGGTCTGAGTTCAAACATAATAAAACCTCCGAAAATTATTTATCATGTCTGCCCTTTTCGTTTTAACACCCGATGGGGTAGGCGGGGAATCGGTTGATGATAACCTTTCATTTGTTCATCGGACTCGCCTCTTTTTCTTTACGCCTATATTGTAGACCGCTCATTTGAAAAATATGTGAACGGCTCATGAAATTGCATTGAAATTTTAGCACTCCGCGCGGGGAGTGCTAATTAATTTGATTTTGATGTCCGCAGACCGAAAAAACTTAAAATGTGCTATATTTTTAATGCGCATGCTGATTGACACACGTATGGATTGATGATATAATCAAAAGATACCAAAACTTATGTTTGCGCACGAAAGGAGGCGGAAAAATGTCCGAAAGACGCGATAATCCGGATGATTTTTGGGACCTCTCCGCGCTGCTGCCGAAAAAACGTCCGCCCGTCATGCGCGAACGCAAGCCGGACGTTGACACCGTGACGGTCGACATTGAAGCCGCAAAGCAGGGCGACACGCTTAGTTCGCTCTCCGTCCGCTTCCACGAGGTCGACAGACCGAACGTTGACCTGACGATACACATGAAACCGGGCGCGCCGCGCCCGACGCCAAATCAAAGACAGACACCGAATCAAAGACAGGCACCAAATTCAAGACCGACACCGACGCCAAGACAGAAGCCGACTACGGAATCGACCGAGGTCGATATTGCGCCTGAAACGATAAAGATAAATTTAGATTCACCTGCCCGCAAAGACGCCGACGCGACGCTTCTGCCGCCGCGCCGGACATACGGGACGACTTCGCGCACCGCCGAGCTCATAGACGAATACGAACCGGAGGGCGGGCTTTTGCGCCGCGTCCGCGTTATGCGCTGGCCGTCGAAGTACAGCTTTTACGAGCAGTTCCGCTTTGACGCCATGAGATACGCCGACATCGCCGGCTCCGAATGCGAACCCGTCAATTTCTTCTCCTATACCCCGCAGTACAGGCAGATGACGAAAGCGCAGCTTTCGTATTATTTCTGGTGGCGGCAGAACGTCGTCCGCGGGGAATATCTCCCGACGTCGTTTTCCTACATCCTTCTTTATATATATGAGATCATCAACCTCCACGAGAAGATAGCGCCCCCGGAGGGGCTGCGGCGGCTGCTCGGCGTCTGGCTCGCTTACCGCGGCGCGAACCGCGTGCTCGACAAATATCTCTCCGAATGGGTCGCCGACTATTGTCTCATTCACCGTCTGCCCGCGCCGCGCGAGCAGCTTGCGCCCATCATGCCCGCCGTCATGGAATCCGCCTCTTTCCGCGAATTTTATATGTCCGGCTCCGGCGACGGCATCACGACCGAGACAATGATCGCACTTTCCTCGGAATACGACTGGCACAAGAGCAAATTCGCCGTCGAAAGCAGCGAGGTTTCGGAGCAGTTCCGCCGCCACATCACCGGGGCTGTCGGATACGTCGCCGAAAAAAGCGGCGATATAAGGTTTTCATCCGGCGGCATGACATCCGCCGTCGTGTCGCGGGACGCGTTCTGCGGTTCGCTCTGCGCCCACAACGTCAAGTGCAGGATCGACATCGAATACCTTTCATACACGCGTTCGCGCGAGCTGCGCGCGGTTCTGACCGATCTTGTCAAATATTGCGAGAACAAAACGCGCGCGGCGCTCGGAATCCGTTCGCGCCTTCGCGTCGCCTCGCTTGAACCGTCCCTTCAGGCGCTCGCGGACGAATACTTTGACCGCGAATTCCCGCAGCTAAAAAAGCGTCCGAAGGTTGAGGACGTGACGCCGGATTACGGCGGCGCCTACGACGCGCTCTCGCACGGCTTTGACGCACAGGGAGCCGCCGAGATAGAGCGCGCTTCATGGGCGTCAACAGACCTGCTCGCCCCGGAGGTGTCAGGCGACTCAAATCCCGATGTATCATTGCCGCCGACAACATCCACGCCGCGGGCAGAGGTCACAACGCCGCAAGCGGAGATCGCGCCGCCGCAGACAGAGACTGCGCCGCAGGCAAAGGTCGCGCCGCCGCAGACGGAGGCTCCGCCCGTCGGGACAAACGAGGTCGGCGAGCCTGACGACAGCATATTTGACCGCCTTGACGTGGACGCGGCGGAATTTCTCCGCCTGACGCTTGACGGCGGGGACGGGGTGCGCGAATTTTGCCGCTCCCGGTCGCTATATGAGGACGAGCTCGCGGCGCGCATAAACGAGGCCGCCGCGCCGATCATAGGCGACATAATCCTTGAGGCGGACGATAACGGCGTTTACCGCATAATCGAGGACTACCGCGACGAAATAACCTGAAAACGGAGGACAGAACAAAGCATATGGAATATATAAACATCGAATCGGCTTCCCGTGTCCCGAAGAGAATACTGTCACAGCTTATGAGCTCGCTCTCCGCAGGCGTCGTCCCGCGCGCGGGCGCGCCTTACATCGCGATAGGGCGGACGGACGAGATCGCCGCCTTGACCTCGGACCTCGCCCGCGTCGCCGAAGGGGAGGGCGCGATGCGCTTTCTGATCGGCCGTTACGGCTCCGGCAAGAGCTTCCTGATACAGCTTATGCGCGGATACGCGCTTGAACGCGGGTTCATTACCGCGGACTGCGACCTTTCGACGGAACGCCGCCTTTGCGGCACCTCCGGTTCGGGGCTCGCCACGTACCGCGAGCTTTTGCGCAACCTCGCGACAAAATCCTCTCCCGACGGCGGCGCGCTCTCGCAGCTTCTGGCGCGCTGGATATCGGAAATCAAATCCTCCGTCGCCGCCTCCGGCGTGCAGCCCGGCACGCCGTCTTTTGACAGCGCGGTCAAAAAGCGCATTTACGACACCGTCCGCGCCCTTGAAGACGGCGTCGGCGGCTTTGACTTCGCACTTGTGCTCGCCAGCTACTACGAGGCGTGCGAGGCGGAGGACGAGGACAAAAAAAGCGCGTGCCTGCGCTGGCTGCGCGGCGAATATTCGACGAAAACCGAGGCAAAAGCGGCGCTGCGCACGGGCTCCATCATAAACGACGACAACTGGTACGACGAGATCAAGCTGCTCGCGCGGCTCGCCGTCAGCATCGGATACAGCGGGCTCGTCGTCTTCATCGACGAATGCGTCAATTTATATAAAATCCCTAACCGCATTTCGCGCGAGAACAACTATGAAAAGATACTCTCGATGTATAATGACACACTCGAAGGCAGGGCGGAACACTTAATGCTCATATTCGGCGGCACGCCGCAGTTTCTCGAAGACAGGCGGCGCGGGCTTTTCAGCTATGAGGCGCTGCGCGGGAGGCTTTCGGACGGCAGATTTGACAGCGGCGAATACAAGAACATGATAGGACCCGTCATTAGGCTGCGCCGCCTCTCCGACAACGAGCTTCTGGCGCTCGTCCTGCGCGTGACGGCGCTGCATGCGCGCTACTATAACTGGGAGCCGCGCCTCTCGGACGGCGATCCCGAAGCGTTTGTGCGCGCGTGCCTTGAGCTTGCGGGCGCAAACATAATGGTGACGCCGCGCGAGATCATACGCGATTACATCTCGATCCTCAATATCCTCTACCAGAACCCGGACGCAAAATTCGCTGACATCGTGAAGACCTCGCTCACGCTGACGCCCGCCGAAGACGCCGGAGAAGCCGGTGGGGAGACAGCCGGAAACGTCGGCGCGGGAGGGGGAACCGCCGTAGACGCCGACGTATCAGCGTCTGAAAAAAAGCCCGCGTCCGCCTTTGACCCGAACGATATCATAATATAAACCGCATACGTTTTTTAAAGTTAACGAAGGGAGGGGTGCTCTCTCTGGGCACATGATCCGCCATGAGAAACGCCGAAGAAGTGATAGAGCGGTTCGCTCCGTTCATACAGGAATACATCTATTCGCACGGCTGGGACAGACTGCACGAGGTGCAGCTGCTCGCCGCCGAGACTATCTTCTGTACGGACAACAACCTGCTTATAACGTCCGCTACCGCGTCCGGAAAGACGGAGGCCGCGTTCTTCCCCATACTCTCCGAATTTTATTCCGACCCGCCGACGAGCGTCGGCGCGATATATATCGCGCCGCTGAAAAGCCTCATCAACGACCAGTTTGCCCGCATCGACGAGCTGCTTGACATGACCGGCATTCCCGTTTACCATTGGCACGGGGACGTGGCGCAGTCGCACAAGTCAAAGCTGTTGAAGTCGCCGTCGGGGATACTTCAGATCACGCCGGAATCGCTCGAGTCGATGCTGATGAATCGCCCGAACGACATCCCGCGCCTTTTCGGCGACCTGCGCTACATCATAATCGACGAAATACACACGATGACGAACACCGACCGGGGCAATCAGGTCATCTGCCAGATAGAGCGAATCTCGCATTCGATCGGCCACCGTCCGCGCAGGATCGGGCTGTCCGCCACCGTCGGCGACCCCGAAAAGGCGGCGCGCTGGCTCTCCGGCGGCGACACGCGCGACTGCGATATCCCGCGAACGTCCGGAGGCGCGCTGCGCTGGCGGCTCGGACTTGAACATTTCTATCTTGCCGACGAAGAAACGCTTCACACCGGAACGCACGAGATACGCAAAACGCCCTCCCAGGGCGACCTTGAGCTTTCCCCTGAGGACACCCCGACGGAGATAGACCCCGGCTACGAATACGTCTACGACTGCGTAAAGGGGCGGCGCGCCCTCGTCTTCTCGAACTCGCGGGAGGAAACCGAATACGTCTGCGCGACGCTGCGGCAGATCGCGGAAAACAGGCGCGAACCCGACATCTTCCTCATCCACCACGGCAACCTCTCCGCCTCGATACGCGAAGAGGCGGAGCTACTGCTTAAAAGCGAGGAAGATACGATGGTGGCGTGCGCCACGGTCACGATGGAACTCGGCATCGACATCGGCAGGCTCGAACGGATCGTGCAGATAGGCTCGCCGAATTCAGTCTCAAGCTTTCTTCAGCGGCTCGGGCGCTCCGGCAGGCGCGGCGACCCGCCGGAGATGATGATGGTATTCCGCGAGGAACCGCACGTCCCGAACACGCCGCTGCCCCAGCTCATGCCGTGGGAGCTGCTGCGCGCGATAGCGATCATTCAGCTCTACATCGAGGAACGCTTCATCGAGCCGCCGTCAACGCGAAAAATGCCGTTTTCGCTCCTCTTTCAGCAGACGCTCTCGATCCTCATCTCGTCAGGCGAGCTGACGCCGAAGCGCCTTGCCGACCGAGTTCTCTCGCTGCCTCCGTTCCGCTTCGTCGACCGCGAGGATTATAGGACGCTGCTCGTCTCGATGATAAAAAACGATTTTCTTGAATACACGGATGAAGGCGGGCTTATAATCGGTATAAAGGGCGAACGGCTTACGTCCGGATTCAAATTTTACGCCGTCTTCAAGGATTCCGAGGACTACACTGTCCGCTGCGAATCGGACGAGATCGGCACGATCTCCGAAGCGCCGCCCGTCGGTGACCGCTTTGCGCTCGCGGGACGCGTCTGGGAGGTCGAGGAACTTGACCTGCCGCGCAAGCTCATATACGTCAAATCGGTCGGCGGCAAGATGGAAATATCGTGGCCGGGCGAATACGGCGAGATACACACGCGCATACTTGAGCGCATGTACCGCGTCCTCGCCGAGGACACGGAGTACCCGTATCTTAAAGAGGGCGCCGCCCGAAGGCTTGAGGACGCGCGCCGCGTCGCCCGCAATACGGGGATGCTCGAACGCCCGATCGTCTCACTCGGAGGGCTGTCGTACTGCATGTTCCCGTGGCTCGGGACGCGCTCGTTCCGCACGCTGAGGCGCTATCTCTCGAAAAACGCGCAGAAATACAAGATATCGGGCATCGAATTTGAGGGCTGCTGCTTTATCGAATTCAAGATGGAGCGCGGAGACGCCGCCTCGCTCATGGACAGCATAAACCGCGATTTTATAAACGGCGTCGACAAATATTCTCTCGTCGGCGACAACGAGACGCCCGCGTTTGACAAATACGACGACTACGTCCCCTCGGAGCTTCTGCGCCGCGCATATACGGAGGAACGGCTGCGCACGGACGAGATCGAGGCGCGCGCCAAAAACGGCTGGAAGCTTTACGTCTGAACGGCGGGGATACCATAATATGAAGATAGATTACGACAAAGAATCAAATACCATCGCCGTGACCGTACGGGAGCTCGTTGATTTTCTGTGCCGCTCCGGCGACATAGGCGCACGATCGCCCGTCACCTCGGAGGCGGGAAAGCTCGCCCACAAGCGCGCCGAGGACGCGAGCGGCCCCGCGCTTCTCGAAGTGCCGCTTGAGCTTACGACATCGTGCGACGGCATAAATTACCGCATCACCGGGCGCGCCGACATCATCACGCCCGGCGAAGGTCATGACACGGTCGAGGAGCTTAAAACGACTGCGTCGACGTTTCCCGGCTCGAACGCCGCAATCCCGCCCGCCCACATCGCGCAGTGCGTGCTTTACGCCTATATGTGGTGCGTCGGCAGAGGGCTCGATTCAGCCGCCGCGAGGATAACGTATATCCCGCAAAAGGAGGGACGCGAACGCAGCTTTGAATGTCTGTTTTCAGTAAATGAGCTCGCGGACACCGTATCTTCCCTGCTTTCAAAATACACGCGCTGGGCGCGCCTCTGCATAGAGCGCGAAGAAACGCTCCCGAAAGCCGTCAAATCTATACGTTTCCCATACGGCAAGCCCCGCGACGGGCAGGTTGAATTCATGACCGCCGTCGTAAAGGCGGCGCGCACGCGCGGGAAACTTTTGATCCAGGCGCCGACGGGCACCGGCAAAACAATGGCGTCGCTATATCCGTCCGTCAAGGTGCTCGGCGCCGGATACGCGGACAGGATATTTTATCTGACCGCAAAAACCTCGATCCGCCTCGCCGCGGAGGACGCGGCGGGAGAACTGCTCGCCTCGGCGAGTCAGCTGCGGGCGATCTCGCTTCTCGCCCGCGAGCGCGTCTGCCCGAACACGGAGGCGCAAACCGCCGAAGCATACTGTTCTGCCGACTTTTGCCCCCGCGCGCGCGGGCACTACGACAGGGTGACGGACGCGCTCTGGGAGCTCATAGGTGTCGCCGGACGCGGCAAGGTCATAACTCCGGCAGACATAAAGGACACCGCGGAGCGATTCTCTGTCTGCCCCTACGAGCTTTCGCTTGACGCCGCCGAATTCTGCGACATCATAATCTGCGACTACAACTACGTGTTTGACCCGCGCGTCTACCTCCGCCGCTTTTTCGACGACGGCGACGACAATCCGCACCGCGGGGAAAAATATATCCTGCTCTGCGACGAAGCCCACAACCTCGTCGATCGCGCGCGGGAGATGTATTCGGCCTCGATCAAGCTCTCCGAGATCGAGCAGCTGCTCCCGGCAACGGAATCGACCGGCGAGCTTTACGCCTCGCTCTTGACGCTTTCGGACTGCGTGCGCTTCCTGCGTTCATATTTCGAGGAGATCACGCTCGACTCAAAGGGGCGGGAACGCGGGTTTTACGTCAGGGAGGAGCCGTTTTCAGTCATAAGCTCAGCCGCCGCCCGCGCGGCGGACGCGTGCGGACGCGAAGCGTTCTTCCTGCGGACATCGGATTCAAAGGAAGAGCGGCGTCTTTCGCGCGAGCTATTGAATCTGCGCCGACGGCTCAGGGACTTTGCCGTGTCCACGGACGGATTTGACAGACGGCATACCGCATACGCCGAAATATTTGACGGGGACATAAAGTGCTCTCACATCTGCCTTGACGCCTCGGAGCACCTTGCCTTGCGAATGCGCCGCGCCTCCGCCGTCGTCATGTTCTCGGCGACGCTCGAGCCGCCCGACTATTTTGCCCGCGTGCTCGGCTGCCGGAATTATAACGCGATCGAGCTTTCATCCCCGTATGACGAATCAAACCTCTGTCTGCTCGCCGCCGACAAGATCAGCACGCGCATGACAGACCGCGAGGTCAGCGCGCCGGAGATCGCCGCGATGGTGCACACCGTCATATCCGCGAAGACGGGCAACTACATCTGCTATCTGCCGTCTTATCAGTATCTTGAGCTGATCGTCCGCGAATTTGAAGGACGGTACGGGCGGGACGGCATCGACATTGTTGTGCAGAAGCGGCACATGACGGAACAGGAGAGAGGAAATTTCCTGTCCGAATTTTCCCCCGCGCCGACGAAAACGAAGGTCGGCTTCTGCGTGCTCGGCGGCGTCTTTTCGGAAGGCGTCGATCTGCCGGGGGACAGGCTTTCGGGCGCCGTCATCGTCGGCGTCGGTCTGCCGCAGCTTTCGGCGGAACTGAATCTTCTGCGCGACTACTATGAACGCGTCTGCGAGCGCGGATACGAGTTCGCATACGTTTTCCCCGGCATGAACAAGGTGCTTCAGGCAGCCGGGCGCGTTATACGCGGCGAGGACGACCGGGGCGTAGTCCTTTTGATCGACGACCGCTTCGGTTCGGACGAATATGTATCTCTCTTCCCCTCGCACTGGAGCGGGATGCGCTACGTCGGCAGCCTCCGCGAGCTCGGGCTCGCGCTCACGCAATTCTGGGGCGATCGTCCTGCAATATGACAATTTATTCCTATAATCATCGTTTGCGTCTGCCGGAGATATCAATGTCTCCCCGAAATATGCGCACTTGTGTTTTTACACAGTAAAAGCGCCTGCGGCCTCTGTATTATTGGTAAAATGTTAGTGCAATCTATTGTTGCTTTTTAACCGTTTTCATAATATAATATATAAGCCGTCCTTTAGAAAATGAATTTACAGCGCCGGCAATGTTGCAAAACGCGGCGCGGAAGGGATAAAGGATAACACAATGGAAAGAAAAGATCTGACAACGGTCAGGGCGATCTGGCAGTCGCCTGAGAAATTTGCCGATCAGGAACTGCACGTCGCCGGCTGGGCGCGCAAGCTGCGCGCGTCGAACGCGTTCGGCTTCATCGAGCTGAACGACGGCACGTATTTCTCGAATCTGCAAATAGTCTTTGAGGCGAACGTCATCCCGAACTATGACGAGATCGCGCATCAGAACATCGGCTGCGCGCTCCACGTCCGCGGCAAGCTGGTGCTCACGCCCGGCGCGAAGCAGCCGTTCGAGATCCATGCCGATACCGTGACGGTCGAGGGCACATCGACGCCCGATTACCCGCTTCAGAACAAGCGGCATACAATGGAATACCTGCGCTCGCTCGCGCATCTGCGTCCGAGGACGAACACGTTCTCCGCCGTATTCCGTGTGCGCAGCGAAGCGGCGTTTGCTATCCACAGCTTTTTCAACGAGCGCGGATTCGTGTATGTGCACACCCCCATCGTCACCTGCTCCGACTGCGAGGGCGCGGGCGAAATGTTCCGCCTGACGACGCTTGACATGGAAAATCCGCCGCGCGGCGAGGACGGAAAGATCGACTATTCAAAGGACTTCTTCGGCAAGCCCGCCAACCTGACAGTCTCAGGGCAGCTCAACGTTGAAACGTTCGCCCAGGCGTATTCGAACGTCTACACGTTCGGTCCTACGTTCCGCGCCGAAAATTCGAACACGCCGCGCCACGCCGCCGAATTCTGGATGATCGAGCCTGAGATCGCGTTTGCCGACCTTGAAGACGACATGGAGCTCGCCGAGGCGATGATAAAGCACATCATAAGGCACGTTCTGAAGACGTGCGCCGCCGAGATGGAGTTCTTCGACAAATTTGTCGCGCCCGGCAAAATCGCCCAGCTGCAGGCGCTTGTTGAGAGCGACTTCGGCAGGGTCACATATACGGAAGCTGTAGACCTGCTCTCGAAATCGGGCGCGGATTTCAAATTCCCCGTCTTCTGGGGCATGGATATGCAGACGGAGCATGAACGCTACCTTACCGAGAAAATCTTCGGCAAGCCCGTATTTGTCACCGATTATCCGAAGGAGATCAAGGCGTTTTATATGCGCCTGAACGACGACGGCAAGACCGTCGCGGCGTGCGATATGCTTGTGCCGGGCGTCGGCGAAATGATAGGCGGCTCCCAGCGCGAGGAGCGCCTCGACTACCTGCTCGCCGCGATCGACCGCTGCGGGCTGCGCCGCGAGGATTACGAGTGGTATCTGGAGCTGCGCCGCTTCGGCAGCACGAAGCACGCCGGATACGGGCTCGGATTTGACAGACTTCTTATGTATATTACCGGAATGCAGAATATCCGCGACACCGAACCGTTCCCGAGAACGGCTGGAAACGCCGAGTTCTGATATTTCCACGGAGGAAAAAATTGAACGAAGCTGAGTATTTGGCGCTTCGGCGCCGTTATGAAGAAATTAAAAATCGCCATCTCGCCCTGGACCTGACGCGCGGCAAGCCGGGGAAATGTCAGCTTGACCTTTCTATGGGGATGCTCGACATCGTGAAGGACAGCGCCGACTGTCTGGCGGAAGACGGGCTTGACTGCCGCAATTACGGACTTCTGGACGGACTCCCGGAGGCAAAGCGCCTCTTTTCGGAGCTTTTGTCGATCCCGGCGGAAAACATCCTCGTCGCGGGGAATTCGAGCCTTAATTTGATGTACGACTGCATCATACGCGCGATGCAGTTCGGCGTTTACGGCAGCGAGCGCCCGTGGGGGCGCGAGGACCGCGTCAAATTTCTCTGCCCCGTGCCCGGTTACGACCGCCATTTCGCGATCTGCGAATCGCTTGGGATAGAGATGATCCCCGTCGCGATGACGAACGAGGGTCCCGACATGGATACGGTCGAGCGCCTTGTCTCGTCCGACCCAGCGATCAAGGGGATATGGTGCGTGCCGAAATACAGCAACCCGTCAGGGATCACATACAGCGACGAAGTTGTCCGCCGCTTTGCGGCTCTCGAACCGGCGGCTCCCGATTTCCGCATATTCTGGGATAACGCCTACGCGGTGCACGACCTTTATCCGGAGCAGAGAGCCGAGCTGCTTGACATATTCTCGGAGGCCGCAAAGCTCGGGGAAAAGCACGAAAACATGATAATGTATTTCGCCTCGACCTCGAAGATCACGTTCCCAGGTTCCGGCGTCGCGATCATGGCGGCGAGCCGCGACAACCTTGAGCAGATCAAAAAGCTGATGTTCTATCAGACGATAGGATATGACAAAATAAATCAGATGCGCCACGTCAAATATTTCGGCTCCGCCGACGGCATCCGCCGCCACATGGAACAGCACGCGAAAATCCTGCGTCCGAAATTTGAGATCGTATGCGATACGCTTGAACGCGAGCTCGGCGGGAAAGGCGTCGCCGAATGGACGCCGCCGCTCGGCGGATATTTTGTCAGCCTCAACGTCCGGCCGGGACAGGCGCGCCGCGTCTATGAGCTGTGCCGCGACGCCGGGGTAAAGCTGACCGAAGCGGGTGCTACATACCCGTATCATCACGACCCCGAAGATAAAAATCTCCGCATCGCGCCCACATTCCCCGACAACGACAGCCTCAGCCTCGCAATGGAGATACTGTGCCTCTGCGTCCTGCTCGCGTCGGAGGAAGCAAAACGCTCAAACTGATAATATATACGCGGCGGAGCGGCTTTTTCGAAAAGCCGCTCCGTCTCTTGCCATTATTGTTTTCTGACATGCAAAGCGAAAAAAAGCGCGTGACTTTTTGCCGCGCAGCTTTAAAATAATCGAAGGGTGAATTTATTATGAAAGACGGATTTCTGAAGGTCGCGGCAGTCACGCCGGATATAAAGGTGGCAGACCCGATATATAATATGGAGCAGCTTGTCAAGTCGGTGACCGGCGCCGCCTCGCTCGGCGCAAAGGTGATCGTGACCCCGGAGCTCGCCATGTGCGGATACACGTGCAGCGATCTTTTCTGGCAGGAAGCGCTGATACGCTCGTCAAGAGCGCAGCTTGCGGCTTTCGTCGCCGAAACGCGCAGCATCGACGCGCTTATTTTCGTCGGGCTGCCGTTTGAACACGAAAACAAGCTCTATAACGTAGCCGCCGCCGTGTGTCACGGGGATGTTCTCGGCATTGTTCCGAAAAAACATCTGCCGACGTATAACGAATTTTACGAATCGCGCCACTTCACCCCGGCGTCTGATGAGATAGCGTGCACTTCATTTGACGGACGCGAGATCCCTTTCGGCACAGATCTGCTCTTTTCGTGCGCTTCCCTCCCGCACCTCACCGTTGCGGCGGAGATATGCGAAGACTTATGGGTAACTTCTCCCCCGAGCGTGCGCCACGCGGAAGCCGGCGCGACCGTCATCGTCAACCTCTCCGCGAGCGACGAGGCGGCGGGCAAGGACGCGTACCGCCGCGAGCTTGTCAGGATGCACTCCGCCCGGCTCATATGCGGATACGTGTACGCCGCCGCCGGAACGGGCGAATCGACGACCGACCTCGTCTTCGGCGCACAGAACATGGTCGACGAAAACGGCGTCATCCTCGCCGAAGCCGAGCGATTTAAAAACGCCCCCGCCGTAACGGAGCTCGACCTTGACAGGATCGTCTCCGAGCGCCGGAGGATGACGACGTTCCCCGCCGCCGACAATCGCGGCTTCGTCACCGTTCCGTTCGATCTCAATTTAGAAGAAACGCCCCTCACGCGCACGTTTGGCAAAATGCCGTTCGTACCGTCGTCGTCCGTCGACCGCGGGCAAAGATGCGACGAGATATTGATGATGCAGTCGATGGGACTCGCGAAGCGGCTCTCGCACATAAACTGCCGCGCCGCCGTCATCGGCATATCGGGCGGGCTTGACTCAACGCTCGCGCTCGTCGTGACCGCGCGCGCGTTCGACATCTGCGGTCTGCCGAGAAGCGGAATTCTCTCCGTCACAATGCCGTGCTTCGGCACAACGAGCCGGACGCATGACAACGCCTGCCGCCTGACCGAGCGCATAGGCGCAACACTGCGCGAGATACCGATCTCGGACGCCGTGCGCGTCCACTTCCGCGACATCGGGCACGACGAAAACGAGCACGATGTGACTTATGAAAACTGTCAGGCGCGCGAACGGACGCAGGTGTTGATGGACCTTGCGAACAAGACGGGCGGGATCGTCATCGGCACCGGCGACCTTTCCGAGCTCGCGCTCGGCTGGGCGACATACAACGGCGATCATATGTCCATGTACGCGCCGAACGTCTCCGTCCCGAAAACGCTCGTCCGGCACCTGCTCGCCTACTATGCGGACACATGCGGCGACAGCGCGCTCGCGGAAACGATCCGCGATATACTGAACACTCCCGTCTCCCCTGAGCTTCTGCCGCCGGAGAACGGTATCATATCTCAAAAGACGGAGGACCTTGTCGGCCCCTACGAGCTGCATGACTTTTTCCTTTACTACATGCTCCGCGCCATGTTCCCGCCGAAAAAATTATACCGCGTCGCGTGCCGCGCGTTCGAGGGCGATTTTTCGCCGGAGGAAATACTTCACTGGATGAAGGTCTTCTACCGCCGCTTCTTCGCGCAGCAGTTCAAGCGCTCGTGCCTTCCGGACGGGCCGAAGGTCGGCAGCGTCGCCGTTTCCCCTCGCGGAGACTTGCGCATGCCGAGCGACGCCTGCGCCCGTATATGGCTTGACGAACTGGAGAATTTATAACAGCACGTTATCAAGACGAATAATTTGTATCTCTCACGGCGATTTAAAAAGTCTCAATTAATGATATCTGGACTTTCAGGCGCATGGCGTATATAATCATATCATAAGCTGCGCGGCATAATAAAAAAACAGGAGATACAAATATGAAACTGAATGTGGCACAAAATATCAGGCGCTGCCGCCGTGAGCGCGGGCTCAGTCAGGAAGAGCTCGGAGAGCTGCTCGGCGTTTCACCGCAGTCGGTAAGTCATTGGGAGTGTGGTGTGGCATATCCTGATCTTGAAACCGTGCCTGTAATTGCCGGTTTTTTCGGGATCACGACAGATGAGCTTCTTGGCACCTCGTCCTCGCTCGCAGAAGAGCGCAAGGAGGCGTATCGTCTCGCTATTATCGACGCGTACGGCGATGAACGTATATCCGTTATTCGTGACGCATGGCGGGAGTTTCCGTGCGAATGGAATTTTGCTCGCGAGCTATGCTCTGAACTTGAAAAAACGGCTGGCGGCGGGTCGGAAGAAATTTTAAAGATCGCGTATGATGTTCTTGACAGATGTACAGACGGATGGCAGCACGCGCTTTTTACCGAATTTATTGCAAAGCATGAGGAAGACTCCGAGGTCTACGACTTTCTGGATCGTGTCGTCACCGACCGCGATATTCGGTCAAACAAGCTGCTTGAACTGCGGTACAAAAGCCGCGGTGAACTCAACTTTTTCGACGCAATTTCGCAGTTCAACACGGCTCGCGACACGGAAACGATTCTGTTTTCTGACATTTCGCCGAATGATGACCC
>CANRIL010000012.1 GCA_947630625.1 uncultured Clostridia bacterium
TTGCGCGTGCGTGCGAATAAAAAATCGCGCGCGGCGGAGCCGCCGCGCACAACGAAAAACGCCGCGCGGGGGTGTCCGGGCGGCGGCTTTTTCATATAATCGGCTTATTTGATATCCACGTTCACCTTTTTTCCGGCTGCGGTTGCCGCGGCCTTCATGACCGAACGTATGGCGCGCGCGATCTTTCCGCGGCGCCCTATCACCATGCCCATGTCGGACTGCGCGACGCTGAGCGTGAGGTTTACGGTCGAACCGTTTGTTTCCTCAGTGACAGAAACCTCGTCCGGGTGATCGACGATGGATTTCGCAATAATTGATAAAACCTCGCAAAGGTCGATCATAATCATTGTTTCGATTCACCCCGGTTACCCGAGAGAATCTTCCTTTCTAAAAGAGTAGAGTAGTGCGGTATGTTACTCGATAACGCCGCTCTTCTTGAGGAGTGCTCTTACGGTGTCTGTCGGCTGCGCTCCGTTGGCGAGCCATTTCTTTGCCTTCTCTTCGTCAACTTTGACGGTCGAGGGCTCCGTGCGCGGGTTGTAATAGCCGAGCTCTTCAATAAACCGGCCGTCGCGCGGGAAGCGCGAATCCGCCACGACAATGCGGTACGAGGGCTGCTTCTTTGCGCCCGTGCGTTTTAATCTGATCTTGACTGACATATAATGTCCTCCGAAAATAAAATAATTATATAAAATCCCTTTTGAATTCTGTTCTTCAGAAACTGAATGGGAATTTACCTTGTTTACCCATGCGGCGCTTGAATTTCGCCGCCTGTCTGCCCGTCATCTGCTTCATCATCTTCTTCATGGCGTCGAACTGCTTTAAAAGCCTGTTCAGTTCCTCGACCTTCGTCCCGCTCCCGGCGGCGATCCGCTTTTTGCGCTGCGCGCCTATGATTTCGGGGTGCTCACGCTCGCGCGGCGTCATCGAGAGGATCATCGCCTCCGTGTGCGCCAGCGCGCGTTCGTCGATCTTCGCGTCCTTGAGCGCGGACGTGTTGACGCCCGGTATCATTCCGAGCAGCGATTCGAGGCTGCCCATGTTTTTAAGCTGCGCGAGCTGCGCTAAATAATCGGTCAGCGTGAACGTTTCCTCGCGCATCTTGCGCTCGAGTTCAAGCGCCTGCTTTTCGTCAAACTGCTCCTGCGCCTTCTCGATGAGCGTCATAACGTCGCCCATTCCGAGTATCCTCTGCGCCATCCGGTCGGGGTGGAACGGCTCGATCATGTCAAGCTTTTCGCCCGTGCCGATGAATTTTATCGGCTTGCCCGTGATATGCCGGACGGAGAGCGCCGCGCCTCCGCGCGTGTCGCCGTCGAGCTTCGTCAGAATGACGCCGGTGATATCGAGCTGATCGTTGAACGATTTGGCGACGTTGACGGCGTCCTGTCCTGTCATCGAGTCGATCACAAGGAGTATCTCCGTCGGGTCGACCTCCGCCTTTATCTCGCGGAGCTCGCCCATCAGCGCCTCGTCGATGTGCAGCCGCCCCGCCGTGTCGAGGAACAGCATGTCGTGCCCGTGCTTCTTCGCGTGCAAAAGCGCTTCGCGCGCGATCTCGACCGGCGAGATGTCGGAGCCGAGAGAGAAGACCGGGACGCCTATCTGTTCGCCCAGCACTTCGAGCTGCTTTATTGCCGCCGGACGGTAAACGTCGCACGCGGCGAGCAGCGGGCGCTTGCCCTGCTTTTTGTACATGGCGGCGAGCTTTGCGCAGTGCGTCGTTTTTCCGGCGCCCTGAAGCCCGCAGACCATGACGATCGTCGGCGGCTTTGACGATATCTCCAGCTTCGAGACTGTGCCGCCCATGATGGCGGTCAGCTCCTCGTTCGTGATCTTGACTATCTGCTGAGCGGGAACGAGCGATTCAAGCACCTCGCTGCCGACGGCGCGCTCCGTCACCGCCGCGACGAAATCCTTGACGACGCGGTAGTTGACATCGGCTTCGAGCAGCGCGAGCTTGACCTCGCGCATGCCTTCTTTAACGTCGGCGGCTGTCAGCTTGCCCTTGTTCCGGAACTTTTTGAGCGCCGCGTTCAGCTTGTCTGAAAGACTTGAAAACATTGTTTTTTCCTTATGATGTGCGGGATTCAGTCGCCGATCAGCGCCCTGACGCGCCCGGCGGCCGACAATAGCTTTTTTCTGATCAGTTCGTCGTTTACTTCCTCGGCGGCGGCGGTGATATCGGCGGATATCGCGTCCGCCTCGTCGCGCCTTGTCGATTGCAGATGTGCGATATTTAAAGCGCCCTCCAGCCGGTCAAGCTCCGCTTCGCCCCGCTTGATGGCGTCCCTGACGCCCTGCCGCGAAATTCCGGTATTCTCGGAAATTTCGGAGAGGGAAAGGTCGTCGTTGTAATATGCGGACAGAAGCTCCCGCTGGCGCTCCGTCAGAAGCGCGGCATAATAGTCGAGAAGTATCCCGTATGTCAGTTTCTTTTCCGTAACCGCGACCCCTCCGATGCTGTAAAGCAAATCACTTTACAGCATTATAACAGACAAACGTCAGCCTGTCAAGTGTTTTTTGAAAGTTTTTTCCTTGCCCGCGCCGCAAAATCACGCCCGCGCCGCGAATCGCGCCCGCGCCGCAAACTCACGCCGCGCCGCAAACCCTTGCCCGCGCCGCAAACCCGCGCCCGCGCCGCGAATCGCGCCCGCGCCGCAAATCGCGCCCGCGCCGCGAATCACACCCGCACCGCAAACCCGCGCCCGCGCCGCAAACTCACACCCGCGCCGCGAATCACACCCGCACCGCGAATCACACCCGCGCCGCAAATCCGCGCCCGCGCCGCAAAATCACACCCGCGCCGCAAACCTCGCCGCGCCGCAAAAATCAGCCTTCGGCGTCAGTCGCATCCCCCGCGTCGGTCGCGTCGGGCTCGGCTGCCGTCTCCGCTTCCGTCCCCGCGTCCGTTTCGCCGGGGAGCGTGTATGTCTCTTCAACGTCGGAGGCGTCCGTTTCGCTGTCGCGGTGCTTCTTTTCCGCGTCGCACTCGGCGAGGATTATTATCGCGAGCACGATTATGAGCACGATGATAATGCGTTTTGTACTTTTTTCCATTTTCATTTCTCCTGATAATTGTATCCGAGGCTGAGCGCCCGGTGGTTTCCCGCCGCTATGTCGTCGCGCGTGATCTCATAGACGAGATCGGACAAAAATTCGTAATAGTCGAAAAGGGAAGTCTTAGCGATCATAAATCCGAGCATGATCACGTTCGCGAACCTCGAAAGCCCGTTTTCCGACGCCATCCGCGACGCGGGGATATAGAACGCGTCTATGTCCGTGCGTGACGAGGCGGCATCTATCATCGAACTGTCGGCGAAGAGCATCCCGCCCGGCTTGATCCGCGGCTCGAATTTGTCAAACGACGGCCTGTTCATTGCTATGAGTATGTCCGGCGCGGGCACGAGCGGCGAGCCGATCACATCATCCGAGATGATGACGGAGCAGTTCGCGGCGCCGCCGCGCATTTCGGGTCCGTATGACGGGAGCCACGTGACCTCGTATTCGGAGTTCATCGCCATTTTGGCGAGCGCCTTTCCCGCGAACAGCACGCCTTGCCCGCCGAATCCGGCAATAAGAATGTCCTTTGTCATTTTCTGCCGCCTCCTGCCGCGTCGATGTCCTTGTACGTCCCGAGCGGGTAATACGGTATCATGTTTTCCCGCAGCCATGAAAGAGCCTCGACCGGGGACAGCCCCCAGTTTGTCGGGCACGTCGAGAGCACCTCGATTATGGAAAATCCCTTCCTTGCAAGCTGATTGCGGAATCCGCGCATGATTGCCGCCTTAGCCGTTCTGACGTTTGCCGGCGTGTCAACGGACACGCGCGCCGCGTAGGCGACGCCGTCAAGCGTCGAGAGCATTTCGCATACCCTGATGGGATTGCCCTGTATTTTCGGCTTTCTGCCGTAAGGCGTCGTCGTCGTCACCTGACCGGGGAGCGTCGTCGGCGCCATCTGACCGCCCGTCATCCCGTAAATGCAGTTGTTGATGAAAATGACTGTGATATTTTCGCCGCGCGTCGCGGCATGCACCGTTTCGGCGGTGCCGATCGCGGCGAGGTCGCCGTCGCCCTGATATGTAAAGACGACAAGCTCCGGGTTCGCCCGCTTGACGCCGGTGGCGACGGCGGGGGCGCGTCCGTGCGCCGCCTCTATCATGTCGCATGCGAAATAGTTGTAGGCGAAGACGGCGCAGCCGACGGGCGCGATACCGACAGTTCTGTCCTCGATATCGAGCTCGTCTATGACCTCGGCGACGAGACGGTGTACGATCCCGTGCGTGCAGCCGGGGCAGTAGTGCATCAGCTCATCCGTCAGCGCGTGCGGTTTATCAAATACGATAGACATTATGTATCCTCCTATATTTCAGCGCGTCTCGCAGCCGAGCTCTTTCGCCATCGCGGTGAGCTTGGCGGCAACGTCGCCCGGCTCCGGGATGACGCCGCCCGTCCGCCCGAAAAATTCAACCGGTCGGCGGCACTCGCACGCGAGCTTCACATCCGTCACCATCTGTCCCATCGAGAGCTCGACCGAAAGGAACGCCTTTGCGGTTTCGGAATGGAAGAGTATCCTTGACGACGGGAACGGCCAGAGCGTTATCGGGCGCAAAAGCCCCGCTTTGATACCTTTCGCGCGGACGGCGTCGACGGCAGTCCGGCAGATGCGCGCCGCGATACCGAACGCGACGACGATTATGTCTGCGTCGTCGACCATATATTCCGCGAACGCGAGCTCGTTTTTCTCGATCTCGCGGTAACGCTCGAATCTGGCGAGCACCGTGCGTTCGAGCTCTTCCGGGTCCATCAGCAGCGAATTGATTATGTTGTGCCGCCGCCTGCCGCCGTGACCGCACGCCGCCCAAGTCTTCGGCGGGACCTCGCGGGACCGGCACTCCGCGATGTTGACCGGCTCCATCATCTGACCGACGGCGCCGTCGGCAAGGATGATCACGGGCGTCCGGTAAATGTCCGCAATGTCAAACGCCTCGCACGTGAGAGTCGCCATTTCCTGAACGGTCGAGGGCGCGAGCACGGGCAGGTGCATGTCGCCGTGACCGTATGCTTTTGTCGCCTGATAATAGTCCGCCTGGGACGGCTGTATCCCGCCGAGCCCCGGACCGCCGCGCTGCACGTTGACGATGACGGCGGGCAGGTCGCAGCCGACGAGATATGAAACTCCCTCGCTCTTGAGGCTGATGCCGGGGGAGGACGATGATGTCATCGCGCGCGTGCCGGACGCCGACGCGCCGAGCAGCATGTTGATCGCGGCGATTTCGGACTCCGCCTGAAGGCAAAGCCCGCCTTCGTCCGGCATTCTTTTAGCCATGTATTCGGAAATTTCCGTCTGCGGTGTGATCGGGTACCCGAAATAATATTTGCATCCGGCCTCGATCGCCGCCTCGGCGATCGCTTCATTGCCCTTCATCAAAACTTTTGCCATAGTCAAACCTCCGAATCGCCGCCGTCGGGCTCGTCAATGTCGCCTTCCGGGTCGTCGAACATGTCAAAGCCGCCCTCAATGTCGGCTTCTATGTAGCGCGCGTCTGGCTTGCCAGACACGCTGTCAGCCTCGTCCTCGTGCGCGTCTGACTTGTCAGACGCGCTTCCAACTTCGCTTTTTTTAGCGTCGCACCCGTCAGCCTCGTGCGCGTCGGGCTTGCCAGACGCGCCCCCGTCGGGCTTGTCAACGTCGCGTTCGACGCGTATGACGACGTGCGGGCACATCATCGCGCACATCGCGCAGGCGATACATTTTGTCATGTCCGTGACCTCGGCGGGGTGGTACCCCTGCGCGTTCAGCGTTTTGCCCGAGATCGTCAAAATCTTCTTCGGGCAGAACTCGACGCACAGCCCGCACCCGCGGCAGCGGTCGCTTAAAATCGTAATTCTGTTCATGTTCATCTCCATTCTGCCGCGCCGCGCGGCGCAGGTCAGGGCGCAGGACGGGGCGGCGTATCTATAATTCCCGCGCCGGAATAAGCTAAAAGAGCGCTTTCGTATGGTTTTCCATTAT
The DNA here is from genome assembly GCA_947630625.1 of uncultured Clostridia bacterium. GTDB lineage: Bacteria > Bacillota > Clostridia > Oscillospirales > CAG-272 > DTU064. The sequence goes on from CANRIL010000012.1 coordinate 6,017, forward strand.
TAAAACGGATTTCGCTTCCGGCGGGGCAAACCGCTCGTCCATAACAGCGGTAAAAACGACGGGCAGCCCGGTCATCTCCGACAGCTCCCGCACGAACGGGACGGACTTTGCGACCGTCTCCGCGTTCGTTTCGCTGCCGAGGTTTGAATTGTTGACGATGCCCGTAAACTTCAGCCGCGAATACGATTCGATCCTGCGCATCAGCGCGGCGGCTGAATACGGGTTTGACGTGAGCGGGCGGTACATGTTGACGACGTAGAGCATCTCATAACCGGCCCTTTCGATGTCGGCGCGGTAAACGCCGAGCGCGGCGGCTCCGTCGTCGCCGCCAACGTCGAATACGGCAAAATCGCCAACGGCGGAACCTTCTCCGGCGGCAAAACCTTCGCCCGTTACGAAAACGGAGGCGATATCCGCCGGAAGTGTCGGGATGTCGACGTTCGTGTTCGCGAATTCGGGAACGATCACGCGGATGCCGGCGGCGCGGAGCTTGTCCGCGGAATCTGCGGCGCGAAAATACGGATTGACCGTGTCAAAATCGATGAGCGTGCAGCCGACATCGCTTCCGGCATAAATAAGCGCGAGCGAGATCGCGACGTTAGTCTTTCCCGCTCCGGCATGCCCGGCGACGATCGTGATCCTGTTCATTCCCATACGCTCCCCGAAAAAAATAAAGCGTTTTATATCAGTATACCACTTCCGCGCAAAGATTTAAAGAGACAAATAAAGAAAATCGAAATTTTTGATGCGGGGTAGGGGATACGCCGGTCGGTATAAGATGGAATATGAATTTAGCCGCGCCGGTCGGCATAGGACGGGGCGTTTTTTTGTCGCGCCGGTCGGTGTGGGACGTGACGCTTTTTGCTGCGTCGGTCGGCAAAAACATAATTTATTTTCCTTCAAAAACCCCGCCGTATATAGAGCAGGAAAGCACGTCCATCGCCCCATTTGACCGGCACGACAAAAATCTCTTTCAAAAAACGTTGTAATTTATACATTATATATTTGAAATATGTGAGCATCTATGGTATAATGTTGTCGCAGATTTACTGCGTAAATCTCAAAAGCGCGGCTTGCGCGCGCTTTTGCTGCGGCTTCGCCGCAGGCTCAACATTGACGGCCTCGCAAAAATGCCCTTGCAAGCAAGCATTTTTGCTTCGTGGTATAATGTTGTCGCAGATTTACTGCGTAAATCTCAAAATCGTCGCTGCGCTCCGATTTTGCTGCGGCTTGCGCCGCAGGCTCAACATTGACGGCCTCGCAAAAATGCCCTTGCAAGCAAGCATTTTTGCTTCGTGGTATAATGTTGTCGCGGATTTGCTGCGCAAATCCGCGATGGTTCCGCTTTTGCTGTTGTATCGCCGCTTTCGCGGCGTGAATATGTTTTTGTCTTTGACGTAAGAGAGTTTGACCTCGCAGTCTTTTTCATATGGGGGGAACGGTATGGATTCAATCTTATCGTGGCTCAGGGAGTTCGGGAAAAATATCCTGAGAACGCTTTCGCTTCTGACGTTTCAGGATTCTTTCGTGGATTCTCTCGTAAATATAATCGACATCCTGTTTGTCGCCGTACTGTTTTATTACATTTTTAAATTCATACGCCGCCGCCGCGCGGGGAAGCTTGCCATCGGCGTCGCCGTTTTCCTTCTGATCCTTTTGGTGACGCAGGCGCTCGATATGCACGCGTCCCAGTTCCTGCTCGCGAACGTGTTCCAGATCGGACTCGTCACCGTCATCGTCGTGTTCCAGCCGGAGCTCCGCTCCGCGCTTGAGGTCATCGGCGGGGAAACGGTCATGGCGCCGTTCAAGCGCTCGCGCGACGTTTCCGAGACGACCGCGATGATCGACGTTCTGGCGGACGCCGTGTCAGACCTCTCCGAATCGAAGACGGGCGCGCTCATCGTCATCGAGCGGACGACGCTGCTCGGCGACCACATAATCACCGGCACGGTCATAAACGCCGATGTCGAAAAGGAGCTCATCAAAAACATATTCTTCAACAAAGCGCCGATGCACGACGGCGCGATGATAATTCGCGGCAACCGCATCCACGCCGCCGGGTGCCTGCTCCCGCTGACGACGCGCACCGACCTCATCAAGGACCTCGGCATGCGCCACCGCGCCGCGATAGGACTCTCCGAGAACAGCGACGCGATAGTCATCGTGGTCAGCGAGGAGACGGGGACGATATCATACGTTGAGGGCGGCGAAATATCGCGCAACTACACACCGACAATGCTGAAGGCGCAGCTCCGCTCCGTTCTCGTCGGCGACGAAGACGAAAAGAAGCATTCGATCCGCCGCACGGTCAAAAACGTGACCGGACGGATCAAGTCGGAAAAGAAAAACAGGTGAGGTGGTGCCATATGACTGAAACGACATCGGAAAAGGCGCACGGCAGCCACGATTTTATAGCCAAGATAGTATGCCTGCTTCTGGCGCTTATCATCTGGCTCTACGTCATGGAGGTCGAAAACCCCGACTGGGAGGAGGAATACACGGGCATCCCGGTCGAGCTGGCGAACACGGACGAGATCGAGATCGACCACGACCTGACGATCTACGGCGGCTACTCAAACAATATCGACATAACGCTCCGCGGGCGCAGAAATCAGCTCTCCGCCATCACCGCAGAGGATATAAAGGCGACGGCAGACGTTTCTGAAATCTCCGAACCGGGCGAATATACGCTGCCCATATCTATCAGCGTCCCCGACGACTCGGAGCTCATCGGCTCGTCCGCCGATTCCGTGACGGTGCTCGTCGACAAGCGCGACCGCAAGACGGTCGATCTGATCCCGAAATACAGCGGCCTCATAATCGAGGACGGATATATCCAGGGCGACCCCGTGCTCTCGTCCCCCACGGTCACGGTCACGGGTCCTTCGAGATATCTTTCCGGCATTGACCACGCGGAAGTGCTCGTGCCCGACCTCGGAAGGGTAACAAGCTCCGTCCGCGCGTACGGCTCGGTCACGCTGATCGACGCCGACGGCGGCGTCGTTTCGAATCCGTTCGTCACGGCGTCCGTCTCCGAGGTGAGCGTCGACATCCCGATATACGCGCGCAGGACGATACCGCTCGTTGTCGAATACATGTACGGATTCTATAACGAGGACAACGTCGAAATAACGCTCGACCACCCGACGATCGACGTTCGCGGGGACGCCGACGTTATAAACAAGCTTGACAAGATCGTCGTCACGACGGTAGACGAAAAGCTCTATCCCGACGACACGAGCTTCACGGTGAAGTTTACGCTCCCGGCGGGAGTCGAGAAGATGGAGGACTTCGACGAGGTCAATATCACGATCCACCACGTCGGGACCGAAAAACGCAGCATCAACATCCCGATCGGAGTAGAAAATATACTGAACGCGGACGGCATCTCATATGAGCTCCTGCAGAGCACGCTGACGGTGACGCTGCGCGGCGACCCGGGCGAGCTTTATCTCGTCTCCGCCGAAAACATTGTCGCCGAGATCGACCTGCGTTCGTATTCGGGCGCGCAGTCCGGACGGACGAGAATTCCGGTCACGCTGAAATTCACGAACACGAAGACCGTCTACGAGCTTGGCGAATACTACGTCGACGTTATGATAAACGCAGATGCGCCGACAGAATAAGGAAATAATATGGCTGGCTTTATGAAAATGGGCTCCGCCCGCTTTGATGCGCCCCCACCCATTGACACGGCGGCTGCCGCCGCCGTGTCCGCCGGGCTCGGCGTGTCGGCGGCGATGGGACGATTGCTTTACAGGCGCGGCTGCCGGACGGCGGACGAGGCGCGCGCGTTTATACGGATGGAGGACGGCGTGATACACGACCCGTTCCTGCTCCCCGATATGCGCGCCGCCGTCGACAAGATATTGTCGGCGCTCGCGCTGCATAAGAAAATCGCGATTTTCGGCGATTATGACGCTGACGGCGTTACATCCGTCAGCGTCCTTTACCTTTTTTTATCGGAGCTCGGCGCGGACGTGATATATAGGATACCGCGCCGCAGCGAGGGCTACGGGATGACGCGTGAGGCGCTTTCCGAGCTCGCCGAACGGGGAGCCGAGCTTATAATCACCGTTGACACGGGCACGACCGCGACGGAGGAGATCGCGTACGCGTATGAGCTCGGGCTCGAGGTCGTTGTGACCGACCACCACGAATGCGCGGACGAGCTGCCGCGCGCCGCCGCCGTCGTCAACCCGCAGCGGCATGACAGCGAATATCCGTTTTCGGGGCTCGCCGGAGTCGGCGTCGTATATAAGCTCGTCGCCGCGCTCGAATCGTCGGCGCATAATGTCCCGACGGCGGAGGCGACGATGCGCGTCAGCGAGAAATATATCGACCTTGTGGCGATCGGCACGATCGCCGACGTTATGCCCGTGCTCGACGAGAACAGGATCATAATCAGCCGCGGGCTTTCAAAAATCGAAAACACGAACCGGACGGGGCTCCGCGCATTGATCGAGGCGGACGCCGCCGACGCGGGGCGGGGCGGCAGAGCGTGGCGGCGGCCGAAGATCACGTCCGGGTACATAAGCTTCACGCTCGCGCCGCGCATAAACGCGGCGGGCAGAATGGACGACGCCTCGCTCGCCTCGGAGCTTTTTTTGTCGACCGACCCGGCGCGCGCCGCGTACCTCGCGGGGAGGCTCTGCGAGATAAACCGCGAGCGCCAGCGGATCGAAAACGAGATCGCCGCGCAGGCGATAGAAAAAATCGAAGCAGACCCCGAAATTTTGCGCGCCCCCGTCATCGTCGTCGCCGACGACGGATGGCAGAAGGGCATAATCGGCATCGTCGCTTCGCGCGTCACGGAAAAATACGGCCGCCCTTCGATCCTCGTCTCGTTCGAGGGGGACGGGGGCGAACACGATGTCGGGCGCGGCTCGGGCAGAAGCGTCAAGGGATTTGACCTCGCCGCCTCGCTTGCGGAGTGCGACGACTGCCTTATCAGGCACGGCGGGCACGAGCTCGCCGCCGGGCTTTCGGTCGAGCGCGGCAGGCTCGATGAATTCAGAGCGCGCATAAACGGGATCGCGAGCGAAAAATTTGCGGCAGCCGGAGGCGAGATTTCAGTCACCGCGGACGACGTTCTTGACCCCGCCGAGCTGACTGTCGGATTTGCCGACGAGATACACATGCTTGAGCCGTTCGGAGTCGGAAATCCGACGCCGCTCTTCATCATGAAAAACGCGCGCGTCGCGTCCGTGCTCGGCGTCGGCGGCGACAAGCACACGCGGCTGACGTTTGCGTCGGACGGGGCGAGCGTTTCAGGGATATGCTTCTCCGTCAGCCCCGAGGCGACCGGCGTCGGAGAGGGGGACGTTACTGACGTGCTCTTCAATCTCGACGTGAACGAATTCCGTGGCGAGCGCTCGGTGCAGCTCGTCATCCGCGGCATACGCGAGGGCGAGGCTGTGACCGAAAAGCGCCGGGAGTGCGAGCGGATATATGCGATCATGCGCTCCGGCGGCGACGGCGACAGACCGGAATTCGGCCGTCACGTGCCGGACAGGGGCGAGCTCGCCCTCGTTTATAGGGCGGTCAGAGCGTCGGTCAATTCCGGCAAAGCCGAGTTTTCGGCGGAGGAAATTGCGGAACAATCGTTCGGAAAAGAGTCCGATGAGACGGTCAAGACGAAACTTGCTCTTGACATTTTCGCCGAGATGGATATACTTTCAATTATAACGACGGACAGCGGCACATATATCGCCGCCGAGCCTAAAATAAAACGGAAGGCAGACCTTCAAAGCTCCGTGATCCTCGGCGAGCTGCGCCGGAGGTATTCGGTATAGACCGGATTTCGCAAAGCCGAGCTTAAAAATTCCCGTAATTCTTCGGAAAAGGTGCCGGAGGTATCCGACATAGCCCCCGGCTTTCGCAAAGCAAAGCTTAAAAATTCCCGTGATCCTTCGGAAAATGCGCCCGGAGGGATTCGTTAAGAGACACATCTGACATCAAAGAGATGCGCGGAGGAAAACATATGACAGACGGTAAAGACGACATTAAAAATGAAAATCCGGCGGAGGCGGCAGCGAGGGGAGATGACCCGCTGCGCGACGACCTGCTCTCCGATCTTGCGTCTTACGGCAAGCCGTACAACATGGAGCGGATAACGGAGGCATACGAATATGCGAAAATGCTCCACGAGGGGCAGCGCCGCCGTTCCGGGGAGCCGTATATTGTCCATCCCGTCGCCGTCGCGAAGATCGCGGCGTCTCTCGGACTCGACACGGACGCCATCATAGCATCGCTCCTGCATGACACGATCGAGGACTGCGGGGACAAGACGAGCATCGGCGAGATTTCGTCAAGATTCGGTCCCACCGTCGCCGAGCTCGTCGATGGGCTGACGAAGATGGTGAGCATCGACGTTAAGGATAAGGAATCGCAGCAGGTCGAGAACATCAGAAAGATGCTGCTCGCCATGTCGCGCGACATCCGCGTCATATTCATCAAACTCTGCGACAGGCTGCACAATATGCGCACGCTCGGCGCGAAGGAGGAATCGAAGCGGCGCTCCACGGCGCTCGAAACGATGTACGTCTACGCGCCACTCGCGCACCGGCTCGGTATCCAGCGCATCAAGCAGGAGCTTGAAATGCTCGCGCTGTCGTATCTTGACCCGATCGGATACGCCGAGGTCAGCGACTATATTGAGAAAAAATACGGTCAGAACAAGAATTTCATCGAGAGCATCCAGGAGGACATCTCAAAGAAGCTCTCCGAATACGAGATCAATTTCACGCTCGAAGGGCGCGTCAAGACCGTATTCAGCATCTATAACAAGATGTACAACCAGAAAAAGAGCTTCGACGAAATTTACGACTTCTACGCCGTCAGGATCATCGTCGATACGGAGCTCGAATGTTATACGGCGCTCGGCATCATACATGAAATGTATAAGTCCATGCCCGGACGGTTCAAGGACTATATCTCGACGCCGAAGCCGAATATGTATCAGTCGCTTCACACGACCGTCATCGGGCGCGACGGAATCCCGTTCGAGGTGCAGATCAGGACGCGCGCGATGCACCAGATCGCCGAATACGGTATTGCCGCGCACTGGAAATATAAGTCGGGCGAGCAGTCGAAGGCGGACATCGACAGGCGGCTGCAGTGGATATCGCGCCTTATCGAGACGGAGGACGAGACGCGCGACCCGGACGAATTCATGGAAGCGCTCAAGATCGACGTTTACCACGATGAAAAGTTCGTCTTCACGCCGAAGGGCGACCTCATCTCGCTGCCGCAGGACGGCACGATCATAGATTTCGCCTACGCGATACATTCCGAGGTCGGCCACCGCATGGTGGGCGCGAAGATAAACGGCGTCATAACGCCGATAGACAGCCGCCCGCAAAACGGCGAGATCGTGGAGATCCTGACCTCGAGCGCTGCGAAGGGACCGAGCCGCGACTGGCTCAAGATCGCGGTCACGAGCGAGGCGAAGGGAAAAATTCGCGCCTGGTTCAAAAAGGAGCGCCGCGCCGAGAACATCATCGTCGGCAGAAACGAGGTCGACCGCGAATTCTCGAAATTCGCGCACGACATCTCGGACGAAAAGAAAAACGAGATCGTCACGACCGTCGCAAAGCGCCTCGGCATACAGACGGCGGACGACTTATATAATACGCTCGGCTACGGCGGCATCTCGATCGCGAAAATTCTGCCGAAGCTGCGCGACGAATTTGAGCGCGTCGCAAAGCTTGAGGCGCCGCACGAGGTCATAACGGCTGAGCAGGTGCAGACGACGACGAAAAAGGTCAAGTCGTCCTCCGGCATCGTCGTCGACGGCGTCACGGGGATGCAGGTCAAATTCGCGAAGTGCTGCAACCCGCTGCCGGGCGATTCCGTCATCGGCTTCATCACGAAGGGCTTCGGCATCTCGATACACAAGCGCGACTGCCCGAACGTCATAAACGCGATGAGCGCTCCGGACGCCGACCCCGACCGCTGGGTCCCCGCGCACTGGGACGAGACAGACAAGCGCCCCGGCGACCTATATGAAGCGCTCCTTCAAATTTACGCGGCGAACAGCATGACGATAATCGCCGAGATCACGGCGATACTCGCCGAAATGAAGGTGTCCCTTCTCAGCATCATGACGAAGAAGCAGACGGACGATGAGATAATCATCAATCTGAAGATCGCCTGCAAGGACATGAACCATTATAATTCGATCGTATCACGTTTGCGCGGCATCAGCGACGTTCAGCATATCGCGCGCGGATACAACTGATTTTTGGGATTTTGTATGATAGCAATAGTTGAAAGAGTCCACAGAGCCGAGGTGTCCGTCGACGGGGAATCGGTCGGCAAGTGCGGGCGCGGATATATGATCGCGCTCGGCGTCGACGTTGACGACACGGAAGCGGACGCGCGCACGTTGATAGATAAAATATTGAAGCTGCGCATTTTCCGCGACGCGGAAGGGAAACTGAATCTATCTATCCGAGACGTTGGCGGGGAAATCCTCGTCATCTCGAATTTCACGCTGCTCGCGAACTGCTACCGCGGGACGCGCCCCGATTATTCACGCGCTGCCCCGCGCGAGGTGTCGGAGCCGCTTTATAAATTCTTTATCGACGAGATAAACGCGCGCGGCGTCCACGCGGAGCACGGGATGTTCGGCGCGCGAATGTCTGTCGATATGCTGATGGACGGCCCCGTCATAATCCCGCTCGACTCGCACAACCTGCCAAGAAAGTGAGATATAACGATGAAGCTTACAGTTGAATCGGACGGAAAGATAAAGGTAAGCGAATATTATTTTCAGACGCTCTGCATGATATTCTGGCCGGGCGCGAAGTTCGGCGCGGAAACTGATACGGACGCCGACTCGCCGACGGTGCGGTTCACGATAAAAACGGACGCGAAGGGCGTCACGTCGCGGGCGACGATCGCGGACAGGACGAAGCTGTCCTCCGCCGAGCGCCGCGCGGAATTTGACGGCATCCGCACGGATTCAATGACGGTCAAGCTCGCGGCGGGCTCCGCGTTCCTCGCGGCGGGCGAGGAATTTCTCCATTATTCGCCCTCGTGGGGGATCATGGTCGGCGTCCGCCCCGCCAAGGTCGCGAGCGATTATTTGCGCCGCGGCTTTTCCGCGGCAAAGACGAGGAGCACGCTGCGGCAGGAATATTTCCTCTATCCGAAAAAAGCGGCGCTCGTGACCGAGATCGCGCAGCTTGAGGCGCGCGTCGCGCAGCCGTATTACAGCGGATACTGCAGCGTCTATATCTCGATCCCGTTCTGCCCGACGCGGTGCGCGTACTGCTCGTTCGTCTCGTACACGTCGAAAAAGCTGCTCTCGCTCATCCCCGATTATATAGACGCGCTCTGCCGCGAGATCGACCTGCGCTTCGCGCTCGTCCGCGAGCTCGGTCTGAAGGTCGCCTCCGTCTATATCGGCGGCGGCACGCCGACGATATTGAACGAGGAGCAGTTGACGCGCGTCCTGTCGCACGTCGCCGCCGGGACCGATCTTTCGGAGGTCAAAGAATATACGCTCGAGGCGGGTCGCCCTGACACGATAACGCAGGAAAAGCTGCGGATCGCGAAGCGGATGGGCGTCACGCGGATAAGCGTCAACACGCAGACGATAAACGACGAGGTGTTAAAGAGCATCGGGCGGTCGCACACGGCGGCTGATTTTTATCACGCGTTCGAGCTTGCCGTCAATTCTGGCATTTACTGCATCAATACGGACCTTATCGCCGGGCTGCCGGGGGAGAATTTCCTCAGCTTCTCAAAGTCGTTTGACCGCGTTGTCGAGATGAGGCCGGAGAATATAACGGTGCACACGTTCACGGTCAAAAAGGCGGCGGAGATATTGAAGCACGGCGCGTCCGTATACTCCCGCGTGAATAAGGACGCGGGCAAGAGCGTAGATTATTCACAGATACAGGCGAAGGTGAAGGGATACCGCCCGTATTACGTTTACAGGCAGAAAAACACGGTCGGCAACTATGAAAACGTCGGGTTCGCGCTCTCCGGTTACGAGGGGCTTTATAACATCTTCATGATGGAGGAGATACACACGGTGCTCGCCGCCGGTGCCGGAGCCGTCAACAGGCTCGTTTTGCCGCGCGACTGGAACGGCAACACCGGAGAAAAAGACGGCGAACCGAAAATAACGCGCATATTCAATCCGAAATACCCGTATGAATATTTAAAGGAGTCGGACGCCGCCGCGCGAGACGCGCAGATCTTAGCGGCGAACGCGAAAATACGCGAATTTTACGGCGCAGATTAAGGCTGGGAAATTAAGGACACGCGAATTTTACGGCGTTGGGGGTTGGACGCTAAGACACATGAATATTACATCGTTGAGGCGAGGACACGAAGATACATGATTTATACATCGTCGGTCACGAAGTCGAGCCGCGAATTTTGCGCCGGTCAGGGCTAAGTAAAATTTCCCGCCGGTGCGGCATAGAAATCGAAAAAATAAAAGAAGGGCGGTGCTGCCGATGAAGGTAAACGAACAGAAATACGAAACCGAGCGCGAGATGCTTGAATATATAAACGGCAGGGAAGCCGAATTCGAGTCCCAGCTCGCGGCGGCAGCGTCCGGGATACTGTCGTGGGGGCGCAGGACCGTCACGCTGTCGGGTCCGTCGTGCTCCGGCAAGACGACGACGGCGAAAAAGCTGATCGGGGCGCTGACGGCGGCGGGCGTCCGCGCGCACGTCGTCAGCATCGACGATTTTTACAAAAACCGCGAGAACGCAGTCTACAAAATCGGGCGCGACGGCAAGCTGAAGCCAGATTACGAGACGGTCAGGTCGATCGACCTTGACGCGTTTTCGGAGTTCGTTCTGCGCCTGCGGTCGTATAACAGAGCCGAAAATGCGCCGCTGCGCGTGCCTGTATTCGACTTTGCGAGCGGCAGGCGGACGGGGGAGCGCGAGCTTTGGCCGGAGGACGGCGACATCATCATCTTCGAGGGGATACAGGCGATATACCCGGAGATCGTGTCGCTTCTGCCGACCGAGATGAACGTCAGCGTCCATATTTCCGTCGCGGAGCCGCTTTCGGTCGGCGGGGAAGTGTTCATGCCGGAGGATATAAGGCTCATCCGCCGCCTCGTCAGGGATTATAATTACCGCTCCGCCCTGCCGGAGACGACGTTTTATCTCTGGGACGACGTGCGCGAGAACGAGATTTTGAATATCGAGCCGTACTGCGCCGGATGCGACTTTTTGATAAATTCGCTTCTGCCGTATGAACTCGGCGTCATAAAGCCGTATCTTTTCGGCGTGCTCGGGAAACTCAGCGAACAGAGCGAATATTACGAGCGCGCGCAGAAAATACGCGGCACACTTTTGGGAGTCAGGGAAATACCGCTCGGCCTCGTGCCGGAGGGGTCGGTCTTCCGCGAATTTTTAAACTGAATCCTTTCGGAGGTCATGACAGCATAATGGGAGAAACGAAAGATACGGGCAGGACGAGACGCAGTACGAAGCTGTTTTTTTCCGGCGTGCTCGTCCTGACGATATCGAACATCGTCAATAAAATTCTCGGCGTCTTTATGAAGGTGCCGCTCATGTACATCGTCGGCGACGAGGGCATGGGATATTTCAATCAGGCGTACACGGTATATACGGCGCTGTTTATGATCTCGACGACGGGGCTGCCGACGGCAGTCTCGCTGCTCGTGTCCGAATCGCGCGCGAAGGGCAACATAAAGGAGACGAAGCGGATATATAACGTCACGCTGACGCTCTTTACGATCATAGGCATCATCGGCACCGTCATAATGATGGCGGGCGCGGGCGTTTTTTCCGACCTCACAAAGTCGCCGAACGCCAAGCTGAGCATCATCTTCCTCGGTCCGACGATGTTTTTCATCTGCATTTCAAGCGCGCTGCGCGGTTACTTCCAGGGGTACCAGCACATGGTTCCGATGGCGGTGTCAGAGCTGATAGAGTCGATAATGAAGGTCGTCGTCGGCATCATATTCGCGCTCTGGGCGATAGATCAGGGGCTCGGCGTGCCGTACGTCGCCGCTTACGCGATCCTCGGCGTCACCGTCGGCGTCGCGCTCGGGATGATATATCTGCTCCTGTCGAAGTTTTTCTTCAAGGCGAAAAAATATGACGAAGAATATTATATTGAAGGCTATGTCGAAACAGTCTCGCCGCGCAGGCGAATTCTGAAGCGGCTCATCTGGGTGGCGGTGCCGATAACGATAAGCTCCTCGATGATGAGCGTCACCGAAATGATAGACCTCGTCATACTCATGGATAGACTTATCTTTATCGGGCATACGCAGGAGACGGCGAATGCCGTCTACGGCATCTGGAAAAATACGGTCGTCCCGCTGTTTGACCTGCCGCCCGTGCTCATTTATCCGATCTCGTATTCGCTCGTCCCGATGATAAGGACGACGCTCGCGCAAAACGACAGGGAGCGCACCTCGCTATATATGCACACCTCGCTGCGCATCTCGTCGATAATGGCTGTCCCGTGCGCGCTCGGAATGTCCGTCATGGCGCATCCGATAATCAGGATGATATTCGGCAAGGATATGGCGGATACGGGCGCGCCGCTCCTGACGCTGCTCGCTCCCGCGATCTTCTTCCTCTGCCTGCTCTCCGTGACGAACGCGCTTCTGCAGGCGAACGGATATGAGCGCAAGCCGATATATTCAATGATCGCCGGCGCGCTCGTAAAGCTCGTTCTGACGTACATACTCGTCGGAATACCGAGCATCGGCATGAGCGGCGTGCCGATAAGCACGTTCTTCTCGTATCTGACGCTCTCGTGCATGAACGTTTATTTCCTCGTGAAGTACGTGCATGTCAAGCTCGACTTTGACAGGATGTTCGTGCGCCCGATCCTCTCCGGCGTCGCGTGCGCGGTGTCCGCATACGCCGTATATTATCTTCTGTCGGGCATCACGAATTATATCGTCTCGATGTTTGCCGGAATAATCGTCGGCGCCGCCGTTTATATCGTGATAATCTTCGCGACGAAGACGATCTCGGAGGACGACATCCGCCTCATCCCGAAGGGCGAGCGCATACTCGCGAAGTTCCACCGCAAAAAGGGAGCGGAGTAATATAAAGACATTCGCCTCATCCCGCTGTGGGAGCGGGTCATCGCAAATGGAAGCAGAAATGATATAAAATGCGACATCGGCTCATCCCAGCGGGTGAAGGTGCCATCGCGGAGCTTTCACCTCAAATAAGGTATATTTAATTAAAGGAAGCAAAATAATATGAATGAAAAAGCTGCAAAATTGCTCGGCAAAGACAAATATACGTTTGACGACCTCTGCGCGATCATGGAAATTCTGCGCGGAGAGGGCGGCTGCCCGTGGGATCGGGAACAGACGCACGAGTCGATCAGAAACAGCCTGATCGAGGAAACATATGAGGCTGTCGAGGGCATCGACACCGGCGACATGACGCTTTTGTGCGAGGAACTGGGAGATGTGCTCCTTCAGGTCGTCTTCCACGCGGAGCTCGAACGTGAGCGCGGCGTCTTCGACATCGGCGACGTAACGACGGGCATCTGCAAAAAGATGATACTGCGCCACCCGCACATATTCGCGGACGCGAAGGCGGAGACGAGCGAGGACGTTGTCGGCGCGTGGGATCGCATCAAGGCGGAGGAAAAAAAGCGCCGCACGACATCGGAAAAGCTGCGCTCGATCCCCGGCTCACTCCCGGCGCTGATGCGCGCGGACAAGCTCGGTTCTGTGTCAAAGAAGGCGGGATTCGACTTTGAGTGCATGGACGACGCGTTTGGAAAAATCGAAGAGGAGACGGCGGAAGTCAAGGCGGAGCTTTGCTCCGGCAACATGGACGCGCTGACGGAGGAGATCGGGGACTTGCTGCTCGCCGTCGTCAACACGGCGCGGCTCGCCGGTGTCGATTCCGAGCGCGCGCTTTCGCTCGCGTGCGATAAATACGTGGGGAGGTTCGAGCGCCTTGAAAAAGCAGTCGCAGATGAAGGTAAGCGGACCGAAGAGCTGACGATGGCGGAGCTTGACCGCGTGTGGGATTCGGTCAAACACGAAAAATAAAGGAAATTCGAGATAAAATATTCCGATTAACTATTGCATTAGTTCCGGCACTGTGGTATAATAATCAAAGTAATGATGACAAAAAATTTGAAAGGAATGACACAATGAATAAAAACCAGCTCGTAAACGAAGTCGCGGCAAAGGCGAACATCAAGAAGAAGGACGCCGAGGCCGCAGTCTCTGCTGTATTTGATACTATCGCGGAAGCTCTCGCGAACGACGATAAGGTTCAGGTCGTTGGGTTTGGAACGTTCAAGGTAAAGCACAGAGAAGCGCATGAGGGCAGAAACCCCGCAACAGGCGCGAACATCATGATCGAAGCTTCCAACACCCCCGTATTCACGGCAGGACAGACTCTTAAGAAAAAGGTCAACTGAATTATTTCAATTTAATAATATCAACGCTGATGGCGGTATCCCGTTCGGGATGCCGCCGTCAATGCGTTTTAGGGGAAAAGTTCGATTTTCCGACACGCCGGGACGAAATTCGATATCGGAAAATCGTACGTTTGGGGGAGACTTGATGAGACTTGACAAATTCCTGAAGGTTTCGCGTATCATAAAGCGCCGGACGGTCGCGAACAACGCGTGCGACGCCGACCACGTAAACGTGAACGGCAGGCGCGCGAAGGCGTCATACGACGTGAAGGTCGGAGACGTGCTTGAGATCACGTTCGGAACAAAGACGCTTCGCGTCCGTGTGCGCGAGGTAAAGGACAACGTCGGAAAGGCGGACGCCGATTCGATGTACGAGGTCATAGAATAAACAAGCCGCGCATATATTTTCATCAGATGAAAACGGCGGACGGTTTTTACATCGTCCGCTGAAAGAAAAATGGGAAGCGTGGTACGGTTATTTTATGGAAGGCGAACGTAAGACACACGGGATCAGCATTTGCGAGCGGGGCGCGGTCGTTCTGACCGGCATCCTCTCGATCGACGGGTTTGATGAGGAAAACATCATCATGAGGACGGCGGAGGAAGACGGGCTCTCGATACAGGGTCACGAGCTTCACGTAGACAAGTTCGACTCCGAAACGGGGGATATGACGGTCAGCGGAAAGATCGACGCCGTTGTGTATTACGACATAAAGCGCAGGCGTACCTCGGGGATACTCTCCCGCAAGCGGGGATAAAGCTTGAACGTCAGCATCGGCGGGCACATAGCGCTCCTTTGTTATTCGTTTTTCGTCGGGCTCGCCCTCGGCGCGCTCTACGACGCGGTGAGGCTGCTGCGCACGTTTTTCGGGCTCGGCATAGATTTTACGGTGTCGCCCCTGCTCGAAAGGGTCACGCCCCCGATAATCGGGAAACGGAAGAAAAAAGAGAGGCGCGCGGGGAGAGCTGCCGCGGCGACGGCGGCGATATTCCTCTTTGACATACTTTATATGACGGCAGCGACCGCCGTGACCGTGATATTCATCTATCACGCCTCGAGCGGGACGCCGCGCGGCTTCGCGCTGCTCGGTGAGGCCGTCGGATTTATCCTCTATATGAAGACGGCGGGAAAGCTGACCGCGGCCGCCGCGTCGCTCATATTTTTCGCGGTCGACACCGTTTTGCGGTATATAGTCTATTTCACATTGACGCCGCTGCGGTTCGTCTCTAGGGCTTTGATGCGTGCGCTCCGCGCCGTATATAGGGCGACCGTGCTTCGCGCGGCGCTCGCGGCGGCGGGGAAGATATCGTCGGCGCGCGAGGCGCAGATTATAAACAAAAGACTTAAAAAGACGCTCGGAGAGATCGCTTTGTCGGTCGGTTCGGGCGGGACGGAGAGATAGCATGTTCGATTCGGTACTCGAAAATATATTCTTCAAAATGGCTGTTGTCGTTATGGTCGTGTTCTGCGTCATGACGCTTTTCTCGACGAATGCAAAGGCGGAAAAGCTGCGCGAGGAAAACGAAAAGCTTGAGGCGCTGATCGAAGATTATAACGAACAGATCATGTCTATTGAAAACGACCTTAAAGCGCCGATTGACGACGATTACATCATCAGGATCGCGCGCCGCCGCCTCAACATGCGTCTGCCCGAGGAGATAGTTTTTGTAACGAACGTGCCGAACAAATAAAATCGCGGAATTACGACGCGGAATTGCGACGCGGAATCACGACGCGGAATATAAATCGCGGAAAATAGCTCCGCCCGAGGTTTTGCCCCGGGCGGTATTTTTTTGTGGGTAGGGGAGACGCGCTCGGCTCTATCGGGCAAACGCGACGCAAAAAAGCGTGTCTGCCTTACGCTTGATCAGCCTGACAAGGCGGAAAAATGCGCCCTGAACCGGACGCGACAAAAAAACGCGCTCTGCCGTATCATTTTCGCAGAACGCAAGGGAAAAACCGCGTCATTCCTTAAAATAAATGCGACGGGGAAGCGGTGATCCGCGCGGACGCTCGGCGGGCGCGGCGGATTTTCGCATCGGACAGCCGCGGAAAAATTATATTTCGCGAACCTACGCCAAAAAAGCGCTGTCGGGTTTTCGCTCTCATGAAATCTCAATATCGCACAAAAACATGACCGCCGCGGCAAAATCACGGCGGCCGATTTTATGCTTATTTTTCGCTCGTTTCGGGGGCGGGGGCGGGCTCGACCTTTTCGGCGTTGTGCGTCCGGATCAGTTCGAGCAGCTTTTTCAGTCCGGTCGTCGACAGGCGGGAGGAGCCGCCGTCGCAGTCGGGGCGAAGATATCCGTCAGACGCGGCGAACGCGGACGAGACATCGAGAAAATACGTCCCCGTTTCCTCCGCGGCGATGAGGATCATGTCGTTATACCGCGCGGCGTCGTAAATGCTGAATCCGGACGACGACGAGCCCGGCAGAAGCGACATACAGATTATGACCGTGTCGGGCGAAGCGTCCTTTATCGACGAAATGAGCGCGATATATTTTTCGCGGAAATTGCCGAACGCGTTCGAATCCTCAGCCGCCGCGTCCCCCGCGCCGACCGAGAGCAGCAGATATTCCGGCTTGCGCCGTGATACAAAATCCGCAACGGACAGCTCGCCGCCGTATTCGGCGGAGTATAACGTCGGATTTTCCGACATGACGGAAAATGAGCCGCCGCGCCCGGTCAGAACGTCGTTCGTTTCTCTGCCGGAGGGGAGCATCGCGTTCGATTTCAGCCCGTAGATCTGAAAATCGCAGATGAAGACGAATTTTTCAATATATTCGCTTCCCATGTCGTATGAAAGCGGGAGCCGCGCGCCGCCCTCATCAGGCTCCGGCGCATCCGTTTCGCCGCTCTGCGGCTCCGTCCCTAAATTGATATGTATCGAGCTTAACGGCTTGCGCTTCGTTTCGACCTCCGTGCCTTCGGGCGCGCCGTCACTGCCGCCGCATCCGGCAAAGAGACATAAAATTGACAAAATCGCGAGCAGCAGCGAGATGCACGTTTTAAATTTTCTTATCATAGATAGATTTATATTCGGACGCGTCGGTGTCGGCATTTTTCACCGCACGGCGGACGGCGAAGACGATGGCGCAGATGAAGGCGTACACGAGCGTGTATGAAAGCAGGAGGATTATCGTCAGCCCGTTGCTCGCGCGGTAATCGGACGCGTTTATGAAGAGGACAAAAAACGACACGGCGAGCGTGACGTAATGGATCGCGACGCGCAGCGCCATATTCAGCTTTTTCACGGTCAGGATCAGATTTGCGACGTTGATGATGAATGAGAACGCGAGGACGATGAGGATCGTCGAAAGCCGCGGGATCATTTTCGTTGTGCCGTAGTTGAGCGCCGCGCCGCCGATGTATAAA
The DNA here is from genome assembly GCA_947630625.1 of uncultured Clostridia bacterium. GTDB lineage: Bacteria > Bacillota > Clostridia > Oscillospirales > CAG-272 > DTU064. The sequence continues at coordinate 23,813 of CANRIL010000012.1, forward strand.
AACAGCGTTATAACGGTGAAATAAAGCGTGGTCGGGTAGATGAGTTTGGTTAACAGACGGGGGAATATGTTTTTCTTCGGTTCCGGGGTGGGTTTTTTCGGGTCCTGTATGTTTTTCATCGCGAAAGCCTCCGCGCAAAATCTTCACATAATAATATATATTAATATACCATAACGCGGCGGAGCTTTCAAGTATGAGCGCGCATTTTTCAGAAAATTCGGCGGGGAGGTGGGCTGTATTTGGCAGTTATGTAAGTTTGAGGCATGCTGGCTGGCGGCGTGTTTGCGTTCGGTCATGGGACGGTGGGGATAAAAACGTCAGCGAAGGTGGGGAGGGAGAAGCCGAGCGGAAGAACGGCGGCGAAGGAGGGGAGGGGGAAGCCGAGCGGTATAACAGCGTCTAAGAAGGAGAAGGGGGAAACCGCGCTTCGCGCGGGAGCCGTGTGCCGATTGTGTGAACCATGCCGGTTGAGTGCGCGTCACAAGCTCGCACGTTCGCGGAACCGAAGCCGAGCGGCAGCGCGCCTCCGCTTGAATTCGCAAAATAACCCGCGCTCCGCGCGGGAACCCGATGCCGAGCGGCAATCCGTTTCAATTTAAAAGCACGTGAGCCGAAGCAGCAACAAAACATCGCCGTTTGAGCGCGTGAAATCCGAACGACAAGCGGAAGCCGTTTGATTGCATGAAATCCGAACGACAAGCGGCAAGCCATCCCCGTTTGAGCGCGCGGAGCCGACGCAGAGCGGCAAACCCCGCACCGCGCAAAACCGACGCCGAGCGCCCCCCTTTAAACCTGCCGCACAAAACCCGCGCCGCGCGCGGGTGGCACCGATCAATCGGGCGTGTCGGTGTATGTGTAATAGACGCGGGTGATGCGTTCGGAGGTGGAATCGTCGTAATACGTCGGGGCGCGGTATTTTGAGAGGAACTTCGTCAGCTCGTACATGTCGATCCAGATCTGGTTCCAGCCGTCCTTCTGCGACGGGTCAAATATGATCTCAAGCCCGTAGTGAAGGTGCGGGGTCGTGATGTTGTTCACGTTCTCGCGGCTGCTGTATCCCGTCATACCGAGATAGCCGATCACCTCGCCCGCCATGACAGTCTTGCCTTCGTAAAGGTCGGCGTACGGGTGATTTTTCCGCAGGTGCGCGTAATAATAATATCGCTTGCCGTCAAAGCTGCGGATGCCGACGCGCCAGCCGCCGTACATGTTCCAGCCGAGCGCCTCAACGTATCCGCTCTCGACGGCGACGATCGGCGTACCGATCGATCCCATCATGTCGTGGCCGAGGTGGCGGCGGCGGTACCCGAACGAGCGCGAAACGCCGAAATCGTCAAAATCCGAATAATAATACCCGGCGGCAAACGGCGAAAACGCGCGGATCCCGTAGCCGGCGCTGACCGTCTCCGTCCCGTCCTCGGCTTTTTCCGTCTTAATATATTCCCCGAGCATGCCGCCGAGGATCGCGCCGTATGCTTCTATATAATAGTCGAACAGCTTGACGTTTTTCGTCAGCTCGCGCGGGTCGCGCCCGGAGGCGAGCTCCGTTACGAGCGCGTCAAGGTCGGATTTTTTATAGTGCGAAAAATCGCCCCCGCTGCGAGCGCCGAGCAGCGCGAGCAGCGTTATCCAGTCAATGTGGGCGTCAGTTCCGTAAGAGGCGATGTCCGCCTCCGCGGCGTCCCGCATCGCCTCGGCGGTCACGTCAAAGTCGACCCACCTGATGTAGTCAGCGTCCCCGTTTTCGCCGTCCTCACCGGCGAACGCCGCGGGGACCGAGGCGGGGAGCGCCGCCAGCAGGACGACGGCGGCAGTAAAAGTTATAAAAATACGCTTTATACATTTCATGCTTATATTCTTTCACGCGCGGCGGCGCGTCATTCGGTAAAAATCATGGGAGCTGTGCAAAACGCTGCCGCAAAAATGCGCACATATCGTTGACTTTTTCAAAAGTTCCGCTATAATATATAATGTATTATTATGAACAAAAGAACGGAACTTGCGTTTATGACGAGACATGAAGCGAGAGAGGCGGCGATGGCGCTTCTCTTTGAAAGGGACTGCCGCCGGGACGAGGCGGCGGACGACGTATATAAAAGATCGCTCCTTCTGCGCGGGGCAAAATCAAACGATTACATACGCGACGTTTATTTCGGCGTGTGGGATAATTCAGAAAAGATCGACGGCGCGATATCGGGCGCGGCAAACGGATGGCGGCTTGAGCGTATGTCGCACGTCACGCTCGCGATACTTCGCCTTGCCGTGTTTGAGCTCTATTTTCTTGACAATGTGCCTGTCGGCGTGACGATAAACGAGGCGGTCGAGCTCGCGAAAGCGTATGACGACGACGCGGCGCCCGCTTTCATAAACGGCATCCTCAGCAAGGTCGCGGCAGACCCGGAGATAAAAAAGGAAAACGTGCCGCGCCGAACAGCGAGATGAGCCATGAGGTCATAGCGCTCGGCATCGACACGAGCAATTATACGACATCGGCGGCGCTCGTTTCAGACGGGGTCGTGATCTCGAACAGGAAGCTGCCGCTCCCCGTCGCCGACGGGCAGCGCGGGCTTCGCCAGAGCGACGCCGTGTTCGCGCACACGAAAAATCTGCCGGACATAATGGACGCGATCGCGGGCGACCTTGGCGGGAGAGTCCCGATGGTTATCGGCTGCTCCGTCTCCCCGCGCGACGCGGCGGGGTCGTATATGCCGTGCTTTCTTGCGGGGCGCGCGGCGGCGCATGCGGCTGGGGCAGTGTGCGGCGCGCAAATATTTGAATTTTCACATCAGGCGGGGCACATCGCCGCGGCGCTTTATTCGGCGGGCGCGCTCGGTTTGCTTGACGGCGGCGAGCCGTTTGCGGCGTTTCACGTCTCCGGCGGGACGACCGATGTCTGCATCGTGACGCCGGGCGGACGCGAACCGAAAATTGAACGCGTCGGCGGGACGACCGACCTCAACGCCGGTCAGCTCATCGACCGCGTGGGCGTCATGATGGGTGAGCGGTTCCCGTGCGGGGCTGCGCTCGAAGCGATGGCGGAGGGCGCGGAATTCAACGCGGGGCTGAAAATCTCGGTGAACGGCCTTTACTGCTCGCTTTCCGGCGGCGAAAACAAGGCGCGGCAAAAATACGAATCCGGCATGGGAGGCGCTGCCGTCGCCTCGTATACGCTCGATTTCGTCTCAACGACGCTCGACGCGCTGACCGGGAATCTGCGGCAGAGATACGGCATGATCCCCGTGATCTATGCGGGCGGCGTCATGAGCTGCCGCCGTATGCGGTCGCTTCTCGGCAGACGGGAGAACGTCTTTTTCGCGGAGCCGGAGTTTTCGGCGGACAACGCGGCGGGTGCCGCGCTGCTCGCGTACAAAAATTACACGGAGGCACTTTGATGGATAACCATGCGGCGATCCCCATGACGATGACGGTCACGGAGCTGAACGAATACGTGAAGATGTCGCTCGAGGCGAATCCGGTGTTCTCCGACATATTTGTGAAGGGCGAAATTTCGAATTTCACGAACCACTATAAAACGGGGCACTTCTATTTCACGCTGAAGGACGGCGGGGGCAACCTCCGCGCCGTCATGTTCCGCTCGTACACGGAAAAGCTCGTGTTCAGACCGGAAAACGGCATGAAGGTGATCTGTCACGGCAGGGTCGCGGTCTTTGTCCGCGACGGAACATATCAGCTTTACGTCGACAATATGCAGCCGGACGGCGTCGGCTCGCTCTATATCGCGTTCGAGCAGCTGAAGGCAAAGCTTGAGGCGGAGGGGCTGTTTTCGGAGGCGCGCAAGCGCCCGATCCCGAAAATTCCGACGCGCGTCGGCATAATCACCTCCCCGACGGGGGCGGCGATACGCGACATCATAAATATTTCGGGGCGGCGGTTCCCGCTGGCGAAGCTGCTGCTCTATCCGGCGCTCGTGCAGGGACCTGACGCGCCGCCGCAGCTCGTCGCCGGGCTCGAATATTTCAGCCGGACGCGCTCGGTCGACGTAGTCATAATCGGCCGCGGCGGCGGCTCGATCGAAGACCTCTGGGCATTCAACGATGAGCGCGTCGCGAGGGCGGTGGCAGCGTCGAGCGTGCCGGTGATCTCGGCGGTCGGCCATGAGACGGACTTCACGATCTGTGATTTCGTCGCGGACAAGCGCGCGCCGACGCCGTCCGCGGCGGCGGAGCTTGCGCTCCCGGAGGCGGCGGAGCTGCGCCGGAAGCTCGGCAACATAACGAAGCACAACGCGCTCGCGCTCGGAAAGCTCGCCGAGGCGAAGCGCCGCCGGCTTGAATCGCTCGCGTCGCGCCGGTGCCTTTCAGACCCGCGCGTCATAACGGACGAACGCCGCATGCTGACCGTCTCGCTGACGGATAAGCTTTCCGCGGCGTCGCGCTCGAAGACGGACAAGAGCCGCCTGCTTTTGTCAGGCATCGCGGGAAAGCTGTCGGCGCTCGACCCGCTGGCGGTGCTGTCGCGCGGCTATTTTGCCGTTTACGGCGAGGGCGGCGGTGTCGTCAAGAGCGTTCACGACGCCGAAGTCGGCGACGAGCTGACGCTTCGCGCGTCCGACGGCGTTATAATCGCCGAGGTCAGGGAAACGCGGGAAAATCAGGACAAGTGCGAAAAGGAATAAAAAAATCAACCGCGCCTTTTTGCGGGGCACGACCCCCCGTTTTTGCGGGGCACAGAAATCCCCCGATTTCACGGGGCACTAATCCCCATTTTTGCGGGGAACACCCCCATTTTTACGGGGCGCAGCAAAAATACACCCCCGCGTCTCGCGGGGCACGATATAAAAAAGAAGGGCAGCCCCGTTTTTACGGGGCAGGGAGTGATCATGGCAGATGAAAACATGAGCTTTGAGGCGGCGATCGCGCGCCTTGAGGAGATCGTCAGGGCGCTCGAGAGCGGCAGAACGATGCTCGATGAGTCGCTTTCGCTGTTTGAAGAGGGCGTTTCGCTCGTCAAGCTTTGCAACGAGCGGCTTGACGGAGCCGAACAGAAGATCAAAATGCTGACGTTCGGACCTGACGGCTCCGTTTCGGAAGAAGATATAGTACCGCGCGGATAGGATTTTCGGGGAGCGTACGATTTTGGAAAACAACCTTGATGAAGTGCTCGGCGGGGCAGAGGCCGCGCTGAACGACGAAATTTCAAAGCTTCCCGCGACGGAGGAGTCACCGTCGCCGATTGAGGCGGAGCTTTTGCGCAACGGGGAGCTTATCGTGGGCGCGCTTGACAGCGTTTTGCCGCAGGGGGATGCGCTTCACAGCGTCATATACGAGGCGATGAGATACAGCGCGCTCGGCGGCGGCAAGCGGATAAGACCGTATCTGACGCTCGAATTCTGCCGCGCGCTCGGCGGGGACACGTCGGCGGCGCTGCCATACGCGTGCGCCGTCGAATGTATACACACGTATTCGCTCATACACGACGATCTGCCTTCGATGGACAACGACGACGTGCGGCGCGGCAAACCGACGCTTCACCGCGCGTTCGGCGAGGCAAACGCGCTTCTCGCGGGCGACGCGCTTTTGACATACGCGTTCGCGCTCATAGCGGAGAACCCGTTCGCGGACGCGGGGCGAAACGTCCGCGCAGCGTCCGTGCTCGCCGCGTCGGCGGGGCACGACGGGATGATCGGCGGGCAGGTGCTCGATCTGCTTTACGTCGGAAAGAGCATCCCGGCGGACGTGCTGTTTGAGACGGAGCGGAAAAAGACGGGCGAGCTGATAGCGGCCGCCGCGTCGCTCGGCGTCATTGCCGCGGACGCTGACGGCAGTATTCCGGAGGAAGTTTACGCCGCCGCCCGGCGGTACGCGTTCAGCATGGGGCTCGCGTTCCAGATAGTCGACGATATACTTGACGGCGAGGAAGGGGAAACGGACGAAACGTCCGTACTCTCGCTGATGAGCGCCGACGAGGCGAAAAATCTCGCCGCCGAGCTGACGCGGCAGGCGATCGCGGCGGCGGGGAGCATCCCGAATTCGGAAAACCTCTGCGCGCTCGCGGAATACCTCGCCTCCCGCCGCGCGTAGACATATATGAGACTTGACATTTACCTGGCGGAGCGCGGCTTTGCCGAGAGCAGGACGCGCGCCAAATTCCTGATCTCCGAAGGCGCCGTCACGGTCGACGGGCGGCAGATCAGAAAGCCGTCATACGAAATTGATGAAAACGATGCGCACGACATAAAAACGGATGTCGTCTGCCCGTTCGTGAGCGTCGGCGGGATGAAGCTCGCCTCCGCGCTTGACAGATTCGGCGTCTCGCCCAAGGGGCGCGTCTGCGCTGACATAGGAGCGTCGACCGGCGGGTTCACGGACTGCCTTTTGAGCCGCGGCGCCGCAAGGGTCTACGCGGTCGACGCCGGGACCTCGCAGCTCAGGGACGGGCTGCGGGAGGACGGACGCGTCGTCGTGATGGAGAGGTGCAACGCGCGGTACCTGACGGCGGAGGAACTCGGCGAAAAATGCTCCCTTGTCGTCTGCGACGTGTCGTTCATCTCGCAAAGGCTCATAATTCCGGCGATCTCGGCGATACTTGAGGCGGGCGGCGAATTTGTGACGCTCATAAAGCCGCAGTTCGAGCTCGACAGAAAAAGCGTCGGCAAGGGAGTCGTCGTGTCGCATACGGCGCGGGCCGAGGCCGCCGCCTCCGTCGTCGCGACGGCGGAATATTTCGGGCTTTACGCGCACGGGATAATGGTTTCTCCCGTTTCAGGCGGGGGCATCACGGACGAACGCGCGGCAAAGCGCGGCAACCGCGAATATCTTGCGCTGTTTGACCGCGAACGCGAACGCGCGCTTGACAAAAAGGAGATATATAATTTTATCCGAAATGAAAACAGTGTCGATTCTGCCGTTCGGCGTTAAGGAAAACGATGACGAACGGCTCGGAAAAATAATTTCGGCGTGCCGGGACGCGGGGTATGATGTGATAATGCCCGCCTCGCTGCCGCACCCCGAAGGGGTGAGCACCATTGACGGCGACGGCGTCACGCCTGAGTCGAGCGTCGTGATCTCGGTCGGCGGGGACGGCTCCGTGCTATACGCGGCGGCGTGCGCGCGGCCATACGGGATCCCGGTGCTCGGCGTCAATACGGGGCAGGTCGGATATCTTGCCGAGCTCTCCGACGGGGAGCTAAATAAAATCGCGGGAATTCTCGGCGGCGACTACAAAATCGAAGAGCGCATGATGCTCGAGGCGCGCGTCACCGTCGGGGGGGAGCTGTATCTCAAAACGGCTCCCGCGCTGAACGATTTCGTGATCTCAAAATCGTCTGTGTCGAAGATCGCGTCGATCGAGCTTGACTGCGGCGGCGACGACGCCGGAAGATTCGACGCCGACGGCGTCATATTCGCGACGCCGACGGGCTCAACGGCGTATTCGATGTCGGCGGGCGGACCGCTCATCGACCCGTCGCTCGAGTGCATCTGCGTGACGCCGATATGCCCTCATTCGGTCATGGCGCGCCCGTCCGTGTATTCGGCGTCGAGCGTCATCGAATGCCGCGAGGGGGACTGGCGCGAGAGCGGGCTTCTGCTCGTCCGCGACGGACTTGAGACGGTGCCGCTCCCGAAGGGAGCCGTCGTCTCCGTCTATGCCTCAATCGAAAAGACGCGACTTGTAAGGGTGCGCGAGGGCGGATTCACGGGCGTCTTCCGCACGAAGATGACCGGAAGGTAGGAAGCGCGCCGCAAGCGGCGCGCGGCAAGCGTCGCGCGCACGCCGCAGGATGCGGCGTGCAGAAGGCGGCATACGAACAATTATGTCGCGCGGGCGCATATGATACACGAGCGCGCTCTATGGCAAACAAGCGCCCATGGCAAACGAGCGCCTACGGCGAACAAGCGCCCATGGCAAACGAGCGCCCATGGCAAACGAGCGCATACGGCGAACAAGCGCCAACGGCAAACGAACGCCTACGGCAAACGTTCGCTTATAACAAACAAACGCTTTTTGGGCAAGCCCATATGGCAAACGAGCCCCTATTGCACACGCGCGCAGTTCAACGCACGAACGCGCCGCGGGGGCGCAATACCGAATAAATAAGACTGGCGGTGGTTGACGTGAAGGGAAGGCGTCAGAAGAAAATAATCGAGCTTATAAGCAAATTTGATATCAAAACGCAGGATGAACTGATCGAAATGCTGCATGACGAGGGATTTGAAGTGACGCAGGCGACGATCTCCCGCGATATCAGGGATTTGAAGCTCATGAAGGTGGCGATCGGGGAGGGCGCGTACAAATACGTGCTCCACGTCCCCGGCGAGGGGATAGATATGACGAAGCTGAACGTCCCGATCCTCACCTCGGTAAAAAGCGCCGAGTTCGCGCGGAACTTAATAGTCATAAAGACGTTCCCGTCAATGGCTTCGGCGATCGCCGCCGGGATCGACGGCATGAAGCTCGAAGAGGTGCTCGGCTGCGTCGCCGGGGACGACTGCGTCATCGCCGTGACGAGGACGGAGGACGAGGCGGCGGCGATATGCGCCCGCCTTCGGGAGATCATGGATGCAGGTTAAACAATGCTGAGGTCACTTCACATTGAAAATATCGCCGTCATAAAGTCGCTTGACATTGAGCTTGACGGCGGGTTCACGGTGCTGACGGGCGGCACGGGCGCGGGAAAATCGGTCATAATCGACGCGATCTCGATGGTGTCCGGCGCGAAGGCGCAGCCGCAGCTCATAAGGACCGGGGAGGCGGGCGCGCGCGTGACGGCGCTGTTCACCGAGATCGACGGCGCGGCTGCCGCGCGGCTTTCCGAGCTCGGCGTCGATGCCTCCGACGGGGAGCTCGAAGCGGAGCGGACGTTTACGGCGGACGGAAAGAGCACGGCGCGGCTGAACGGAAAAAGCGTTTCACAGGCGGCGATGCGAAGGGCTGTCTCGGCGCTTCTGTCGATAAACGGGCAGAGCGAGAGCTTGTCGCTCAGAACGGGAGATTCGCAGTTAGCGCTGATCGACGACTACGCCGAAAGCGCGCCGCTCTTTGAAAAATACTCATCTCTTTACGGCGAATACACCGCCGCAAAAGCCGTCGCCGAGGAAACGGAAAAGCTGTCGCGCGAAGGCGCGCTGACGGCGGATCTTTTGTCATATCAGGTCAAAGAGATAGACGCGGCGAAGCTGAAGCATGGCGAGGAAGAAGAGCTGCGCATGGAGGCGGCGAGGCTCCGGTCGGGCGAGAAAATAACGAAGCTTGCACGGCTCGTATACCGCGCCGCGTACCAGAACGAAAAGGGCGCGTCCGCCGCGTATCTGACAGACCGCGCCGCGACGGCGCTTGAACAGCTCGCCGATTATTCGCCCGACGCCGCCTCTGACGCGGAAAAGCTCCGCTCGATCACATACGAACTTGAGGACATCGCGCGGCGCACGTACAAGACGTTCGACCTCGGCGGCAGTATCGAGGAGGACCCCGCGGAGCGCCTTTCCGCGATCGAGGACAGGCTCGATCTGATCCATCGGCTCGAACGCAAATACGGAGCCGACATAGAATCCGTGCTCGCGCACAGGAAAAGCGCCGCCGACAAGCTTGACGCGATCGAAAATAACGAGGCGCGGACTGCCGAGGCAGAAGCCGCGCTTGCAAAGGCAAAAGCCGACGCTGAAGACGCGGGAGCGGCGCTGGCTGCGTGCCGCCGGGAAGGGGCGGCGCGGATGACGGAGGAGGTCTGCCGCGTGCTCGCGGAGCTCGATATGCCGAAGGTGAAGATCGAGGTGCGGTTTTCGGACTGCGGGCTTTCGCCGCTCGGCACCGAGAGCGCCGAGATATATATTTCGGCAAACGCTGGCGAGGACGTAAGGCCGCTGGCGCTCGCGGCGAGCGGCGGCGAGCTGTCGCGCGTGATGCTCGCGATCAAGAGCGTGAAGAGCCACAGGTCGGGAGAGGCGACATTGATATATGATGAGATAGATTCGGGCGTCTCCGGCGCAACGTCGGGGAAGATCGGGCTGCGCCTGAGAAAGAGCGCCGAGGGCGCGCAGATAATCTGCGTGACTCATTCGGCACAGATCGCGGCGCTGGCGGACACGCATTTTCTGATCTCGAAGCACGAGGTCGGCGGCAGAACGGAAACTACGGCAGTAAAGCTGTCCGGGGAGGCGCGGATAGACGAGATATCGCGCATAATCGGCGGCATCAACGTCACGGAAACACAAAAAAAGGCAGCCCGGGAACTTATCGCCGAGGGCAAAAAACTAAAAGGGAGACAGTGAGGTACAACCAATGGGAATTTATGAAGAACTGAAAGCGCGCGGACTTATAGCGCAGATGACGAACGAGGACGAGATCAGAAACATAGTCAACGCCGGCAAGGCGACGTTTTACATCGGCTTTGACTGCACGGCGGACAGCCTGACGGCAGGCCATTTCATGGCGCTGACGCTGATGAAGCGGCTGCAGGAGGCGGGCAACCGCCCGATCGCGCTGATCGGCGGCGGCACGACGATGATAGGCGACCCGTCCGGGCGCACCGACATGCGCCGTATGCTGACGCGCGAGGACATCGATCACAACGCCGAATGCTTCCGCCGCCAGATGGAACGCTTCATCGACTTCGGAGAGGGCGGCGCCATGATGCTCAACAACGCCGACTGGCTTGCCTCGCTCAATTATATCGACCTTCTGCGCGAGGTCGGCGCATGCTTCTCGGTCAACAATATGCTCCGCGCCGAATGTTATAAGCAGAGGATGGAGCGCGGACTTTCGTTCCTTGAATTCAACTATATGATAATGCAGTCATACGACTTCTACTACCTCTACAAAAATTACGGCTGCAACATGCAGTTCGGCGGGGATGATCAGTGGTCGAACATGCTCGGCGGCACGGAGCTCATCCGCCGCCTGCTCGGGGCGGACGCGCACGCGATGACGATTATGCTCCTGACCGACTCGCAGGGCAACAAAATGGGCAAAACGGCGGGCAACGCCGTCTGGCTCGATCCGAACAAGACGAGCCCGTTCGACTTTTACCAGTATTGGCGCAACGTCGGCGACGCGGACGTGCTCAAGTGCATCCGCATGCTCACGTTCCTGCCGCTTGAACAGATCGATGAAATGTCAAGCTGGCAGGGGTCGGAGCTCAACCGCGCGAAGGAGATACTTGCGTACGAGCTGACAAAGCTCGTGCACGGCAAGGAGGAAGCCGACCGCGCCGAGGCGGGGGCGAAATCGTTCTTCGGCGGCTCCGGCGAATCGGAAAACGTGCCGACGACGGAGCTTTCGGATGCGGACTTCACGGACGGGAAGATCGGCATCCTTGACATGATGATAAAGGCGGGGCTCGCCCCGTCGCGCCGCGAGGGAAGAACGCTCGTCGTTCAGGGCGGCGTGCTGCTCGACGGCGCGCGCGTCACCGACCCGAATATGGCGCTCACGAAGGAAGATATCGGCGGCGGCGTCGTTATCAAAAAGGGAAAGAAGACATATCATAGATATACGGTGAAATGAAGCGATACGATATAATTCTCTTTGACGCGGACGGGACGCTCTACGATTTTGAAACGTCCGAGGCGCGCGCCGTCTCCGAGGTGCTCGAAGCGTGCGGCCTGCCGACCGACGAAGGCACGGTGAGATTATACCACCGGATAAACGACGCTGAATGGAAGGCGCTCGAGCGCGGCGAGACGACGCGCGAACGGCTCAAGGTCGAAAGGTTTTCAAAGCTCCTTTCGCGCCTTTCCGAGGCGGGAATAAAAGGGAACGCGACGGCTGAGCAGATGTGCTCGATGTATGTTGAGGCGCTCTCGCGCCAGTGCGTCCTTTTCCCGGAGTCGGAGCCGGTATGCCGGGCGCTTTTCCCGCGCGCGCAGCTTTACATCATAACGAACGGGATAACGAACGTTCAGCGCGGGAGATTTGCGCGCTCGCCGATAACGAAATATTTCCGCGACATCTTTATCTCCGAGGCGATGGGAGCCGTCAAGCCGGAGCGCAGGTATTTCGAGCTCGTGCTCGGCTCGATCGGTATCTCGGAGGAGGAGGCGCGGGAACGCGTGCTCGTCGTCGGAGATTCGCTTTCGAGCGATATAAAGGGAGCGTCGTCGATCGGGCTCGATTCGTGCTGGTTCAATCCCAAAGGGGAGGACGCCGGAGGCGCGCGCCCGACATATACGGTAAAGTCGCTTTATGAGCTGCTTGATATCTCTTGCGGCGGAGGAATAAATGCGGACTGAAGAGATCATCTCCTTTCTCAAGGCTGATGAAAATTTCGATTTTACGACGGACACGCCGGCGTCTTCGCTGACGAGCTTCCGCGTCGGCGGGCGCGTGCGCGTCGTCGCGTATCCGAAAAACAGGGATGCGTTCTGCGAACTCACGCGCCGCCTTGCTTCGTCGGAGACAAAATATGTTGTTCTCGGCTGCGGCTCAAACGTGCTGGCACCCGACGAAGGATACGACGGAGTTTTCGTCATGACGACGAAGCTGACGGGGCTTTCGATCGAAGGGAATACGCTCACGGCGGAGTGCGGGCGGGGGATAACCTCGTGCGCATCTTCTGCCGCGCGCGCGGGGCTCGGCGGACTTGCGTTCGCGTATGGGATACCCGGCAGCGTCGGCGGCGCGGTATACATGAACGCGGGCGCTTACGGCTCCGAAATAAAGGACATAATAATTTCGGCGGACTGCTGGGACGCGGCGCGCGGCGAGGTTCTGACGCTGACGAAAGACGAACTCCGCTTCGGCTATCGCGACAGCGCGCTCAGGCATAACGGGCTGACGGTGCTCAGCGCCGCGTTTTCGCTTTTCCCGGAGGACACCGAAAAAATAACGGCGGAGATGAACGATTACATGAACCGCCGCCGCGACAAGCAGCCGCTCGAATATCCGAGCGCCGGCAGCGTCTTCAAGCGCGCGCCCGGTCATTTTACGGGCAAGCTCATCGAGGACGCGGGGCTCAAGGGATACCGCGTCGGCGGCGCGGAAGTGTCGGAAAAACACGCCGGATTCATAATCAATGCGGGCGGCGCGACGGCGGAGGACGTAAAAACGCTCGTCGCCGTCATCGAGGCGCGCGTATTTGAGCTGTTCGGCGTGCGGCTCGAGCGGGAGCTCATTTATCTATGACGGAATCATATTCAAAATCGCTGCGGCGCGAGATGATCTCGCACAGCCCGAAAAAATTCTGCTGCCGCAATAATCTCCTGCGCGCGATGACGGCGTGCACCGGCGGCGCTCCGCTTCGCGACGCGGACGCCGCGGCATATTATAACTCGCTTTTGTCTGAGGCGAAATCGAAATCATGCGCGCCCGACGCGTCCCCCGACCTTGGGGACGTGTCCGCGCTCCGCTGCGCCGGGTGCCGCCCGGCGATCTTGCGCGGGATATTCATCGCCGTCGGCTCGGTCACGGACCCCGCAAGGCACGAATCAAATCTCGACCTCGCGTTCCGCTCGGAGGCGAGGGCTGAGGCGATTTGGAAGTACCTGCTTTCGGCGGGGTTTGATTTCAGGCGGCGCACGCGGCGCGGGAGCGTCGTGCTCTACATGAAATCGGGCGAGGCGATAGCCGATTTCTTTGCCGAGGCGGGGATAAACCGCGTGCTTTACGACGTTTCGAACGCCGGGCTCATCTCCGATGTCTCGAATTTTGCGAACAGACGTTATAACGCGGACATATCGAATCTGACGCGCTCGACCGAGGCGTCAGTCTGCGTCTGCGACGCGATAAGGTCGCTTGAAGCGGCGGGGAAGCTGCATCTGCTCGACGAGACGCTTTATGAAACGGCGATGCTCCGCCTCGAATACCCGGAGCTCACGCTTTCGCAGCTCGCCGCCGCCTCCCCGAAACGGCTCACAAAATCGACGCTTTATAACAGGCTCCGCCGCATCATGGCGATCGCCGAGGAATATAGATCGACCGGCGGACAAGCCGCCTGCGGAGAAGGCGAGCATAAAAAGCAGGAAGATTAAAAAAATATTTAACATAACATCATCACATTAATTCCCCCCCTCCAAAGGGGGGCGCAAATATATAAAGGGGGCGCATCATGGCGGATTTTGTTCACCTTCATCTTCACAGCGAATACAGTCTGCTCGACGGCGCGTGCAGGATCAGGGACATCCCGAAGCTCGCGCGCGAGATGGGACATAAAGCCGTCGCGCTCACCGACCACGGCGTCATGTACGGCGCAATCGAATTTTACCTCGCGTGCGAACGCGAGGGGATAAAGCCGATAATCGGCTGCGAGGTGTACGTCGCGCCCGGCTCGCGCCTCGATAAAAGCGGACGGCAGTCGGGGCTGTCGCATCTTGTGCTGCTTTGCAAAAACGAGACGGGGTATAAAAATCTCATAAAGCTCGTGTCCTTATCGTTTACGGAGGGGTTTTATTCAAAGCCGCGCGTCGACCGCGAGCTTCTGAAAAAATACAGCGGCGGGCTCGTCGCGCTGTCGGCGTGCCTTTCCGGCGCGATACCGAAGGCGATATCGGCGGGCGACTTTGACGGCGCGCGCGACGAGGCGCTTTTCATGGCTGAAACGTTCGGGCGCGATAACTTTTATCTCGAACTTCAGGATCACGGGATAAGGGAACAGCGTCAGGTCAACGCTGCCCTCATAAAGCTGGCGGGGGAGACGGGCATCGGGCTCGTCGCGACGAACGACGTTCACTATCTGCGCCGCGCCGACGCGGACACGCAGGCGGTCCTTATGTGCATCGGGATGAATACGGTCATAACGGACGGGCGTCCGCTCGGCTTTGAGGAAGACGAATTCTATTATAAGTCGACCGACGAGATGACGCGCCTTTTCGGCAGCGTCGACGGCGGCTCGCCGATCGCCAATACCGTCAAGATCGCCGACATGTGCGACCTTCATTTCAGCTTTGATAAAGTTTATATGCCGCGCTTCCCGTTCACGGGCGGCGTCGACCCGACCGTGTTTCTGACCGAGAAGACTGAGGCGGGACTTTCGGACCGGGTTTCGCGCGGGCATATCGTTTATGACGCGGACTATCCCGAATCTATGTACCGCGAGCGCGTGAAATACGAGCTTTCGGTCATATCTGGGATGGGATACAGCGAATATTACCTTATAGTCGCGGACTTCATTGGATTTGCAAAGTCGCACGGCATACCGGTCGGTCCCGGCCGCGGCAGCGGAGCCGGGAGCCTTGTCGCGTACCTGATCGGCATAACGGACATCGACCCCTTGCGGTTCGGGCTTTTGTTTGAGCGGTTTTTGAATCCGGAGCGCGTCAGTCTGCCCGATTTCGATGTAGATTTCAGCTACGAGCGGCGGGGCGAGGTCATAGAATACGTGCGCGAAAAATACGGCGCGCAGCATGTCGCGCAGATAATCGCGTTCGGCACGATGGCGGCGCGCGCCTCCGTGCGCGATGTCGGCAGGGCGCTCGGCATGTCGTATGCCGATACGGACGCCGTCGCGAAGCTGATACCGCGTTCGCCCGACGTGACGCTCGAGGAGGCGATGAAGGGCGATGAGCTGTCGGATATGTACACATCGTCCCCGAACGTCCGCCGCCTGCTCGATGTGGCGCGCGCGATAGAGGGAATGCCGCGCCACGCGACGACGCACCCGGCGGGCGTCGTCATAACGAGCGAGCCCGTCTCCGACATCGTGCCGCTCTCGAAAAACGGGGACACCGTCGTGACGCAGTACGAGATGAACACGGCGGCAAAGGTCGGGCTCGTCAAATTTGATTTTCTCGCGCTCCGCTATTTAGAAATAGTTGACAGCGCCGTTTCACGTATACGCGAGACGGAGCCGGACTTCGATATAAGGCTGATCCCGGACGCGGACAGGGAAACGATGGCGATGATAAGCGCCGGGGACACAAACGGCGTCTTCCAGCTTGAAAGTCCAGGCATGAAGCGCATGCTGACCCAGCTTCTGCCGGAGAATCTGACAGACCTGATCGCTGCAATTTCGCTATATAGACCCGGCCCCATGGACAGCATACCGCAGTATATCGCCGTCAAAAACGGCGTGGGCAAGCCGAAATACAGCTCGCCCGAAATGATAGAGATACTGCGCGACACGTACGGATGTATAGTTTATCAGGAACACGTCATGCAGATATTCCGCGCGATCGCCGGGTATTCGTTTGCGCGCGCCGACGTTGTCCGCCGCGCGATGTCGAAGAAAAAGGCGGAGGCGCTGCTCGCGGAGCGGGGGGATTTCCTCGCCGGAGCCGTGAAGCACGGCATGACCGAGGCTGAGGCGGCGGAGCTGTTCGACGATATGGCGTCGTTTTCAAGCTACGCGTACAACAAGAGCCACGCGTCCGCATACGCGGTCATAACTTACGAGACTGCGTATCTGAAGCGCCATTATAAAAAGGAATATTTTGCCTCGCTGCTCGATTCCGTGCTCGGCTCGGAATCAAAGACCGCGGCGTATATATCGGAATGCGAGCGGAGCGGGATTTCCGTTCTGCCGCCGGACATAAACGAGAGCCTTGCCGACTACACGACCGGCGACTACGGCATAAGGTACGGGCTCGCGGCGCTCAAGGGGCTCGGCAGGCAGTTCATTGATGTGATCGCGGCGGAGCGGGAGAGGGGCGGCGCGTTTGCGTCGTTTTATGATTTCGCGCGCCGGATGAGCGAATACGACCTCAACAAAAAGCAGGTCGAGGCGCTCATAAAGAGCGGCGCGTTTGACAGGCTCGGCGTGGAGCGGAGCCGTCTGCTCGCAGTTTACGACCTCATACTTGACGAGCTGCACGAAAAAAGGCGGCGCGGAGTCTCAGGGCAGCTTGATATGTTCTCGACTGCCGCAGCCGAAGGAGGGGACGAGGCGGCGGACTACGACTATCCCGAAATTCCGGAGCTGCCGCGGGCGCGGCTGCTCGAACTTGAAAAGGAAGTTTCGGGCATGTATTTTTCCGGCCATATCCTCGACGATTATGAGGACGAATGCCGCGCCGTCCCGCACGTGCCGATCGGTGAGATAGTCGAGGACGAGCCAAGCGTCGAGGGCGAGGAAACGGAAGGCGATGTCGGAGCCACAGCGGGGACAAAGTTTTCGGACAAGGAACGCGTGGCGCTCGTCGGGATCATCACGAAGCGCACCCCGAAGCAGACGAAGCGCGGGGATCAGATGATGTTTTTCACGCTCCAGGATAAGACGGGCGAGATAGAGGTCGTCGTTTTCCCGCGCGTGCTCACAAGGTATGAGCGCGAAATTTCGGCGGACGCGCCGATATACGTCGCGGGCGAGCTTTCGGTCGAGGACGAAAAAGCGCCGAAGCTGCTGCTCGGAGAAGCATATATTTTAACGGAACGCGCGTCCGCACAGCAAAAAGAGGCGGACGCGGGGAAAGATATGACGGAAAGACAAAAAACGGAGGCTGCCGAAAAAATGAACGGTGCTGTGGCAAAAGCCGATATCGGGCGCGCGCCCTCTAAAATTTTTCTTCGCGTGCCTTCCGCCGATTCGGCGGAACGCATAAGGGCGGAGGCGCTCGTTGAAATTTTCTGCGGGAGCGTCCCCGTGTTTTTCTTCGACAGCGACGCCGGAAAATACGAGCGTTTCACGCGCGCAGGCGCTGACGGCGGCTCCGCCCGCCTCATGAACGAACTTCGCGCGCTTCTCGGCGACGATAACGTTGCGATCCGCTGACATCGGCGGGCGTCGTTCGCGCACTCACCGATGATATGCCGCGCTGCGTCGTTTGCGAACCTCGGCGGTGATATGCCGCTTGCGGCGTCGCGAACTATACGATGATATGCCGCCCTGCGGCTTTTTCGCGAACACAATAACCGCGCCGCGTCAGATTAGATTATCCGTCAGCTTGTGAATGCCTCGATCAGGCGCATGAGCCCGTCTTTGTCGCATTCGATCCCGTCTTTGAGCATCTCTGCCGTCTTTTCGGGGAGCGTGAAGACGAAAGTATCTATCACATAAAGCGGCTCGCCAAGCGGCTCGCCGCCCTTTAATGAATAGATGCCGATCTTCCCGTCCGTTTCGCGGACGATATAGCGCGCATCGTCCTCCTCGGTTTTGTTGAAGACGGCGGCGGACGGCTCGCCGTACGTTTCGGCGTCGGCGGTGAAATCGGGGCTGCCGAAGATCGTGCCGCAGAGCGCGGCGCTGACCGAGATGAGCGAGGCGGCGGCGAGCGCTAAGAGTGCGTGACGAAAGAGTTTTCTCATAAATTTTCCTTTTTAATTTCGGTTTCACATCATATTTTTCGCACATAACCGAAAAATATCCGCGTTTATTCACAGTTTGTTCATATCCTTGGTATATAATATATACGTGAAAATCTTTCCTGGCGGTGATGCTATGACAAATAACGGCAAGATCAGAACATTTATGACAGGGATGCGCGACAAGTTCACAAATTACATCGACGAGGCTTACGGCGACGTAAATCTCGGGGCGGAGGTAGTGTCGGCGTTCAGGATCATCGGCAGAGTCGTATATACGGCGCTGGCGATCGTGCTTGACATCGTGATAACTCTGCTTCTGATCTGCGCGATAACGGGCATAATCGTTGTGACGGCGTTCGCCGTATATGTAAACAATTACGTCGACCCGACGTTTGATACAGGCCTCATTATAACGGACTCCGACAAGACATCCCAGCTCTGGTATATGGATTATACCGACCGCGAGCACAGGATCGGCGAGCCCGTGGAGGTGGACGATCAGGTCCTCGTCGGCGAGGAATACAGCCTTTGGGCGAGGTATGACGAGCTGCCGGAAAACCTCATAAACGCGTTCATCGCGATAGAGGACCAGCGCTTCCGCAGCCACAACGGCGTCGACTGGTTCCGCACCGTCGCCGCCGCGGCGAATCAGGTGCTGCACCTGAAATCGACGTTCGGCGGCTCAACGATCACGCAGCAGCTCGTGAAAAACACGACGCATGACGACGACTTTACGATACAGCGAAAGGTGCAGGAAATTCTCCGCGCGCTGAATCTTGAGAGCAACTACAGCAAAGAACAGATAATCACGATGTATCTGAACATCATCCCGCTCTCGCAGAACTGCACGGGCGTGCAGAGCGCCGCGCACACGTATTTCAGCAAGGACGTAAAGGATTTGACGCTGATCGAATGCGCCGCGCTCGCGGCGATACCGAAGTCGCCGTATAAATATGATCCGCTGCGGCACCCCGGCAACAATGACGACCGCCGCCGCGACGTGCTTGACAAAATGCTCGAGCTCGGATTCATAACGCGCGAGGAATACGACGAGGCGTATTACGCCGACCTGCAGCTCAATATATCGCGCTCGTCCGGACTTTCCGGCGTCACCTCATGGTATACGGACGCCGTGATCGAGGATGTCATCAACGACTACGTTGAAAAATACGGCGTCTCGCGAGAATTCGCGAGCCTCAAGATCTATACGGGCGGCTGGAACATCTACAGCGTCATGGACCCTGAAATTCAGG
The DNA here is from genome assembly GCA_947630625.1 of uncultured Clostridia bacterium. Classification (GTDB taxonomy): domain Bacteria; phylum Bacillota; class Clostridia; order Oscillospirales; family CAG-272; genus DTU064. Next base: position 43,198 of record CANRIL010000012.1, read on the forward strand.
ACACGCTCGAAAAAATCTATCTTGACGACAAATATTTCCCGGAATCGGATACGGGCATCAAGCCGCAGTCCTCGGCCGTCATAGTCGACCCGAAGACGGGGGACCTGCTCGCGCTTGTCGGCGGCAGAGGAGAGAAGACCGAGAGCCGCGGACTCAACCGCGCGACTCAGTCAAGGCGTCCGTGCGGTTCGACGATAAAGCCGCTTTCCGTATACGGACCCACAATAGACAAGGGGATTTTGACATGGGGCACAGTCCTCGACGACGTGCCGCTCAATTTCGGAGTTTACGACGATCCGAAGGACGCCTCCCCGTACCCGAAAAATTCCCCGAACACGTATGACGGTCTGACGACGGTGTACGACGCCGTGCGCGTTTCGAAAAATACTATCGCGATGCGCGCGCTTGGGCTTTTCGGCCTTGAAAATTCGTTCCACTTCCTCCACGACACGCTGCACATGGAGTCGATCGTCGAGCGGTCTGAAAACGCGGCGGGCAACCTCATAACGGATATCGACTACGCGCCGCTCGCGCTCGGTCAGTTCTCATACGGCGTCACGGTGCGCGAGATGGTGGCGGCATACCAGATATTTGCGAACAAGGGACTTTACAATTATACGAGGACGTATATAAAGGTGACCGACCAGGACGGCAACCTGCTTTTGTCGACTGAGGAAAAGCCGAGCGAGGTCGTCATCTCCGAGCAGACGGCGACGATCGTGACGAAGCTGCTTGAGGGCGTCGTTGACGCCGGTACGGGTAAATCGGCGACGCTGCGCAAGTCGATCGACGTTGCGGGCAAGACAGGTACGACGACGGCGGACTATGACCGCTGGTTCATCGGTTATACGCCGTATTATCTCTGCGGCGTGTGGTTCGGCTACGACCTGAACCAGACGCTCGCGAACTACAAGGGCAACCCGGCGCTGAATATATGGGACTCGGTCATGACCGAGATCCACGCGGACATAATCGAGGACGCGAAGGAGGGAAAAACGACGCTGCGCGAATTTGAAGACGCGCCCGGCGTCGTGCAGGCGACGTACTGCCGCGATTCCGGCAAGCTCATGACGGACGCGTGCGCGAAGGACCCGCGCGGGAGCCGCGCGCAGACGGGATATTTCACCGTCGATACGGTGCCGACCGAAACGTGCGATGTTCACGTCCTCGTGAATTACGACAAGAGCACCGGCGGCGTCGCGAGCCAGTATTGCAGCTCGGACGATATCGTACAGTACGGACTCATAAAGGTCGAGGACAGGAGCTTCCCGAAGAATATCACGGTCAAGGACGCGCAGTACGTGTACCGCGAACTCGCGCCGAACGTCAAGCCCGCGGGCTGGTACGGCGACCCGTTCTTCGTCAATATGCTGAACGAAGGGGAATTCTGCGGCAAATCGAGCGCGAAGACGCCGTTCAACCATTTCTGTTACCAGCACTACGACTACGACAGATCGACAGGCATAGATACTTCTCACTTCGACGAAGGGAAGACCCCGCCGCCTCCGGAGACGACGCCGCCGGAGACGACGCCGCCCGAAACGACGCCGCCCGAGCCGACGCCGGGCCCCGCGCCCGAGCCGGAACCGGAGCCGAACCCGACTCCGACCCCGACGCCGGAGGCCGTCCCGAACGAAGACGGTGCCGAGCCGACATCAGTCAAACGCAAAACGGGCTCAATTTCTAAAACAGGTCCCCCGTCCTAAAGACGGGGTTCCCGTCGTAAAGACGTAAGTCCCGCCATTCGGCTGGACACGTCCTAAAGCTGTAAGTCCCGCCTAACGGGGGGAACACCCGAACTAATAAAAATTATTCCTTTCCTAAAACCGGGACTCCGCCCCGCGGCGCAGTCCCACAACAAACGCATGAGTCCCGCCTTACGGCGGGACTCATGCTGAACGACCTCCCCGAAGCGGAACTCCGCAAGGCAAAACTCTCGCCCGAAGCGGAACTCCGCAAGACAAAAGTCTCGCCACGAAGCGGAACGCTTTGCTCCCGAAACATAACTCCGCGCCGGATCATAACCCACCCCGAACCGGAATCCACGCCCGAACGTGTCACCCTTTATCGGCATGTTAAGAAACGGTGGGAATCCGCACACCCCGAACCGGAATCCACGCCCGAACGTGTCACCCCGCCAAAATGCGGCGGAATTCCGCCGCGAAAAAAAGTTTTTTTGTGCAACTGTCATTGTTTTTTTCGTATAACCTGTTGACATAACGTGCATTTTGTACTATACTTGACGTAAAGATTTAAATATAACAGCTGCATTTTAAAAATGCACGCAAAAACGGAGGTTTTAAGGACATGAAAAAGCTCATGATCAGGGTCATTGCGCTTTCACTGGCAGCCTTTATGCTGATGGCAGTGATGTGCGGCTGCGGCGGCAAGTCGATGAAGATCAAGGTCGGCGTCAAGCTCGGACAGGACTACATTGATTTCAAATACGCCGAAGCAAAGAGCAAGGGAGACGAGGACTTCATCATTCCCGCCGACGAGCGCACGATCCTCGACAATCTTGAGGTCACCATCAATTACGATGAGGACGACCCGGTAACGGCGCTGCGCGCGCTTCGCGATGCCTGCGAGAACAATTCCATTGATTTCACAATGAATTCCGCCGGCCGCGTCGAGAAGATACGCACGTATACGACGCTGAGCTATACGCCGGACGCAAATAACCCGATCGAAGGCTATGACGAACCGCTCAGCTTCATCTGGGCGTTCACGGTCAACGGCGAGGAGCCTGCCGGCCGTGTCAACACATATGAGGTCAAGGAAGGCGACGTGCTCGTCTTTACGCTCTCCGCCGGTACGGAGGAAGCTGAATAAGCGTCCTGCTTTTATATGGCAAAAGAGGATCGGGAAGGGCGTCCGCCCCGCCCGGTCCTTTATTTATAAAATCGCGGGCAGACGATTTGCCGTAAATCAGCCGCCCGACGATCATTTTGCGCGAAAAGGTTTGGAAAATCAGAGTGGACAAGCGAAAAAAGCATGATATGTCAAAAATCCTGCCGGTGCTGACCGTCATCTGTACGTTCGTCGCCGTCGGACTTATACTCACCTCCGTCTTAAGCAAAAGCCGCGGCGAAAACGCGCTCGGCGGTGACAGAACGGACGCCTCCCCCGGCGCCGTTATGACGGAACCTGACCCGCCCGCGGCGGGGACGGAACACACCGCAGGGGACGACACGCAGAGCGGCGAAAACACGGCGACAGAGACGCTGCCGCGCGAGACTGAAACGGAGACGGAAACCGAAACGGAGCCGCCCGTGCAGACGGTGCCGGTCGGAATTTATACGGAATCAAAGCGAAAGTGCACGCGCGTGACGGAATATTTCGGCGTCTTCCCGGAGTCTGACGACGATCCGCTCTGGAAGCTCGACACGTGGACATACAAGGACCACGCGAATCTCATCTGCGACCTTGAGACGTTCGCGGTGTTCACCGCGACAGACGACACGATAAAAGTTTCGTCATGGGATAAGACGTGGGTCGAAAAATGGGAGAGCTGCGGGCTTGACGACGGGGACAAAATCGGATTTGAGTTCACGATCAAAAAAAAGGACGGCGGGCGCGTCCGGTTCACCGTGCTTTCCCCGGCTGATACGTTCAAACACGAGGAATATTTCGAACTATACCTTTATGACTGCGTCGCGCACGCGCACGATTCGTGGTACAGCCACATAACGGAGAAGACGAACTACCCCGACACGAAAAACGTCATGGTGAAAATAACGCTTCGGAACGGCTGCTACGACATTGACGAGATCGAGCTCAAGGCGTTCGTATACGGCGGCGAGGACGAATTTGACAGCAACGGCTTTTACCGCGGCGGAAATTTTGAAATCTGCGTCATAAAGCGCAAACAATAAACCCGCCGCGCGGGCGTGAAAAAACGCGTGAGCGGCAGCACCCGACTGTTTGCCCCGAAGACGGAAAAACGATCGCTGAAATCACGCTGATTATTTAACCCGAAGACGTAAGAACGATCAACGAGATCACGCTGATTATTTAAGCCGAAGACTGAAGAAATCACGCCTACTGTTTGACCCAAAAAAACAAGCGGGACTGCCGGAATATGGCAGTCCCTTTACTCTTCTTTAATAATACAGTCAGGATGTTCGACTTTTCGTGTGATATTTTCGGGGATGTCTGAGATATCATCGGTGCAAAAGCCATGAGCCGCGCGGGGGAACTGATTTTTTACCCGCTCATTTCCTGCCGGTCAGCTCGGCAGCGTCTGCCTGCGCGCGGAGGCTGAGCTCCGCGGCGAGGAACGCGTGCGCCTGCGTCATGGCGTTCTCCGTCCTGTCAATGCAGTCGAGGATGAGCTCGCCGAAGAACGGGCAGCCGACTCTGCCGCGCGCCGCGAACCTGTGCTCGCCTTTGCCGTCGACGAGGAAGACCTGATCGCCGCCGTCGTCGGTGCCGATATTGATGTACTTGCGCAGCTCGATGTAGCCGTCCGTGCCGAGGATGACGGTCCTGCCGTCTCCCCACGTGCGAAGCCCGTCCGGCGTGAACCAGTCGACGCGGAAATACTGCGTCGCGCCGCTGCCGCCGACGATAACGGCGTCGCCGAAATCGTCAAGCTCCGGATATTCGGGGTGCGCGAAATTGCCGATCTGTGAGCGGACGACGCGCGCCTCCGTCTCGTTCGCGTAATATAAAAACTGCTCGATCTGATGGCTGCCGATGTCGCAGAGGATACCGCCGTATTTTTCCTTTTTGAAAAACCAATCGGGACGCGAGGGCGCGTTCAGCCTGTGCGGACCGAGCCCGAGCACCTGGATGACCCTGCCGACGGCGCCCTGTCTTACGAGCAGACCGGCGTATACGGCAGCCTCGGAATGCAGGCGCTCGCCGTAATAGACCATGTATTTGCGCCCCGTTTCCGTCACCTTCGCGCGCGCCGATTCGAGCTGGGAAAGCGTCGTCATCGGGGCCTTGTCCGTGAAATAATCCTTTCCCGCTTCCATGACGCGCAGCCCGAGCGCGCACCGCTCGGATGTGACCGCAGCGCCCGCGACGAGGCGAACGTCCGGGTCAAGGAAAATCTCGTCCTCGCATCGTGCGGCGCGGACACCGGGATAACGGCGCAGAAACGCGTCGACCTTGGCGGGGTCGGGATCGTAGACCCAGCGCAGCGTCGCGCCCGCCTCGCGCAGCCCGTTGCACATGCCGTAAATGTGACCGTGATCAAGCCCGATCGCCGCGAAGACGAATTCGCCCTCGCCGACGACGGGAGCCGGTTTGCCGACCGGCGCGTAATTCATTCCGTCGGACATCTGAAAATCGGTTGACATTTTCGTATCCTCCCAGAGAAAATTAATTGTTCCCGCCGCCGAACGTGATGTGCTCGTCGGCGAAATTTTTTAAGGAAGCGCTTTTTTCGTAAAAATGGCGCACGTTTTTCTGTATGCCGTCCGCCGTGTAGAAAGCGTCGTTCGGGGACAGCGGCAGGGAAACGGTACGTTCCTCGAAGCCCGATTTGTAGATCGCAGTTATGATCTCGACCGTGCGCCGCCCGTCGTGCCCGTCAATGAACGGGCGTCTGCCTGATTCGATCGCGCACATAACGTCGTAAAGCTCCGCCGTGTGACCCGTATAAGTCAGCGGCGGGATCGAATCGTAAAATGCGCCGATCTCACGTTCAAGCTGCTCGTTTTTTATCGGGAAGCCGTTTTCGCGCGAGAGGGAGGCGCAAACGCGGAACGGAGCCGAGACGCGCGCCCGCTCGCCCTGAATTATGACCGCCTGTTCTTCGCCGTGATGGATGACGGAGCTTGTTACCTCGGCGAGCGTGCCGCCGGGATACTGCATCGCGGCGATCGAGATATCCTCGACCTCGGCGTTGTCGTGCGCGGCGTTTGATAAAACGGCGGTGACCTTTTCGGGCGTGCCGAGCATCCAGCCGAGCATGTCGATATGATGGACGGCGTGGTTGAGCGTGCAGCCGCCGCCTTCCGTTGCCCACGCGCCGCGCCACCAGAGATCGTAGTAGCAGTGCCCGCGCCACCAGTATGAGTCGATCTCGGCGTGGAGCACGCGGCCTATCATACCGGAATCGAGGATCGACTTAAGCCGCCAATAGGGGTCTGTAAATCTGTTCTGCGCGATGACGGCGAGCGTCCTGCCGCTTTCGCTCTCAGCTCTGAGCATCAGGTCGCATTCGTAAAGCGAGGACGCCATCGGCTTTTCGACGACGACGTTCACGCCCGCACGAAGAAAGTCAACGGCGATTTCCGAATGCGTGAACGGCGGCGTGCATACGCTCACAAGGTCGAGCTCGCCGCCGAGCGCGTCTATCAGCTCCTTGTGCGAGGAAAACACGCGCGCGCCGTCGAGCGAGAACGCGGATTTTTTTGCCTCCGCCTTTTCGGGGTAAATGTCGCAGAGGGCGACGATCCTGCATTTGTCTTTGAACTGTAGATATCCGTTTATATGCGCGGGCGAGATGTTGCCCGTCCCGATTATGGCGACGTTCAGCATATGTCGGCTCCTTTTTTGCGTGCTGTTATACGGTAATAATTATATCATCCGCAGCGCAAAATTACAAGCGCGGCGGCGGATATATTTTGAACTTACGGTTGCCGCGAATTGTACTTGCGATTATCACAAATCTAAGTTATAATATCTATGTGGATTTGCTGCGCAAATCCCAAAAGCGTCGCGACAGCTCCGCTTTTGCTGCGGCTAACGCCGCAGACTCGATATTGACGGCCTCGCAAAAATGCCCTTGCAAGCAAGCATTTTTGCTTCGTGGTATAATATCTATGTGGATTTGCTTCGCAAATCTACAATGCACTGATTTCGCCGCTGTGCGCGGCGCGCTTTGCTTTAAAAATTTAAACTAACTACAGGAGGAATCAAAAATGAAAAAGGATTTTGGCGTGCAGCCGTATTTGTTCCCGATGCCGACATATATGATCGGGACGTATAACGAGGACGGCACGGTCGACGTGATGATGATGGCGTGGGGCGGAATCTGCGCCGAGGATATGGTGGCGCTCAACCTCGAGGCGGCGCACAAGACAGTGGCGAATCTTAAGGCGCGCGGCGCGTTCACGCTCGCCGTGCCCGGGACGGATACGCTCGAGGCGTCCGATTTTATGGGGATCGCGAGCGCCAACAATATGGCGGACAAATTCGAGCGGACGGGACTCCACGCCGTGAAGAGCAGCCGCGTCGACGCGCCCGTGATCGAGGAATACCCGCTGACGCTCGAATGCACGGTCGAGAGGATGGAGGACGAACCTTACGGTCTGCGCGTGCTCGGCAGGATCGTAAACGTTATGGCGGATGAAAAGGTGCTCGACGAAAAGGGAAAGATCGACTCCGGCAAGCTCGGGACGTTTTTGTTCGACCAGATGAGAAACGGATATTACGCCGTCGGTGAAAAGATCGGACAGGCGTGGAAGAGCGGCGCGGGACTCATGAAGAAATGAACCGCAAAGGTGTGAGCCGATGAAGGACATCTCAAGGCTCGCGGCGGAATGTATGGCGGAGCTTGACGCGCTCGGTATAGGATACCGCGCGGTCGCGAGCCTAAAGATCAACGACCGCGCGAAGTGCCGGTGGGGCTCGTGCCTGCCGCTTCCGGACGGCACGTTTGAGATCAGCATTTCCTACCGGCTGCTCGCCGACGGTGTAGACGACAGCGCGGTCAAGGGCACGATAATACACGAGCTGCTCCATACGGTCCCCGGCTGCGCCAACCACGGGAAGCTCTGGCAGTCGTATGCCGCCCTCGTGAACGCGCGGTATCCTCAGTATAATATCAAGCGGACTGCAAGCTTTGACGAGAAGGGCGTTCCTGCCGAGGACAGGGTCGTCAGGCAGTACACGGCAAAATATAAGATCGTGTGCACGCGCTGCGGCGCGTGCTCATATAGGAAAAAATCGTCGGCTGTGATATTGCATCCGGAAAAATACCGCTGCGGAAAATGCGGGGGAAGTCTGCGCATTTATGCCTTCAGCGCGCCGGACGGCGAGTGAACGCGGCAGCGGTAGAGCACAGCCGAAAAAGCTGGGAGCCTCTCGCATATATGCGCTCAGCGCGCCGGACGGCGAGTGAACGCGGCGGCGGGGGAGCCCTATCAAAAAAAATATTTAGAAAAGAGATATCATTTGCGAAAAATATTAGGAAGCAAACGTAAACGGACGATCGTATTCGTCGATTACGAATACTGGTTTTACTCATATAAGACAATGTTTTCAATGAAGCCCGACCCGATCTCGTGGCGGGACGAGCTCGCCGGAGTATATGACATAGTCGACATCATGGTGTTCGGCGACTTCACCTCGCCGGAAATGGCGGCGGAGCTTTCGAAGCTGCGGGAGATAACGAGCACGATAATCGAGACGGGGAACACGTTCGGCAGCCACAAAAAGGACATGACCGATTTCGTCATGCTCGATTACGTCTATCAGTGCGCCGCGACGCGGCACGACATCGGGCGGTACATACTTTTCACGGGCGACGGACATTTTCAGTCCGTCGTGCGGTACCTCATACACAAAAAGCGGCGTGAGGTCATCGTCTACGGCATACGCGATTCGTTCAGCAAGCAGCTCCAGACGGCGGCAACGTCGACGGTCGAGCTGTCGGGCGATGGGGCGTATCAGAGCTGCTGCCGGATGATAATCCGCAATCTCGCGCACGCGGAAAGGGACGATTCGATCATCCCGACGTTCAACGGCACGGTAGACGCCGTTTCGCGCGCGAACGACGTGCCGCAGGAACGCGTCCGGACGGCGCTCATACGGCTGATAAACAGCCGCTATATCGTCCACAAAAATTACGAAGTCGAAAACGGGAAGACGATCAAGATATTGGCCGCCGACTGGACGCAGCTCGCCTCCGACGGCATGCTTGACGACGTTATGGCGCAAAGATAAAAAAATCGCGCCTCACCGTAAAAGTTGGCGCGTTTTGCTGTTTTGACTCGCGCGGATCGGGCAATAATCAAAAAAGACCCCGATGTTTTAGGGGGAAATTTTTTGACGGCTTGACCGCGGAGGCGAATTTGTGACGGACGAGAAAACCGAAGGCAGAAGACGGGCGATCATAAATATAATTTATTATGCCGTCGCCGCGGCGGCGGTCTATTTCGCGTTCAGGTTCGCGGTCGGCTTTCTTCTGCCGTTTTTTGCCGCGTACCTCATCGCCGCAGCCCTTCGCCCGCTCGCCGCGACAGTTTCAAAAGTGACGCATATGAAATACAAGTGGGCGTCGCTTTTGATCGTTATTTTGTTTTACTGCACGGTCGGGGCGATCGTGTTCATCATCTGCGCGGAGCTCGTCGATCTCGCGGGCGAATTTATACCGAAGATACCGGAGATATATTCGTCAAAGATCGAGCCGCAGCTGAGGTCGCTGCTCGCAAGCGTGATGGGCGTGCCGGACGATCCGGACAAATCGCTCGCCTCGATGCTCGCCGGGCTGTCTGACGTGATATCGTCCGTCGGGACGATTTTGACCTCGCTTTCGTCGTGGGCGGTCGAAAGAGTCTCCGCGTTCGCGATGTCGATGCCGGCGTTTCTCGTCAAAACGGTGTTCGCCGTCGTCGCGTCGTTTTATTTCGTCGCCGACCATGAAACGCTCGGCGGATTTGTGATGCGGCAGTTTTCGGAGGGGACGCGGGAGAGGGTGCGCGCGGCGAGGTCTGCCGTGCGGGAGATACTGCTCTCGTATCTGCGCTCGTATGCAGTCATTATGGGGATAACGTTTTTAGAGCTGACGGCGTCGTTTTTGATTTTGCAGGTGCGCGGCGCTATTTTGCTTGCGGCGCTGATCGCGGTATTCGATATACTCCCCGTCGTCGGAACGGGGACGATCCTTTTGCCGTGGATCGCGGTCGAGGTGTTTGTCAACGCGAATTACGGCTTCGCCGTCGGGCTCGCCGTCGCATACGTCGTGATCTTCATCGTCCGAAATATCATGGAGCCGAAGATCGTCGGTCACGGCGTCGGGCTGCACCCGCTCGTGACGCTGATCGCGATGTTCGTCGGAACGGCGCTTTTCGGATTCGTCGGCCTTTTCGGTCTGCCGATTGCGACCGCCCTCCTCGTTGAACTCAACGATAAAGGCGTCATAAAGCTTTTCGAAAAATAAAGCGCCCCCCGAACTCATAATCAATTACCCGTACCCCAAAAAATTCAAATCCTAAGCCCCATCAATAAAAGCTTTTGAAAAGGGGGCGCGGGGGAGAAACTTTTCCCGAAAAGTTTCTCCCCCGCATTATTTTACGCCCCCCAATCCTCCTCTCTCGGGGGCTTGCAGATGCGGATGGCGCAGACGGTTGCGTCGTCGTCTCTGCCGGAGCGGCGTTCCGCTTCGCGGATGATGGCGGCCGCGGTGGCGGCGGCGGGTCTGTCGGAGGATGCGGACAGGAGCGAATATAGCCACGCGCAGTCCTCCTCATTTTTCGTGATCCCGTCCGAGACGAGAACAACGAGGTCGCCGGGACTGAGATTGATCGAAGTTTCCTCCGCGTCGAGCGCGCGCATTATGCCGACGGGGATCGTCCGCGAGCTGATCTTGTATACGTTCGTGCCGCGGACGACGTATGACGGCGCGGCGCCGCTCTTGATGAATCTCGCGCTCCCGCTCACAAGGTCAAATTCAAAGAGATCGACGGTGGAGGAACATTCGGAACCGCGCGCGCGGAGGAAGCAGTTCAACATCTTGAGCGTGACGGAGGCGGAATTGCCGGCGGACATCATCTTTTCGATGAAAAGCGTGCACATCCCGGACGTGAGCGCCGCCTCGCGCCCGCTGCCCATCCCGTCGCACAGAAGCGCGCAATAGCGGTCGTCGCGGCATTCAAAGCTTACGGCGGCGTCGCCGTTCGCGGCGCTCTCGTCCTTTTTTGACTGCGCCTGCTCGAATCCCGCGCTGAACGAACGGACGCTTTTCAGTGTCGCGTTGACGTACGCACCCGACAGCTCAAATTCCGGCGCGGAAAATCTCCCGCCGCACGCGCGCTCCGCGAGCTGACGAAGGTCGTCCTCCCCGATGTGGAGCCCCGACAGCTTTATGTCAGAGATAAATACGGTGCGCCGCCGCTCGCCGAATACGCAGACGCGGCGCGCGCTGATCCTGTTCTGCCGCAAAAGCTCGTGAAGGCGCGTCGAGAGGGAAGAGTTGATCTCGTATTCGCCCTCGCGCTGGGAGATCACGTCGCGCAGAACGGCGGACATCGCGCTGTAATCAAACGCCATGATCTCCGTTTTGTCGCGTTCGATCAACCCCTCCAAAAGCTTCGCGTACCCGCGGTTGATCTTCTCAACGATCGCGCCCGGCTGGGAGCAGTTGTCGTAAAGCTCCGCCGGAATGTCGTCGTCCGTTATGACGCCCGCGGTGCGGAGCGTTTCGGTCAGTTTTGAGATCGCGTCCGACATCTCGGAGGCGTGCTCGACCCAGCAGACCTCGCGCGAACGGCATTTTCGGCAGAGCGCCGCGCTCTCAGTCTCGGCGATCTGCTTTATGTCGTAGCTGCTCGGACGGCGAAGCTTGTCCGAGAGGCGGAATAACATCTCGGACATGCCGGAAAACGCCTCCGCCTCGGCGCTGATGTGGTCGTTCACATCAGCTCCGCGCCCGCGCTCCAGAGCGAGCAGTGCCTCGCCGGGAACTTGTTCGTCCGATTTGGCGGGCTTCTTTACGGCGAGAACGTCCGAGGCGAAGAGCGCGGCGGTCAGAATGCCGCCCGCAACAAGACCGGGCGCGGTCGAAAGCACGAGTTTGTAGCCCCCGGCGTATACGGTAAACGACAGTGATACCATGACCGATATTGAGATCGCAAAATACGGCGACACGCGGTAGAGCAGCCCCGAGGCGATGGCGGCGAGCGCGAATATCGGAACGAGCGGGACCGGCAGCGCGAGCCCGCAGAATATGCCGAGCACCGCGCCCTTGACGGTGCCGCGGCTCAGCGACGCATATTGAACGAGAACGAACGCGGCGACGACGGAGAGGTCTATCGACAGCGGCGCGATGCCGCGCAGCGCGAATATTATCGACACGGCGACAGCGCCCTCACCGGCGTCGCGGTAAATGCGCAAAAACGACTCCTTTTTCTCGGTCAGCGCGCCGTAATAAAGCAGCGTCAACGCCGGGCAGAGCGTGCACATGAGAATAAAATTGCCGAGCGAGGCGAAGGAAAATCCGCCCGAAATGGCGGAATACGCGCCGAGGGACGCGCCGCTTATGACGGATATCGCCATACGAACGCGAAGCGACCCTTCGGGAATGCGGCGGCTCGTCCGCTCCTCGCCGTCATAGAGCACACCCGCGAGCAGGCGAAGGATGAGCGAGAGCGTGTACGCGGCGAGGCTGATCAGCACGTCGCGCCCGTCAACGAGCACGCGCAGAACGGCTCCCGCATATGCCCATACCATCGTCTGCCCGCACGCGGCGAAAAACGAAACGCCGAACGGGTACGCGTCGAGCACAATGCCGCACCCGGCGAGCATGAAGGCGGTCACCATGTGGAGCACCGGCTTCAGTATGCGCAGAAGCGGCGGCGAGATCAGCATGTCCCGTCCGTGCGCCCCTGTGAGCACATCCGATATTTCCGACCTGAACCCTGACGCTTTCTCCTTCAAACGGCTCCACCGCGCCGCGTTTTTTTTCGAATCTTCCTTATTCACTTTGACATCCGTCCTTTATGTTATTTTCCATACGGTGAATAACATTTTATAACGCGCGGGGCGCTTTGTCGGTCGAAGGCGGCGTGTCGGGGCGGGGAAGTTTTGCGGCCACCCATAGCGGGGAGTCGGCGGAAATGTCGGCGCGGTTCAATTTCCCGCGAGAGGAATAGCGACTCCGCGGGAAAACTATGCGCCGGCGTGCGGATATTATCGGACGAAAGACAAAAAGCGACGCCCGCCGCGCGTGTTTTGCTCGCCCGGCGGGCGGGTGTTGTTGATTTTTGAAAAAGCGCGGGACGGACGACCGGTCAAATTCGCAGTCGGGAACGCCCGGCGGGCGGGTGCAGTCGGATTTTGTGAAAGCGCTGGGCGGTCATTTCCGCCTGCCGTGCCGGTCGAATGTGCGGTCGAGCGCGCGCTCCGTTTTGGCGAGCGGGATAAACATGACCGCGATCTCAATAAATACGGCGACGCTCATCGCGACGGCGAAGCCGTCCGCATCCGGGATGAGCGCGGCGGCGATCGAGAGCGCGGCGAGGTCAGCCGGGATCATGCAGAGCCCGAAATAAAACCAGAGCCTGCCGCAGTATTTGTGCGCGAACTCCCACGTCTCGCGGCTTTTCATCGAGCGGCGCGTCCTGTAACCGAAAAACGCGTTTATTTCCTTCGGCGCACGCTTCATAAAGTACGCCCCGAAGCCGATCATTGTGAGCGGGACGATCAGCGACACGGCAAACGACCAGATATAGCCTCCCATGTTTCCCCTCCTATATAGGAAATTGCGGCGAGGGGGAAGCCTTTCACGAAAAGCTTCCCCCCGAAAGATTTTTTATTCGGCTGTGCTGTCGCCCTCGCCGTTCAGCATGGAACCGATCAAAAGGCGGCCGAGCTCGGAGTCGCGGCCGAGTATGACGACCTTTTCATTCCCGTTGAGGGAAGCCTTGAGCGCGTCGAGCGCGCGGACGAATTCATAGAAGTCCTTCTTGTCGTCCGTGTCGTATGCCTCCGCAAGCAGACGCATATATTCGGCTTCGCCCTCCGCCTCGATCGCGGCGGCCTCCGCCTCGGCATTGGAGATGATGATGTTGACCTGCTTGTCAACGTCGTTCCTGATGAGCGACGCCTGATATTGACCGTTCGCCGTATATTCGGCGGCGATCCTCTCGCGGTCGGAGATCATGCGCTCGTAAACGGCCTGTTCGTTGTCCTCCGGCAAATCGAAGCGCTTGATCTTCACGTCTATGACATTGATCCCGTAGACCTTCGCGTCCTCGGCGACATCGGTCGTTATTCCGGCGTATATGTCGTTGCGCTCGCTCGCGTCCTCGCGGTTGATGATGTCGTCCTGCGCGAGCGTGCCCATCAGGTTCTTGAGCGCGTTATACGTCAGCGCGTTCAGGCGCGTTTCGGCGGCGCTTATCGTGCCGAGCGTCTGATAGAACACCTGCGGGTCGGCGATCTTCCAGGTCAGGTAGCTGTCGACCGTCATGCTCTTCTGGTCGGAGGTCAGAACGTCTGACGGGGGAATGTCGTAAAGCAGCACGGTGTCGGGGAAGCGGCGCACTTCGTCAACGAACGGTATCTTGAAATGAAGCCCCGCTTCATCGGTGACCGATTCGATGCGCGAGAATCTGAACACGCAGACGTATTCGTTCTCGGCAACTGTATAAAAGCTGTTGAATGCCACAATTATCGCAGCTACAGCTAAAACGGCGAGCAGGACGAGAGTGATCTTTTTGCCCTTTTTCATCTTCAGTTGTCCTCCTTTGTCGTTGTCGTGTTAGAGGTGTCGACAGTACCGGCGGTCGCGTCAGCCACAAGGCTGTCGAGCGGCAGGAGCTTTGAAACTCCGCCTTCGGACGTGTCGATATAGAGCTTGACGCCCGGAAGCACTTCGGAGATCGCCTCGTAGTACATGCGGATTCGCGTGATCTCAGGGTCGTTCTGGTACTGGGAATACATCGCCGTGAACATCGCGACAGCTTCCTTCGCCTCGTTTATGCGGCTCTGTTTCAGGTATTCGGCGTTCTGTAAGAGCGCGTCCGCCTGAGCCTCTGCCGCGGGGATTTTCTCGTTCTGGTAAGCCTCTGCCTGGTTGATGACACGCTCGGCGGACTGCTTCGCAGTTTCGACCGCCTTGAACGCCGCCGTGACCGTATCCGTCGGCGGTTCGCTGTCCTGGATCGAGATGTTGGTCAGCACGAGGCCGATATCGTATTTTTCAAGCTGAGAGGTGACAAGGTCCTGTATCTGTATCTGCATCTCGGTGCGCCCCGTTGTAAGCGCGCTGTCGACATCCGTCGAGCCGACGACGGAGCGGAGCTGGCTCTGGACGAGGTTTTTCAGGATCGTGTCGGCGTCGTAGGAGTTGTAAAGGTATTTGATCGGGTCGGAGATCTTATATTCGACAAAGAAGTCGATGTTGATTATGTTGTAGTCTCCGGTGATCATCTTGCTTTCGTCGTCAACGGAAACGTCAACGTTTCCGTCTGATTTGTAGCCGATCTCGATCTTGCGGTAGACGTTTACGGGGACGGGCGTCACGCGCTGGATGCCGAACGGAAGCTTGAAGTGCATTCCGGCGTCCGCCGTGCCCGTCACTTTGCCGAACGTGGTGATGACCGCCTGCTCCTGTTCGTCTACGGTGAACCAGCAGCTCGCCGCCAGCCCCGCGACAAATATCACCGCGACCGCGATCAATACGTACCGCTTGATCTTTTTCATATCGGGCAGCTTTTTTGTCTTGTCAAAGAAGTCGCTCATGTTTTGAGTGTACCTTGCCTTTCATAAAGCGATAAATCGGATGCTTTTTGCATCTGTTGAAAATAGTATACCACGCGTTCACGTGATTGTCAATAGTATTCCGCGGAAAAATCAAAAAATTTTCAGGCGCATGATCTGGGTGCGTCTCCAGTCGGGCAGAGAGATGAAATTCTATGATGTCATCCCCGTAGAATAAAAATTTCACAACAGCGATATTGCCGACATCCCTTGCGCGCCGCCGCGCCCGAATGTATAATAGTATCGGATAAAAAAGAGATGGATGGGCGGATATATGGCTGACGAGCGGGATATATTTTTCATGCGGGAGGCGCTGAGGCTCGCCGACGCGGCGGAGGCGGCGGGGGAAGTTCCTGTCGGCTGCGTCATCGTTTACGGCGGGGAGATCATAGCTCGCGGGAGAAACGCGAGGGAAGAGGAGCGCCATGCGCTTTGCCACGCGGAGATCGCGGCGATAGACGCGGCGTGCCGCGCGCGCGGCGGCTGGCGGCTCTCCGGCTGCACGCTGTATGTGACGCTTGAGCCGTGCCCGATGTGCTCCGGCGCGATATTGAACGCGCGGATAGACCGAGTCGTATACGGCGCGAAGGACCCGTCGATGGGCGCGCTCGGCAGCGTACTCAACATGTGCTCGTACCCGCTCGGCAGGCGTCCGGAGGTCGTCTCCGGCGTGCTCGCCGACGAATGCTCCGCGAGGCTGAGGCGCTTTTTTGCCTCCCGCCGCCGAACGGAGGGATGATATAAAATCAGCGCCCGATCGCGCGCCCGCCGGTCGTATTATGACCCCGACAAAGCCGCATCATGCGTCATACAAAATCGAAAACCCCGAACGGTCGCCGCGAGCCGCACCATGCGCCATACAAAATCGAAAGTCCCACCCACGTCAACAATATCCGAAGCAGAGCGGCGAAGTTTTCTTACAATAAATAAATCTACAGCTAATGCGAAGCGGCGGCGGAAATAATTCCTGCCGCCGCTTTTCGCGCGAGTTATGTTTATTTCAGCTCCGTATACCGTATGAGCGCATAAGAGCCGAGCCCGAAAACGACGCCTACGCTTAAGAATGTAAAGATAGGAAAAGCAAGCTCGACCGTTCCGTCATTCATAAACCCGAACGCATTTGTCACAAATCTGCCGATCATGCCCACAAGCTCCGGGGAAAATACAAACCGAAACAACGCGGCGATCAACAGGATCACACCGGCAATACCGACACCGATCAGAAGCGACGTTGTTTTCCCGACCTTGTTTATCACCAGCGACGACAGATAAAGAATGCTGCAAAACATCACATACATGAAGGTCAACAGAAGCCAGTTGAAAAACAGATTTCCGTATCCGTAGACCGTCCCGAAAATCGTAATGTAATTAATAAAATGATGAAGAACGTTTCCGAGCAGGGTATCTATCAGAGCCATCGCGGCGGACATCAAAAGGAAGCTGCAAAAAGTTGAAAGGAAGATGTATGCGCGTGTAAAGCCGTTCTGCAAAAACACCTTGAAGTCCTCCCTGAAGCTCAGGGCTCCCAGAATGCTTACGCACACAGCCGACGACATTTCCGCCCCGCTTGTATTCGGCATAAAATTTCCCGTGCAAAGCACAACGACCGCCGTGACCAAAGCGAAAAGACCGTATTCCACGAGATAAAAAATCAACAGCGGCCTGATTTTTGTCAGACACCCGTAAGTTATCGCAGATTTAAGCTTGTTCATTGCAGCGCTCCTTTCCCGGTCAACTTGACAAACAGCTTTTGCAGATCAATTGCGGAGATCTGAAGGCTGCTATCTTTAGGCAGGGCATCTTTTTCGCCCAAAATATAGGCGATCTTAAGCCCGCCCAGTTCCTCGCTCCCGATCACATTTTTGCCCGCGCAGTAGCTTTCGACCTCCGCTTTTGAACCGGAGATGCTGTATCCCTTTTCCATTAGGCTCTCCACTCGATCCTCCAGAAGAATTTTTCCTTTATCTATCAAAACAACTTCTTCGATAATGCCAGAAATCTCTTCGATTAAATGCGTGGCGATGATGAAGGTGCGCTCGCCTTCTTCAAATTCTTTCAGGAGCAGACTGTAAAAGAGCTCCCTGTGATTGGCGTCAAGCCCCAGCACCGGCTCGTCGAAAATGACGTAGGGAACAGGCACGGACAGGGCGATGATCAGCTTGAAAATAGATTGGTACCCCTTCGACAGAGCCTTGAATCTTCTGTTTACATCAAGATCATACTTCTCCGAAAGCGCAAGCGCCCGGTCGAGGTCAAATTCGCTGTAAAACCGCTTCGTCCACTTAAAATGTTCACTTACCTTCAAATCCCTGTTGTAAAGGTCAGTTTCGCTCATGCAGAACAGCTTGTCGTGAACGGCCATGTTTTCCTTCGCCGGAATACCGTCGATCAAAATTTCTCCCCGGTCTGCAAAAATACGGTTAGAGATAATATTGATAAGCGTTGTTTTGCCCGCCCCGTTTCTGCCGAGGAGCCCGTAGATTTTCCCGAACTCAAAGGAAACAGATACATCGTCAAGCGCGGTGAAATTCTTATACCGTTTTGTAACGCCTTTAATTTGAATCGCTCCCATTCTGATAACCCCTTTCTATCAGCGAGATAATATCTGCCTTGGTCATATGCAGTTTCTCCGCCTCTTCGATCAAAGCCGCTATATACTGCTCATAAAAGCGGCTCTGTCTTTTCTGCCGTATCTTTTCGACAGCGCCGGACATCACAAACATGCCAAGCCCACGTTTTTTGTAGATGATCTCTTCATCCACCAGTATGTTCATCCCTTTAAGGACCGTATGGGGATTGACACTGAGTAAAGCCGAAATTTCATTCATTGACGGAATTTGCGTTTCTTCGGGAAACACGCCCGTGAAGATCCTGTCCTCAAGCTGCTCCGCTATCTGAATGAAGATAGGCTTTTCTATCTTCGAATTGACATTCAAAACGACATCTCCTTTCATGGTCAGTTAGTTAGTCGAGTAACTAACTACAACACAATTATAATCGCTATGTCGGCGCTTGTCAATACCGATTTCGTAAAATCCGAAAATTTTTTTGAAAAAGGATTTGGCAGGCATTGGCGGCGTCGATGCTTTTCCTTGAAAGAAGCCGCCCGATAATGAATTTACCGCATAAAAAAGGGAAGGCGCAGTCCTCAAAACTGCGCCTTCAAATTAATTATATTGGGATTGCTTCCTTATTTACCGCATAAAAGAGGGAAGGCGCAGTCCACAAAACTGCGCCTTCGGGTTTTCTTATCAGTCAGCGGCGAATATTTAGGCATGCGCCGTCATGTCAGTCGGCGTAAA